>CAVTJY010000012.1:0-250706 GCA_963735125.1 uncultured Alphaproteobacteria bacterium | reverse complement strand
CTCGATGTCGAGCGACTTGAGGAAGCGATCCTCGACATCGACGGAGGTGACGTGGGCGATGCCGAACAGATCCTTCATGGCCTGGGCGATGATGCCGGTGCCGCCGCCGACGTCGAGCACGCGGGCGTGCGCCGGGTCCCAGAGCGCGCTGAAGCCCTGCAGCAGCACGGTCTGGTAGGTCGGGGCGCGCTTGCCATAGAGGGGGATGTGCCGCGCGATCAGGGTTTGCACCGTAGCGAGCGACAGGTCGGCCGGGGCGAGGGCGGTTTGGCTCATCGGCTCACCGGCGATCGGTGCGACAGGGTGACATAGACGCAGGCGTTGTCCTTGGTGACCCAGGGGGGCGTCACCCAGTCCTCGATGGCGGCTTTAGGTTCATGACGACGGCGACTGCAGCAGCAAGGCCCTTGCCGACCAGAGGCACGCGCCGCAACGCCACGGCAAAGCAGGTCAGCCGCACCATGGTGGTCCAGGCCAGCGGCCCCACCACGGCGATGCAGTCGGTCACCTGGAAGCCGCGTCGCTCGATCTCGCCGATCAGGCCCTCGCGCGTCCAGCGGCGGTGGTCCTCCGGATGCGGGTGGTAGAGCCAGGTGCCGTGCGTGGACAAGAGCATCAGACCGTCGTCGCGCAGCACGCGGCCGGCTTCCTTGAGATAGGTGTCGATGTCGCGCACGTGTTCGAGTACCTGGAAGGACACGACCAAGTCGGTGCTCCGGTCCGCTGCGGCAAGTGTGCCATCGCCGCGGATTTCGACATCGTGCGCGTCGCCGAGATCGGCGCCGCGATACGTGACGCCGCGCGCCGTGAACAGCTCGGCATAGGGCATGGCGCCGGCGCCGAAGTCGAGCGCGACCTTGCCGGGCGTGGCGATGCGGTAGGCCATGTCATCGATGGCCGCGCGCATGCCGCGCAGGACCAGCCAGTCGGTATCCCACAGACGCGGCTGCAGCCGGCGCTGCTGCTCGAAGGCCGGCGCGGACTTCGCGCGCGGTCGCAGCGGGAGATACCTGCTGACGGAGGCGGTGGCGGCGGGCGTCGTCATGGGGGTCCTACGGCGTCCTTAAAACTTGGCCAACGGCAAGCGGCGGGGCCTTCTCGACGAGGCCTGTCATGATGGAGAGATAGGCCCTTGCGGCTTCGCTCCAGCTGTAGCGCGCACGCACGTAGGCGTGGCGCGCCTCGGCGTTGGCCGCGCGGCGAACTCCCGAGTTGTCAGCGAGCACGCGATCGATGCGCGCATCGAGCGCGGCAACCGCCGTGTCGGGGTCGGCGCCTTCGATGGCCACGCCCTCGATACGGGCCCTGGCGCCCGGGTCCGCGGCGGCCGTCTCCTGTCCGCAGATCACCGGCAGGCCGCACGCCAGCGCCTCCTGCAGCACCAGCGGCAATCCCTCGCCGACCGACGGCAGCAGGAACACGTCGCTCGACTGGTAGAGCGGGACGAGCGTTTCGCCCTGCAGGTTGGAGAGCACGTGCACGTTGGGCAACCGCCAGCCGGTCGGATCGATCGGCCCCCAGCCGGCCAGCGCGAACGTCAGGTCGGGCCGCCGGCGTGCGAGGCGCTCGATCAGGTGCAGGCCCTTCTTCTCGACGAAGCGGCCGACGAACAGCACGAGAGGCCGATCGACCGGAAGGCCGTGGGAGGCTAGGGCCGCAGCCTTGTCGAAGCCGGCAGGCGGCAACCGGAAGACATCGGTATCGACGCCGTTGAAGATCAGCCGCGGCTCGGCCTTGAACCGCACGTGCCTGAATTGCGCGGCCACCGCCTGGCTGATGAATACCACCTGATCGGCGGCCGCGAGCATCGGCCGGGCGATCAGCGCGTTGGCGGCACGCATGATCCCGCGCAGCAGCGGGTTGCGATACTGGATGCCGGCGATGTGCTGCGTGAGCACGACCGGCTTGCGGTGCCAGCGGGCCGCCAGCATGGCGACGACGTTGGTCGGGTACAGGCTGTCATGCAGCAGCACCGCGTCGGCGGCTCGCACGTGGCGCCAAATGGCTGCGATGCCGCCGGGTCCCGGCAGCGGCAGCGGAATGCCGAGCCTGCGCTCCGTGATGTTCCAGGCCTGGATCGGCAGGGAAGCGGCAATGCCGGACCCAGCGTCCGGCGGCAGCGAACTGTCGGTGGCGAACCAGGTGACCTCGGCGCCGCGCCGCTGCAGCTCGCGCGCCAGCCGGCCGGCGACGATCTCGATGCCGCCGCGATGGCTCTCGAAGTAGGCGCTCCCGATCAACACCCGCATGGCCATCATCCGCCTTCGGCGCCGCCATCAAGCAACTTCATTGGGAACCAGGCTCGGAGCAACTGCCCTTGCCGGCACCGCGGCGGCCGACGCAGGGATGGGCGCGGGCCGAATGAAGTCGGCGTCGTTGCCGTTGACGATCGCAATCAGGAAGCCGCCAAGAATGTTCTGTGCACCGATGACGAGCAACGAGGTGCCCAGCACGGCGGGCAGGACGTTCAACAGTGGCACGAACCGTTGCGCCGACCAATAGCCGACGACACCGGCGAGGATGCTGCCGCCGACCACCAGGCAGATGGCCCCGACGACCAGCATCATCTCCAGCGAGACCCAGCGCGCGAACACCATGGACCGGTCGCTGCGCCGCCGATAGCCCTCGCGGACGCCGTAAAGATTGCCGGCGGCGGCCAGCAGGACTGCCGAATGCGCGACCGTCAGCAGCCCGCCGGCCAGGATGATCCAGTAGTTGCCGACGTAGGAGAACGACCCCTGCAGGGTGTCGATGCCGGCCAGAGCCAATATGCCGAGCGCCAGGCCGGCGAATAGCGCGGCCGGCGCGGCGAACAGCCAGGTCGGGCTCAGCATCAGCAGGTAGCGCAGGTGGCGCCAGCCGTCGCGCCACGGGCGCAGATGCGGCGGGCGGTCGCGCAGGTCGCGCGAGAGGGTGGCCGGCACCTCGGCGATGGTGCATCCCAGCAGAGCCGCCTTGATGACCATCTCGCTCGCGAACTCCATGCCGTCGCCGGACAGCTGCAGGCGGTCGAAGGTGTTGCGCGTGAGGGCCCGGATGCCACAATGCGCGTCGCTGATGCCGGCCCGGAACAGGATATTGAGAATGCCGGTCAGAATCGGGTTGCCGATGTAGCGGTTCTTCCACGGCATGGCGCCCGGCTCGATGCCCCCCTGGAAGCGCGAGCCCATGCATAGATCGGCGCCTTGCATCAGCTTGCCGACCATCGCCACCGCGTCGCGGAAGTCGTAGGAGCCGTCCGCGTCGCCCATCACCAGGAAGCGACCATAGGCAGCCGTGGCGCCGCCCGCCAGCGCCGCGCCGTAGCCGCGCCGCTGCACGTGGATCGCGCGGGCGCCCAGCTTCTCGGCGATCGCCGGGCTGCCGTCGGTGCTGCCGTTGTCGGCGATGACGATCTCGCCGCTGAGGCCAAAGCGCTGGCGCATCATCTCCAGCGCTTCGCGCGCATTGGCGATGCACGCCGGCAGGCAGCCCGCCTCGTTGAGGCAGGGCATGATGATCGAAACGTCGACGTCGGACCGACCAATCAAAGTTGTGCCCATTTCTGCCACGCGCGGCTCCCGAGACGATACGCAATGCACGATGTCATGATCATCGCGGGGTTGCCATGAATTGCACATGAACACGAAAGCGCGCGGCTGCGGCCGAAAGAGGCAGCACTCTGCTCGATCCGTGCTCACACAATCGCATGGACTTGCAAAGTCGAGCTCACGCTTGCAGGCGCGTCAGGAACTTCCGCTGTAATAATTCTGTCGTGAAAGTGTCATGTCGCTGAATGCAGCATGAACGTCGGCGCAGCGACAATCTTTGGTGGAAATCGACTTGGTACGGATTTCTCCTGCCAAGTCGATGCATGCATCGCCGCCGACGCTAGAACTGATAGCGTCGCAGCCCGCCGTCCACAGGGATGACGGCGCCCGAGATGTAGCCGGCCAGCGGCGAGGCCAGGAAGCACACCAGGTTGGCGACGTCCTCCGGCTCGCCGTAGCGGCCGACCGGGATCTCGTTGTCCGCCTGCCATTGCCGGTACTCGGGCGTGTAATTGCGGCGGATCTGCTCGGACATGATGCGGCCGGGCGGGATCGAGTTGATCGTGATGCCGTGCTTGCCGACTTCACGGGAGAGTCCCTTGGCCCAGGAATGAATGGCGGCCTTGGCGCAGAAGGCACCGTTGATGCCGTCCGGCTCCGACTTGCCGGTGATGTTGACGATGCGGCCGTAGCGGCTCTCGATCATGCCATCGAGCAGCCGGTGCGTGAGCTGGCGCTGGCGCGTGAAGTTGAGCGTCATGGCCTCCTGCCACTGCTCCTCGCTGGCGTCGCGCTTGAAGGGGCGGCTGCCGCCGGCGTTGTTGACCAGGATGCCGATGGCGCCGAGCTGGTCCGTCGCCGCCTTGGCGATGCGCGCCGGCGCGCCCTCCTGCAGGAAGTCCTCGACGATCAGCACCGGCTTGACACCGCCGGCGGCCACGACCTCGGCCGCCACCTCCTCGAGCAGGTTGGCGCGCCGCGCCATCAGGGCAAGGCGCACGCCCTCGCGGCCGAGCGCCAGCGCGACGCCGCGGCCGATGCCCATGCTGGCGCCCGTCACCAGCGCCGTCTTGCCTTTGATCTGCAGGTCCATGTCTGTCTCTCTAGGCTATGTATTCAATTGCGCTTACCGTTCACGGGCTACCAACTAAGCTCCGCCGTGCGTGGCCGGGTGTAGAACCGAAGCGATGCGCTCGGCGCGAGACTAGTCGGGCTTGACCCAGAACCGACAGTCTCACTTCGGCTCTTTGCTGGCACGGATGCGGTACTTGAATTTCATTTGCTCAGCTACTCGCAGCGACCCCAGCAATGCACTGAACGGTTTCAAGCCCAACTGCTTGTGTGACAGCTCGACCGTCCCCGACGCCTCCAACTGATCCCCCTCCAGCTTGAGGGTGGCGGGAATGGTCAGCTTGATCTCCTGGCCCACGAGTTGCACGGAGAGATCGAGCATGGCGGAATTCTTGGCGTCGACCGGACCGCTCGTTCCGGTCACCTTGATCGCCGGGAATTGCCTGGCATTCAGGAGCGCATTGCTCAGCATGTTCGTGCGCGTTGCTGCGGCGTCGTCCTTCGACGGCTCGCTGGCAAAATCCTCTCCTTCCAGGCGGCGTGCCGCGGCATCGTCGACGAGGAGCCGATCCACCGGAATATCAAGCTCCACGCGCGATTGGGCGAGCTTTGGCTGCAGATGGATGGTGCCCGTGAAGTCTTTCAACGAGACCACGTGGTTGTGTCCGAACGTCGAAAGAACACCATCGCGGTAGACAAGCAGGCGGACCTCGGACGTTTGGGGATTGATGCGGTAGACAACGGCGCCTGCCTCGCCACTCCTTTGCGCATGAACGATGCTACTCGACAGTACAAGAGCGACAAGGAACAGCGAAATGGCCTTGTATAGTCTGGCTAGTGTGGTGTCTCGCAAATGCCTTCCCCCTTCGCGGTCAGGTTGGGCGATATTTCGCAGACAGGACACTAGGGCCGTTGACATCTGAACACCTTCGATCGCTTGTGAGCCCGCGACAATCGCGCTGAACGACATCCGTGCAACGGCCGCCATTCGCGTCGGTCAGCGGCGAGCGCTGGTCCGGCATTGTCGCCATGGGGCCTCGAAGATCAATCGCGGATGTGCGATCCTGCTGTCGCGGCAAGCAGCCGGTAGAGCTGAGCCATCACGGAGGAAGCCCCATGCGTGCGGATCGCCGTGCCTTTCTGCTTGGCGCGTGCACAACCGCATTGGCGACACGATCGGCGGCCGAGGAGCGCTATCCGAGCCGGCCGATCGGGCTGGTCCTGCCCTATGCGGCCGGCGGCGGCACCGACGCCATCGCGCGCGTGTTCGCCAAGGCGCTGGAAGAGGCGCTGGGTGGCACGATCGTGGTGGAGAACCGGCCGGGTGCCGCCGGCAACATCGCCACCGATGCCGTCTCCGCCGCCAAGCCCGACGGCTACACGCTGCTGATCGGCAACCAGGGGCCGATGGTGGTCAATCCGCACCTGTACAAGAACATGAAGTCCGACCCGGAGCAGACGCTGGAGCCGATCATCCTGATCGCCAGCGCCGCTCTGGTGATCGTGGTGGGCCCGAGCCTGAAACTCACGACGCTGCCCGAGCTCATCGCGGAGGCCAAGCGCCGCCCGGACGGGCTCACCTACGCGTCGGCCTCCAATGCCTCGGCCAGTCACCTGGCGACGCTGCTGCTGGAGCGGGCGACCGGCATCAAGGCCCGCCACGTCGCCTACCGGGGCGCGGCACCGGCGCTCAACGACGTGGTCGGCGGCCATGTCGACTTCATGGTGACGACCATCCCCTCGGTCACCGGCCTGATCGCCGGCGGCAAGGTGACGGCGCTGGCCGTCACCGGCCCGACGCGGGCTGCGGCCCTGCCCGACGTGCCGACCACGGCGGAAGCCGGCGTGCCGGGCTACACCGCGTCGGCCTGGTATGGACTGCTGGCGCCGAAGGGGCTGCCTGCGGACATCCGGGCCAAGCTCGAGAGCGCGGCGCGCATGGCGTTGCAGCGGGCCGACCTGTTGGCCCGCGTCAAGGACGACGGCGCGGTCGCGTCAGGCCTGGGCGGACCTGAGTTCGCGGCCTTCATGGCGGCCGAGCGCAAGCGCTGGGGCGAGGTGATCCGCGACGCCAACATCACGCTTGGCGAGTAGAGTAGACTTCAGGGGGCGCGTCAGGTCGTGAGGCCGGCGCGCTGCAGGTGATCCTGCTCGGCTCTGCCGATCCTGGCAAAGGTGGTGGGACGCCCGCGCACCGCAGCGCGGGCCGTCAGTCCGACGAACCGCATCCAATAATAGGCTCGCAGTGGCGGCGACGGCGGCGCCTTGTAGACGGGGCGGTATGTGAACGGCTTTGCGCCCACGATCCATTTGGAGCGGCGAGCCGTATACTGGTGGTCTTCCAAGGCGTAGAGCGGAAGATTGGGAACGGCAGTCGGATTGGTCGCGATCAGGTCCTCGCGCATCAGGATCACGTTCGGACCCGTGCAGGCAATCGCGCGGTAGCCCTTGCCGGCGCCAAGCTCGGCAACGGCACGTGCCGAATGCCTCAGCAGAGACACGCCTTCGGGATCGCAATAGGACGCCAGGATCGGAAAATCCGGATTGCACTCGATGATGACGACGGCAGGCGCCATCTGCATGTGCGCGAAGATCCAGTAGTCGCAACTGTCTATGTCGATCGAGACGATGCCGATCTCGGGGAAGCCATGCTGCTCGGCGATGGCGTCCAGGGAGTTGTCGCCGACCGGCTCGATCAGCGTGTTGACTGCCGTCACGTCGTGACCGTCCGATCGTTGACGAAGTTTGCTGTGCAGACCGGGATTGCCTTCGATCAGCAGGGCTCGCCAACCGGACGTCCAAAGCGGATTGGTGTTGGAATTGGCCACGCCATCGCAGGCACCGACCTCGAGGCACACCCTTGGAATGCTCGGAAAGGCGGACAGCAGGTATGCGATGATGCCGTTCTCACCGTGCTGCGAAGTAATATTGAAGCGGTAGCAATCCAGACGCATCACGAACGCCCTCATCCACTAATCTGCGTACAGTAGACTCACCTCTCGAAAGTGGCAAGACGATGCCTTTCGCTGCCAACGCAAAGCATCGTTGAGCTGACGCGTGCTGCTCTGTACTGTCGAAGGCACCGAAAGACCGGACGGGAGGACAAGCATGTCGACGCGCGGCAACGAGCGGCTGGCTTGGTTCAACGGCAAGTTCATGCCGGAGAGCGAGGTGCGGATACCGTTTCGCGAACTCGAGCTGGGTGTACGGCGACGGCGGCTTCGACATGACGCGCAGCTTCGGCCACCGCCTGTTCAAGGTGAAGGAGCACGTCGACCGGCTGTATCGCTCGCTCAAGTACCTGCGCATCGATCCGGGCTTCGGGCCGGCGAAGATGTGCTCGCTGACGGAGGAACTGTTCGAGCGCAACCGCCACCTGCTGGGCCCCGACGACGACTACTGGATCGGCCAGCGCATCAGCCGCGGCGTCAAGGAGACGCCCGGCGACAACCTCGACTACCACGGCCCCAACGTGGTGCTGGAATGCTCGCCGCTGCCGCTGGTGCAGCGCGCCAAGCTGTTCAAGGACGGCATCAAGAGTCGTGATCCCCTCGCACCGGCGCGTGCCGCCGGATTCGCTCACGCCGCGTGCCAAGACGCACAACTATCTGAACCTGATCGTCGCCAACCAGGAGGTGCAGTCGATCGATCCGGAGGCCTGGGCGCTGCTGCTCGACGTGAATGGCAACCTGTGCGAGGGCATGGGCTCCAACATCTTCACGGTGCGCGACGGGGAGATATCGACGCCGCGCGAGAAGTTCGTGCTGCCGGGGGTGAGCCGCCAGACCGTCATCGATCTGGCCAAGCAGGAAGGCCTGACGGTGCGCGAGGCCGACATCGACCTCTACGACGCCTACAACGCCGACGAGGTGTTCCTCACCTCGACGTCGCTGTGCATCTGCCCGGTGACCAAGGTGAACGGCATCGACATCGGCCCGCAGGGGCAGGTGTGGGGGCCGGTGACCAAGCGGCTGGCCGACGCCTACCAGCGCTTCGTCGACCACGATTTCGTCGGGCAATATTTGAAGCGCTACGTGGACGGGATGGAGTCGCGGGCGTTTTGAGCTGCCTGCAACCGGGCACCAATCGCAAGTAGCGGCAGACAGCCGGAGCCTCCACCTTGCCGCTGAGCCTGTCCAGGCACGGTGTTGGCGAGCTTATACGTCCGTTGTTGAGGGCACGGCGAACATCGAGCATGCCAAGAGCCACGGTGGATTGTGATCCCGGAGGCGACCTCCATTGTGCTCAGCAGCAACGCGTCATCGACTCCGTCCCACGCATGAA
Source organism: uncultured Alphaproteobacteria bacterium (assembly GCA_963735125.1). Lineage (GTDB taxonomy): Bacteria > Pseudomonadota > Alphaproteobacteria > Rhizobiales > Hyphomicrobiaceae > AWTP1-13. Next base: position 241,821 of record CAVTJY010000012.1, on the reverse strand, counting down.
CTCGAGGCTCCCCTGCTCAGGTTGGGTTGGATGGCTGCGCGGACTGAGCGGTAGATTCCGATGCCGGCAGGCCCGGCGGTTGATCGAGGATCGAGCGGCCGTCGAGGTCGTCGCCCGGCAGGCCGAGGAAGGCGAGGATCGTCGGGGCGATGTCGACCAGCGATGTGGTCCTGCTGGTGGCGCCGGGCATGATCGAAGGGTGGTTGAGCAGCAGGAAGGGGCGGGTCTCGTCCGCTCCAAGACCGCCATGCTGGCCGCATCCACTCCTGGCCGGTTTCTCGCCGTCCGTGCAGACGAAGCGCTGCCCGGCGACGCCGAACGGGTTGGACCCGCCGGCGGAGCCCATGTCGACGGCGGCAACCAAGTGGTCGCCGGCAAGGTGGCAGCGCGCTTCCAAGTCGGAACCAGCCATCACCGACCCGGCCCAGGCCTCGGCTGACATGCTCGGCAAAAGTTCGGCGAGCTTCGCGCGCGCCTCGGGCAGCGCGTAGAGCAGCGCGGATGTGCCCTGGGCCGCCACGGCCATGCGGCCCGAGGCGAGGTCCTCGGCGCAGCCGTGGTCGCGAAGCCAAGCCTCGATCGACACGCCCTCGCCGATGGTCTCCTGGCCGTGGTCGGATCCAACCAGAAGCAGAATGTCGTCATTCCCTGAGCGGGCGGCAGCGACGGACGCGAGTACGCGTCCCACGCATGCATCGGCGATGCGCAGAGCCTCAAGGTGTTGGGGTGAGCCCAGAGGCGTTGAATGCAAGGTGAGATCGGGGTTCGCCAGCCACAGCACGGCGACGCCGGCCCCGCCGTGCAGGATGACCTCGCCGCAGAAGCGCTCGGTCATGGCCACGTCGCCGGCCAGGTCATGACTGACCGCGAGGTGGCCCGTTCCGTTGATGGGAGCGCCGCCGGGCGCAAACGAGCCCGCCCGGTGATAGACAAAGCCGTGGTGGTCGGGATCGAGGAAATAGGCAGCACCAGGTGACACGTTCGAGAAGGCGACAAAACCGGCGGATGCACGCACGCGTTGGGCAAGCGTCGGGACTCTCAATGTCGTTCCCGTTGCGCGGCGCAGATGGTCGCGAAAATCCGGCAACCCGACATCGCGGATCACGAGGCGCTCGCCCTCGAACAGTGCGACGCGATTGCCGTGCAGCCCGTGCCGACGCGGCCAGCAGCCCGTCGCAACCGATGCCGCGGAGGGACGCGTGACCGAAGGGAAGACGGCGCGGTGATCGGAGGCAGCAAGGCTGTGCCCGCGGAGGGCCACCAGATGTGGTGTGGCGTCCGGGCTGATCCAACCTGCGCCGAGACCGTCGCAGTTGACGTAGACCGCCCGCCGCTTCTTCTCCTTGCTGCCCATTTGTGCCACTCTCCACCCATTTGTACCAACACTACTGCTACTCCTTTTCACTTTTGTGACGCAAGAAGTACATTTGTGCAGCGAAGCTCAAGACACGGGACAACGACGATGGCGCCGGCTCAAAGAGGCATCGCAGTGGCCGAAACCCCGCAAGAGGACGGGGCGGACTTCGATGCTCGGACCGCCGCACGCATCTGCTGGCACTACTTCAAGGAAGGGCAGACGCAGGAGGTCATCGCCCAGCGCCTCGGGATGACGCGCAAACGCGTCAACCGGCTGATCGCTCAGGCGCTCGGCACGGGGCTCGTGCAGATCAGCATCGACAGCCGTTTTGCGCCCTGCACGGAGCTGGAAGCGCGGCTGGCGGAGAAATATCGTCTCCAGCGCGCGATCGTCGTGCCGTCGCCCGATCCCGAAATCGACGTGCGCGCGGTGGTTGGCGCCGCCGCGGGACAGTTCCTGTCCGAGCACCTGGCCGCCGGCGAAACGCTGGCCATTGCCTGGGGCGGCACCATTGCCGCCGCGGCGCAGAACGTGCGCCGTCGGCAGGATGCCGGCAACATGGTGATCTCGCTGGTCGGTGGCCTGGCGGCAAGCGGGCCGGTCAACCCCTATGACAACGCGGCCATGATGGCGCGGGCGCTGGGAGCCACGTGCCGCTATGTGACCGCACCGATGATTGCCGACAGCAAGGCGCTGCGTGATGCGTTGCTGAGAAGCGCGCCGGTGGCCGGCGTGTTCGCGTCGATCGCCAAGGCCGATATGGCCTTGCTCAGCGCCGTCGACCTTTCGGAGCGGTCGAAGGCGCTCGAGTATGGCGTCATTTCCCGGGCGACATGGAAATCGCTAAGGGCGGCGGGGAGCGTCGGCGATATTGCGGGCAACTATCTCGATGCAACCGGCGAGCTCATCGCCCACCCCATGGCCGAGCTCGTCGTCAAGCCGCGGCTCGAGGATGTGCGCTCCATCCGGCGGCTGGTCCTTGCCGCTGGCGGCAAGCATAAGGTCCCCCTCATTCGTGCCGGGATCCTTGCGCAGCTGTGCCACGTCCTGATCACCGACGAATCCGCCGCGCGGGAGCTGGTCTGATGATTGGCGGCGCGATCCCGGTCGATCCTATGCGGTGGCCGAGCGAGGGAACCAACCTAAGCAACCGCGAGAGCGTAGAGGCGCAGGCGAGGCCAGCGCGTGCACGACCAATTCGGCGCGGGTGCCGATCCATAGGCCGTCGGTGGCGAGCGCGATCTTCGATGCAGGCATCGAAGGCACCGGCCGCGGTCCTGCAAACGCACCGTCATCCCGACGTCGCTCGCAAGCGAAGCGAGCAGGCGGGTATTCGGCCGGGACCCAGTCCACCCGGCCGCAAAAGGTGCGGTTGCCGCACGCCCCGTCGCTGTAACGGCTATTCCGTCCACGAGCCCGCACCTCTACGTTGAAGTGCCATGGGTCCCGGCCGAATTCCCGTGACCGCCCTGCGGGCGCCCACGGCGCCGGGATGACGTCAGAGCGAGATTGGTCTGCTCGGCACAGCGACGCTCGGCGACAGACGCGATTAAACTCGTGACGGAAGGGCCCTACGCAACCGCCGCCGCATAAACCCCAGGCGAGGCCAGCGCGTGCGCGACCAGCTCGGCGCGGGTGCCGATCCATAGGCCGTCGGTGGCGAGCGCGATCTTCATGCAGGCATCGAAGGCCCAGGCGCCGGCGGGGCGGCCGTAGACGTGGGTGTGGGCGGTGACGTCGAGCATGAAGGGCGCCTGGTCGGCCTTGGCGGCGCCGTCGAGGATGGCCTGGAACTTGGCGACGAACGCCTCGGCCGGGCCGCCGTAGCGGTTGGAGTGCGGCAGGTCGTTGACGTCCATGGTGAGCGGGATGGCGACGATGGAGCGGGTGCGCGCGCCGTCGGCATACTCCCAGATGGCGGGCAGGTCATCGTCGTTGCAGTCGCCGTGCCATTGACGTAGCCTTCGGAGGCCAGCAGGCGCGGGCTCGCCGGGCTGCCGGTGCCGCGCGGGCTGATCCAGCCGGTGGGGCGGATGCCGGCGGCTGCCTCGATCAGCGCCGTGTTGCGGCGGATGTTGGCGATCTGTGCCGCCTCGTCGAGATAGACCGGGATCACGTCCATGCCGTAGGAGTGGCCGACGATCTCGTGGCCCGCGTCGCGGATCTGGCGCACGCTGTCGGGGAAGCGTTCGGCCAGCACGCCGCTGACCATGGCGCTGGTCTTGATCTTGTTGGCGGCGCAGATGCGGAGCAATCTTTGGATGCCGCGCACCGCGCCGTAGCTGGCCCAGGAATGCGCGTTGGTGTCGAAGAAGCCCGGCTGCAGCACGTTGCCCATCGGCCCGATCGGCGGCGCCTTGCCGGGCGACCAGGCCTCGTAGGCGAGGTTGAAGATGATGCCGATGCGCGCCCCGTTGGGGAACCGGAAGTCCGGGCCGGCGCGGCGGATGGATATGGGTTCATTCGCTGGCATGCGGGAACCTCCCTTGCGCTCAGCCGGCCAAGAACGCCTGTCATAGCGGGCGGCGGAACCGGTATCCAGCTTGTCCGGCTCGAGAGATGAGGTATTTTTACCTCCGCGACACTCTTGTTGATACGCGATACGTATCATATACTATGCCATGATCAGAAGCTTCGCTGATCGAGACACGGAACGGCTCTTCCGTGAGGGCGTCTGCCCGGCTCGTTGGCGAGGCTTGCAGAAAGCCGCGAGCCGCAAGCTCGATATGCTCGACTATGCCGAGAACCTGGGTGACCTGCGCTCGCCACCCGGCAACCGGCTCGAAGCACTCAAGGGCGACAGGAAAGGCCAGCACAGCATCCGCGTCAACGACCAATGGCGCCTGTGTTTTCGCTGGACCGCTCGCGGCCCCGAGAACGTAGAGATCGTCGACTATCAAGCTGACCTGACAGTTGGTGCGGTGGCCATTGCCCATCTGCATCCGAGACACCCATCGCATCCTGCACCACTCCCGGCGAAATCGCTCCGCAGAAGATTCGTGCCTCCTGAGCCGTCGAAGTCGCCCGATGAGTGCGCGGCCGAGACCTGCGGAAAAGTGCGGTTCTGCGGCAACCTCATTGCCGTCTGGAGATCCTTATGCCCGCCAGTACTTCATCGCGCTACGCGATCACGCCGCCGATTCCGGCATCCGGCTCGGCCTTGCTTCTTCGGCAGCTGCCGTCCAGTCATCTGTCTGATCCTGAAGTTGCGGCCACGCCGCCAGTTCACGACTTGGCGATGAAGCACCTGCGGCCAGAGCCGCGCACGGTGATCTTGTCAGCGAAGGCGGAACTAGCGAGAAGCGACGGTCGCTGCTTGGCAACGACGTCATTCAGCACGTGTCCTTCACAGTAAGAAAGCTGCGCACGCACGCATCGAGGTTTTTGTCTGGACTACTCGGGCATTCCCGAGCGCTGGCGATGCGACACCGCGCTGATCTGCGCCGCTCAAGGTCCGGCTTGCGCCGGGGCGCCGATGGTGGCAGCCTGCTGCACCGACGGGATTGGCTTTCCAGCAAAATGGGGCAAGGGGCAGGCGTGAAGGCGCCGAAGTTCAGCTATGTGCGCGCCGACAGCCTCGAGCAGGTGCTCGAGCTGCTGGCGGAGCATGGCGAGGATGCGCGTATCCTCGCCGGCGGGCAGAGCCTCATGCCGACGCTCAACATGCGCCTGTCCCAGCCGCGCCTGCTGATCGACATCAACCGGCTGCGGGACCTGTCCGGCATCGCGCTGCAGCGGCGGACAGCGTGCGCATCGGCGCCCTGTCCCGCCATGCGGACGTCGCCCGTTCCGCGACCGTCGCGCGAGCACCTGCCGCTGATCGCCGAGGCCATGCCGCATGTCGCCCACGTCGCTGTGCGCAACCGCGGCACGTTCGGCGGCAGCATCGCGCTGGCCGACCCGGCGGCCGAGATGCCCGCCTGCGCGTTGGCGCTCGGCGCCACCCTGGTGCTGCACAGCACCGCCGGCCGGCGCGAGGTGGCCGCGACCGACTACTTCCAGGGCCTGTACCAGACCGCGCGCCGGCCGGACGAGCTGCTGGTCGAGGCGCTTATCCCCGTGCAGCGGCCGGCCTCCGTATCGGTATTCAGGGAGCTGGCCCAGCGGCACGGCGACTTCGCCATCGCCGGCGTCGCCTTCCATCTGCAGGTGGACCGGCAGACGGTGACGGATGCGCGCCTCGTCTACTTCGGCAGCGAGGACAAACCAACGCTGGCGCAGGGCGCGGCGCAGCCGATCATCGGCCACAGCACTCGACGATGCAGCAGCGATTGCGGCGGCGGAGTCGGCCCTCGAGCACGACCTCTCGCCGATGGAGAGCCCGCATGCCAGCAGCCGTATGCGCCTGCATCTGCAGCGGGTCCTGACCCGTCGAGCGCTGGCCACGGCAGCCGAGCGAGCGAGGGCCGCATGAGCGAGGAAACGGCGCAGATCAGCCTCACCGTCAACGGCGAGGCCGTCACGCGCACGGTGCCGGTGCGCCAGCACCTGGTCGACTTTCTGCGCACCGACCTCGGGCTGACCGGCTCCCACCTCGGCTGCGAGCACGGCGTATGCGGCGCCTGCTCGGTGCGAGTCGATGGCCGGGTGGTGCGCGGCTGCCTGATGCTGGCGGTGCAGGCTGACGGCGCCGAGGTCGTCACCATCGAGGGATTGACCGACACCGGCGAGATCGCCGACCTGCAGGCGGCATTCGTCATCACGCAACGCCCTGCAGTGCGGCTTCTGTACGCCCGGCATGCTGATGACGGCGGCCGAGCTGCTGGCGGAGCAGAGCCCCGAAGAGCCGCGAGGAAATCCGCACCTTCCTGTCCGGCAATTTCTGCCGCTGCACCGGCTTCCAGGCCATCGTCGATGCCATCGAGACGACGCTGACCAAGCGGCTCGAGCAGCGCTGACGCGGAGGCAAGCAAGAGTGTCCGACAAAATCCTCCGCTCCCCGCTCGACCGGCCGAACAGCTACATCGGCCGCACGCTGTCGCGAGCCGGCGCCAAGCGCGCGGTGGCCGGCCGCGGCCGCTATACCGACGATTTCTCGCTGCCGCGCATGCTGCATGCCGCATTCCTGCGCAGCCCGTTCGCCCACGCCAAGATCCTCGCCATCGACACGAGCGAGGCCAGGCGCCAGCCGGGCGTCGCCCTCATCATGACCGGCGCCGAGCTGGCCAAGCTCGTCACCGGCCCCTGGGTCGGCACGCTGACCTGCTTCCCCGGCATGAAGTCGGCGCCGCAATATCCGCTGGCGGTGGATCGCGCCTGCTGGGTCGGCGAGCCGGTCGCCATGGTCGTCGCCCGCACCCGCGCCGAGGCCGAGGACGCCGCCGAGCTCATCCAAGTTGAATGGCAGGAGCTGCCGGCCGTCACCGACAAGGCCACCGCGCTCGATCCCAAGACGCCCGTGCTGCATGCCGAGCTCGGCGACAACCTCGCCTTCCGCAAGGCCATCGACACCGGCGCCGTCGACGCGGCCTTCGCCAAGGCCGACCTCGTCATCGAGGAGACCTTCGAGTTCGGCCGCCACACCGCCGTCAGCCTGGAGCCGCGCACGCTGCTCGCCGCCTACGACACGGCCACGCGGCAAGCTCACCATCACCACCAGCAGCCAGTGCCCGCACATGCTCCAGCACGTGTTCGCGCACACGCTCGGCATCCCGCAGCACAACGTGCAGGTCATCGCGCCCGACGTCGGCGGCTCGTTCGGCCTCAAGATCCACACCTACGGCGACGAGCTGGCCACCACCGCGGCCGCCATCCAGCTCGGCCGTCCCGTCAAGTTCGTCGCCGACCGCCTGGAATCGTTCGTGTCCGACATCCACGCCCGCGAGAACCGCGTGAAGGGGCGCATCGCCGTGAGCAAGTCCGGCGCCATCGAGGCCTTCGACATCGACGTGCTGTCGGGCGCCGGCGCCTATTCGCAATACCCGCGCACCAGCGTGTTCGAGGCCACCCAGGTGCTCAACATCACCGGCGGTCCCTACCGGCACAAGCACTACCGGGCGCGCGCCACCGTGGTCTATCAGAACAAGGTGCCGACCTCGCAGTATCGCGCCGTCGGCCACCCGATCGGCAATACGTCGGCCGAGCACCTGGTCGATCAGGCCGCCTACCGGCTCGGCATCGATCCGATCGAGATCCGCCGGCGCAACATCATGCCCGACGACGGCTACCCGACAACCAGCGCCAGCGGCATCAAGCTGAAGGACCTCTCGCACCAGCGCTGCCTCGATGCCCTGGTCGACGCGCATGGACTACGCCGGCCTGCGCGAGGAGCAGTCGCGGCTGCGCGAGAAGGGCATCCACCGCGGCATCGGCATCGCCACCTTCATCAAGGGCACCGCGCCCGGTCCGCACGGCTACTATGGCGCCGGCGGCGCGCCGATCTCCTTGCAGGACGCCTGCGTCATCAAGCTGGAGCCCAATGGCGGCATCATCTGCGCCGTCGGCGTCACCGACCAGGGCCAGGGCGTCGACACCGTCATGGGCCAGATCGCCGCCGCCGCGCTCGGCGTTCCCATCGACAGCGTGCGGGTGCTCTCGGGCGACACCGACGCCACTCCGTTCGGCGGCGGCACCTATGCCTCGCGCGCCACCGCCATCGGCGGCGAGGCCGTGTACCAGGCCGCGCGCGACCTGCGCCAGGAAATCCTGCGAGCTCGCCGGCATACTGCTGCAAGCCGAGCCTGACGCGCTCGACATCGTCGACGGCACCATCGTCGATCGCAGCGACGGCAAGCAGCGCCTGCCACTCGCCGAGATCGGCCGCATCGGCCACTACCAGGTCGGCGAGCTGCCCAACAGCGTGCAGCCGCTGCTCTCGCACACCCGCCGCTTCCGCCTGGTCGACGACCTCTACATCTTCACCAACGGCATCCAAGGCGCCCACGTCGAGGTCGACACCGACACCGGCTTCATCCGCCTGTTGAAGCACTGGGTGGTGGAGGACTGCGGCCGCGTCATCAACCCGCAGCTGGCCGACGAGCAGGTGCGCGGCGGCTGCGTGCAGGGCATCGGCGGCGCGCTGTACGAGCACTGCCTCTACGACGAAGCCGGCCAGCTGCAGAACGGCTCGATGGTCGACTACCTGACGCCGATGGCGGCCGAGATGCCCGACATCGACGTCGTCCACGTGCAGACGCCGTCGTCGGTCTCGGAGCTCGGCGCCAAAGGCGTCGGCAAATCCGGCACCGGCGCCGCCCCCGCCGTCATCATGAATGCCGTCAACGACGCGCTGCGCCCGTTCGGCGCCCGCGTCACCGCCCAGCCGATCACGCCTGAGTCGATCCTCATCGCCCTCGGCAAGATTTAGCGAGCCGAATCGCAGCGAGTAGGTTGGGTCAAGCGAAGCGCCGACCCAACGCAGCCGCGGCGCAAAACCTGTGTTGGGTCATCGCTGACGCTTGACCCAACCTACGGGATCTGGGTGCTCGCTCAACCACCCATCCGCAACCGCGCCGGATCGAGCGGCGCCAACCGGCCGGGATCGAAAGGCGACAGGTCGACGCTGCGCGCCTCGCCGTCCACGATCAGCTCGGCGACGGCTTCGCCGGTAGCCGGCGCGTTGAGGATGCCCCACACGCTATGGCCGGTGGCGACGTAGGCCCCTTCGACGCCGGGCACGCGGCCGATCAGCGGCAGGCTGTCCTGCGTCACGGGACGATGGCAGGCCTGGCTCGCCAGCACCTTGGCCTTGCCCAGGATGGGCGACAGGCTGCTGCACATGGCTCGCAATCGATCGATGGCTCCCGGATCGGGCGCCACCTCGCTTGGATCGAGCGGAACCGGGCTCTCACTCGAAATCGCGCAGACGTACGTCGTGCCATCGGCGCGCGGAAACACCTCGGGCGAGTGCACGCTGCCGCGTGCCTCCTGGAACTCGAGGAACAGCGCCTCGGCCGGCACCTGCGTGCCGGTCTCGAAGACCAGGCTGTGACCCTTCAGGCCGAAGACAGGCGGCAGCGGCAGCCATCGTGCCGCCAGCACCGACCAGGGCCCCATGGCGATCACCACCGCATCACCCTCGACGATCGTGCCATCCACTTCGACGCCGACGACACGCCCCTCCTTCTGCACGAGGCCGGTGACCTGTCCGAGCCGCAGGTCCGCCCCCTGCTCCTGCGCGGCCTGCATCATGGCAGCGGTGAACTGGCCAGGATGCACCTGCGCGGTGGTATCGGGCGTGCCGAGCTGCCGGCTGATCCGCACGGTGTTGGACAACCAGCCGAGGTGGTGCGCGGTGTGCACAGGCCGCGGATGCTCTTGCGCCGTGGCGGAGCCGGCATAGGTCGTCATCCGCCGGTAGCCCCACTCACGCCGGAAGTCGCGCCCGATCTTGTCGGCCAGGCTGGCGTGCAGCGCAAAGCTGCGCCCCGCCAGGCCTTCGAGCGGCGTGCCATCGCACCAGTCGAGCGCCAGAAACCCTCCCGACTTGCCCGACGCCGCGCAGGCAATCCCGGTCCGTTCGATGACGGTTGCCTTGACGCCGCGGCAACTCAGGAAATAGGCGATCGAGGCGCCGATCACGCCTCCGCCACAGATCAGGACCCGCATTTGGCCAGGCTCCGCTCGGTCAGGGAGCCCGACAGTACCGCGCCTTGGCCGAAAGCAGGAGTCGCCCGTGCAGGGCTGTGCTCACGCTGCGTTGCGGCCACTGAGCGACTGCCAGGCGCAAGCCATTCGTGGCTTGATCGCCGGCACAACACCGGCGAGGATGTGCCCAACGCGTCATCAAGCGCAGTGCCTCCACGGCACACTCACACCTCTAGGGGAGGAACCATGACCCAGCATCGCCTATCCCGACGTCGGATTCTGAAAGCCGGTGCCGCTGCAGGCCTGCTCAGCACCTTGCCCGCACCATTCGTCGCCCGTTTCGCGCTCGGCCAATCCAAATTCGATTGGAAACGCTTCAAGGGCGAGAAGATCGACGTGCTGCTCGTGAAGAACCCGCGCTCGGAGATGATGCAGGCCGCCGAGAAGGAATTCCAGGAGCTGACCGGCATCACCGTATCGTCGGAGCAGGTTCCCGAACAGCAGCAGCGCCAGAAGGCGATGATCGAATTCAGCTCGGGCAAGCCGACCTTCGACGTCGCGCACCTCTCCATGCACGTGCAGAAGCGGCTCTCCGAGAAGGGCAACTGGCTCGAGGACCTGCGGCCCATGCTGGCCGACGCCTCGATGACGACGCCCGACCTCGAGTTCAGCGACTTCGGCAAGGCCGGCCTCGATTTCTGCACCGCCGCCGACGGCAAGCAGAACGCCATCCCGACCTTCGTCGACTACTGGATCCTCTACTACAACAAGGAGCTGTTCGAGCAGAAGGGCGTCGCCTACCCGACCTCCATGGACGAGGTCTACGCGGCGGCGCAGAAGCTGACCGACACCAGCAAAGGCGTGTACGGCTTCGTCTCGCGCGGCCTGAAGAACGCCAACGTGCCGGTCTGGACCAGCTGGCTGCTGGGCCAGGGCGCCGAGACCGTCTCAAAGGACGGCAAGCTGCTCACCGACACGCCGGAGGCGATCTGGGCCGGCGAGCAGTACAAGCGCATGAACCGCGAGTTCGCGCCGCCCGGCACGGTCGGCTTCAACTGGAACGAATGCCAGACCAGCTTCGCCACCGGCCGCGCCGCCATGTGGCTGGACGGCATCGGCTTTGCCACCCCGCTGGAGGACCCGACCAAGTCCAAGGTGGCCGGCAAGGTCGGCTACGGCGTCGTGCCCAAGGGACCGAAGTCGCAGCACTCGGCGATTTTCGGCGACGGCCTCGGCGTCGCGCGCAGCTCGGCCAGGAAGGGCGCGGCCTGGTTCTACGTCCAGTACATCACCAACAAGCAGAACCAGCTCAACATCCTCAAGAACGGCGCGGGCTCGCCGGCACGCAACTCGGCCTTCGCCAACCCGGACGTGGTACGCGAGTCCAAGTTCGGCAAGCAGTGGTTCGACTGCGTCCTGGAGTCCGCCAAGGTGGGCCGGCCGGGCCTGCCGGTCATCATCCCCGTCACCGAGTTCCGCGACGTGTTCGGCGTGGCGCTCACCAACATGATCTCCGGCGCCGACCCCGCCGCCGAGCTGAAGAAGGCGACGGAAACCTTCCAGCCGGTGCTCGAGAAGAGCGAGCAGGGCTGACGGCCAAGCGCATGAGCGTCGAGCACAACGCGGTTTCCCTCCCCGGTCGCCGGGGAGGGACGGCAGCGCCCGCAGCGCCGGGCGCACGCGCAGCTCCCGCATCGAAGCCCTACGTCTACGACGCCACCCGCAAGTATTGGCTGTTCATCGCGCCGGCCACCATCGTCGTCGGCCTCGTCATCGTGTTCCCGTGGATCTTCACGCTGTGGATGTCGGCGCACGAGTGGAACGTCACCGGCGACCACGCCTTCGTCGCGCTGGCCAACTACAAGAAGCTCATCACCGACCAGCGCTTCCTGGAATCGATGTGGCGCACGTTCTGGTTCACGCTGCTGGCCACGCTCATTCCCATTGTTCTGGGCGTATGGGCCGCGCTGGTCTTCCACCGCGAGTTCCCGTTCCGCGGCATCCTGCGCACCGTGTTCGTCATGCCGATGATGGCGACGCCGGTCGCCATCGCGCTGGTGTGGACCATGATGTTCCACCCGCAGCTCGGCGTCCTCAACTACCTGCTCTCACTCGTCGGCATCCCCCCGTTCGCCTGGGTCTACGACCCCGCCACCGTCATCCCGACGCTGGTGCTGGTCGAGGTGTGGCACTGGACGCCGCTGGTGATGCTGATCGTGCTGGGCGGCCTCGCCGGCCTGCCCACCGACCCCTATGAGGCCGCGCTGATCGACGGCGCCTCCAGCTGGCAGATGTTCCGCTACATCACCTGGCCGCTGATCCTGCCCTACGTGATGATCGCGCTCGTCATCCGCACCATCGACAGCCTCAAGGTGTTCGACACCATCGCCGTGATCTCGCAGGGCGGCCCCGGCACCGCGTCCGAGACGCTCAACTACTTCCTCTATCTGCAGGCCTTCCAGTTCTACAACCTCGGCTATGCGTCCGCCGTGGTGGTCATCTTCTTCGTCATCATCATCGCCTTGTCGCTGCTGCTGCTCTATGCGCGGCAGCGCACCAAGTGGACCGACTGAAGGAAGCTTCGATGGCATCCCAGTCCATGCATGGCGCCATCGGCCGCAAGCCGATCCGCACCTGGATCGCGCTCGGCCTGTCGGTGCTGTTCCTGGTGTCGCCGGCCGTACTCGTGTTCCTGTGGATGCTGTCGCTGTCGCTCAAGACCGAGATCGACAACATCGCCTTCCCGCCGGTGTTCATCCCCAGCCCGCCGACGCTCGCCAACTACGTCGAGGTGTTCGAGAAGAACCGCATCCTGCTCTACTTCTGGAACTCGGTGCTGGTGACGGGCGGCGCCGTGCTGGTGGGGCTCGTGGTGGGCGTGCCGGCCGGCTACGGGATCGCGCGGGCCAAGGCCGGCAAGGCCGCCATCCTGATCCTGATCGCCCGCATGACGCCGGCGCTGTCCTACCTGATCCCGCTGTTCCTGCTGTTCCAGGTGATCGGCCTGGTCGGCACCATCTGGGCGCTCATCATCACCCATCTCGTCATCACCATCCCGATCATCGTCTGGGTGATGATCGGCTATTTCGAGGGCGTGCCGCAGGAGCTGGAGGACGCCGCGCGCGTCGACGGCGCCAGCATCTGGCAGAGCTTCCGCTACATCGCCCTGCCGCTGGCGCGGCCCGGCATCGTGGTCGGCGCCATCCTCGCCTTCATCTTCTCCTGGAACAACTTCATCTTCTCGGTGGTGCTGGGCGGCAAGAACACGCGCACGCTGCCGTCCGCGGTCTACAACATGCTCACCTTCGAGCAGCTGGCCTGGGGCCCGCTGGCGGCCGCCGCCTTGCTGGTGACGCTGCCCGTATTGCTGGTGACCGCGCTCGCCCAGCGCGAGATCATCGCCGGCCTGTCGTCCGGCGGGCTGAAGGACGGCTGAGCACATGCCTCCGCCGGCGCCCGATAAGCCTTTGATTTAATTGGTGCCGCAGGAGGGAATTGAACCCCCGACCCACGCATTACGAATGCGTTGCTCTACCCCTGAGCTACTGCGGCTTCCCTGTCCTGACCGGCCGCAAGCGGCTGGGCGGCAGGCCGCGTCCTTGTCTGACGCGGCGAAGGCTTTCCCTACACCATGACCTAGCTCGGCTGCAACCTCCCCGGGGGTAGGCGCCGCGGCGGCTCACAAAATCGGCCACCCGCCTGTCGCGCGCTGCAAAGCACGCAGCAGGTGACCGGACACCCCTCGATTTAATGCCGATCGATACGCATTGGTCGTGCAACATGCCGGACGCCATGCACCCATCGCGCCGTGCTGGTGCGCCGCCTCACGCTCGGAAATCCTTCATCGGGACACTTGAATTGCACCGCTGTCATTTAGGCGATCTTCACCCAGTCGGTGCAGTCTGGCGCTTCGAGCTGGCGCATGCTTGGGGCCACGGCGGTCGCCACAGGCCTGGAAAACGAGCCGGATCTCTGGGCGCCTTGCAGAGCATGGGCCGTGACGCGGTTCACTTGAACGCACGGGAAAGCACTCTTCAGGCTCATGAACAATCCGCCGAATGCACCCGATCAGGAGCGCCAGCAGCTGGTGCAGCGACGCGATGAGCGCCGTGCTGCCCGTATCAGGGTCCTGCTGTATTGCCATGGCCGCTTCCAGACGGCGCGCATTGTCGACTTTTCCCTGGGCGGCCTGCAGCTGGATGGATGCTTCGGGGTAGCCGTTACAGACCACGTCGCCGTGGAGCTGCTGTCAGGACAACGGCTGGAAGGCAAGGCCGTCTGGGCGGTCGCGGGCAGGGTCGGCGTGAAATTCAACCACCCGCTCACGCCCGACGACCCGGTCGTTGCGCTGCTCAGCCGAGCCGCCACGCCGGACGGCACAAAACATTCCTTGAGACGGCGCTGATCCAAGCACAACGCAGAGGGCCTGATGCGCGGGCCTCAATAGCCCGCAACCGCGCCCTATTGCATATGCGTCGGCAGTCTACTTCAGTCCCTCGAGGCGAACCATGGCCCTGCCGACGCCCAGGTTCAGCGCCTTGGCGTACAGTGCGCGCGCCTTGGCGACATCGGCCACCGCGCCCCGCGTACCCCAGGCCGCCAGCATGTTGGGATCATACGTCTCGGCCAGCGCGAACGACGCCTGACCGATCGACTGCACCTCCGCGCCGGTCAGCAACTCGCGTGCGCCGGTAATGTCGCCGCTCTCGATGCGGCGCGCGGCCTGCACCAGCACCTCTTCGGCACGGGACTGCTGGGGCACCACCTCCGGCGTCTTCGGCAGCACCACCGGCTCGGGCACCCTCGCCGTCGCGATGATGGCCGGCGGCTCCGGCTTGCGCGGTACCTCGGCGCCGACGTTGTTGCTGCCAACATTGCTGCCGACGCCACTGGCGGTGAACTGCGACGCGGTCTCGCCGCTCGGGCGCTCGACCGGGCGCACCTGCACCTTCACCGTCTTGACCTCCGACGGCTTCATGTATTCGGCGACCGACGATGCGGGCAACGTGGCGACCTTCTGCTTGCCGCTGCCGATCCAGCCGCTCAGCCAGAGCACGGTGGGAACGACGATCATCAGGCCGGCAGCCAGCCCGAGCGCGGCGGCGCCCATCTGTTGACGGAACCAGCGATCGGTCTCGTTCTGGACCGGCTGCCGCCAGGTCGAGGGGATCGGCATCGGCTCGTCGTCGTGATGATGCGAGTCGCGCAACTCCACGGCCCCGACCTGCGAATGACCGCCGTGCGAATGGTTATAGGACAGCGCGGACAGGCCATCCTTGAATGCAGGTGACATCGAGCGATGCTGTGATGCCGCCGTCATCAGCGAGGCGAGGCTGGCGAGGTCGGCTCCGGTCGGAACGCCGCCGGTCGCGCCACGCTGCGCCTGGTTATGCGCGATGGTCGCCGCCAGCAGCTGCGCCAGCTCTTGCGTCAGGTTGCCGGTGCCGAGTGGTGTCTCGGGAGCGCGTGGGTGCGTATTATACGGCGCCTGTGGTGTGCCCGACTCCAGCTCAGCATGCGGGCCGTTTGCCGAAAACTCGTCTCTCACCATGTCCGCCCCTCTATACGCTACTCGACGCTACGAGACTTGTGTGCCTTACACCAAGCGTCGATTCCTCGTCCACGAGTATCGCTACGTGTCGCTCCGCCACTGATCGCTGGTGCACATGCAATCGTGCGAGACCGCGCTTACCACCAACTTGGCTCAGCTCCCGCGACGCATGAGCCTAGTGTTGCTGCCTGGTGTTGCCACCAGTGGCAATCAGCTTGACCAGCAAGCTGCGTAAGGTAGGTCGTCCCCGTGCAATCTGGCAGGCCACGCAGATCATCGCAGCCAGTGCAAGAAGTAGACCGGCTGAATGAGGTATAAATTATGGCGGCCCGCGGAGCGTTTTGGCAATGACCCAGTTTGTTACCATCGATCTTCGGCAACCTGCGGACGGTCCGTCGGACGTTCCAATGCACGCGGGCGGTACCCGTGCCAGGTCCGCATGACGGGCCGGCTGATCGGCATTGCCATCAGGAGTGCGCGACGCGCGCCCATGCGGGAGATCGGCGACGGCCAGATCACGCTGCAAGGCGGCCTGGTCGGCGACTTCAAGGGCGCCAAGTATGCGCGCCGCCAGATCACCGTCCTGGCACGCGAGGACTGGCAGGCCGCCCTGGCCGAGATCGGACAGCCCGACCTGCCCTGGCCGGACCTCCCCTGGCCGACCTGCCCTGGACAGTGCGGCGCGCCAACCTGCTGGTGGAAGGCGTGGAATTGCCCCGCGCCGCCGGAGGCATCCTGCGCATCGGCACCGTCCGCCTGGAGGTCACCGGCCAGACCTATCCCTGCGCGCGCATGGAGGAGGCCCAGGCCGGCCTGTTGTCGGCACTGGCGAGGGATTGGCGGGGCGGCGTGACCTGCCGCGTGCTGGACGGCGGACCGATTTCCCTGAGCGACCCGGTCGAGGTGACGGCCCGGCCGCCGCGCATCGAGCGCAGGCTGCCGGGATAGCGGTGCACCGCAGAAAAGCGCCTCAACCCGCGGCCGGGCCGCAAAAAAGCCGGAAAACTGGCCCCCAGATCGCAATGCCCTGGGAGTCGCACCGAGCGTGCCACTTCCTGTACCCGCCGCCACGCGCTATCTATGCCGCTCGAATGGAATCAAGGAATTAGAGGCGCCAGCAGAGAATGGTTCAGCAGCGAGACCAGCTAGCCAGGGAAGTCGACGAGGAACTGCGGCGCGAGCAGCTGCTCAAGGTGTGGGAGCAGTACGGCACCTACATCATCGCCGTAGCCCTGCTGATCATCGTCGGCGTCGGCGGCGTCAAATACTACCAGTACCGCACCGCGGTGGCTGCCGAGGCGGCTGGCGGCCGCTTCATCACGGCCGCGCGCCAGCTGTCCGACAGCCAGTCGGATGCCCGCAAGGAGCTGGAAGGCATCGTCGCCGACGGCCCGACCGGCTATGCTACGCTGGCGCGCCTGCGCCTTGCCGCGGCCAACGCGGCAGCCGGCAAGACGGTAGAGGCGGCCAACGAATTCGACGCCATCGCCCAGACCCGCGGCGTGGATACCCTGCTGCGCGACTACGCCCGGTTGCAGTCGGCCATGTTGAGGGTGGACGTGGCCAACTGGACCGACATGCAGAATCGGCTCAACGATCTCGCCGCCGAGGGCAATCCATGGCGTTTCAGCGCCCGTGAGCTGCTGGGCCTTGCGGCCTACAAGGCCGGCCGGACGCAGGAAGCCCGGCAGGAGTTCGAGCGGTTGGCGAGCGACCGCGAGGTGCCGCAGAGCATGGCCGAGCGTGCGCGTATCATGATGGGTGTCATCGCGCAGGCCGAGTTCGCCAAATCAATGCCGCAGGTACCTGACAAACCGGCCGAGGCACCCGCCAAATCTGACGATAAGTCGAAAGTCCGACGGCACCAAGGCGGACGCCAAGAAATCGAAGTAGCGCTGGGGCGGGGAACGGGACGAGGGAACGGGCAATGACCGGCAGCTCGGGCAACCACGGCAGCAGGCTCCGCGCATACGGCGCCGTTCTGATCAGCGCGCTGCTGCTTTCCGCCTGCGCGGACGCATTCGTCGGCATGAGCCTGCCCGCCCTTCCCAAGCTGCAGAACCCGTTCTCGGACAAGGAAGTGCCGCTGGCCGGCAAGCGCATCTCGGTCATGCAGAAGGAAGGCGTCAGCGAGCTGGGCGCGACCGACCGGCCGATCTCGCTGCCCTCGCAGCGCCAGAACGCGGACTGGACGCAGCCGGGCGGCACGCCCAACAACGCGCCGGGCCACCTCGCCCTGGCGCCAGCCGTGAAGAACGCCTGGAGCGCGGATGCAGGCGCCGGCTCCAGCTTCTGGGGCAAGCTGACCAGCAGCCCGATCGTCTACGGCAACAAGGTCTTCACCCTCGACGCGAACGCGCAGGTGTCTGCGTTCAGCCTGTCGGGCGGAGCGGCCTTGTGGCGCGTCTCGACCACGCCCCCCAATGAAAAGGACCGGGAAGGCTTCGGCGGAGGTCTGGCGGCGGATGGCGGCCGCATCTACGCGGCGACCGGGTTCGGCATGGTGATGGCGCTCGACCCGGAGACCGGCAAGAAGCTGTGGGAGAAGAGCGTCGGATCGCCCGTGCGCGCCTCCCCGACCGCCGCCGGCGAACGCGTATTCGTGGTCACCATGGAGGGGCAGACCTACTGCCTGTCCGGTTCGGACGGCACCGAGCTTTGGACGTTCCGCGGCACGCGAGGAACGCGCCAGGATACTGACCAACAGCAGCCCGGCCGTCGACGGCGACATCGCCGTGTTCCCGTATCCGACGGGTGACGTGGTGGCGCTGCAGGCCTCCACCGGCCGGCCGATGTGGACGGAATCGCTGTCGCGCGCGCGCGGCGGCTCCTCGCTGGCGGCGATGAGCGATACGGCGCGTCCGTCCATCGAAGGCGGCATGGTGTTCGCGGTCGGCCACGCCGGCCGCATGGTTGCCACCTCGCAGAAGTCCGGCGAGCGGCTGTGGTCGCTGTCGGTGCCGGGCACCCAGGCGCCGTGGGTGGCAGGCGAATTCGGTGTTCGTGGTCGACACCTCGGGGCAGCTGCTGGCGGTGGCGCGCCGCGACGGCAAGACCCAATGGTCCGTCAAGCTGCCCGGCAGCTCGACCTGGTCAGGGCCGGTGCTGGCCGGCGGTCGCCTGTGGCTGGCTTCCAGCACGGGCCAGCTGGTCGGCGTCGACGCCACCACGGGGCGCGTCGATACCACCCAGGACCTCGGGCAGCCCGTCTACATCGCCCCGATCGTGGCCTCGGGCCGCATGTTCGTGTTGACCGACAAGGCTAAATTGATCGCCTTCAATTGAACCTGCACCCATTTCGCGCTAGTGCGATGGCTCGCAAATGCCAACCAACATCGCGGCTTGGGACGCTTCGGCATTTGCGAGCCTGAATTGCACTAGCAAACAATAGATTGGCTAGCGTCCTTCAGTCTCCGAATTGCCGAGACACCCGTGCGGCAATGTGGTCGGCAAATCGGAGACAGGACACTAGCGCTGCGCCCCGCTGCACACGAACGCCTGCGAGCGCCCATGCCCACCATCGCCATCGTCGGCCGGCCGAATGTCGGCAAGTCGACGCTCTTCAATCGCCTGACCGGCAAGCGTAGCGCGCTGGTCTCGGATATGCCGGGGCTGACGCGCGACCGTCGCCAGGGTGAAGCCGACGTGTGGGGGCACAAGCTCACGCTGATCGATACGGCCGGCCTCGAGGATGCGGCGGCGGGCTCGATCGCGGCGCGCATGCGCGCGCAGAGCGAGACGGCGCTGCGGTCTGCCGACCTTGTGCTGTTCGTGCTCGATGCGCGCGATGGCGTCGTGCCGGACGATGCCGCCTTCGCGCGCGTGGTGCGCAGCGCCGGTGTGCCGGCCATCCTGGTCGCCAACAAGTGCGAAGGCCGGGCCGGCGCCGACGGCTTCTACGAAGCCTTCCAGCTCGGCCTCGGCGAGCCGATCGCGGTCTCCGCCGAGCACGGCGAAGGCATGAGCGACTTGATCGGGACGATCCTGGCAGCGCTCGGCCTCGAGGCCAAACTGAAAAAGCGGCGCGACCGCGACGACCCGATCGAGCCTGCGGAGCCGGAGGAGGACGTAACACCCAACCAGCCCATCCGCGTCGCCATCGTCGGACGGCCGAACGCCGGCAAGTCGACGCTCGTCAATGCGCTGCTCGGCGAGGAGCGCATGATCACCGGCCCGGAGCCGGGCCTGACGCGCGATGCCGTGGCGACCGACTTCGCCTGGCAGGGCAGGCCGGTCCGCCTGTTCGACACGGCCGGGCTCCGGCGCAAGGCCCGCATCAGCGAGAAGGCCGAGCAGCTCGCCGCCAGCGACGCGGTGCGCGCCATCCGCTTTGCCGAGGTGGTGGTGCTGCTGATCGATGCCGAGCGTCCCTTCGAGCACCAGGACCTGACCATCGGCGACCTGGTCGAAACCGAGGGCCGCGCGTTGGTCGTGGCCGTCAACAAGTGGGACCTGGTACCGGACAAGCAGAAGAAGCTCAAAGAGCTGCGCGAGACGCTCGACGAGCGGCTGGCGCAACTGCCGGGCGTTTCCATGATCGCCATCTCCGCGATCGCCGGCCGTGGCCTCGACAAGCTGATGAAGGCCGTGTTCGACAGCTACGAGATGTGGAACCGCCGCGTGTCCACGCCCAACCTCAATCGCTGGCTCGGGGAGGCGCTCGATCGGCATGCGCCGCCCGCCTCCAAGGGACGGCGCGTCAAGATCCGGTTCATGACGCAGCCGTCCTCGCGCCCGCCGACCTTCGTCGCCTTCTGCTCGCGGCCTGATGCGCTGCCGAAAGCCTACCTGCGCTATCTGACCAACAGTCTGCGCGATGCCTTCGGGCTGGCCGGCGTTCCCATTCGCTTCAAGCTGCGCAAGGGCGAAAATCCGTTCGCGCGCGATTGATGGCGCCTGCCCAAGGGGGTTCCGGCCAGCCGGAACAACACCCCGGCCTCAGCGTTGCACTCCCAAGACAATCCTTTTCAGATCAAGGGAGTATAAACCATGGCTTCTGCGACGGCTCACCCCAACCATCAGCTCATCTCGAGCGAGGACGTCGAAGGCGTCAACGTGTACGACATGCAGGGCAAGAAGATCGGCGAGATCGATCATCTGATGATCGACAAGATCTCCGGCCGGGTCACCTATGCCGTGATGAGCTTCGGCGGCTTTCTCGGTCTCGGGCACAGCCACTACCCGGTGCCGTGGGGCGCACTGAAATACAGCACCAAGCTGAGCGGCTTCGAGACCTCCATTACCGAAGGACAGTTGAAGGACGCACCCGCGTTCAGCGACGATTCCTTTACCGACCGGAACTGGGAAACCAAGACGCACACGCACTACAACGTCCGCCCCTACTGGTAAGGGCAGGTCCCATCCCCGCTGGGGGTCCGCCGTCCGGTGGACCCCTTCTTCAAATCTGCAAGCTTCGGCCCCATTTCCCGGTCATACTGGCCGGCTTTCCAACTGTGGGTGCCAATCTGTGTGACTTGTCATGCTCGATCTGCTCGACTTCATCCTGCTTCGCCGCGGTGTCCCCGCCGACGACCGGACGCTGAGTTTCCGGCGCATCGACGGCAATCCGCAATCGAGCGTGATCTATTTCCTGCCCTGGAATACGCCGTTCGGCGTGGCCAGGCAGGCCGGCTTCACGCCGCTGGACTTCCTCGCCGCCTACGAGATGCCCCGCGCGTTGGTCAGCTCCGATCCTGAGATGAGCGTGCAGGCCATCCGCGGCCTCGTCGAGGACGCGCAGGCGCTGCTGGAGAGCAAGGGCATTGCCCCTCACACCGTCCTGCTGGTCGGGCTGAGCGTCGGCAGCTTTGCCGCGACCTATCTTGCCAATCGCATCGGTGCGCGCCTGTGCGCTGTCGCGCCGTCCGATCGCGCCGACATGATGATGTGGCAGAGCCCTGCCACGCGCATCGTCAAGCGGCGGGCGATCGAGAAGGGCTTGCAGCTCGCGCACTACTCGCGGGCGATGACCGGCTTCCACCCAATTCACAACCTGGCCGGCGTTGCGCCCAACAGCATGTTCGTGATGGGCCGCAAGGACCCGTTCGTGCCGTCGCAGCGGCGCGGCGCCCTGCAGCGCGCCATCGAGCTGCACCTGCCGTCGGCCAAGATCGTCAAGCTGGATGCGGGCCACTTCCGCACGCTGCTGCTGAGCGCGCGGCACCAGCGCGCCCTGATGGGACTGGCGCCGGCGCCATCGCGTTGGCAGGTGCGCATGCCCGAACTGTCGTTCTTGAAGCCGGACCTTGCCACGCCGCCGGGCGAGCGTTCGTAGAGCAGGACCGTCGCGCCGGCGTCGAGCCTGCTCTACGCGTTTTCAAATCTTGTTACGAAGTCTTGCGCGCGCCATTCTTGGTGGGCGCACCGTTGTCTTGCGTGGGTCCGCGTGCTCGCCCAGCGAGATGCGCGCGTCCACGACTTCCGACAGAAGCGTCGGCTCCCCGCCGCCCATGTTCTCCTCGGACGCGACCGAAAGGGAGCGGGCTTCCAGCTCCCATGCGTCCAGGATCGCCAGCTTTTCGTTGCGATTGAGACGGCGGTCCTGAATGACCTGACGCGGACGCTGGTAATAGCGCGTCGGGTTGTTAACGGCCTCCGAAGCAAAGCTCAATGAGCTCACCATAACGTCCTCCTGAGGAATGTTCAGTCCGATAAACGCGCAGTGGAGCTTACTGAACGCACAACACCGGCGCGGCGTTCCACGGCAAATGCCGTGTCGCCCAGCCGGCGAGCCACAAACGCCCCCACAGCGGCCGTTACTCCTTGCCGTGAGTGGTGCCGTTCACGTTTGTGTTAGTGCTGTTGAGCCGGCGGCTCTGAGAGGCCTGCCCGCCTTTGCGACCGGCAGCGGCGGCCAAGGCACGGTTCTGAGCAAAACTGCGGTCCTGCGGCGCAACAGACCGGCCTCCCTTGCGGCCAGCTTCGGAAGCAAGCGCCCGGTTCTGGGCGAAACTGCGCTTGTCGTTAGGGACGTTGGCTCCGCCCTTACGCGCAATCTCGCGCTGCTTTTCCTGGTCCATGCCGGCAAAACCTCGGGTCGTTGTGCCCGACCCGGCGCCCCTGGTTTCTCGGGACATCGCGCTTCTCCTGCTGCATCGCGCAAAGGCGACAAGGCGTTGTGAGAAGATAAACAGCCTGTGCTTGGGTTTGGTTCCGGCCGTCAGGGTAAACGGCGGGCGTGCTTGCGGACCTCGCGCCAAGGGTCGTCGCCCTGCGCGAGCCGATGCAGCAGATTTGTCACGCTGAAGCGATCGGAATGCAACTCGGGCCCAAGCTCGTCCCAGCCGATCGGCGTGGACACCGTTGCGCCGGCCCGCGCTCGGGCCGAATAGGCGACGATAGCCGTGGCACCGCG
The DNA here is from genome assembly GCA_963735125.1 of uncultured Alphaproteobacteria bacterium. Classification (GTDB taxonomy): domain Bacteria; phylum Pseudomonadota; class Alphaproteobacteria; order Rhizobiales; family Hyphomicrobiaceae; genus AWTP1-13. The sequence goes on along the minus strand of CAVTJY010000012.1, from coordinate 219,033 downwards.
GCCGTTGCGCAGGTAGTCGAGGAAGATGCGGCCGCGTCGCTGCGCCTTCGAGGCGGTCGCCAGGTACTTGCGCGGGCTGTCGCTGGCCATGGCCTTGGCGAGGCCGTGCGCGAACTCCTTCACGCCGGCCCAGTCCGCATGCGGCTTGAGGGGGCTGTAGACGTGCAGCCCCTTGCCGCCGGTCGTCTTGACGAACGCCGCCAGCCCCTTCGCCTTCAGCCGATCGCGCACCTCGACGGCCGCGGCGACCACATCGCTCCACGCCACCTCGGCGTCCGGATCCAGATCGAAGGTCATGCCGTCCGGCCGCTCGATGTCATCCAGCTTGGCGCCCCACACGTGGATTTCCAGCACCGAGGCCTGCACCAGCGCGAGCAGTCCCTCCAGGTCGCGGACCGCCAGCAGTTCCTCGCCATCATCGGGATCGCGCGCGCGGATGATGCTGTCGGAGATGCCGTTCCACGCATGTTTCTGGAAGAAGCAGGCTTCGGCGACGCCGCCCGGGCAGCGCAAGAGAGCCAGCGGCCGGTCGACCAGCCAGGGCGAGATCCATGGCCAGATCTCCGCGTAGAACTCGGCCAGGCCCTGCTTGGTGACGCCCACATCGGGCCACAGCACGCGGTCGGGATGGGTCAGCCGCACGGGCAGCTCCGCGCGGCCTGCAGGCTCCTTGGCTTTCTTCTTCATGGCCGGTCTCTCGCGCACGACCTCGGGCGCGGCCTTGTCCGGCCGCAACCCCTTGAAGACGGCATGGCGTATCACGTTGTCCGCCGTCCAATTGCGGAACGCCACTTCGACCACCAGCGACGGCTTCACCCAACGCACGTTTCTGCGAGCTTCGGCCGGCGGGTGCACCTCCAGCGCCGGCGCATTGGTTCTGATCTTCTCCAGGCGCTCCCAGAGATCGTCGGCGATCGCCGCCGAGAACCCCGAGCCGACCCGGCCCGCATAGGTGAGCTTGCCCTTGATGTTGGTGGCCAGCGAGAGCGAGCCGACCGTGCGGCGCTGCGTGGTGGATGGCACGTAGCCGATCACCACGAACTCCTCGCTCTCGATGCGACTTGATCTTCAGCCAGGCCTTCGAGCGCCCGGAGCGATAGGGCGCGTTCGCGAGCTTGCAAACGATGCCTTCCAGCCCCAGGCGCGCGGCGTGCTTCAGCACGAGGTCGCCGCGGTCGGTGAAGTGCTCGCTGTACTTGAGAACGCCGTCCGCCGCGTCCGCGAGCAGGGTTCGCAGGGCGGCCTTGCGATCGAGCAGCGCGCTGGCGCGGGTGTCCTTGCCGTTCAGATGCAGCAGATCGAAGAGATAGTAGCTGAACCGGTCGCTGCGGCCCTCGCTCAGGTCCGCCTGCAGGGCGCCGAAATCCGGCACGCCGTGGTCGGTCTCGACCACCACCTCGCCGTCCAGGAATGCGCTCACGACCGGCAGGGCGGCGAGCGCCTTGGCCACATTGGCGAACTTGGACGTCCAGTCGAGCCCGCTGCGGGTCAGCAGCTTGACGCGGCCGTGATCGAGGCGGGCCAGCAGCCGATAGCCGTCGAATTTCACCTCGTGCACCCAGCGGTCGCCGGTCGGAGGCTTCTCGACCAGGCTTGCCAGCGCCGGCTCGATGAAGCTCGGCAACGCCGCAGGCTTGGCACCTTTCACCTTGAGCTCGGCGCGCGGCGCGGGCGCATCAGTTCTTTGCCGGCGACTTCTTCGGGCTCTTTCTTGGCGACTTGCGGCTGACGGCTGACACGCCAGGCTTGCGCCGGATGCGCACCTCGCTGCCGGCCACATCCTCGACCGTGCGCCCCGTCTTGACCGACCGGGGCTCGTCCTCCAGCAGGGCGGCGCCGCCGTCGGCCCTGGCGTATTCGTCGTCGACCTTGATGAGCAGCCAGTTCTCCTTGCCGCCCTTGTCGCGCCCCTTCATGTGCACGAGGTGCCAGCGGCCCTTGAGCTTGCTGCCGTCCAGCTCGAACGTGAGATGACCCTTGGCGAGCTGCTGGTGCGGATCACCCTCGGTCGACCAGCGGCCGCGATCCCAGACGATGACGCTGCCCGCGCCGTATTCGCCTTCCGGGATCTTGCCCTCGAACTCGCCGTAGTCGAGCGGGTGGTCCTCGGTGCGCACGGCAAGGCGCTTGTCGGCGGGTGACAGGCTCGGGCCGCGCGTGACGGCCCAGCTCTTCAGCACGCCATCCAGCTCGAGGCGCAGATCGTAGTGCAGCCGGCGCGCGTCGTGCTTGTGCACGACGAACAGATCGCCCGTGCGCCGCTTGAGCTTGCCGCGCGGCTCCTCGGTGCGCGTGAAATTGCGCTTCTGATTGTAGGCGCGAAGCGATGCGGAGTTCGGCATAGCTCTACTCAGCCGGTCTTGCGAGCGCGCGTCTTTCCCTTGGCCTTGCTGGTCGTCGTCGAGGAAGACTTCTTGGCAGGCGCGGCCTTGTCGGCGTCGACGCTGCGGCGCAGGGCATCCATCAGGTTGATGACGTTGGCCTGCCGGTGCGTCGGCTGCGGCTTGATGGGCGTGCCCTTCTGCTTGGAGCGGATCAGCTCGATCAAGGCGTTCTCGTAGCGGTCCTCGAACTCGCTGGGATCGAACTTGCCGGTCATCTTCTTGATGATGTGCTTGGCGAGATCCAGCATCTCGCCCGGAATATCGACGTCCGGGATCTCCTCGAAGTAGCCGCTCTCCTGGTGCACCTCGTTGGCGTAGTGCAGGCTGACGCCGACCAGGCCCTTGCCGCGCGGCTCCAGCATCAGCAGCCGCTCGCGGCGGAACAGCACGACGCGGGCGATGCCGACCATCTTCTCGGCGCGCATCGCCTCGCGGATGACGGCGAACGCCTCCTCGCCGACGCGGTCGGTGGGCGCCAGGTAGTACGGCGTGTCGAAGTAGAGCTCGTTGATCTGCGCCCGCGGCACGAAGCGCGCGATGTCGATGGTGTGGGTGCTCTCGAGCTGGACCGACTTCAGCTCGTCGTCCTCCATCGTGATGTATTCGTTCTTGGCGACCTCGTAGCCCTTGACCTGGTCCTCGCTCTCGACGGGCTCGCCGCTCGCCTCGTCGACGAACTGGCGGCGGACACGGTTGCCGGTGGCGCGGTTGAGCGTGCGGAACGAGACGCGCTCGGAGGTCGTGGTCGCCGGATAGAGCGCAACGGCACAGGAAACGAGCGAAAGCTTGAGGTATCCCTTCCAGCTGGGCCGGGGCGCCATACACATACTCCTACAATCCGAGGGGCGGCCTCTGATCGGGAAATCCTACAGCGCCGAACGTTAGCAAAGTTCGCGGCGTTCCGCGAACCGTACGTTGTACAGGATGAGAATTTCGCGCCCCCTTGCCGAAGGCTCATGTTCGCACAGCCGCGTTAACAGGGCGCAAAAAAGCAATGACCCGCGGCTTGGGGGAACCGCGGGTCAGCGCGACTGGCGCGTGAGGGAAGCAGAAGGGGGGTTCTGCGCGCCTGTCTCATGAGCAAAACGTCGGGATCGGTTCTCGGTTCCTCGACTTTTTCGGGCCGAGCCGAGTTTTTCTCTTGAACCGCTTAAGCCGAGGACGGCACGGCTCAAGCATGGCCAAGGACGGCGGGCGCCACCGATCCCCAATGGTCAAGGGCGAATGCCAGCCCCACCGCCATGCCGACGCCCAGCACGGACAGGCCGCTCACCACGGACGCCAGCCACACCACCTCGCGAAACTCAGATATCCACGCTGACCCATCGCACGCTCCCAAAACGGTTTGGTTTGCCCGACAACCGGGGGCGCGCGGTTTGGTTCCGGGACGCCAAAGCCCTGCGACTACTTGGACTTGCGAGGCTTACGCTTGGGCTTGGACGGCGGGGATTTAGTCGGGTCCGGCGGCGGCTGGTCGGACTGCCTGTGCTCCAGCTCCTGGAGGAGCTTAACGAACTTGTCGGGGATCGGCTGGGTGGTGACCTCGTCGAACATCTCCTTGAGGCGACGGCCGACGTGCTCGTGCACCGGGAACGGCGGCTTGCCTGCCCCGCCGCCGTGCCCGCGCCCACCGTGGATGGCGCATCCTTGTCCGCCGGCTGCCTTGGCGGCCGTTGTTCGCCCCGTTTGCCCATTGCGCCTTTGATATGTGATGTGAATCCCTTACATATGACGCAACGCACTTCGACGCTCAACTGCGCAAATGCCGGCCTGAGCCGGGCCAGATTTGGTCAGGCCAGACTTGGTCAACCAGACTTGGGTCAGGACGGCATTCCACGTTGCGCCAGCGCCAGACGGGCAGCCCATCGACATGTCGCTCGCCGATAAGATTTCCGCTCATCTCCCACATCTCCGGCGCTTCGCCCGGCTTATGACGGGCAGCCAGATGGCGGGAGACGCCGCTGTCGCCCGCGTCTTGCAGGCCATCCTCGCCGATCCGTCGATTTTCCCCGACCTGCCGCCGCGGCTCGGCCTGTACCAGTGCTTCCTGCGAGGCCTTCACGAGCCGGCTGGAAGACAACCACCAGAACGCCATGGAGCTGGGGCCCACCGCGGCCCGATCCCTGGCTGCGCTGAGCCCGCAGGGCAGGCAAGCCTTCCTGCTCGTCACGGTCGAGGAATTCAGCCGCCGCGAGGCCGCCCAGATCCTGGAGATTTCCGATCGGCGCATCGAGCAGCTGCTCGAGGAGGCCGGGGCCGTGATCGGCGGCCAGATCTCGACCGACGTGCTGATCATCGAGGACGAGCCCCTGATCGCCCTCGACCTCAAGACCCTGCTGACCGATCTCGGCCACCGCGTCACCTCGATCGCGCGCACGCACGACGATGCGTTGCGCTCCGCCTCGCAGGCCAAGCCCGGCCTGGTGATGGCCGACATCCGCCTCGCCGACGGCAGCTCGGGCCTCGACGCGGTGAACGACATCCTCGCCCGGTTTACCGTGCCGGTGATCTTCGTCACCGCCTATCCGGACCGGCTGATGACCGGAGAGCGGCCGGAGCCGACCTTCCTGATCACCAAGCCGTTCCGCGAGGATGCGGTGAAGGCGATCGTCAGCCAGGTGCTGTTCTTCGACCAGGCTGCACGAGCCCGCGCAAGGGATCGTTGAACACGCTCTGCTTCCCCGACCTCGTACAACCGGGGCGCAGTCCTCGACGGTCCCGCTGAGTTGCTCAGCGAATGCGACCGCCCTGTTCAAGCCGCTTCATCTCCCACCATCCACGGCTACCAACGGGAAAGGCATTGCTGTCCGTCTCGTAGTAGTGGCCGGCGTTGTCATACGCCCACGCGTTTCGTAGCTGGCGAGGCGTGGCAGATGGAAATCTCTGCGCGTAGCCGTCGGAGTAGTAGTAGCGGTAGCGCTTCTTGCTGGCGGCATCGCTTGGGCTTGCAAGGACAACGACGAGGCCGACGGACAAAAGACTGGCGATGATTGTTTTCATTGTTTTGCCTCCACACGAGCGGCGCGGCAACAGCCGACGCACTACCAACGGCACGGGCATATTGGAGCGGACGCGGGTTAGTGGTCCGTTACCATCCGCGCCCAGCCACTGTCGGCGCAGATCGACAGGTCGCCGGCACGTACAACCACGCCCAGTACCTGGGGCGGCCCTTTTCCCTCGGCGCGCCATGATCGCCACCCACGCAAACAGCCGGACCCGCTGGGATCCGGCTGTTGGCTTACTCGCGCAGATTGATCAGATCGATCGGGAGCCGCCGCCGACGGTGCGCGCGACGATCGCCTCGGTGGCCGAATCCGGTCCGTATTCGCGCGCCGTGGTCACGCCGAGCAACTCGCTCAGCTTGGTGCGGGCGCGGTTCACGCGGCTCTTGATGGTGCCAACCGCGCAGCCCGATACGGACGCTGCTTCCTCGTAGGAGAAGCCGGCGGCGCCCACCAGGACCAGCGCCTCCCTCTGGTCGGGCGGCAGCAGGTTCAGCGCTCGGCGGAAGTCCTGCATGTCGAGGTGGCCCTGCTGGCCTGGATGCACGGCCAGTTCGTCGGCCTTGTTGCCGTCGCGATCCTCGACCTCGCGGCGACGCCGACGGCATTCGGAGAAGTAGGTGTTGCGCAGGATGGTGAACAGCCACGCACGCAGGTTGGTGCCTTCCTGGAAGCTGTCCAGGTGGTTCCACGCCTTGAGGAGGGTTTCCTGAACGAGATCGTCGGCGCGCTCGACATCACCGCACAGCGAGACGGCGAACGCGCGCAGGTTCGGAATCAGCTTGAGCATGGCCTCCTTGAGAGGCACAGACTCGGTGTTGGTCTGCTTGACAGACGCGGACACGGTGCTCACTGCTTCCGCTCCCTCGCTTCAAGCGCCTCGATCAGCTTGACGAACCGATCGGGCACCGGCTCCTCAGCGACGTCCGAGAAGATCGCCCTCAGCAGGTTGCCCAATTGGGCCTGTTGCGTGCGATCGAGCATTCCGCGACGCTTGGCGTTTTCGGCCGGCCGCGCGTTGTCATCGTGACTGTTCTCATTGCGCACGACGTGCAGCTTTCTCCTGGACGCATAATCGCGAGTGGGGTGCTCAAGCTGATCGGCGCCTGCCGATTGCCGCGTTGAACCGTCTTTTCCGGCCATCTAGACCCTCCTTTTTGCCCCTCGCCGGCAGCTTGCCGCCGAACCTGTGCAATAACGCGTGGGATAAACAAACGTTCCACGGGAACATTTGCAGCGCGGCTGCGTTTACTGCCGAGCCTACGCCTAGATTTGAGAGGGGACCCATATGTCAGTTGCAGACTTGGTTGCAGCTCATCTGCCATACTTGAGGCGCTTTGCCCGCGCCGTCACCGGCAGCCAGAAGAGCGGCGACGCCTACGTGGCTTCGACCCTGGAGGCCATGCTGGCCGACCCGACGCTGTTTCCTGAGGATCTGCCGCCGCGCATGGCGCTCTATCAGACGTTCCTCAAGCTTGTTAACTCTATCAAGTGGAACAACCAGAGGACCGAGGAGCCGCCGCATCCGGGCCTGGATGCCGTACGGCGTAACCTCGACGTGCTGGCCCCATCCGCGCGCCAGGCTTTCCTGCTGATCGCCGTTGAGGAATTCTCGCCCAGCGAGGCCGCGACCATCCTCGATATCGAGGAGAGCGAGCTGCAGGCGCTGGTCGACGAAGCCGGCCGCGAAATCGCGCGGCAGATCGCGACCGACGTCGTGATCATCGAGGATGAGCCGCTGATCGCGCTCGACCTGGAGCGGCTGGTCACGGACCTCGGCCATCGCGTGGTCAAGATCGCCCGCACCGAGCGACAGGCCATCGAGGCGGTGATGCGGGCCAAGCCTGGCCTGATCCTGGCGGACATCCAATTGGCCGACGGAAGCTCGGGCCTCGACGCGGTCAACGAGATCCTGCGCACGTTCTCGGTGCCGGTGATCTTCGTCACCGCCTATCCGCAGCGTCTGCTGACCGGCACGCGCCCCGAGCCGACCTTCCTGATCGCCAAGCCGTTCCATCCCGACAACGTCAAGGCTGTGATCAGCCAGGCGCTGTTCTTCGACATCCGCGGCCGCCCCGAGCAGCCGCGCTTGGCGACTGCGTAGACGACAAAAAGAGGGGCCCGCGGGAAGCCATCAACCGCGAGCCCCGAAGTCCCGGCTCATGAGCCCTGGACGCTTTTCAATTCCCTTTCTGAACGCCTTTCTATCAATTTCGTTCCATGTCACCGCGGATGGGGGCTTGAGCCGTGGCCGATGATCTCGAGGCGGACACCCACAGGGGCATGCGCGGCATCATTGCGGGCGTGCTACTCGTCGCCGCCATCGTATTCGCCCTGCTCTACACCCTGGAAGTACCGCCGTTGGCGTCGAGCCGGTAGGGTCGAGCGGGTATAGGCCAGGCGTCGCGCTATAAACGCAACAGCCGCACCGACGTTGAATCGGTGCGGCTGTTCGCGCGTTTCCAGCCTGTTTGACTATCAGTGCAGATAGCCGAGGAAGTAGAGGATCAGGATGACCGGCAGGGGAATCCCAACCAGCCAAAGGGCGAGGCCGCGACCCATGTGAAGCTCCCTGAGCTGTTGTGTTCAAGCTCAGAGAGAACGTGACTACGGCGCGCGGGTTCCAAGGGCCCGCGACAGCGGCCGGGCAGTAGTTGCTCGCGTCGGATCTTGCGGCACCCGATCGTCCGCAGCGAACTCGACATCGCTCGTCGCGCGCGGACCGTACAGTGCCACGGCGCCCTGCACGTCGCCGGGCTGCAGATCGCGGAAGCGCTCCTCGTAGCGATAGCCCATGATGGTGCCGGCGCTGCTCGGATGATCGAGACCGATGGCGTGGCCGATCTCGTGGGCGATGGTGTAGCGCAGATCGTAGGTCTTCAGGTCGCCGTCGAAGCCGACCTTCCAGCGCTTGGCTGGATTGAGGCACACCAGCGAGCGTGAGATCGGCTTGACCTCGCTCGGCGATTGCGTGTCGTAGAAGACGTCGGCGAACGCCCAGCCGTCAGGCTCGACCTGGGCCCCGATCAGGATATCAGCCTTCGCGGGATCGGCCGCCTCGCGGAAGCTGATGCCGGCGACCGATTCCCACATCGCGAATGCGGCGGAGATTTCCTCCCGCATGGCCGACATGGCCACCTGCGAAGCTGCGGTCAGCCCATCGAGGCTGGTCATCTTGCGGCAATTGCGGGCGCGCGGAAAATCCACCGCGTCGGACACCAGGCTGTAGGTCACCACCGGCGTCTCGAAGCCCGCCCCGCTCTTCTGCCAGCGGACGCTGTTGCCCTCGAGCTTGAGGATCTTGAAGTTCGAAGCTTCCCCGGCGACCGCCACCCCTGCAGCTGCGCCGATAGCGAGGCCCGCGATCAGGCCCAATACCGAAATTCGCAAGAGATCCCCCAATCAAGCGGCCTTTTCCGGCCGGGTTCCCCGTACCCTCAGCATATTGCGGGCCAAGCCGCGTGCTGCAGGCTTAATTGGAGGTTAAGTGCGCAAATTCGCCTCGTCAATCAAGGCGATGACGATTGTCGCTGCGGTGCAGCGAGGCCTTTGCGGCAGGGGGATACGAAAAAGCCGGAACGCCGCACTCCTGGCGACGTTCCGGCCGGCATGTTCACAATCACGCGATTGAGCGTAGGCTGTGCTTTATCACTCCGTGATGACGAGGGCCACCGCGCGATCCCTCGGATCGACGATCACCACGTCGTCCTCGACCACGATGTAGCTATAGCTTTCGAGCTGCGGCACGCGGTCGATCACCCCGCCGGGGAAGCGCTCGAGATCGACGCTGACGGGAATCTCGGCGCCGAGCGCCAGGCGCACGCGCACGTCAACCGGTCGATCCTTGGGCACGCTGGCGTAGATGAACGCCATGTCCTCGGCCGACAACACCAGCTGCGGCCGCGACGGGCCGGCCGCGTATTCGACCGACGATGGGATCACGTCGACCACATAGTAGGTCTCCGGATCGACGATGCAGATCTCGTCATCGACCACGAGATAGCTGTAGCCGGCATAGATCGGCGCGAAGGCCAGGATGGCCGGCGTCAGGCGATGCACGTGGCGACGATGACGCCGGTCGATATGGCTGCCGATCGCCACCTTGGCCCGGAAATCCCGCGCCCTGATGCGATCCACGCTGCGCTCGCGGAAGATGCGATCACGCACGCCCTTGCGCTGCTCGTCGCTGGCCTGGACGCGGTTCACCCGCTGCGGCCCGGCCGCTCGGCTGAGCCCGCCTGCTTGCCCTCAGGCCGATCGTTCTGCTTCGGGGAGGCCTGCTTCTGCTGCTCGCGCTGACGACGCTCTGCTGCCTGCTGGTCCTGGCGCTGCTGGCGCTCAGCACGTTGCCGTGTCTCACGCTGCTGGCGTTCGGCAGATTGCTGCTGATCGCGTTGACGCCGCTCGACCTGCTGCTTCTGCTCGCGCTGGCGGCGCTCCACTTGCTGCTGCTGAACGCGCTGGCTGCGCTCGACCTGCTGCGGCCGTTCACGCTGCGGGCGCTCAACGGCACGCCGCTCTACGCGCGGCTGGCTACGTTCCACCCTGGGCTGGCTCCGCTCCACGCGGGGAGCCGCTCTCTGCGGCTGTGCCCGCGGAGCCTCGCGAGCGGCACCTCCGCCGCCACCACCTCCGCCACGCCCGCGCCCATCACGCTCCTGCGCCTGGGCCAAGCCGGCAGCGCCGGCACCAAGCAGCAGTACACCGGCTGCTGCCGCTATCAGCGTCCTGTTCATCTGGATTGCACTCCCTGTCACTCCGTCGGCTAACGCAGCCCTGCGCTGCGCGCCGCGCGTTCTCCAGGAAGCAACGCGTGCACTCACGCCGTGTTCCGATCCGAGACTGTGTAAGCGAAGCGGAAGCGACACCGCGATCTGATCCTCGGCAACGCTTCGTTCACAATCTCGTGCTCCGGTTGCGTGTGGAACCAGTTGCGCCACGATTACTTTTTATCAAGCGGGCTCAACTGCATGCGAAACGAGGAGTCCTCTCATGACCGAGATGTTTGCGCAGGGCGACCTGCTCATCGAGCGGGTCGACGACATCCAGCCTTCCGGCACCATCGTGGCCGCAGATCAGACCGGCGCGACGGTGCTGGCTGAAGGCGAGCTCACCGGACACCGCCACGCCATCTTCGATCGCGTGACGATGTTCCGCGAGGATACCCTGGCACGCGACATTCCCTCCGGCCTCTACGTCGGCCACGTCAAGGTGGAAGGGTCGGCTGTCATCCAGCATCAGGAGCACGCGCCCATCATGCTGGCCGATGGCACCTATCGCGTGCGCCGGCAGCGGGAACTGGAGCCCAAGGACGCGACGCTTGTCTCTGATTGAGGTCGCACGCCTCACCGACGTGCAGCGGGCGGGGTTGGCGGAATACGGCGAGCGTTGGTCTCGCATCCGGCAAACCACCGCTCGCGTCGATCGGGATGAAGCAGAGGAGGGCGTGCGCAGAGCCTACTCCGCCGCCGGCCTCGCCCCACCTCGGCACGTCATATGGGGTGAAAGCCCTTACGAGATTGCCCACAAGTGGGCGCGCTATTCGTCCGCCGGCGAGAGCGTGCGCCATCTGATCATCGACATGGTGCGGCGGCGGGCCGAGGCGGCAGTCGATCGCGCGGTCAGCCTTTCGGTGCGCACGGCACTGATGGAGGAACCGCGGCTCACCCGGCTGCCACCCTACAGCTCGAGCATCGAGGACGCGGTGATGCGCGCCTGCGAGCGGGTGCGCCCGCGCCTGCGTACGCGCCTGTTCAGCCTGGCCAAGCTGACCTCGCTGCGCCGGTCGCAGACGTTTCCCACCGCCAGCTTCGGATTCCAGTCCGCGCCAATCCTGGGCGCCCTCGAGTACCTGCACGACGTGGGCGGCCTGCGCCCGCACACGCGATCGCTGGCGGGTCTGTGGCAGATCGCCAAGAACGCGTCGTGGATCATTCCGCATGAGGACGCCTGCTGGCTGTCGCGAGCGGCCGGAGCGCCTGGAGCTCGATGCCAACGGTCGCCTGCACTGCGCCAACGGCCCGGCGCTCGGCTATCGGGATGGCTGGTCGGCCTATGCCTGGAAGGGTGTGATCGTGCCGGCCTGGATCATCCGGCGTCCCGAGCTGATCAACGTGCGCAACATCGGCACGGCCATCGACCCGCAGGTGCGGCGCTGCATGATCGAGATCATCACGCCGGCGCGCTTCATCGGCGACGGCGGCGCCTGCCGCGTGTCGCAAGACGAAACCGGCGTGCTGTGGCGACAGCGCTGGCGCTGGGAGGCGTGGGCGTGCGTGGAGGTCGTCAACGGCTCGCCCGAGCCCGACGGCACGTTCAAGCACTACTTCCTGCAGGTGCCGGCCACCGTGCGCTCGGCGCGTGAAGGTGTGGCGTGGACATACGGGATGACCGAGCACCGCTATCGTCCGGCCGTGCGCACCTGAGCACCTGAAGGCTTTACATCCGACGACTGATCACACGCACGCCCGTGCGTGAGCGGAACCGTGTCGCCGAGCGCCGCGTTGCTCTGGCAGCTCGATCAACTGCGCCAACACGCACAACCACACGCCAGGAGACAACCATGCCCGCGATCATCATGTGGCTGCTCGGAGTACCGCTGACCGTGATCATCCTGCTCTATCTGATCTTCTGATCACATTGGCGCTGCCCGGAACCTCCGATCCGGCGCGGCGTTCTTCAGGCGACGACTAAGCTTGCACAATCAAAGAGCCGCCACGGCTAACCGCCCTGCCGGCCGAGGAGTGATCATGGGAAATCTGCTGCACTATGCAATTGTGTTCCTCGTGGTGGCGCTCGTTGCGGCGGCCATCGGTTTTGGCGGCGTGGCCGGCGTGGCCATGGAAGGCGCGCGGCTGCTGTTCTGGGTCTTCATCATTCTCTTCCTGGTGTCGCTGGTGGCCGGCGTCGTGAGACGCGGCTGACCACGATCCACATACAGACCTAAAGACCCAAGGAGGAGATCCACATGAAGACCACTTTGGCCGCAGCGCTTGCGGCAGCGGTTCTGCTCGCGCCCGCTGCCGGCTTCGCGCAGACCGGCACGCCGGATCGCTTCGTTACCGTACAGCCGTCCGACCAATGGCTCGCCAGCCAGTTCATCGGCCAGGGCGTCAGCAACGACGCGGGCGAGGTGATCGGCGACATCAACGACCTGCTGTTCGACAAGAGCGGCAAAGTCGCCAATGTCGTGATCGGCGTCGGCGGCTTCCTCGGCATCGGCGAGAAGAACGTGGCCATTCCCTACAACGCGCTGGCCATCACCGCTGATGCCAACGGCAAGCGCGTGATCAAGGCAGCCCTGTCGCGCGAACGGCTGCACAGCGCGCCCGACTTCCGCGCCACCGAGAAGACCACCTACATGCGCGCCAAGGAGCAGGCCACGGAGATGGGCCAGAAGGCGCTCGACAAGGCGACCGAGCTGAAAGAGAAGGCCGGCCGCAAGATCGATGAGATGCGTGGCACGGAGGCCAAGAAGTAAGCCGCTGCGTTTCGAGCGGCCTGCAGAAGATGGAGGCGGGGCCAACGAGCTCCGCCTCTCTACTTGTTCTTCGGCGATGGCGTCAGCGCGACACGCGCCGCTTGCGCGTAGCTGCCGCCTTGCGGGCGGAGGCCGAGCGGGCCGATGCCGGACGACGCGCGGCGGCACGGCCACCAAGGCGTCCGCCCTTGCGCGAGGCCGACTTGCTTTCCGGCTTGCCCCGGCCCGAGCCGCTCTTCTTGCCGCCGCCGCTTTCCTTGTTGACGGTCGCCCAGGCCCGGCGCGCGGCCTCCTTCGGGCGGATGCCACGATCCTCGTAGCCCTCCTCGATGTGCCTGGCCTTGCGCTTCTGCTTGGTGGTGTACTTCGCTTTCGATCCTCGGGGCATCACGCACACTCCTTCACTGCAACCGTGATCGTGGGCGCAACGCCGAGACCGCAGGCAGTTCCGCAGGCTTGACTTGACGGCAAGAGCAGGATCGCTTCGGATGGAATCGCTTCGCCCAATCGCAACGTCGCGGCCGAAGCGTGAATCCTGCTCCATGCATAGACTTGAGAGCAAGATTCACGTTCCGTGATCGAAGCCAAGTGCTTCGATCGAAACGATCTTGCTCTAGGCTCGCGGACATGGAGCGGGCGCAGTGAACACCGCGAGGGCGCATGACGGACGTCTTGTTCTATCACCTCGAACACCAACCGCTGGAGCGCGTCCTGCCGAGCCTGGTCGAGCGCACGCTCGAGCGCGGCTGGCGCGCCGTGGTGCAGGCGGGCTCGGAGGAGCGCGTCGAGGCTCTCGATACGCTGCTGTGGACCTATCGCGAGGACAGCTTCCTGCCGCACGGAACCCGTCGCGACGGCAACGTCGCCGCGCAGCCGATCTTCCTGACCAGCAGCGAGGACAATCCGAACGCAGCGGGCGTGCGCTTTCTGGTCGATGGGGCCGAGACGAGCGAGCTGTCGAGCTACGATCGCGTCGTCTACCTGTTCGATGGGCGCGATGCCGCCGCGGTGGCCAAAGCGCGCGAGCACTGGAAGGCGGCCAAGGACGCCGGCTGCGCGGTCACCTACTGGCAGCAGTCGAGCGAAGGACGATGGGAGAAGAAGGCCTGAGCGAAGCGCTCCGTCTATGTCGGCCTGCTTATGTCGGCAACGTCCACCAGATGATGCGACCCATCGCGAAGGCGCCCGCCGATGCCAGGCATCCCGTCGCCAGGCTGACGACACCGCTCAGCGCCAGCGTGCCCGAATAGCCGAGCCGGCCATAGACCGCGCGCCGCTTGAGCGGATCGCTGAGGCTTAGGAACGCGAGCGCCATGCCGCCGACCATCCAGAACCACCACGGTGCCTGCGCGAAGCCGGCACCGATCGAGGCCAACGACCAGGAAATAGGCGAGCATGGCAAGCCCTCCGCAACCGAACCGGGGTTGTGGTCTCGCCTAAGTCGGCTTGCGGCGTAAAGAAGGCAGCGCCCGCACTGTGCACCGGGTTGTACGTGCTGTGGATAAGTGCGGACCTACCGCGGCAGGTCGGTGCGGCCCATCAGGAAGCGGTCGATGGCATGCGCCGCCTGGCGGCCCTCGCGGATCGCCCACACCACCAGCGACTGGCCGCGGCGGATGTCGCCGGCCGCAAACACCTTCTTGTGCGGCCGGACGCGATAGTCGCGCTCGTTGGCATCGAGGCCCTTGAAGCGTCCGCGCGGCACCACCGGCAGGGCCAGCTCCTTGACCACGTCGTCCTCCACCGGCCCCGAGAAGCCCATGGCGAACAGCACGAGGTCGGCCGGCATCTCGCCTTCGCTGCCCGGCACCGGCTTCAGGGCTCTTGTCGACGCGCGTGTAGAGCAGCTTCTCGACCTTGCCGTTCCTGCCGGCGAAGCCGGTGGTGGAGATCGCGTACTCGACCTTGGCGCCCTCGGCCTGGCTGGTGGAGACGCGCAGCTTCAGCGGCCAGTGCGGCCAGGACAGCGCCTTGTTCTCCTTCTCGGGCGGCATCGGCATGATCTCGAGCTGCGTGACCGACTTGGCGCCCTGCCGGAACGATGTGCCGATGCAGTCGCTGCCCGTATCGCCGCCGCCGATCACCACCACGTGCTTGTCCTTGGCCGTGATCTGCTGCTCCTGGCCCCTGCGCCTCGCCCGACACGCGCCGGTTCTGCTGCGGCAGGAAGTGCATGGCGAAATGCAGGCCGTCGAGGTCGCGCCCGGGCGACTTCGCGAAGAAGTCGAACGGCTTCTCGGAGCCGCCGGCCAGCAGCACGGCGTCGTGCCCGGCCTCCAGCTCCTGCATCGAGACGGTCTTGCCGACGTGCACGTTGCAGTGGAAGACGACGCCTTCCGCTTCCATCTGCTTCACGCGCCGCTCGACGATGTGCTTTTCCATCTTGAAGTCGGGGATGCCGTAGACCAGCAGCCCGCCGGGCTTGGCGCTCTTCTCGTAGACGTGCACGTCGTGGCCGGCGCGCGCCAGCTGCTGCGCGGCGGCGAGGCCGGCAGGGCCCGAGCCGACGATGGCGACCTTCTTGCCGGTCTTGCTCTCGGCGATGTCGGGCGCGATCCAGCCTTCCGCGAACGCCTTGTCGGCGATGGCGCACTCGATGGTCTTGATGGTCACCGGCTTGTCGTCGATGTTGAGCGTGCAGGATGCCTCGCACGGCGCCGGGCATACGCGGCCGGTGATCTCGGGGAAGTTGTTGGTCGAGTGCAGGTTGCGCGCGGCCGTCTCCCAGTGGTCGCGATAGACGAGGTCGTTCCAGTCCGGGATCTGGTTGTTGACCGGGCAGCCGTTGTGACAATAGGGGATGCCGCAGTCCATGCAGCGCGCGGCCTGGGTCTTCACCTCGGCGGCCGGCAGCGGCACGACGAACTCGTTCCAATGCTTGACGCGCTCGGCCGCCGGCTTGTAGCCGCGGTCGTGGCGGTCGAACTCCATGAAGCCCGTGATCTTGCCCATCGTCGCCTACTGCAGTGTCGGTTGAAGTTGTCGACCTTGACGAGCTCGTCCATGGATATACATTACGATGAATGTATATCCAGGAGATTGTCATGCAAGTCGCCAAATGGGGAAACAGCCTCGCCGTGCGGCTGCCCGCCAAGCTGGTCGCCGAGCTCTGGCTTGCGGAGGGCGACGAGATCGAGATCGTGAAGGCCTCGCGCGAGCGGCTGGAGATCGAGCGCAAGAAAAGCGCGACAGAGCGATCGAGGAGCTGCGCAGGCTTCGCGAAATATGCCGTCCGCTTTCCCGCAGGATTTCGCGTTCAAGCGCTCGGACGCCTATGAGCGAGGACTGATGTCTTCTTCGATACCAACGTCGTCGTGTACGCATTGGCCGGCGACGCCGCACTTGGCAGACCGCTCGTGGACGCATCTGGGCGCAGGCGGGCGTCATCAGCGTCCAGGTGCTCAATGAGTGCGCCAACACGCTGCGCCGCAAGTTTGCGTTCGACGTGGCCCGATGTCACCGAGGTCCTGCGGACGTACTCCGCGACACTGTGTGACAGTTGTTCCCCTGACGGTCGACACGCACGATCGCGGCCTCGCCCTGGCCGAGCGATACCAGCTCAGCCTGTACGACGGCATGATCGTCGCTGCCGCGCAGCTGGCCGGCTGCACGACGCTGTACTCCGAGGACATGCACGACGGCCTTGTCATCGACGGGCTCACGATCCGCAATCCCTATCGGGCATAGCCTTCAACCCTTGGCCGCCGGCAGGCCGATCTCGAGCACCTCGAGGCCCGTGCCGTCCACGGACTGGTGCTTGCTCATCTCGGCCAGCGCACGGCGGTACTCGACCGGCATCACCTTCTTGAACTTGGGCAGGTAGCTCGCCCAGTCGTCGAGAATCGTCTTGGCCTTGGCCGAGTTGGTGTAGTGCGCGTGGCGGGCGATCAGCTGGTGCAGGCGCTCGGCATCCTGCTTGGTCATGTCGCCCATCACGTCGACCAGGCCGTGGCTTTCCAGGTCGCCGCCCTGGTTGGCGAGCCTGCGCATCACCTCTTCCTCGGCCTCGACCGGCTCGAGGTCGATCATGGACAGGTTGCAGCGCCGCTCGAAGGTGCCGTCCTCGTCCAGCACGTAGGCGATGCCGCCCGACATGCCGGCCGCGAAGTTGCGCCCCGTCTGCCCGATCACCACCACCACGCCGCCGGTCATGTATTCGCAGCCGTGGTCGCCGGTGCCTTCCACGACGCAGGCCGCGCCGGAGTTGCGCACCGCAAAGCGCTCGCCGGCCACGCCGCGGAAGTAGCACTCGCCGGAGATGGCGCCGTACAGCACCGTGTTGCCGACGATGATGCTCTCCTCCGGCACGATGCCGGAGCTCGGATCGGGCCGCACGATCAGCTTGCCGCCGGACAGTCCCTTGCCGACGTAGTCGTTGCCTTCGCCGACCAGGTCGAGCGTGACGCCGTGCGCCGTCCAGGCGCCGAAGCTCTGTCCCGCCGTACCCTTGAACGACAGCCAGATGGTGTCCTCCGGCAGGCCGGCATGGCCGTAGCGCTTGGCCACCTCGCCCGACAGCATGGCGCCCGCCGTGCGATCGCGGTTGCAGATCGCCAGCTCGTGCTTGACGCGCTCCTTCTTCTCGAGCGCCGGCTTGGCCAGCTCGATCAGCTTGTTGTCGAGCACCTTGTCGAGGCCATGGTTCTGGCGCTCGCAGTGGTAGATGGCGACGCTGTCGGGCACCTCCGGCTTGTGGAACAGCTTCTCGAAGTCGAGCCCGCGCGCCTTCCAGTGGCCGATCGCCCGCTGCGTGTCGAGGCACTGCGACTGGCCGACCATCTCGTCCATCGTGCGATAGCCGAGCGCGGCCATGATCTCGCGCACCTCCTCGGCGACGAAGAAGAAGTAGTTGATGGCGTGCTCGGGCTGGCCCTTGAACTTGGCGCGCAGCACCGGGTCCTGCGTGGCCACGCCCACCGGGCAGGTGTTGAGATGGCACTTGCGCATCATGATGCAGCCGAGCGCGATCAGCGGCGCGGTGGCGAAGCCGAACTCGTCGGCGCCCAGCAGCGCGCCGATCACCACGTCGCGGCCGGTGCGAACGCCGCCGTCGACCTGCACGGCGATGCGGCCGCGCAGCCGGTTGGCGACCAGCGTCTGGTGCGTCTCGGCGAGGCCGATCTCCCACGGGCTGCCGGCATGCTTGAGCGAGGTCAGCGGCGAAGCGCCGGTGCCGCCCTCGAAGCCCGAGATGGTGACGTGATCGGCGCGCGCCTTGGCGACGCCCGCCGCCACCGTGCCGACGCCGACCTCCGAGACCAGCTTCACCGACACGTCGGCCGCCGGGTTGACGTTCTTCAGGTCGAAGATCAGCTGCGCCAGATCCTCGATCGAATAGATGTCGTGGTGCGGCGGCGGCGAGATCAGGCCGACGCCGGGCGTCGAATGGCGCACCTTGGCGATCGACGGCATCCACCTTGTGGCCGGGCAGCTGGCCGCCTTCGCCGGGCTTGGCGCCCTGCGCCATCTTGATCTGCATCATCGTCGAGTTGACCAGATACTCCGTCGTCACGCCGAACCGGCCCGAAGCCACCTGCTTGATGGCCGAGCGCATGAAATCGCCGTTGGGCAGCGGCTTGAAGCGGTCCGCCTCCTCGCCGCCCTCGCCGGTGTTCGACTTGCCGCCGATGCGGTTCATGGCGATGGCGAGCGTCGTGTGCGCCTCGCGCGAGATCGAGCCGAAGCTCATCGCCCCGGTCGAGAAGCGCTTGACGATATCGGCCGCCGGCTCGACCTCCTCGAGCGGCACCGGCTTGCGGCCCATCTCCTCGGCGCTCTTCAGGCGGAACAGGCCGCGCATGGTCATCAGCTGCTCGGACTGGTCGTTGATCTGCTGCGCGTAGGAGCGGTACTTGTCGGGCAGGTTGCCGCGCACGGCGTGCTGCAGGTCGGCGACCACGCCGGGCGCCACATGTGCGCCTCGCCGCGGATGCGATAGGCGTACTCGCCGCCCACATCGAGCGCGTTGTCGAGCACCGGCACGTTGCCGAACGCCTGGCGATGCCGCTCGGCCGTCTCGCGCGCGATCTGGCGCAGGCCGACGCCTTCCACCTGCGTGTGCGTGCCGGTGAAGTACTTCTTCACGAAGGCCGACCGCAGGCCGACGGCGTCGAAGATCTGCGCGCCGCAGTAGGACTGATAGGTGGAGATGCCCATCTTGGACATCACCTTCAGCAGGCCCTTGTCGATGGCCTTGATGTAGCGCTTCTGCGCCTCCTTCGAGCGTGAGCTTCTCGTCGAGCTCGGGCAGGATCTGCTCCAGCGTATCGAAGGCCAGGTAGGGGTTGATCGCCTCGGCGCCATAGCCGGCCAGCACGCGAACTGGTGCACCTCGTGCGGCTCGCCGGTCTCCACGACCAGCCCGACCGACGTGCGCAGGCCCTGCCGGATCAGGTGATGGTGCACGGCCGAGGTGGCGAGCAGCGACGGAATGGGAATGCGGTCGGGGCCGGTGGCGCGGTCCGACAGGATGATGATGTTGTACTCCTTGGAGCGCACGGCCTCCTCGGCCTCCGCGCACACCACGTCGAGCGCCGCCGACATGCCGGCCGCGCCCTTCTCGGCCGGATAGGTGATGTCGATCGTGATCGACGAGAACTGGTTGTCCTTCACCAGGCCGATCTGGCGGACGCGCTCCAGGTCCTCGTTGGTGAGGATCGGCTGATACACCTCGAGCCGCTTGATCTTGGCGGTGCCTTCCAGATCGAGAATGTTCGGCCGCGGCCCGATGAACGAGACGAGGCTCATCACCAGCTCCTCGCGGATCGAGTCGATCGGCGGGTTCGTCACCTGCGCGAAGTTCTGCTTGAAGTAGGTGTGCAGCAGCTTGGGCTTGTTGGACAGCACCGAGACCGGCGTGTCGGTGCCCATCGAGCCGACCGCCTCCTGGCCCGTGTGCGCCATCGGCGCCATCAGGAACTTGAGGCTCTCCTGCGTGTAGCCGAACGCCTGCTGCAGATCGAGCAGCGCGACGTTGCGTCTTCTTGCGCGCCACCTTCTTGGGCAGCGGCAGGTCGCCGACCTGGATCTGCGTGCGCTTCAGCCATTGCTCGTAGGGGTAGCGCGAGGCGAGATCCGCCTTCAGCTCCTCGTCGGAGACGATCTTGCCGGCTTCCAGGTCGATCAGCAGCATCTTGCCGGGCTGCAGACGCCACTTCCTGGCGATGTTGGCCTCCTCGACGGGCAGCACGCCGGCCTCCGAGGACATGATCACCATGTCGTCCTTGGTGACGAGATAGCGCGCCGGCCGCAGGCCGTTGCGGTCGAGCGTGGCGCCGATCTGGCGGCCGTCGGTGAAGGCCATCGCCGCCGGGCCGTCCCACGGCTCCATCAGGCAGGCGTGATACTCGTAGAAGGCGCGCCGCTTGCGCATCCATCAGCGGATTGCCGGCCCACGCCTCGGGGATCAGCATCATGGCGGCGTGCGCCAGGCTGTAGCCGCCCATCACCAGGAACTCGAGCGCGTTGTCGAAGCAGGCCGTGTCGGACTGGCCCTCGTAGGAGATCGGCCACAGCTTGGAGATCTCGTCGCCGTACAGCGGCGAGGAGACCGACGCCTGCCGCGCCGCCATCCAGTTGACGTTGCCGCGCAGCGTGTTGATCTCGCCGTTGTGGGCGACCATGCGATAGGGGTGCGCCAGCTTCCACGACGGGAAGGTGTTGGTCGAGAAGCGCTGGTGCACGAGCGCCATCGCCGAGGCCAGCCGCTGGTCCGACAGGTCGGCGTAGTAGGCCTTCACCTGATAGGACAGGAACATGCCCTTGTAGACGAGCGTGCGGCTCGACAGCGACACGGTGTAGTGGCCGATGTCGCCGCCCTTGTAGGCGTCGTAGATGGCGTTGGAGACGATCTTGCGGATCAGGTAGAGCTTGCGCTCGAAATCGTCCTGGCTCTTGATCGCCTTCGGCCGGCCGATGAAGATCTGCCGGTGCACCGGCTCGGTCGCCCGCACCATGTCGGACAGCTTGGTGTCGGTGACGGGCACCGAGCGCCAGCCGAGGAACTCCAGGCCCTGCTCGCGGATCAGCCGCTTCCAGACGCGCTCGCAGTGCGCGCGCAGCCGCTCGTCCTGCGGCATGAAGATGTGGCCGACGGCGTAGTGGCCGGGCTTGGGCAGCTTGATGCCGAGCTTGGCGCACTCCTCCACCAGGAACTCGTGCGGGATCTGGATCAGGATGCCGGCGCCGTCGCCGGCGATGGGGTCGGCGCCCACGGCGCCGCGATGCTCGAGGTTCTCGAGGATGTAGAGCGCGTCCTTGACGATGCGGTGCGACTTGCGGCCCTTGAGGTCGGCGATGAAGCCGACGCCGCACGCGTCGAACTCGCGGCTCGGGTCGAACAGGCCGCCGGCCTTCGGGAAAAGCTGGTCGTCGTCTTGCGCCGCTTGCTGGTGCAGCGCACCGCTGGTCGGGTCCATCGCTGTCGTCATGGTCTCGAGCCTTCCGGGCTGAAACGCGTTGCCTTGCCGTGCGGCATGAGATCCGGGCACGCGTCACCTCCCCGTTCTGGCGCCTAACCTAGCGCACAGGGAGCAGTCGGTAACGCGCGGAGCCGGCTGCCGCCACTCCATTGAGCCGCCTCCGACGCACCGCTCCCCATCTCCCGGATCGGACAGGGACTACAGCGCAGTATCGGGTGCCGCAGCTCGGACGGCAGTCTCACCCCTCGTTTTGCGGGCGCCGACGCGACCGCCCGAGCACCGGTCAGAGCCCGGCGCTGGCCTGTCGCGACGCATGCCCGCAATTAAAGGACAGCATAGCTGACCTATTTTGCCCTGCAAAGGTAAATTGTGGGCAGAACGAGGCTCGTGCGCAGATTTTCGGCTGCCGTGTGCCCGGCCCGTTATGGCTCGAGCAGATTACCGCCCGATCGGCGCCGTGGCGGCCTCCAGCCAGGCGCGGTCCGCCGGCCCCAGCTCCGGTCCGATCACCTCGCGCACGCGGGCGTGGTAGGCGTCGAGCCAGGCCAGTTCGTCGGGCGAAAGCAGGTCGGCGACCACCAGCCGCCGGTCGATCGGCGCCAGCGTCAGCGTCTCGAAGCCCATCATCTCCCGGTCGCCGCCGGCCGGCTTCGCGGGCTCCGTGACCAGCACCAGGTTCTCGATGCGGATGCCGTAGGCGCCCTCCTTGTAGTAGCCGGGCTCGTTGGAAATGATCATGCCGGGCTCGAGCACGGCCATGCCGCGCTTGGAGATGCTCTGCGGGCCTTCGTGCACGGACAGGTAGCTGCCGACGCCGTGCCCGGTGCCGTGGTCGAAGTCGGCGCCCGCAGCCCACAAGGCCCGCCGCGCGAAGGGATCGAGCTCGATGCCGCGCGTGCCTTTCGGGAAGTGCGCGGTGGCGACGGCGATGTGGCCCTTGAGGACCTGCGTGAAGCGCTCCTGCATCTCGCGCGTCGGCTTGCCGATGGCGACGGTGCGCGTGATGTCGGTGGTGCCGTCGAGGTACTGGCCGCCGGAGTCGATCAGGAACAGCTCGCCCGGCTCCAGCTTGCGGTTGGTGGCCTGCGTGACGCGATAGTGGACGATGGCGCCGTTGGGGCCGGCGCCCGAGATGGTGTCGAAGCTGATCTCCTTCAGCGCCTGCGTTTCCGCCCGCATCGTCTCCAGCTGGCGGGCGGCGCCGATCTCGTCGATGCCGCCCTTCGGCGCCTCGCGATCGAGCCAGGCAAGGAAGCGCACCACGGCGGCGCCGTCGCGCTTCTGGGCGGCGCGCGCGCCCTTGATCTCGGCGGCGTTCTTGCGCGCCTTGGGCAGAATGCACGGATCGGTCGCGCGCACGATGCGGGCCTTGCCGCCCTTGAGCTTGCGGAAGAACCAGAACGCCGCCGTCGCGGGATCGAGCCTGACGCGCTTGCCCGTCTTCTTGAGCGCGGCCAGCCGCGCCTCGAGCGCCGCCGGCGGGCTGATCTTGGCCAGCGGTGCAAGATGCGCCTTCGCCTCCGGCGCCGATCTTGGCGCTGTCGACGAACAACTCGGGCTTGCCGGTGACAGGCACGATGGCGAACGCCAGCGCGACGGGATTGTGCGCCACGTCCGAGCCGCGGATGTTGAACAGCCAGGCGATCGAATCCGGCAGCGTCAGCACCACCGCGTCCTGGCCGTCCTTGCGCAGGGTCGCCTGCAGCTCGCTGATTTTCTGGTCCGCCGGCTTGCCGGCATACTTCAGCGCGTGCGGGACGACGGGACCCTTGGGCGGAGCCGGACGCGCCTTGCCCCACGCGCGATCGACCGGATTGCTGCGCGAGCGGCTTCAGCTTGATGCCCTTCTCGCCGACCGCCTTGGCCAGTTCCTCGATGGCATTGGCCGAATGCAGCCAGGGGTCGAAGCCAACCACGGCTCCGGCCGCCAGCTTGCGCTCCAGCCACTCGGACAACCTCGCGCCCGGAATCTCGAGAACCTCGAACATGCGTCCGTCGATCTGGGCGCGCGCCTGCACCGTGTAGCGGCCATCGACGAACAGCGCCGCCGCGTTGCGTGCGATCACCGCCAGACCGGCCGAGCCGGTGAACCCGGTCAGCCACGCCAGCCGCTCGGCGCAGGGGGCGACGTATTCGCCGCCGTGCTCGTCGGCGCGCGGCACCAGAACTGCGTCGAGGCCGCCCTTGGCCATCAGATCGCGCAATCGCGCGACGCGCTCGGACCGGTCGGCGCCCGCCGGCGGACTATCGAAGGTCTGGAACATGGCGATCTTCATAGGTCACGCGCAGGTCGGCGGCAAACGGCGCGCTCCACGCGTGCACCGAAAGGCGATGCTGTCTTTCTAAGCACCTGGTTCGCCTACGCCTATGGCATGCATATCGCGCATTGCTGCGGTGCAACATGTCGTCTATCTGAATCGGAACGACGCGCACTACGTGTGGTGCACCACCAAAAAACAAACTCAGAGTGGAGCATGATCATGAGCACGGGTACGCAAGCACTGAGCGGTGCAATCATAAGTGGCGCCCGCAAGTCGGGCGGGTTCTTCCAGCGGCTGTTGCAGCGCATCTCGGAAGGCCAGGAGCGCAAGGCGCGCGCCATGGTGCGCGAGTATCTGGCCACCCAGAGCGACGAGCATCTGACATCGCTGGGCTATACCGATGCGGAAATCAAGTCGATCCGCAGCCAGGCGACAGGTAAAGGGCCGGGCTGGTTGTAACGGCCTCCAGAACAAGGAATCCGAGCGACCGCGTCAGACACTCGGTGTGTCGCCGGATTCCATTCCCATTTCCCGGCCCTCTTCCGGCGCGATATCGGGCAGCTGGTCGAGAGAGGCATCCCAAAGCTTGTCGATGTGCAGGGCCGCCTGCTGCGGGGACAGCGCCTGCAGGGTGCCATCGGGCAGCTGGCTGACGATCCCATCCTCCTTCAGCCGCCTGAGGGCATCGCCGACGTCGAAATCGACATCGATGTTGAAGGTCCTGGCCAGGTACTGCTCGATCGCCTGATCGAGATGGCCGAGATCGGCGATGTTGGCCGGAGCCTTGGCGAGCACGCTGTAGAGCAGCATTTCCTCCTTGACGTCCTCCTCGGCCGCCCGATCGGCCAGCAGCGTCACCACACCGCGATTGTCGGCCATGGCGTGGAAATACAGGTTCTGCGCCATCACCACCATGTAGCGGTTGCGCTGGGCGACGAAATTGGAGGCTTGCCGCGCCGCCACGCCGCCGAGCCCGACCAGAGCGCCGGCGAACGCGATCGGGTTGGTGGTCAGCAGCGCTATTTTGCTGGCCGTGCCGAACACGCCCATGCCGAGGCCGCCGCCGGCCGTCACGCCGAACTTGATCTTGTCGAACAGGCGGAACTTGACCTTCGTGTTGGGGAAAATCATCTCCACGTCGCTGCGCGGCAGGTTCTTGAACAGCTTGAGGTAGACGTAGTCGCTGCTGACGGCGGCCGGCAGCATGCCGCGCATGCGCTTGACTTGGCGCTCGGCGTCGTTGCGATCGATCTTCTGCTCCTGCATGACCTCGCGCACCCGCTCCTCGAACGGCTTCAGCTTGAACAGCAGGAACAGCCGCTGGAAGACCGGGATCTTCACCTCCTTCCAGCCGATGTAGGCCTTCAACGGATCGCGCCTGCGCTCGGTGATGGTGGTGGCACCCCGATAGAAGATCAGGATCTCCTCGAAGGCCTCGAGGTCCACGTGCAGATCGAGGCCGTAGTGGGAGTCCTTGGTGAGGATGACGTGCACTTCGGCGGGGTCGACGCGCGTGAAATTGGCCTGCTCGAGGAACTCGGAAATCTGCCCCACCAGCCGCTTGCGCAACGTCGTGCGCTCTTCGGCCGAGAACTTGCGGGTGGTGAGCAGATCGCTGTCGGGGCTGAACGGCTCGTAGCTGTGCTCCAGCTCCAGCAGCCGGATCGTGTAGGAGTGCCGCCGCCAGTAGTCGAGGTAGCGCAGGAAGCGCCGCACCTGCATGACATCGCCGGAGGGCCAGGCGCTCGCCACCGTCAGGCGATCCACCAGCGCAGACCGCGTCACCGGCAGGAATTTCTCGCGCTGCAGGGCGCTGGCGGCGTGCGGGTCTGCTGGGATGAGTTCGACCTCCTTGGCGGTCGTGGAAATGGCGGCTGCGACCATTGCTGACCTCCCCGGCAGGCGCTCTCCGCCCGCATCCCTTCGGCGCGACGAACATCCCCGCCGCTGCCTGCGCTGGCGCGGCGAGAATTCCTATTGGTTGTAATGCGTTGGTTCTACGGCTTTGCGAGCGGACTTGTCGAGACCGCATGGCAAAGGAGCCACAGGACTTCGGCTTTCGTCAGACCGCATCGGCGCGTGCGACGAAGCTGTCGACCACGCGCTTGCGGCCGGCCTTGTCGAAATCGATGGTCAGCTTGTTGCCGTCGATCTCCGCCACCGCGCCGTAGCCGAACTTTTCGTGGAACACGCGCTCGCCCAGCGCATAGCCAGCGCCATGGCCGGCGGAGGATGCCACCAGCTCGCCATCCAGGGTCAGCGGTGCGCGCTTCTTGGTGCGGTCCTCGCGCTGCCATTGCTCTTTGGCGCGCTGCCAGCCGGGCGTCGAGTAGCCGCTCTGAAAGCCGGCGGCCGGCTCGTCGAAGCGGCTGCGGCCGTAGGGATTGAAGCGTCCGCCGCCGGTGCCGCCGCCATACGGGCTTTTCGACTCGACGACTTCGACGTGCAGCTCGGGCAGCTCGTCGACGAAGCGCGAGGGAGCCGCCGCCTGATACAGGCCCCGGTTGCGGCGGTTCTGCGCGAAGCTCACCTTGGCCTGGCGGCGCGCCCGCGTCAGCCCGACGTAGGCGAGCCGCCGCTCCTCCTCCAGACCGGCCACGCCGCTCTCGTCGAGGCTGCGCTGGTGGGGGAAGAGCCCCTCCTCCCAGCCGGGGAGGAACACCACGTCGAACTCCAGGCCCTTGGCGGCGTGCAGGGTCATCAGCGAGACGCGGTCGCCCCCGTCTTGCGTATCGATGTCCATGACGAGCGACACGTGCTCCAGGAAACCCTGCAGCGTGTCGAACTCGTGCATGAAGCGGATCAGCTCCTTCAGGTTCTCCAGCCGCGAATGGGCCTGCGGGCTCTTGTCCTGCTGCCACATCTGCGTGTAGCCCGACTCGTCGAGGATCAGCTCGGCGAGCTCGGTGTGCTTCATGGCCTCGATCTGGCGGCGCCAGCGCTCGAACGAGAGGACGAGGTCGGCCAGCGCCTTGCGCGGCTTGCCGCCCAGCTCCTCGGTCTCGGTGATCTCGCGGGCGGCCTGGTGCAGGCTGATGCCGCGCGCGCGGCCCAGCTCGCTGATGCGCCTGACGGATGTGTCGCCGAGACCGCGCTTCGGCACGTTGATGATGCGCTCGAACTTCAGGTCGTTGTCCGGATTGAGCGTCACCTCCAGATAGGCGATGGCGTCCTTGATTTCCTGCCGCTCGTAGAAGCGCGGGCCGCCGATCACCCGGTAGGGCAGGCCAAGCGTCACGAAGCGATCCTCGAAGGCGCGCATCTGGAACGAGGCGCGCACCAGGATGGCGATGCCCTCCAGGCGCTGCCCGCCTTTGCGAAGCGCCTCGATATCCTCGCCGACGCCGCGGGCCTCCTCCTCGTCGTCCCACACGCCCGAGACAGCCACCGGCCGGCCCATGTCGTCGTCGGTGAAGAGCGTCTTGCCGAGGCGACCCTGGTTGTGGGCGATCAGCCCCGAGGCGGCGGCCAGGATATGCCCCTTGGAGCGGTAGTTGCGCTCCAGCCGGACGACGGTCGCGCCGGGGAAGTCCTTTTCGAAGCGCAGGATGTTGTCGACCTGCGCGCCGCGCCAGCCGTAGATCGACTGGTCGTCGTCGCCGACGCAGCAGATATTGGGCGAACCGCCGCCCGCCAGCAGCCGCAGCCACAGATACTGGGCCACGTTGGTGTCCTGGTACTCGTCGACCAGGATGTAGCGGAAGCGGCGCTGGTAGTCGGCCAGGATGTCGGGATTGTCCTGGAACAGGCGCAGCACCTCGAGCAGCAGGTCGCCGAAATCGGCCGCGTTCAGCTCCTTCAGGCGCTTCTGGTAGGCCGCATACAGCTCCGCGCCCTTGCCCTCGGCAAAGCCGAACGCCTCCCCGCGCGGCACCTTGTCGGGGGTGAGCCCGCGGTTCTTCCAGCCGTCGAGCAGGGCGGCGAACTGCCGGGCCGGCCAGCGGTCCTTGTCCAGCCCCTCGCTCTCGATGACCTGCTTGATGAGGCGGATCTGGTCGTCGGTGTCGAGGATCGTGAAGCCCGATTTCAGTCCGACCAGCTCGGCATGCCGGCGCAGGATCTTGACGCCCATGGCGTGGAAGGTGCCGAGCCAGGGCATGCCCTCCACCGCGCCGCCCACCAGCACGCCGATGCGCTCCTTCATCTCGCGCGCGGCCTTGTTGGTGAAGGTCACGGCCAGAATCTGCGAGCCGTAGGCACGGCCGGTGCACATTATGTGGGCGATCCGCGTCGTCAGCACGCGGGTCTTGCCGGTGCCGGCTCCGGCCAGCACCAGCACGGGCCCGTCCATGGCCTCCACGGCGGCGCGCTGCTCGGGATTGAGGCCGTCCATATAGGGTGGCGCAGCCGACACGCCTAAAGCGCGCGCGGAGATAGGGATTTTCGGCGCGGCATGGCGTGTGCGCGCTGATCAGTTCCGACGCATTCTTGCGACTCGCGGGCATGACTTGCGACTATAGCACCTTCAACCGGGCGGCAATCGCAGCCGATCGCCTGCCCACAGCGGCAGATGCCTCTTCAGACCGCCAAATTCGAGGGCCAAAACCAAGCGCAACTGTGTCATAATCCCTCCAGGAGAGCGGCACCTTGATGCGAGGCCAAACAAGCAAGGCCCGGCCCTCCATGCTCGAAGGGATGTTCATGGGTTCTTGCAGGACAAACGTGAGGCCGGGACATTGCCCCGATTGGCGTTTGCCGCGTCTACACCGGCTCGGGTGTAGGGGTACCCGATGAGCAACCTCTTCGTCGCCCTCGCCGTCTTCATCATCACCGTGGTCGGCGCCCTCTTCACGGTTCCCTATTTCATCGATTGGAACGGCTATCGCGGCGTGTTCGAGGAGGAGGCCTCGCGCCTGCTGGACCGCGAGGTGCGGGTGGGCGGCGCGGTCAACCTGCACCTGCTGCCGACCCCCTACTTCCGCTTCGAGAAGGTGCGCATTGCGGATGCCTCCGTCAACCTCGAGGAGCCGTTTTTCCGGACCGACAGCCTCACCGTGAAGCTCTCGGTGCCTCCCTTGCTGCGGGGCGCGGTGGAGGCCAACGAGATCGAGTTCCAGCGGCCGGTGCTGCGCCTGGCGCTCAACGACAAGGGCGGCTGGAACTGGCAGACGTTCGGCCAGGTGCTGAGCAATGCGCCCTACCTGCCGACCAACGTCGCGCTGACCTCGCTCAAGATCAAGGATGGCGTGCTGGCGGTACACGGCATCAACGGCGCCGAGCGCGCCCGCATCGAGGGCCTCGACGGCGAGCTGTCATCGCCGTCGCTGGATGGGCCCTATCGCTTCCGCGGCACCTACGGCCCTGCCGGCGCCGAGCGCGAAATCCGGCTGTCGACGGCCAAGGCCGAGGACGACGGCACCGTGCGCTTCAAGGCCACCCTGCGCCTCGGCGATGTCGGCTCGGTCTACAACCTGGACGGCCGCCTGCTCGACCTGATGGGCAAGTCCCGCATGGACGGCGAGCTGACCGCCCGGCTGCCGGTCGCCAGCATCTGGGCAGCCCGCGCCAGCGTCGCGGCAGCTCCTCGTCACATGCCAAGGGTGCCGTCGCCGAGACCAAAGGCGCAGGCCAGCGACGTGGCGTTCGACCTGAAGGCCAACGTCGCCGCCGACGCATCCGACGCCACCCTCTCCGACGTCGCCTTGTCCTTCGAGCAGGACGGGCAGCCGCAGCTGCTGAGCGGCGTCGTCAAGGCCGCCTGGCGCGATGCGCTGGCCGTCGACATGAATCTCGCCTCGCGCTGGCTCGACCTCGACCGGATCGCGGGCACGACCGAGAATTCCTCGCCGCTCGACAGCATCGTGCCGCTGGCGCTGCGGCTGCGCGACCTGCTGCCGGCCGACGGCCGCTCGCGGGCGAGCTTCACCGTCGATCAGGCCAACATCGGTCGGGAGGCGATCAGCGGCCTGCGCCTGGCGCTGGTGCGCTCGCGCGACAAGCTCGAGGTCGAGGAGCTGCGCCTCGGCATGCCGGGCGGCAGCCGCGGCGAGCTGCAGGGCACCATGTCGGGTCCGGCCGGCGCGCCGGTGTTCGACGGCTCGTTCGGCGTGCGCGGGGTCAGCGTGGTGCGCTTCCTCGGCTGGGCGCGCGGCGCACCGCTGCGCTGCCGACGCCAAGGGCGACGGCGCATTCGGCGTGCGCGCGAAAGTATCGATCGCAACCGGCCGCTTCGAGCTGCGCGACATCATCGGCGACCTGTCGGGCACCGCCGCTCAACGGAGCCGCGCACTACCGATGGGAGGGCCGGCCCGAGATGTCGCTGGCCATCGAGGGCCCGCAGATCGACGTGCGCCCGTTCGTGCCGGCGGGCGCCAGCCTGTACGACATGTTCAACCTGCTGGCGCACACCGAGGCCGCCGGCGGCGGGGCCAGGCCCAGCCTAAGACGATCGACACATCGATCCGCGTCAACGCCGGGCAATTGATCGCGAGCGGACGCACCTATCGCGACGTGGCCCTGGAGCTCGATCTCAGGGGCGGCAACCTGCGCCTGCCGGTGCTGCGCGTGTCCGGGGACGAGGGCTACAGCCTGGAGCTGGAGGGCGAGGTCAACGACGTCGCCGGACGACCCAAGGGCTCGATCCGCGCCGTTGCGGCGAGCGAAGTCGCACCAGGGCGTACTGCCGCTGGCCGAGCTGCTGGGTCTGCCCAACGCGTTCCGCCCCAGCGAGCGGCGCCTGCAGGACCTCGCGCCGCTGCGGATCGGCGGATCGATGGCCTTCGGTGGCGCGCACGCCGACCTCCGCCGACCTGCAGATCGACGGCGAGGCGAACGGCGCCAGCGTGAGAGCCACCGCGCGCCTCGACGGCAACGCCGCCGGCTGGCGCAAGGGCTTCGCCGACGTAGCCGGCACCATCGAAGGCCCGGAGGCCGGCCGCATCGTCGCCGCACTGCTGGGTTCGGGCGGCACGTCCACCGGCGACACCGCCCGTCCGGGCCGCATTCTGCTCGAAGGCTGGCGGGCTGCCGGCGGATGGGCTGTCGGCCATCGCCTCGATCGATGCCATCGATCTGGCGCTCGATTTTCGCGGCCAGGTGCTCGCTGCGGGACGCCGGCAACAAGCTCGTCGGTGACCTCGAGATCAAAGGCGCCGATGCGACGCGTATCGCCGCCATCGCCGGCCTGGCTCCGCCGCTGAAGCTCGATGCCGTGCCGGTCTCGGGGGCGATGAAGATCACCGCCGCCGAGGGCAGCCTCGATATCGAACGGCTGGCCATGACCATCGGCGGCAGCGAGGTGCGCGGCAAGCTCTCCCTGGCACCGGCCGGTGAGCGCCGCCGCATCGCCGCGGACCTGACTTTGGGAGAGCTGAATATCGCCCGGCTGCTGGCGCCGGTGCTGGATCAGCGGCTGGCCATCACCGGCAACGGTCGAATCCCTGCTGTCGGGACAGCAAAGCCCCTGGCCGGAGGAGCCGTTCGACACCGCCGTGCTCGAGGGCTTCGAAGGCACCATCAAGCTCGAGACGCCGCGCCTGGCGCTGACGCCGGCGCTGGGGCTGGGCCGTGCGTCGCTGGACATCGAGCTGGCGCCGGGAAAGATCGACGTGAAGCAGGTGACCGGCGACGGGCCGGGAGGGCGATTCCAGGCGAGGCTCGCCCTCGACAGGCGCCCCGGCAACATCGAGTTGACGGGCAGCGCCACGGTTGAGGCGACGCTGGAAGCGCTGGCGCCGCCGCGCGGCACGGCGCGCACCGCGCGGCGTCGGTCCCCTCAAGGGAACGCTCGAGTTCAACGCAAGGGGCGCAAGCCCGCGCGCGTTGATGGCCTCCCTGCAGGGCAAGGGCCTCGTCGAGATCGGCGAGGCCAAGCTCGACAACCTGTGGCCTGGCGCGCTCATAGCGGCGGTCGAGGCGGCGATGAAGGTCGAGGCCGACAAGGTCGGGCCCACATTGCGCCAGCGGCTGCTGGACGGCATGTCGGAGGGTCAGCTGGCACTTGGGCCCAACACGCTCGCCGTCGACGTGGTCGACGGCCAGCTGCGGTCCAAGCCGATCGTTGCCGAGACGGACGAGGGCCGCGCCACGGGAACGGTCAACCTGGATGTGCGGACCTTCGCCTTCGACAGCGAGTGGCGGGTGGAGCGCAAGCGGCTCAACGACCGGATCGACGAGAAGGCGGCGCTGCCGGCGGCGATCATCCAGTATCGCGGCCCGGTCACCGCGCTGTCGGCGCTCGAAGCGCGCATCAACACCGACGCGCTCGAGCGGGAGCTCACCGCTCGCAAGATGGAGCTCGATCTCGAAGAGCTCGAGCGCCTGCGCCAGGCCGACGAGGCGCGCCGCCGCAGCGAGCTGGAGCGTCAGCGCCAGCAGCAGCCGCTGGATCCGTGGGTGCCGACCCGCCCGGCCACGCCCAACACGCCCGTCCTGCCGAAAGGCACGTCGCCAGCCACGCCCGGCTGATGCGCAGACGCGCCTGGCTATTGAGCTTGGTCGGCGCGGGCCGTGCAGCGGGCCAGAATCCAAACCCGGACCGCGCTCGACAGGCCGCTCGCACCGCGCGACGTGTCGATGCGTGCGATCAGCTGCGAGATCGGACACGCCCTCCTCGCCGGCGGCTTGCTTCAGCGCATCCCAGAACGGGGCTTCGAGCGAGATGGACGTGCGGTGCCCGGCGATGGTGAAGGAGCGCTTGACCGGCCTCATCGTCGCTCCCCAAGGCGCTGCCGCGCCGCAGGCGCGCCGTCGCCTCGGCAAAGAGGGCGCCGCGCATGCGAGGTAGCTCAGTCCTCGCGTTCGGCGCCGCGTTCCTCGCGCCGCATGCCGTCGAGCCGATGCGTATCCAAGGTGCGCTGCGCGGCGGTCTTGGTGCGCTCGCTCTTGGGGATGCCGAACAAAGCGCGCTTCTCGTTGGCGCGACGCTCACGCTCGGCCCGCTGCTTGTCCTTGCGGTAGCGGTTCAGGTTGATAACGGTGCCCATCACGCCTCCGGTCCGATCATCTTCCTCGGGATCGACGACCTTGTCGAATTCCTCGGCCGATACGTATCCCCCGCCGACGGCCTCTTCCCTCAAGGTGGTGCCGTTCTTGTGCGCGGTCTTGGCGATCTTGGCCGCGTTGTCATAGCCGATTTTCGGCGCCAGCGCCGTCACCAGCATCAGCGATCGCTCCAGCGCAGCGGCGATGTTCTCCTCGCGCGCCTCGATGCCGACAACGCAATTGTCGGTGAAGCTGACCGCCGCGTCGCCCGAGCAGCTGCGCCGACTGCAGGAAATTGTAGGCCATCACCGGATTGTACACGTTGAGCTCGAAGTGACCCTGCGATCCGGCGAATGTGATCGATGCCTGGTTACCAAACACTTGCACGCAGACCATGGTCAGCGCTTCGCACTGGGTCGGGTTGACCTTGCCCGGCATGATCGAGGAGCCGGGCTCGTTCTCGGGCAGCGACAACTCGCCGAGACCGGAGCGCGGTCCGCTGCCGAGCAGGCGGATGTCGTTGGCGATCTTGAACAGAGCCACGGCCGCCGTGTTGATCGCGCCGTGCGAGAACACCATGGCGTCGTGCGCCGCCAGCGCCTCGAACTTGTTGGGCGCCGAGACGAACGGCAGGCCGGTGACGGCGGCGATGCGCTCGGCCACCTTCTCCGCAAAACCCACCGGCGCGTTGAGCCCGGTGCCGACGGCCGTGCCGCCCTGCGCCAGCTCGAGCAGCCCCGGCATCGTCATCTCGATGCGGACAATGGCGTTGGCGACCTGCGTGGCGTAGCCGGAGAACTCCTGGCCGAGCGTGAGGGGCGTGGCGTCCTGCGTATGCGTGCGGCCGATCTTGATGATGTGCTCGAAGGCGCGCTGCTTCTCGACCAGCGCCGTATGCAGCTTGCGCAGCGCCGGCAGCAGCGTGCGCTGCACCTCCTCGGCGCAGGCAATGTGCATCGCCGTCGGGTAGGTGTCGTTCGACGACTGGCTCATGTTGACGTGATCGTTGGGGTGCACGGGCTTCTTGGAGCCCATCACGCCGCCCAGCAACTGGATCGCCCGGTTGGAGATCACCTCGTTGGCGTTCATGTTCGATTGCGTGCCCGAGCCGGTCTGCCAGACCACCAGCGGGAAATGCTCGTCGAGCTTGCCGTCGATCACCTCCTGCGCGGCGGCGACGATGGCCTCGCCGACCTTCGGGTCGAGCCTGCCGAGCGCCATGTTGGCCTCGGCGGCGGCGCGCTTGACGATGCCGAGCGCGCGCACGATGGACTTGGGTTGCTTCTCCCAGCCGATCTTGAAGTTGCCGAGGCTGCGCTGCGCCTGCGCGCCCCAATACTTGTCGGCCGGCACCTGGATCGGACCGAAGGTGTCGGTCTCGGTGCGCATCTCGACCTTCGACACTGGGGTGGCGGCAGTCATGACAGGGCGTCTCGTTGGCCAGAAGCGGAACATGGGCCGCTCCCGTAGCACGATCGATCTGCTGGCTCCAGCATCAGAAACGCGCCCGCTCTCGCAATTTCCGGCGCTGCACTGCACGTTTCTAGCAATGAAGATCGCTGGCCGGCATGAACTTTTGGAAAGGTGCGCTGGCCTGCAAGCACCCGGTGCTTTGGGTCGGCTGCCCACAAACCGGGCGGCGCCTTCTGCAGCGGCGACGGCGCTGCCAGGGCGCGATTCAGTAGAACAGGCTGGAGACGCTTTCTTCGCGCGACGTGCGGGCGATCGCCTCGGCCAGCAGCGGGGCAATCGACAGGACGCGGATGTTGCGGGCGGACTTGACGACCTCGGTCGGCTGGATCGAAATCGCTGATGACCAGCGTCTTGAGGCTCGAGCGGGTGATCTTGTCGACCGCCCCGCCCGACAGCACGCCGTGCGTGATGTAGGCGCTGACCTCGGTGGCACCCTCGGCCAGCAGGGCGTTGGCGGCGTTGACGAGCGTGCCGCCCGAATCGACGATGTCGTCGATCAGCACGCAGCACTTGCCGCTGACGTCGCCGATCACGTTCATGACTTCCGACTCGCCCGCCCGCTCGCGCCGCTTGTCGCAAATGGCGATCGGCACGTTGATGCGCTTGGCGAGGCCGCGGGCGCGCACCACGCCGCCCACGTCGGGCGACACGACGACCAGGTTGGAGAGGTCGTAGCGCTCCTGCATGTCGCGCACCATGACGGGCGCGGCGAACAGGTTGTCGGTCGGGATGTCGAAGAAGCCCTGGATCTGTCCGGCGTGCAGGTCGAGCGTCATGACGCGGTCGACGCCGGCGCGCTCGATCAGGTTGGCGACCAGCTTGGCCGAGATGGGCGTGCGCGGACCCGGTTTGCGATCCTGCCGGGCGTAGCCGAAGTAGGGCATCACCGCCGTGATGCGCCGCGCCACGCCCGCTTCAGCGCATCGACCAGGATCAGCAGCTCCATCAGGTTGTCGTTGGCGGGAAACGAGGTCGACTGCAGGACGAAGACGTCCTCGCCGCGCATGTTCTCCTGCACCTCCACGAACACTTCCATGTCCGCGAAGCGCTTCACCACGCTCTTGGTCAGCGGACACCTTCAGCGCGGTGGCGATCTCTTCGGCGAGCGGGCGATTGCTGTTACCGGCGACGAGTTTCATGCGTGGTGCCCCCCGGCCGCGGTTGGCATCTCGGGAATCGAAGGGCATCGCTAGGTCCCGATTCCGAAGTTCGCCTTTGCTCAATCCCAGGGTCCCGAGCGAACTTCGGAATCGTTAGGGACACTAGAAACGATAGTGCTGCCAGTGTGATGCAGACCGAACCACACGACCAGCGCTCCGTTCACACGTGGCGCTTCTAGCAAGCGATGCCACGCTTGGCAAACGGCGCCGACAGGGCCCTTCTGCCGCACAAAGCAAACCGCCGCTTCCCAGGTCGGAAAACGGCGGTTTTAATGGCTTTAGTTGGTGGCTTTGCCCTGCGGCAGCAATTTGACGATGCCCTGCACGGCGGCACCGGCGGCCTGATCGGCGACCTTGCCCCAGGGCCCGTCCAGCGAGCCCTCGGCGATCTCGTTCTTCTGCGAAACGGTGCCGAGCTTCTTGCCCTGCGGATCGCGCACCAGCCACTCGATCTGGATGGCCTGCTTGCCGCCTTCGGCCTGTCCCACCACGACCGAGCCCTCGACGCGATAGGCGCCAGGCTTGGCCCGCTCGGACACGGCGATACCCTTACCGACAGCTCGCGCTGGATGGCCGCAGCCAGCGACTTGCTGCCGTCGCCCGGTGCGCCCGTCACGGCCGGCACCAAGGCGGCGACCTGCTCGTCCCGGCCGATGCTGCCGGTCGCAGTGCTGCTCGACACTTGCGCCGCCGTATTCTGCTTGGCAGGCGCGGCGCGCGTGCGCCGACCGATTCGGTCGCACCGACGCCGGCCGGCTGCCCGGTGCTCGAGCTGCTCGCGACGGCACCCTGGCCGCCCTGCGTCTGCAGCCAGGCAACGAAGCTGCTGGCAGCCTTGCCTGAGACCGACTGAGCAACCGTCGGCGTGATCGCCGCCCACGGATCCTTGGACGCGTGGCCAGAGACGACCTCCTCGCCGGTGATGCGATTGACGCGCTTGCCGGTCTGGTCGGTAACGTCCCAGATGTAGGAAACCTTGGTGCCGCCCTTGTCCTTGGCGGCGACGAGGTAGCCGCGCAGGATGTAGTCGACACGGTCGTCCTTGGCGGTCGACACGCTCACGCGCTGCCGCTCGACGGCCCCGCTGAATTCGTCCTGGATCTGTTTGGCGACGCCGTCGGGCGCGCCGATGATCGGTGCAACTGTCACCTTGGCGAGCGCCGGTTGCGCCTCCGCCGGCTTGGCCGGGGCGACAGGTTCAGCGATCTGTCGAAGCTGTTGCTCGAGCCAAAAAAATTGCCGAAAGAGCCACCCGTCTCGCAACCTGCGAGACCAAGCCCTGCCCAAGCCATAAGGACGGCGAGCGCCACCCGAGGGTGTAGGCGCCGCACCGCAGCAGCGTCCGTGGTCGTCACAGTGACGTCCCCCCTATCTCCAAAAATCCCCACTGAACCCGGCTGCCGACGTACTTACCCTGCGGCGGGTGAACACGGCCGGTACTACCCCGAAGGATTCCCTAACCGCTGACGATCTCGACGTCCAGTTTCGAACAGGGGAAAACTCGCGTCTCCCAAGCGCGCGAATGCTCCTAGCCCCGCCAAACTTGTGGAAAACAAACGCTAAGTCAAGACGATGGCGGAGATTTGGCGGCCATAGTCAACGTCGCCACGCGCCTGCGAACGGCGATAGCTGAAGAAATCATCAGTGTGAGAATAAGTGCAGGCTGTACAACTGGCAGCGTGGCCCAATCCCGCGCGTCGCAGGCGGTGCAACGCGTAGCCGGGCAGGTCGAAATGCGGGCGAGCCTCCGGGCTGGGCCGGCTGAAGAACGGCCGGCTGTCCGCATCGCGCTCGAGGAAGTCCCGCTCGAAGTCCCAGCCGACCTCATAGGCGTCCGGGCCGATGCAGGGGCCGACTGCCGCGCGGATGTCCTCGCGGCGTGCGCCCAGCCCTTCCATGCTGGCAATGGTCGATTCGAGCACTCCGCCGATCGCCCCGCGCCAGCCGGCATGGGCGGCGGCCACCACGCCGGCGACGGGGTCGGCAAATAGGACGGGGGTGCAGTCCGCGGCCAGCACACCGACGGCAATGCCGGGTGTGGCCGTCACCAGGGCGTCGGCGCGCGGCCGCTCGGCATGGGGCCAGGCGTCCGTCACGACGACGGCGGTCGGGCTGTGGATCTGGTGCGCGGTAAGGACGGTCACGGCCTGCAGGTGGGCGGCCACGCGGGCACGGTTCTCGCGCACGGCTGCGGTCTCGTCCCGCGAGCCCAGGCCGCAGTTCAGGGAAGCATAGATGCCCTGGGAAACCCCGCCATGACGGTTGAAGAAGCCGTGCCGGATACGCGGCTGATCCTTCCAGGCCTGGTGCGGTGATCGGCGCGAGCATGGCGCCTTCTAACCGAACGGCGCCGGCGGCGGAAGGGCGGGAGAGCGCACGGCCAGCACCTTGAAGAGCTGGCCCATGCCGGTCGGCGCCATCAGCCGCTGCACGCCGGCCTCGATCTCGGCGGCCTTGCCGGGATTGGCAGCCATCAGCCGGGTCGCGCGCTCGGCGATGCCGAGCCGGCCAAGAAACTCGGCCTGGGTGATGGGACCGTCGGCGGCCAGGCCGGCAGCGCGCGCCTTGTCGGCCAGCGCGGCGAACAGCACGTGCGCCGTCAGATCGGCGGTGCCGGGCTCGGCCAGCGGATCGGCGTACTGGTGCCGGCGCACGGCCTGCAGCGTATCGCCGACGGCGGCCGACGCGGGGCCATAGTCGATGAAGAGCGCGACGAAAGGTTGGGTGCGGGCAGCGAGCTGGGCGAGCAGGTGCTCCTCGCCGTCGCGCAGCTCGACGATGGTGCCGGGCTGGGGCTCGCTGCGACCGCCAGCGGGTGGATCGACCCTGTTCGCCTTGCGCGAACGTCAGTGCGTCCGGCCGCATCGAGCGCCACGACGCGCTCGTGCCATGCGCCGTCGGCGTGCACGAGCTGGCGGATCGGCAGGGCGTCGAGGAACTCGTTGGCGACGATGATGGCCGGCCCCTCCGGCACCTCGCGCGATATCCCGGTGCCAGGTGATGGCCGGCTGGTCCGGCGCGCTCGCCAGCGTTGCCTGCTGCACGCGGCGAAGCGACTCGCTGATCTCGACCAAGTGGACGTTTGCGGCCTCGATGAAGCCCGGCATACGGCGCGCGGCGCGCAAGGCATCGCGCATCAGCGTGCCGCGGCCGGGCCCCAGCTCGACGAGGCGCAGCGGCGTCGGGCTGCCGAGCTGCTGCCAGGTCACAGCGCACCACAGGCCGATCAGCTCGCCGAAAATCTGGCTGATCTCCGGAGCCGTGACGAAATCGCCGGCAGCGCCGATGGTGTCGCGCCGGCGCCAGTAGCCGTGCTCGGGATCGCTGACGCAGAGGTGCATGTAGTCGCCGACGGACAGCGGGCCGTCGCGGCCAATGCGCTCGCGCAGCTTCAGAAGAAGCGGGTTCTCAGTGCTGCGTGTCTCATGGGGCGGCATTGCTGGTCGCCGGCGCGCGCCGGCCCGCGGTCCGCATCATGTAGATGCCGAAGGCGATCATCGGCAGCGAATAGAAGATGCCGGCGGTTAGGGGGCCAACGGTCAGCCAGTGCCCGACGTCCGGCTCGCGGAACAGCTCGCAGAATGAGCGCGCCAGCCCGTAGCCGGTCAGGAAGGCGCCGCCGACGAAGCCCGGCCGCCGCAAGGCCAGCTTGTTGTGCGTCAGCCACCACAGCACCGCGAACAGGAGGGCCCCTTCGAGAAAGGCCTCGTAGAGCTGGCTCGGGTGGCGGGAAACGGGACCGCCGCCCGGAAACACCATCGACCACGGCGCCGTGCTGGCCCTGCCCCACAGCTCGGCATTGATGAAGTTGGCCAGCCGCCCGAAGCACAGGCCCATGGGCGTCGCCGCCGCACATGCGTCCAGCACGCTCCAGGGGAGGGCGCCGACGCGCTGCGCAAACAGGACGATGGCGACGATCGAGCCGATCAGCGCGCCATGGAAGGCCATGCCGCCGTTCCAGATGGCGAGGATCTCCCACGGGCGGCTCAGGAAGAAGCGGGGCTCATAGAACAGCACGTAGCCGAGCCGGCCGCCGAGCAGCACGCCGAGCGTCATGTAGAGCAGGAGGTCGTCGGTCTTCTGCGGGTCGAACGGCGCCTTGCCCCCGGGCCACAGCCGCTCCTGCCGCAGCAGGTACTTGATGTAGAGCCACCCCAGCAGCAGGCCGGCCATATAGGCCAGGCCGTACCACTTCACGGCGAACGGGCCGATTTCCACGGCCACGGGATTGATTTCCGGGAAGGGGATGCTCAGCAGGCCCATGGCGGCGGACGTTCCGGCAGGCGCATGGGCATGTCAAGGCTGGAAGGGCTGCGGGCGCCGCGTCAGTTGGTCCGCGCGTCTTTCGTGCCCTGTGATGACTCCGTCATGTCCTCCAGCGGGTGCTTCTCGCGGCTCGCTTCCAGCGCGACCTTGATGGCCTCGATCTCGCGCAGCGCCTCATCGATGATGCGTTCCGACTCCGAATGGAGGTCCTGCTCGGTCATGGCCATCCTTTGCTGCTGTGACTACGGCGGCAGAACGCCTGACATCGGATTCGGGTTTCAATTGAGGCAGGCTTCGTCACATATCCACGGTCTTGAACGACTGTGCCCAGCGCACCATAGTAGATTGCAAACACGGGCCAGGCCCGGAGGCGCACATGACGCAGACCAACAACCCCTTCCTCGACGAGCTGGCGCGGCTGATGACGGACGCAGCAGGGGCCGCGCAAGGCATGCAACGCGAATTCCAGACCATGATGCGCACCCAGGGCGAGAAAATCCTGCGCGACATGGACGTGGTGCAGCGCGAGGAGTTCGAGGCCGTCAAGGAGATGGCCGCCAAGGCGCGCGAGGAGAACGATCAGCTGAGCGCGCGCATCGCCGCGCTGGAGGCCGAGATCGCTGCGTTGCGCGGCAAAGCCTGAGCCCCAGTGTCCTGATCTCGATCATCACACGAGTTGCGCCCAGGCTGTCCACAAGCAGTTCACGCCCTATCCCCAACATTCGCCATTTGTCCGTAGCGTGCCGCGTCTCGACCATATTGGTCGTGGACAAACGGATGCTTGGCTTGCAACGCTCGGCAGGCTCAGTCTAGTCGCTGAAGTCAGCGGACAACGCAGGTGCAACTGCGGTCGCGCTGAGGTGCAACGAGCACGACACGCGACCAGCTAACGTGTGCGGGCAGGACATTCGAGGGACGGAATGGCAAGTGCCGAACGGAGCCACAGCCGCGTAAACAGCCCCATCGATCTCATCGAGCAAATCGCCAACGGCAACGATTGGGCGACCGAGCGGACCAGCGACGACGAGATCACGCTGATCGTCGCCGGCCAATGGACCGACTACAACGTGTCGCTCAACTGGCGTGGCGACCTCGAGACCCTGCACATCGCCTGCGCCTTCGACGCCAAGATCCCCGACAACCGCCAGAACGAGGTCTACCGCCTGGTGGCCCAGATCAACGAGCAGCTCTGGCTCGGCCATTTCGACGTCTGGATCCAGGAAGGGCTGATCATGTTCCGGCACGGCCTGATGCTGAACGGCGCGCTTGCCACGACCGGGCAGTGCGAGGCCCTGCTGAAGGCGGCGCTGGAGGCCTGCGAGCGCTACTACCAGGCCTTCCAGTTCGTGGTCTGGGCCGGCAAGGAGAGCCGCGACGCGCTGGCCTCCACCATGTTCGAGACCGAGGGGCGGGCCTGACGCCCGTCATTTCCGCCCCTTGCTGCGTTGGCCGGCAAGGGGCTGACCCGATCCGCTATTTTTGAGTTTGCACCTCCCCTTCTCGCGCGCCCGATCCTAGGATCGGCGGAAAGCTTGTGGGCAGACGCGCGCTGGGCGCGGCCCGGCACATTGAGGTCGCGCGATGACCCTTCGCATCGATGGAACGCTGCTGCTCGCCGGCGCCGGCAACATGGGATTGGCCATGCTGGCGGGCTGGCTGGATCGCGGCCTCGACCCGAAGCAGATCATCGTGCAGGACCCCTCGCCGCCGGCGCGTGCCAGGGAGCTGATCGAAAAGCACGGCATCGACCTGCAGGCCAACGTCACCGCGCTGCGCGAGCCGCCGGCCGTGCTGGTGGTGGCCGTCAAGCCGCAGGTGATGGACCAGGTGTTCCCGCCGCTGGCGCAGCTGTCGGACACGAGCACGCTCGTCCTGTCGGTTGCCGCCGGCCGCCGCATCGACGGCTTCGAGCGGCACCTGCCGAAAGGCACGGCCGTCGTCCGCTGCATGCCCAACACGCCGAGCTCGATCGGCCGCGGCATCACCGGGGCGGTCGGCAACGCGCACGTGACGCCGGCCAAGCGCGCCACCTGCGATGCGCTGCTGCGCGCCGTCGGCGAGGTCGTGTGGGTCGATGAGGAAGGCCTGATCGATGCCGTGACGGCGGTCTCGGGCTCGGGGCCGGCCTACGTGTTCTATCTCGCCGAGTGCCTGGCGGAAGCCGGCGTCAAGGCCGGGCTGGCGCCGGAGCTGGCGCAAAAGCTGGCGCGCTGGACGGTGTCGGGCGCCGGCGAGCTGCTGCACCGCTCCGACCTGCCAGCCGACGTGCTGCGCCAGAACGTCACCTCGCCGAACGGCACCACCTTCGCGGCCCTGCAGGTGCTGATGGCCGACGACGGGCTGGCCAAGCTGATGCGCGAAGCGGTGGCGGCGGCCACGAAGCGGTCGCGCGAGCTGGCCCAGTAGCCGGCCGGCTCAATAGAGCTCCAGCAGCAGCCATCCGCTCAAGATGCAGAAGCTGACGAGGGCCACACCCAGCCCGGCGCCGGCCATCGCGGCCATGGCCCGGGACTGCACAGACGTACGCATCAAGACCTCTCCCTGCGCCTCTTGCGGCTGGCCAGTAACGAACAAGAGGCCGCATTCGGTTTCCTGAACGCGGAAAGAGTGCTCTTCTCACGCGTGAATGGCGGCTGGCCAAGCGCGGGGCGAGCGCCTATTTTGGCCGCCGTTTTGCAGCGCCCGCGGGCGGAAAGAAGCGAGACCATGGCCAACAAGGCGCCGATGCCGCAGCCGGGCATCCTGGACATCAACCCGTACGTGCCGGGCGAAAGCCACGTTGCGGGCGGCGTGAAGCCGATCAAGCTCTCCTCCAACGAGACCCCGCTCGGGCCGAGCCCCAAGGCGATCGCCGCCTTCAAGGCGGAGGCCGACCAGCTGGAGCGCTATCCGGACGGCGGCGCCACCGCGCTGCGCAAGGCCATCGCCGAGCAGTACGGGCTCAACCCGGACCGGATCGTGTGCGGCAGCGGCTCGGACGAGCTGATCAACCTGCTCGCGCACGCCTATCTCGGGCCGGGCGACGAGGCGGTCTACACCGAGCACGGCTTCCTGATGTACAAGATCGCCACGCTGTCGTGCGGCGCAACGCCGGTGCCGGTGCCGGAGAAGGACTATCGCGCCGACGTCGACGCGATCCTGGCGCGGGTGTCGGACAAGACCAAGATCGTCTTCCTCGCCAACCCGAACAACCCGACCGGCACCTACATTCCCCACGACGAGGTGCGGCGCCTGCACAAGGGGCTGCCCGCGCACACGCTGCTGGTGCTGGACGCGGCCTATTGCGAGTACGTGCGCCGCAACGACTACGAGGCCGGGCTGGAGCTGGTCGCCACCACCGAGAACACGGTGATGACGCGCACCTTCTCCAAGATCTACGGCCTGGCGGCGCTGCGGCTCGGCTGGGCCTATTGCCCGGCCGGCGTCGCCGACGTGCTCAACCGCGTGCGCGGCCCGTTCAACGTCGACGGCGCCGTCGCTGGCGGCCGGCGTGGCGGCGCTGGCCGACCGGGCGCACCTCGAGACGGCGATCGCGCACAACGACAAGTGGCTGGCCTGGACCACGGCCGAGATCGAGAAGCTCGGGCTCAAGGTGACGCCGAGCGTCGGCAACTTCATCCTGATCCACTTCCCGACCGAGAAGGGCCGGGATGCCGCCAGCGCCGACGAGACTGCTGAAGTCGCGCGGCATCATCCTGCGCCGGGTGGCCGGCCTATGGCCTGCCCAATGCGCTGCGCATGACGATCGGCACCGAGGACGACAACCGCGCCGTGGTGGCGGCGCTCGCCAAGCTGATGGGCGCAGGTACAATGACCACGCCGATGTTCGAGCGGGTGGCGCTGATCGGCATCGGCCTGATCGGGTCGTCGCTCAGCCACGCCATGCGCCGGGGCGGGCTGGCGCGCACCATCGTCGGCCACGCGCAGTCGGAGAAGACGCGCGAGACGGCGTTGCGGCTGGGCCTGGTCAGCTCGGCCTATGCCAGCGCCGAGGAGGCCGTGCGCGGCGCCGATCTCGTCATCCTGTGCGCGCCGGTCGGCGCCTGCGGTGCGATTGCCAAGGACATGGGGCCCTCGCTGCGCGCCCGGCGCCATCGTGACCGACGTCGGGTCGGTGAAGGGCGCCATCGTGCGCGACGTCGGCCCGTTCGTGCCGAAGGGCGTGCATTTCATTCCGGGCCACCCGATCGCCGGCACCGAGCATTCCGGGCCCGAGGCCGGCTTCGCCGAGCTGTTCGACGGCCGCTGGTGCGTGCTGACGCCGCCGCCCGACGCCGATCCGGCGGCCGTCGACAAGCTGCCGGCGTTCTGGCAGGCGTTGCGGCTCGCACGTCGAGGTGATGAGCGCCGAGCACCACGACATGGTGCTGGCCATCACCAGCCACGTGCCGCACCTGATCGCCTACAACATCGTCAACACCGCGCGGCACCTGGAGCGCGTCACCGACACCGAGGTGATCAAGTTCTCGGCCGGCGGCTTCCGCGACTTCACGCGCATCGCCGCCTCCGATCCCGTCATGTGGCGCGACGTGTTCCTCAACAACAAGGAGGCGGTGCTGGAGATGCTGGCGCGCTTCAGCGAGGACCTGACGGCCCTGCAGCGCGCCATCCGCTTCGGCGACGGCGAGACGCTCTACAAGCTGTTCGTGGAGGCGCGCGCGGTCCGGCGCGGCATCATCCAGGCCGGCCAGGACACGGCCGCGCCCGACTTCGGCCGGCACGGCGCGGTCGGCACGGATGCCGGCGGCGCGCCGGGCAAGAAGCCTTCCGGCGCATGAGCGCGACGGATCACGATCTGTGGGTGTTCGGCTACGGATCGCTGATGTGGCGGCCGGGGTTCGCCTTCGAGGAGGCGCGGCGCGCGCGCCTGATCGGCTATCGCCGCTGCTTCTGCATCTACTCCGTGCATCACCGCGGCACGCCCGAGCGTCCCGGCATGGTGCTGGGGCTCGACCGCGGCGGCGCCTGCGCGGGCATCGTGTATCGCGTGCGCGGCGAGAACGCGGCTGAGACCATCGCGCTATCTGCGCTCGCGCGAGCAGGTCAACGGCGTCTACCGCGAGGCGCATCTGCCGGTCGAGATCACGGAAGGGCAGAACCGCGAGGTGACGGCGCTGGCCTACATCGTCGAGCGGGCGCACCCGAGCTATGCCGGGCGGCTGCCGCTCGTACGTGCAGGCCCGCCTGATCCGCGGCGGCGCAGGGCATCTCCGGCGTCAACCTCGACTACCTGATCAGCACGCTGCGCCACCTGGCCGAGCTCGGCATCCGCGAGCGGGAGCTGGAGCGCATCCTGACCCTGATCGGCCCGCATACGGCGCGCTGCCCGGTGACACCGCGCGGCAGCGCGGCGGCGCTCGGGATGCTGCGCGCGGCGGCCCGCCAGCCGGTCGCGGTAAGGCGCATGCGGC
The DNA here is from genome assembly GCA_963735125.1 of uncultured Alphaproteobacteria bacterium. Taxonomy (GTDB): domain Bacteria; phylum Pseudomonadota; class Alphaproteobacteria; order Rhizobiales; family Hyphomicrobiaceae; genus AWTP1-13. Next base: position 174,254 of record CAVTJY010000012.1, on the reverse strand, counting down.
CGGAGCAGCGGCGCAGGTTTCTCTATCGGCTGCGTGTGGGTTCAGCGAACGGAAGGCCGGGCGACGGCCGATCCCAGCCTCAGGCGCAGACGGCGCGTGCCGGCTCCTCGGCGAGTGCGCCGAACTGACCGGCGCGCAGGTCGCAGACCACCAGCTGGCGCTCGTCGTCGGTCCTGCGCCAGCGCGTGCACGTGCACCTCGTTGGCGCCCAGCATGGCGCCGCGCTGGCGGATGCGGGCCAGATTGAGCGTCGGCGCATCGCTGGTGCCGCTGGCGATTTGCAGCACCTTGCGCGTGCCGTTGGCGTCGCGGCGCACGAGCGCATAGGCGACCTTCGGCAGCGGCGGGCACTCGATCAGGCTGAAGATGCTGTGCGCGTAGCGCTGGCCGGACGCGCCGAGCCAGGAGCAGACGCCGCCGGCGCGGTCGAGCAGGGCTTCGACGAGGACGGGCTCTGGAGAGGGCCGTCGGTCGGCGAGGCGGTCAAGGCTGAGAATGCGGGCGGACATTCGAATCCGGGGCGTTACGCGTGAACTTCGGGGATCAGGCTCGTTTGGTACCCGACATTTCGAGCTGAAATGTGGCCACCGGCGAGTGATTTCAAGGCGCTACAGGATGAGACACTTTACGTGATCGGTTAACGCCGGCGCCCCGGATTGGTTTCATCCGCACTTCGAATAGCCGCAGGAGTGGCAAACCCAGCAGCCTTCCTGGCGGTACAGGGATGGGGAATTGCAGCGCGGACAGGGCTTGCCGCGGCCGAGGTCGCCGGCCGCCAGGGCCTTGCGCTGGGCCTCCTCGGCGCCCTGCTGGGCCTCCGGCACCAGGAAGCCGGTGCGGATCATGTGGGTCTCGATCACCTGGCCGATGGCGGCCAGCAGGCTCGGCACGTAGCGGCCGCCCATCCATTGGCCGCCCTGCGGGTCGAACACGGCCTTGAGCTCCTCGACCACGAAGGCGACATCGCCTCCGCGACGGAAGATCGCACTGATCATGCGCGTGAGCGCGACCGTCCAGGCGTAGTGCTCGAGGTTCTTGGAGTTGATGAACACCTCGAACGGCCGGCGGCGTGGGGTGTGCCCGCCTCCGGCAGGATGCTCTGAAGGCCCGCCTCCGGCAGGACCGCGCTCGATGTCGTTGATGGTGATGTACATGGCGTGGTCGCTGCCCGGCCACTTGATCTTGTAGGTGAAGCCGGCGAGCGCGCCTTCGCGCTCCAGCGGCTTGGCCATGTACACAACGGCGCCCTGGCGGCCGCCGGCGAGCGCGAGGCCGGGCAGCAGGGGCTCCTCCACAGCCGGCTCTTCGATCAGGGCGGGGGTCGCCACCACGGTAGCCGGCGCCGGCCTCAGCAGGGGCCGGGCGGCTCAGCACCGAGCCGGTGACGGCGTTGGGGCGGAAGGTGGTGCAGCCCTTGAGGCCCAGCGCGTAGGCGTCGAGGTAGACGCTCTGGAAGTCCGCAAAGCTCATGTCGGCCGGGCAGTTGATGGTCTTGGAGATCGAGCTGTCGACGTGCCGCTGCAGGGCGGCCTGCATCTCGAGATGCGCGCGCGGAGCGATCTCCTCGGCGCGCACGAAGGCCTCGGGCAGCGGCGCGGCGGCCCCGAAGCGCTCGCGGTAGAGCGCGAAGGCGTAGTCTTCCACCGTCTCCTGGCGCGTCGAGCCGTCGCGCTCCAGGATGCGCCGCTCGTAGCGGAAGTCGAACACCGGCTCGACGCCGCTCGACACGTTGCCGGCCAGCAGCGAGATGGTGCCGGTCGGCGCGATGGAGGTGAGGAGGCCGTTGCGGATGCCGTGCGCGGCGATCGCGGCGCGCACGTCCTCGGGCAGGCGACGCACGTTGGGCGCGGCCAGAAACTTCTCGGCGTCGAACAGCGGGAAGGCGCCCTTCTCGCGCGCCAGCTCGGCGCTGGCGCGGTAGGCGGCGGTCTTGATGGCGGTCATCCAGCCCTCGGCCAGCGCGATGGCCTTGGGCGTGCCGTAGCGCACGCCGGCCAGGATCAGCGCGTCGGCGAGGCCGGTGACGCCGAGGCCGATGCGGCGCTTGGCCTTGGCCTCCTGGCGTTGCGCGGGCAGCGGATAGTTGGAGACGTCGATGGCGTTGTCGAGGAAGCGCACGGCCGTGGCGGTGAGCGCCTCGAGCCGCGCCGTATCCAGGGTGGCGTCGCGGCGTGAACGGCTTGTCGATCAGCCGCGCCAGGTTGATCGAGCCGAGCAGGCAGGCGCCATGCGGCGGCAGCGGCTGCTCGCCGCACGGGTTGGTGCGCTGATCGTCTCGCAGTAGGCGAGGTTGTTCTCGGCGTTGATGCGGTCGATGAAGACGACGCCCGGCTCGGCGTAGTCGTAGGTGGCGCGCATCATGCGGTCCCACAGCGCGCGGGCGCGGACGGTGCGGTAGGTCTTGCCGGCGAACACGAGGGGCCAGTCCTGATCGTTCCTGGCGGCGCGCACGAAGGCGTCCGTCACCAGCACCGACAGGTTGAAGTTGCGCAGCCGCGCCGCGTCGGCCTTGGCGTCGATGAAGGCCTCGATGTCGGGATGGTCGCAGCGCAGCGTGGCCATCATGGCGCCGCGGCGCGCGCCGGCCGACATGATGGTGCGGCACATGGCGTCCCACACGTCCATGAAGCTGACCGGCCCCGATGCGTCGGCGCCGATGCTCTTCACCAGCGCGCCCTTGGGTCGCAGCGTGGAGAAGTCGTGGCCGATGCCGCCGCCCTGCTGCATGGTGAGCGCGGCTTCCTTGACGTTCTCGAAGATGGAGCCGAGGTCGTCCTCGATGCGGCCCATCACGAAGCAATTGAAGAGCGTAACGTCGCGGCCCGTGCCGGCGCCGGCCAGGATGCGACCGGCCGGCAGGAAGGCGAGATCCGCCATGGCCTCGGCGAAGGCCTTCTCCCAGCGCTTGCGGGCGCGCTTGGGCTCGGCGGCTGCGACCGCTGCGGCCACGCGCGCCCAGGTATCGTCCAGGGTGCGGTCGACGACGCTGCCGTCCGTTCCCTTGAGGCGGTACTTCATGTCCCAGATCTGCTGGGAAATCCCGGGCAGAGGCGGCGGCTGGCGGCGCATGGGGCTGACTAGGCTGAGAGTGATGAACAGTACAAAAATATAGGTGCCAGGACGTGGCCCGTCAATAAAATGTTCTCTTTATGTTCCTATTTCGTATCGGACGTGGCTGGCGGCGCTAACGATTGCGGGATCCGGCAACGGCGGCGGGTTGGGCTGCGCCCCGGGCCTCGCGCGATCAGGCGCTCGCAGGCGGTCTCGATGCGGGACTGGATGAGCTGGCGGGCCTCGGCGCGGGGCAGCCCTGCGGGGACGGGATCGAGGATCTCGATGACGATGGTGCCCGGATAGCGCAGCAGGCTGCGGCGCGGCCAGAACAGCCCGAATTGAGCGCCAGCGGCACGCAGGGCAGCCCCAGGCCCGTCGTAGAGGGCCAGGTAGCCCGGCTTGTAGTCGGGCGGGGCGCCCGGCGGGCGACGGGTGCCTTCGGGGAAGATGACGACCTCGCGGCCCTGCGCGGCGCGCTGGCGGGCATCGCGGATCATGGCCTTGAGCGCGCTCGGGCCTTTGTCGCGCTTGACGAAGATGTGCTGGAACTTGTGGCTGAACCAGCCGTACAGCGGGATCCAGCCGAGCTCGGCCTTCATGACCATGGCCGGGTCGCGGAACACCGGGATCAGGGCGAACGTATCCCAGGCCGACTGGTGCTTGGCGGCGACCAGGCAGGCCCCGTCAGGCAGCTTCTCGCGACCGCGCACCTCGACGCGCGTGCCGCAGATCAGCTTCAGCCACCACAGGCTGGCCAGGCCGTGCAGCCTGCAGGCCTTGCATGGCCCAGCGCCGCGGCGCGGCCAGCAGCCAGCTGCCCAGCACCAGGAAGACCGCCGTGTTGACGTAGAAAACGACCAGGAAAAGCAGCGAGCGGGCCACTAACAAGGCGTCGCTCACCGGTGGGCGCCGTGCGTGGCCGCGGCGTCGGCGAACGCGCTGCCGTCCAACGATCCGCAGCAACCGGGCCACGCCGAACCGCGCAGCCGAGGGCAGGAACTTCACGTATTCCGACAGCAGAATGCGCGCCGTGCCGAAATCGCGCCACCAGCGATCCTTGCGGAAGCCCTGCGTGACGACCGGATAGGGCACGAGCTTGACGTCGGGCATGACGCGGCCGAGCTCGGTCAGACTGCGCGGCATGTGATAGCTCGAGGTGACGATGATCAGCTTGGAGAACCTCTGGTCCGCCGCCCAGTGCATGGTCTCGTCGGCGTTGCCCGGCGTGTCCTGGGCCTCATAGCCGATATCGACGCAGCAATCGAACATCTCCACGCGAGATGCCGCTCTTGCGCTGCAGGTCATCGCGGCTGGTCATGCGGTTGGCGCCGGAGATCAGCAGGCGGCTGCCGCGGCCGTCGGCCAGCAGGCGCGCCGCCTCGGCCAGTCGGTGCGCAGCCGCCGGTCAGCACGACGATGCCGTCGGCGCGCTCCACGACCGTCGGCGTCGAGCTGGCGACACCGCTCGCGAAAGCGACGAAGCCAGCCAGGAAGACGAGGACCATCGCGCCCACGGCTAAGGCGATACGTCTGCCTGCTCGTGCCACGACACCTCTCCGGACGGTCGCCTCGGCGTATCCAATGACGTCCTTGCGGCAAGTCTAGCCGATTTGGACACCTTTGTGACGAGCCTTGCCGACAACCCTAAACAGAACGCCCCCGCGGCTGTTGCGTCAATGCTGACTGTTCAGAATGCGATAAACGCCGATCCGCGACGTCAGCATGCACAGCGCGGCGATGACCAGGACGACGATGCCGAGCAGGAAATAGCCGGGCGGATCGAGCGCGGCCGTGCCGATCAGGCGCCGGATCTCGGTGATGGTTACCGTGCCGCCGCCCAGCAACTCCATGACCGTCGGCATGATCAGGAACACGAACATCGCCCAGATGGCGCCGACGATGCCGGCCCTCACCCCGAGCCGCAGGAAGTGACGCTCGAATTCGCGCGCGATGAAGCGGTCGGTGGCGCCGACGAAATGCAGCACCTCGACGATGTCGCGGTTGGACGCCATGGCGCTCTTGGTGGCCGACACGATCACGGCGGTGGTGGCGGCCCCACCAGCAGCAGGATGGCGAGACCGCCCAGCGCGAAGGAGCGGGTGATGGTGCGGATTTGCGGCCTGCCAGCGGCGATGGTCGTCGAGCGTCACGTCCTTGAACTCGCGGTTCAAGGTCGAGCGCAACTGGTCGAAGTCGGGCGGATTGGCGCGATCGAGCTCGACGGCGACGATGCGCGGGATCGGCAGCGCATTGAGCGCGTCGGTCTGTCCCAGCCAAGGCTCGAGCAGCTGCGCGGAATCGCCCACGCTCAGCGCACGCGCATTGACGATGCCCGGCTGCTGCGACAGGAAGCGCGTGACGTCGCCGACGAACTTGTCGACGTCGGTGCGGTTCTTCACCTCGACCTGCACCGTGACCTCGCTGGCGATGTCGCGCAGCCAGGCCGAAGCGGACTGGTTCATCATGTAGACCGCGCCGGCCGTCAGGCAGGCGAGGAAGCACATGATGGTGATCACCAGCGTCAGCGAGCGGCCGGTGACGGACCCGGCCGGCACGATCGGTGCGTTGGTCTGGCCCGGCTCGTTGCGGCGGGAGCGGGACGCGCGCTCCTCCCCGGCCGGCCGTGCGGCAGGTCGCGTCTGCTCCTGCGTGCCGCGGCCCTGCGTGACCGTCGCCGGGCCGGTGCGATCACGGTAGGGATCGAGCTCGAGACTGTCGCGTGGGGGCCCCTGTCGGCCTGTCATACGATCCGGACATGGCCCTCGTGCAGTTCCAGGCGCGGCGCTTTGGTCTGCCGCATAAGTTGATGGTCGTGGGTGGCGATGACGACGGACGTGCCCAGGCGATTGAGTTCTATGAACAGGCGAAGCAGGCGGCGCGCCATCTGCGGGTCGACGTTACCGGTCGGCTCGTCGGCGAGCAACAGTTCCGGCTTGTTGATGACGGCGCGGGCAATGGCCGCGCGCTGCTTCTCTCCGCCCGACAGCACCGACGGGAAGTTGTGCATGCGGTCGCCCAGCCCGACCCACTGCAGCAGGTCCGTGACATCCTCCTTGTAGTCGGAGATGCGCTTGCCGGTGACGCGCAGCGGCATCGCCACGTTCTCCCAGGTCGTCATGTGGTCGAGCAGGCGGAAGTCCTGGAAGACGATGCCGATGCGGCGGCGCAGCTGAGCGCGCTTGGCGGGAGCGACCCGGCTAATGTCCTGACCCAGGATGAACATCTGCCCGCGCGTCGGCGGCATCGACATGAACAGCAGGCGCAGCAGCGAGGTCTTGCCGGAGCCCGAGGGTCCGGTGAGGAAGTGGAAAGAGCCCGGTCGCAAGTGAAAGGTGACGTCACGCAGCACCTCGGTGCCGCGCGGGTATTTCAAGCCGATGGCCTGCAGTCTGATCACGGTTTATCGCGGCCTCCGGCCCGAGCGGGCCGCCCGGCCCATATGTGCACCAGTGTCATGATCGAGAAATTCGCCGAAGCTCGCGGTCTGCCCGCAGTCTGGCGGCGAGAGAATTTCTCGATCTCAATCACACTAGCAACTCTTATGCTTCTTGTGTCCCTTACGATTGCGAAGTTCGCTCCAGAACCCAGCGCCGAACACCAGCGAACGTCACAATCGGGACACTCATGGGGATTGCGATGCATCGTTCAGGATTGTGGCGGACTGATGTATCGGGGCGAGTATACAGTGTCGCCCCGAGGGCCGCGCCGATCTGCTAAGATCCTGCACTGCAAGGGATTCGTTCATGGCACAAGCCACACCGAGCCACACGATCGAGGTCGTGTTCTCCGCCGAGCAGCATCGCCCGGCGCATTGACGAACTGGCGCAAGCCATTGCCGGCGCGAAGCTCGAGCCATTGCTGATGGTATCGGTCCTGAACGGGAGCTTCGTCTTTGCCGCCGACCTCGTCCGCGCCCTGCACCACAACGGGCTGTCCCCCGAGGTCGATTTCATGTCGCTTTCGAGCTACCGGTCGGCCACCACCTCGTCGGGCCGGGTCGAGATCCTGCGTGACCTGGAGGTCGACGTGGCCGGCCGCAACGTGCTGATCGTCGACGACATTCTGGAATCCGGCCGCACCCTGGCATTCGCCAAGGACCTGATCACGGCGCGCGGTGCCGCGCGCGTGCTGACCTGCGTGCTGCTGGACAAGCCGGTGCCGCGGGCAGCCGACATCGGCGCCGATCTACGCGCGTTCGAATGTCCGAACGCCTTTGTGATAGGTTACGGAATGGACCTGGCGCAGCGCTACCGCGAGCTTCCGTTCGTCGGACGCATCGTGCGGGAATAGCCGCCGCGCGAGTCTAAGTCGACGAGGGGAGAGCAGCATGGCACGCATCCTTCTGGCGGACGACGATGCGGCAGCGCGCGACCTGGTGCAGAGAGCGCTGGCGAGCGACGGACATGACGTAACTGCGACACACGACGGAGCCGAGGCGCTCGAGCAGCTGCAGGGCGGGGGCGGCGCCTTCGAGCTGCTGATCTCCGACGTGCAGATGCCGGGCGTCGACGGCATCGAGCTGATCGAGAAGGCGCTGGTGATCGCGCCCAAGATGCGCGTCATCCTGATGTCGGGGTTCGCCGGCGAGCTGGATCGCGCCAAGCATCTCAAGTCGAAGCTCGCGGGCGAGATCACCAAGCCCTTCACGCTCGATCAGGTGCGCGCGGCGGCCAAGGCCGCGCTGGCGTGAGAGCGGGCGAGCGGTGCTGAATCGAAGGCAACACCGTCAGCGAACCGACGTGCCTTGCGCGGATGACTGCACCGCACATCTGCTGTGCGGATCGAGCCGGCACGCGCAGGCCGCGGCGACATAATTTCACCACGCTGCGCGGTTGGACAGTGGGCACTGTCCGCGGGGGCGGATTTCGGCTGGGCACGAGCGCTGCCTGGTCGTTCGGGGAAGTCTGCACGACATTTGCATTGCTCCGCTGAGCGGGGCTGCAACGCTGCCGAACCGGCGAGCTTTCGGGGCCGCACAGCGCACAAAGGCGCTTTGCGGCTTTCGTGACTTGTCCGACGCCGCTCAGCGCGGCACTCTGCCCAAAATCGAATGCGACTTGGAAAATCGGAGAGACAAAAATGATCCCTCGCATGCGAGAGATGATGTTCACCGCGGCGTCGGCTGCGGGGCTGGCACTGGCAGCGGCGGCGCCGGGAGCCGCGCAGGAGTTTCCCTCCAGGCCGATCGAGTTCGTGGTGCCGTGGGGTCCCGGCGGCGGCGCCGACCAGGTGGCGCGCAAGCTGGCCAGCCTGATGGAACCCAAGCTCAAGGTGTCGATGCCGGTCGTCAACGTGCCGGGCGCAACCGGCCAGACGGGCCTCACCAAGATGCTGACGGCGCCGGCCGACGGCTACTCGGTGTCGGTCTTCATCGGCGACACGTTTGCCCTGCAGGCGGGCACGCCGGCGCCGAAGTGGACCATGAGCGAGATCGTGCCGCTCGGCGTCGTCATCCAGCAGCCGTCGGCGTTCCTGGTTGCCGAGGGCGGCAAGTTCAAGAGCTGGGCGGACGTCGAGAAGATCGCCAAGACGGAAACGGTGCGCGTCGCCATGCTGGGCTTCGGCTCGGCGGACGACCTCACCATCAACTACTACGTCAAGAAGAAGGGCCTGAAATTCGTAGCCGTGCCGTTCTCCAAGCCGGGCGAGCGCTACGCGGCGATCCTGGGCGGCCATGCCGACATCCTCTATGAGCAGATCGGCGACGTGCGCAATTTCGTCGACAACAAGCAGATGAAGCCGGTGCTGGTGTTCGCCGAGAAGCGCGACGAGAACTTCAAGGATGTGCCGACCTCCGTCGAGATCGGCGACCAGGTCACCCTGCCGCAGTTCCGCTCGATCGTGGTGCGCGCCGGCACCGATCCGAAGGTCGTCAAGACGCTGTCGGACGCGCTCGCGGTTGCCGCCCAAGACCCCGACTACGTCAAGTACCTGCAGGATCAGTACGCGGCTTCCGGCAGCTTCGTTGCCGCCGACAAGGCGCGCGCCTTCCTCGACGGCGAGCTGAAGGCCATGCAGTCGCTGGCCGCCCAGGTCGGCATGACCAAGGCCGAAGCACCGGCCGCGGCCGGCGAGACCAAGAAGAACTAGCAAGGCCAGCGCGCCGCGTGTGGAGCGTGGTGCGCCGTGGGTATCGTGACGCTGGAGGCCAAGGATGTCGCGGCGGCATCCTTGGCCCCAATCTTAAGGGAAGAGCCGATGCTGGCTTTGCGCCGAGCCGTGCCTTACGCGGCTGTCATGGTCGTGGGCGCCTACCTGTACTGGCTGGCGCTCCAATTCGAGTTTCCGAGCGTACCGGGCCGGCTCGGGCCCGATGCCTGGCCCAAGATGGTGCTCGGACTGCTGCTGCTCACCTGCCTGGTCGGCCTGGTCAACAGCTTCAGGCGCGCCGATGCGCCGATGGATAGTGGCGCCGCCGACGAGGACCGACCGGCGCTGCCGGGCGACGTCGCGGACGAGGAGTACACGGGCCCTCCTCGCTACGGCCTGGTGGCGATGGGCTTTGCCTTGTTCCTCGCCTATCCCGTCGCGCTCGAATACCTGGGCTTTCCGATCGCCACCTTCCTGCTGATGGCGCTGTTCATGCTGGTCGGGCAGTGGCGCAATGTGCCGGGCATCCTGCTGACCAGCCTGCTCGGCACGCTCGTGCTGTTCTACATCTTCCGCGGCGTCGTCTACGTGTCGCTGCCGCTGGGAACCGGACGGTTCCAGGAATTCACGCTGTGGCTCGCGCAGCTGCTGCAGATGCGCTGAGAGGTAACACCGAGCCATGCAAGACGTGCTGATCCACCTCGGCCAGGGCTTTCTGACCGTCTTCCAGCCGGTCAACATTTTCGTGCTGATGATCGGGCTGGTGCTCGGCCTGCTGGTGGCCGTGCTGCCCGGCCTGACGCTGGTGATGGGCGTCGTGCTGGCGCTGCCCTTCACCTACAAGATGGGCATCACGCCGGCCGTCATCCTGCTGACCGCGATGTACGTGACCGGCACCTACGGCGGCGCGTTCACGGCCATCCTGTTCCGAATACCCGGCGAGCCGATCGACGTGCCGCTGCTGTGGGACGGCTACGAGATGGCCAGGAAGGGCGAGCCGGCCAAGGCGCTGGGCTGGACCCTGTTTGCGGCGCTGGCCGGCGGCCTGGTGGCGGCCGTGGTGATGGTCGCCGCGTCCGAGCCGGTGGCCAAGATCGCGCTCAGCTTCTCGGCGCCCGAATATTTCGCGCTGGTGTTCTTCGGGCTGGCGAGCGTGGTCTGTCTCGGCGGCGGCTCGCCGGTCAATGCCTTCATCTCGCTGTTCATCGGGCTGCTGATCGCATCGGTGGGCGTGGACGGCACCTACGGCATCGAGCGGTTCTCGTTCGGCATCGACACGCTGCGCGACGGCATCGAGTACCTGGGCGTGATGGTCGGCGCCTACGGCCTGGGCGAGGTGCTGTCGCGCCTCGAGCGGGGCTTCACGTCGCCGACCCTGGACAAGATCGGCAAGATCGAGACCAAGCTTCCATCGGCCTCCGAGCTGATGGCCGTGAAGGGCTCGTTCGCCCGCTCGTCGATCCTCGGCATCCTGATCGGCATCGTGCCGGGCGCCGGCGCCACCATCGCCTCGTTCCTCTCATACGGCGTGGAGGCGCAGTACGGGCGGCGGCGCAAGGAGATGGGCACGGGCATCCCCGAGGGCATCGTCGCCCCGCAGGCGGCGGCCACGGCTTCGGTCGGCGGCGCCATGATCCCCCTGCTCACCATGGGCATTCCGGGGTCGGGCGCGACCGCCATCATCCTCGGCGCCTTCATGCTGCAGGGCGTGCAGCCGGGGCCGCAGGTGTTCGTCAGCCAGCCGGACCTGATCTACGCGATCTTCGCGTCGGTGTTCGTGGCGCTGATCGGCATGTGCCTGCTCGGCTACTTCGCCATCAAGGCGCTGGTGAAGGTGCTGGATTTCCGCGAGGCGGCGGTGTCGGCGTTCGTGGTGATGTTCTGCTTCATCGGCGCGCTGGCGGCGCGCAACAACGTCAACGACCTGTGGACCATCGTGGCGTTCGGCGCGGTCGGCTACCTGTTCGAGAAGTTCCGCTTCCCGATCGCGCCGCTGGTGCTCGGCACCATCCTCGGGCCGCTGGCGGAGAACTACTTCCTGACCGCCATGATCAGCGCCGAGGGCGACTGGACCACCTTCTTCACGCGGCCCGTGTCGCTGGTGCTGATGCTGCTGTCGGCCATCACGCTGGTGTATCCGACCTATCGCAGATGGCGCGAGGCCCGCGCCTGAACGAAAGTGGGAGACGCCGGCTCACGGCCAGGGCGTCTCCCTCGCGGCGCCGAGGCGCGGCTATCGTTTCTCGGTCCAGGACCCAGCGAACGTCGGGCCGGGCTGACGCGTTTCCCGCGCGTCGCGAGCTTCTTCCAGCTGCACGCCGCTGCCGGGCTGAGGCAGCTCGATCTTGATCGTGTCGCCCGGCTCGATTTGTGTCATCTCGTTGGCCTCCAACTCGATGGGACGCCCCGCGCTCACCCTGACGACAGCGTAGATGGGCTGCGCGTCCTTCGGCCGGCTGCGCACCGCAAGGAAGCGCGGCGCGGTAACCTCGGTCTCGTACAGCAGCCTCTGTGCCGTCTCGATCCTCTCGTTCAGCTCGTTCAACCTGGCCTGGCTCTGCCGCAGTTCCGCATTGATCTCGGTCGACCGCTTGTTTTGCAGGTCGATCATGGCGATCTCGGTCTTGGTGGCTTCCTGACGGGCCCTGGCAAGGGCCGTTTCGAGCCTGAGCCGGTCGGCCTGGAGCTGGTTGGCATTGCGCTCGACCGCGAGCTTGCGAGTCGCGGTTACGAGCTGCTGCTTGTAGAGATGGAGAACCGTCTCCAGCTCGGGCTTCAGCAGCTCGATAAGAGAGTCATGCATCGCGAGCTGCTTGACCAGTGATGCCGCTTCCGTTTCGTGCTGGACCTTCAGCTGCTCGAGGGCCCGCACCTGCGTGGCAAAGCTCTCCTTGCGGCTTTGGAACAGCAGACGCTCATGATTGACGATCGATCGGTAGAAGCCTTCGCCGGCCGATGCGCTCAGCTCATCGGGAATGGCAATCTCGTCGCTTGCCTGCAGCTCCGAGCTCAGCCGCGCCTTGCGAACCAGCGTCGCCACCAGGTCCGTTTCAAGGAGACGCAGGTCGCCCCTTGTCGCGATCGCCTCGCGCTCCAGCCTCGCCGGGCCACTCTTGGACCGCGGCACGCCGCCGGCGATGGTGATGGCTTGCAGAAGGGTCAAACCCGGCCGGTAGGCGTACTCGCCGGGGCGCTCCACGTCGCCGACGATGTAGAACGGCCTGAATTGCACCACCTCGACGGAGATGCTCGGCGGCTCAACGAGACCAATGCGTGCCTGCAGGGCTTGTCCAATCGCCTGCGACAGGTCCGTCGCGGACTTGCCCGCTGCCAGCACGTCGCCAACCAGAGGCAGGGAGATCTTGCCGCCCTGTCCCACGGTGTATTCGGCGTTGAATGCCGTCCATTCGAAGATTTCGTCGCGAGACGCGCGCCATTCGAACACTTTCAGGCGGACCTTGTCCTGCGAGCCCAGCACATAGTCGTTGCTGCCGACGGGACCCGCCAAACCGCCGGAGCGGGGCACAACGAGCATGCCGACGACAACGATCGGAAGGACCAGCCAGCTCCAGGCAACGAAAGTACGTTGAGCCCCTGTCGCCATGCTCGCAACGTGGTGCTTTCGGTCGCTCCAGACCCCAAGCAGCTGTGCCAGCATGTCGCTCGAAGCGCGGTGCGCTGCCTCGATGAACCGGAGTACGGCGACGCTTACTAGAGGCCCGACTCGCATGTGGTGTTCCTTGTTGGCGCGGTATTGGTTGGCGCGGTATTGCCGGCCGCTGGTTGTGCGTAGCTGCGACTGAGAACGTAAGGGGTTGCGATCAGGCATCGCCGGCCTCGCGACTGCGCCTCAGGTGCTGGGAAGCGCTTCCCTGAGAAGTGCAAATCCAAATCCGAACATGCCGCCCAACACGATGGCTCCGAGAAGCGATCGTCCCACCTTGGGACTGCTCTTGGCCAGGGGCGGCGCGGCCCTGGCAATCACCCGCGCATTGGCGATCGGGTAGGATTGACGCAGGACGGCTTCCGTATGGGCCTGGAGGTAGCTCTCATAGACCTTGCGGTACGTGAGCGCGGTCGACTCTAGCTCCTCGAGGGTATTCTGCGGCGCCTTCGCCGCTCCCGTCTCCGCCCTGTCGGTCGTTGCAGACCGGGCTTCAACCTTGGTGGCAAGACGATAGTCGCGCCTTGCCTTTACCTCCTGCGCTTTGAGCGAGGCCACATTCATTTGCGTGCGCAGTTGATCGATCCGCTCTTCCAGCCACTGGCTGCCTTGGCGCGCAGCCTCGGATCGCGTGGTGATCTGATCCTCGATGTAGGCATCCGCCGCAGCATTGGCGAAGCGAGCGGCCATTTCGGGATCCTGGCTGCTGTAGAAGATCTCGATGATGTAGGATTCCTTGGCGCGGCGCGCCTCCAGCCCCTCCTGAAATGCAGCAATGATTTGCCGGACCTTCTGTGCATCCGTTCCGCTGCTTGCAGCATCGGGCCCGGTCGAGGGCGGCAGGAGATTGAGGTTCTTGGCGACAATCAGCGCGATCTGATCGGATTCCAGCATCGCGATGTGGTTCTGGATCTCGAAACGATCCTGCAACAGCCGGTTATCGGGCGATTGCTCGCGAAACAAGGATGGCTGTTGAACATTGATGAGAAGCTGAGCGTGCGCCGTGAATATCGGCTTGGCCGTCAGCACGTAGATGAGGGCGGCGGTGAAAGCCAAACCGATCGAGAGCGCAACGACGCGAAGGCTGCGGATGACGAAATCGACAAGATCAGGAATGCTGTCGAAGATCGTCAGCTCGCCGGACCTCGCAGCGTGCCTCGCGCTTGGCTTTGCCGATCTTGATACGTGATCGAGCACCTGCAGGCCTCTCCTAAGCCGTTTCGCTGAATTTCAGGATTGCGGGGATGGTCTTGATCAGGACGGCAACATCGACTGCCAGCGACCAATGGCGGACGTAGTGGCGATCCTTGGCAACGCGGTCGGCATAGCTCAGTCGATTGCGGCCGCTGATCTGCCAGACGCCGGTCAGTCCCGGCCGGGCCTTGAGATACGATTGTACGTGGCGGCCGTAGTATTCGAGCTCGTCGGGAACGACCGGCCTCGGCCCCACCAGGCTCATGTCTCCCCGAAGGATATTGAACAGCTGCGGCAACTCGTCGATGCTCGACTTGCGCAGGATATTGCCGAGGCAGCCGACTCTTGGGTCGTGCGCCAGCTTGCGCGTCTCCGTCCATTCCCGGGCGGCTGCGGGGTTTGCGGCGAGGTGCCGGTGCAGGACCTCCTCGCCATTGGCAACCATGCTGCGGAATTTGTAGCAGGTGAACACCCTGCCTCCGAGGCCGATCCGTGGCTGGGCAAAAATCACTGGCCCACCCATCACGAGCCGTATCAAGGCCGTCACCATCAGCATCATCGGCAGCAGCAGAACCAGCGCGATGGAGGCAACCGCAATGTCGAGAACTCGCTTAGGGAGCCCGCCAAGCGCCTGCTGTTCCTCGCCGTGGGAGAGGCTGGCGGAATGCCCGGCCCTGGTATCGACGGGCGATGCAAGGCTCGCCTCGGGCTGTTTACCAAGAGCCAGTGCGGCGGCCGCAGGGTCGATTGAATACGTCGCGTTTGAATGCATGGCCTTACCAATTCGGAGCAACGACACGGTGTCGTTGCAAGACCGACGCCAAAAAGGCCCAGCTATCCCTCGAACGCTTCCATCCAAACGAGTGTTCTTGGGCCACCCGGTGGTGACGCGCTTTCTATGCTGGCGATGCTTCTGCATGCTCAGCTCGGCGCGGCGGCTAGCATCGGCAATCCCCACACAAGGGAGTCGCGGCCATGAACCATCGTAGAAAGAGCACACGGCCCTCACAACGGACCTTGGGTCCCCGACGGAGGTCCCCGACCAATCGACCCGTCTGTCGTATAGCCGGACTGGAGTTGCACCGGACACAAGAGGTTTGCGCGATGGTTACTGCGCGTATCGAATAGGACCATCGAAGCGAGACGCGCTTACGCCCGTGGCAGAATGGCGCAGCACAGGGCAAACCGTCAGGCGACAAAGCGGCTTGCGGCGGTATCCGCGACCCAAAACAGTACGTGCGTTCAGCCTGAGTCCCGGCGCTCGTGCCCATCTCCCGGGCGAGACGGCGGGCTTGCAGCCGTTGCGATCAGCGGTTGCGCCACACGTTGCCCAGCGCCTTCAGCTTGCCCCGCCAGCCGACCTGCTCGTCGGAAAGTGCATCGAGGAACTCCGATAGCCGGCTCGATTTGACGACCGTGTAGAGCGTCAAGGAGACCGTCACCAGCGCGACGAGGCCGAACGCCAGCATGCGCAGATCGGTCGGATGCTCGGCCCATGCCAACAGGTTCATGCCGAGAAAACCGGTGGTGACCGTGCCGATCAAGCCGAAGATGGTGACCACCGTCAGCCGCACCACCGTTTCGTTCTGGCGGCGCATGGACTCGACCTCGAGGAAGTTGCCCATGTCCTGCAGCTCCTCGCGGATCTCGCGGTAGAGCACGTCGAGATCGAGATGCTGGCGGGCGAGCTGGAACAGCTCGCGGGCCTGGGCCTGGTTGGAGATCTCGTGAAACCAGTAGCGATGCTCGAAGCGCAGGAAGTTCTCCACGGTGCGGCGGATGTCGCGCCTGAAGACGCGGTTGGTCTCCTGGTCGCCGATGTCGAGCTTGCTGACAGCCGCCACCAGGCGATCGGAGAACATGTGCAGGGCCGCCTTGTGGAAGTGCGCGATCATGAACAGCAGGAAGTGCTGATGGCGGAAGCGACCGAGGAAGCCGCCGTCGGCGTTCATGAAAAAACGGTCCCCGGCACGGCCCACGACGACCAGGGTTTGGCCGGTGCACATGAAGCGGATGCCGTCCGAGGGGGTGCCGAGGTGGGCATCGCCGTAGCGATCATTGCAGAACCTCTCCTCGAACTTGGCCACGTAGCTCGGCGAATAGGGCAGCTCCGAGGAATTGCCCGGCTCGTTGCCGACGCCGATGCGGATGAGATCACCCCGCGTCAGCGCCTTGGGATCCTCGACGGCGAAGAAGGCGAGATAGGGCATGCGGTAGTATTCGAGCTGGCGGTAGCGAACCGGCCCGCGCTTGTCGCGGTGGTGCAAGACCAGCGGCGAGAGCAGGTACTCCCAATGCGCGGCCACCGCCGGGGCGCGGTGTTCGCACACGAACGCCAGATAGTTTTCGCGCTTCTCGTAGTCCGAGACGGCGAGGACCTTGCCGTCGTGCCCGAGCCACTCGACGCGCCAGGGACAATGGCCGCCGCGGGCGTCCTCCTCCCAGTAGGCCGGATAGGCGCGGCCGAAGCGGAACAGCGCGTCCTGCGCGGTTGCCAGATCGACGTCGTCGCAGGCGACCTCCAAAGCCAGGATGGCGACATCGACATCGAAGAAGAAGTAGAGGTCGGTGTGAATGATGCGCAGCTCGACCGGGTCGGCGTCGCGGGCGAGCGTGACGCGCGCGCTCGCGACATCGGTGCGGCGCATGACCTTGATCGGGCTCTCGCCATAGACGCGGCGCACCGCCCGGCCCACACCTTGGCCGTAGAGGAAGCGCTGCACGGGCGGCAGGAAGGTGACGAACTCGTTGTAGTGCCGCTCCTGGAATTCGGAGGGGTCGCCGAACTCGTCGTCGAGCTCGCGCCAGGGGCTGCCGTCGCTCTTGGCCAGATGCTCCCAGTGCTGCAGCGTGTCGCCGGGCTCCAGCGGCAAGAGATTCACGGGCCACAGCAGAATCTGGCGCAGGTGGCGCACCTGCGTGGCCTCGCTCGCGCGCGCCTCTGCGCTCATGGGGACGTCCTGCTGCATGGGTGTGACGAGCTCCGGGGCCAAGTCTACATCCGCTTTCGGCCGGACGCACCGCCGTTAGGCTGCAACCTGCGGAATGACAGGTGACGCCGCAGGGTCGGCGGGAGCAAAGCTCTCCGCCTGCGCCATGGCCCAGGCGTCACGGAAACGGGCATCGGTGGTGCCGGCCAGCAGCTCGCCCGGGGCAAGGACCCGGTAGATCTCGGCGAACGTGACAACCCGGTCGGCAGCCGCGCGGCGCATGAAATGATGGGGGCGCAGATCGCGCGGATGCTCCAATCCGGCAGCGGCCGCACTGTCGGCTGCCTGCCATTGGCGCTCGAGGCGGGGGCGCGCCGGCCATTTTTCTGCTATGCGGTGCGCCTCGGACCAGCTACGCCAACGCGCCATGAGCAAGGCCAGTCACAGCATCGGAGAGAGCGCCGATTCCAGCGGGCCGCAGACGTGCGCGGCCCGAGTGGACCAATGCGCGCCGCGTCGTGGTCAAGATCGGCTCGAGCCTGCTGGTGGACCGCGCCAGCGGCCAGCTCAAGGCGGCCTGGCTGCAGTCGCTGGCCGAGGATGTGGCCGGGCTGGTCAAGGCCGGCAAGGATGCCATCGTGGTCTCCTCCGGGGCCATTGCGCTCGGCCGCCATCTGCTGGCGTTCGGCAAAGGGGCATTGGCGCTGGAGCAGTCGCAGGCGGCGGCAGCGGTGGGGCAGATCTCGCTCGCCAGCGCCTATCAGGCGGCCTTCAAGGCGCAGGGGCTGACCGCCGCGCAGATCCTGCTCACGCTGGGGGATACGGAGGAGCGCCGCCGCTACCTCAATGCGCGGCAGACCCTATCCACCCTGCTTGCCCAGCGGGCGGTACCGGTCGTGAACGAGAACGATACGGTCGCCACGACCGAGATCCGCTACGGCGATAACGACCGGCTGTCCGCGCGCGTCGCCAGCATGATCAGCGCCGACTGCCTGGTGCTGCTGTCCGACATCGACGGTCTGTATACCGCGCCGCCCGGCAGCACGCCGGCCGGCACGCTGGTGCGCGAGGTGCGGCAGATCACGCCCGACATCGAGGCGATGGCCGGTAGCGCGGGATCGGAGCTGTCGCGCGGCGGCATGGTCACCAAGATCGAGGCGGGACGCATCGCGCTCGCGTCCGGCGCCAACATGGCGATCACCTCGGGAACGATCCTGCACCCGCTGCGCGCGCTGGACTGCGGGGCGGCGTGCACGTGGTTCCTGGCCCCGTCGGACCCGGTCACCGCCCGCAAGCGCTGGATCGCGGGACAGCTCGAGCCCAAGGGACAGCTCGTCATCGATGCCGGGGCGGAACGGGCGCTGCTGTCCGGCAAAAGCCTGCTGCCGGCCGGCGTGACGCGCGGCCGAGGGCACCTTCGAGCGCGGCGATGCCGTGGTGATCCGGGCTGCCGACGGCCGTGAGCTCGGCCGCGGCCTGGTCGCCTATGCGCAGGCCGATGCGGCGCGTATCATGGGCAAGAAGAGCGGCGAGATCGCCGCCATCCTCGGCTTCGAGGGTCGCGCCGAGCTGATCCACCGCGACGACATGGTGCTGAGCAAAGGTTAAGGTCTCGATGGCCGCAACGAGCAACCGCAAGCCGGCAGCCACCCAAGAGGTGGCCGACCTGATGGCGAGCCTCGGCGCAGCAGGCCCGCGCCGCCGCACGGCGCCCTGGCCCAGGCCACCACCCAAGCCAAGAACGCCGCGCTTGCTGGCAGCCGCCGGCGAGTTGCGCGCGCAGACTCCCGCCATCATGGCCGCCAACGAGCGCGACATGGCGGCGGCCACGGAAGCCGGCCGGCAGGGCTCGTTCCTCGATCGCCTCGCCCTCGACCCCAAGCGCATCGAGGGCATCGCCAAGGGCCTGGAGGACATCGCCGCGCTGCCCGATCCGGTCGGCAGCGTGATCGCGCAATGGACCCGCCCCAACGGCCTCGACATCTCGCGCGTGCGCACTGCCGCTCGGCGTGATCGGCATCATCTACGAGAGCCGGCCCAACGTCACGGCGGACGCCGGCGCGCTGTGCCTGAAGGCCGGCAACGCCGCCATCCTGCGCGGCGGCTCCGACAGCTATCACTCGAGCCGCGCCATCCAGGTCTGCCTCGCCCGCGGCCTGCGCGATGCCGGCCTGCCGGAGACGGCGATCCAGCTCGTCCCCACCGTCGACCGCGAGGCCGTCGGCCTGATGCTGGAGGGCCTCGGCGGCTGCATCGACGTGATCGTGCCGCGCGGAGGCAAAAGCCTGGTGGCGCGCGTGCAGGCCGAGGCGCGCGTGCCGGTGTTCGCGCATCTGGAAGGCCTCTGCCACACCTACGTCGACGCCAGCGCCGACCTCGAGATGGCCAAGGCGATCGTCGTCAACGGCAAGATGCGCCGCACCGGCGTCTGCGGCGCCACCGAGACGCTGCTGGTCGATCGCAAGGCGCCGGCCGGCGTGCTCGAAGCGCTGATCGCCGCCCTGCTGGAGGCCGGCTGCGAGGTGCGCGGCGATGCGGCGGCGCAGAAGGCCGACCCGCGCGTCAAGCAAGGCCACGGCCAAGGACTGGTCGACCGAATATCTCGACGCCATCATCGCGGTGAAGGTGGTGGACGGCGTCGACTGCGCGCCATCGCCCACATCGAGCAGTACGGCTCGCAGCACACCGACTGCATCGTCGCGCAGGACCAGGCCACCGCCGAGCGCTTCCTCACGCGCCTCGACAGCGCCATCGTCCTGCACAACGCCTCCACCCAGTTCGCCGACGGCGGCGAGTTCGGCATGGGCGCCGAGATCGGCATCGCCACCGGCAAGATGCACGCCCGCGGCCCGGTCGGCGTCGAGCAGCTCACCACCTTCAAATACGTGGTACGCGGCACCGGCCAGACCCGGCCGGGGTAGCTCGCCGCAGGCGGTGAGAGGGCAGGCGATCGTCAGCGCTGCGCTCCGGCATGGTTATCCCCGTCTTACTTGCGCGGAGCCGCTTTCGGTCGCAGCAAATGCGATGCACACTGCAAATCCATGGACGACCGCAGGCGCACAATCACGGAGCACCTGAACCTCGACGGCCACGGGCTCGAGGTCGCGCCCTATTTCAACGCGGTTCTGACCAAGGACCGATATCGCGTGTCTTATGTCGATTACGTCGACAACGCGACAATTGCAGCAAAGGCGGCGAAGAATCCTGGTGCGGCGGGCCGCGATGTGCCGGCGGTGGATTGGGTCTGGACACCAGGCCAACCTCTGCGCACCTGCATCCCCGCGGAGAACGTCTTCGACTACGCCATCGCCACCCACGTCTTGGAGCATGTGCCCGACACGGTAGGCTGGCTCAATCAAATCCTTGACGTGATGCGGCCGGGCGCCGTCCTGGCCCTGGCGCTGCCCGATCGCCGCTACACAATGGACTTCTACCGCCGCGAAACTTCGCTGGGGGATGTCCTGGCGAACTGGCTGCACGCACCGGCCATGCCAACTGCAGCGCAGGTAATCGATTTCATATCTCAGTCGTTCTACGACACGCGCGTCAATGGGCGGCGGCTTGACACGTCCAGGCCCTTCTCCGAGGCGCCTCGCCACAACAGCGACCTGTCTGCCCTGCGGGCTGCGGTGCGGGCGATGCAAAGCGGGGCATACTACGATGCCCATTGCACCGTGTGGACGCCGGCCAGCTTCGTCGATGCCATGCAGAGGGTGGCCGCTCTGCGCATCATCAACGCCCGGTTCTTCGACCCCATTGAGCGGCCCGAGACGGACGAATTCGTCATTCACGCCGTCAAGCTCGGCGAGCCCGCCCTTACTCGGGCCACGGTCCTGTCCGGCGAGGGGCAGGTCGAGATGGTCATTCGTCGGATAGGCGACGCGGTCGGCCGGCGCATGCGATAAATTATGTTCGTCCATGGTCGCGTTTCGCGCATTCAGACCAAGCAAACGGGCGTGTTGAATTTCCCGCACCTCATCCATATCCGCGACCGCCACGCGGCTGGACGTTGACGCCAGGGCGCTCTGACGCCATATACGGCGCATGAACGCGCTTCGATCAGCATCGACGACGACGGCGACCGCTTACGGTGGATCGCCTGCTGGTTGCGCGCGCTAGAGACAAGCGTACTTCACCCAGAAAAGGCCCCGCCGGCGACGGACGGGGCCTTTCTGTTTCTTGACTGATCCCGTCCGCGCTGCTTCCCACCACGAGGAACACAGCCATGGACGATCTCGACCACAGAACTCACGGCGTCAAACTCAAGCTCTGGCACATCCAGGAGGATGCGCCGGGCATGGTGTTCTGGCATCCGCGCGGTCACGCCATCTACCGGGTGCTGGAGGACTACCTCCGGGGCAAGATGCGCCGGGCCGGCTATGCCGAGGTGCGCACACCGCAGCTGCTGCCAAAAGAGCTTTGGGAGCGCAGCGGCCACTGGGAGAAATTCAGCGAGCACATGTTCCGGCTCGACGACGGCGAGCAGGCGATGGCTCTGAAACCGATGTCATGCCCGTGCCACGTGCAGATCTTCAACAAGGGACTGCACTCGTGGCGGGAGCTGCCGATCCGCTATGCCGAATTCGGTGCGTGCCACCGCAATGAGCCTTCCGGTTCGCTGCACGGCATCATGCGCACCCGCGCTTTCGAGCAGGACGACGCGCACGTGTTCTGCCGCGAGGAGGACGTAGAGCGCGAAGTCGCGTCCTTCATTGCCCTGCTGGGCGAGGTCTACCGAGAACTCGGCTTTCCCGACTTCGAAGTGGCGCTGGCGACTCGCCCCGCGGTGCGGGCCGGCGACGACGCGACCTGGGACTGGTCGGAGGCGAAGCTCGACGATGCGGCGCGGCAATGCGGCCTCGTGCCTCGAATTAATCCTGGCGAGGCGCATTCTACGGACCGAAGCTGAATTCGTGTTGCGCGACCGGCTTGACGATCCTGGCAGTCGGCACCGTGCAGATCGACGGCGTGCTGCCGCAGCGGCTCGGGGCGTCCTACGTGGCGCCGACGGCAGCCGTCGAGACCCGTGATGGTCCATCACGCCATCTTCGATCGCTCGGCCGCATGATCGCGATCCTGCTCGAGCACCACGGTGGCGTGCTTCCGTTCTGGCTGTCGCCCGACCAGGTCGCCGTCGCGCCGATCTCGAAGGAGCAGGCTGGATACGGCGCGGCCGTGCTGGCAGCGTTCGCGGACGCCGGCATTCGGGCCGTCGCCTACGACAGCTCCGACACCCTTTCGCGGCGCATCTTGGCGGCGCGTGACATGGCGGTGCCGGTGATGGCCGTCGTAGGCGCGCGCGAGATGAGCGACGGCCGGGTGACCCTGCGCGAGCGCGACGGCTCACAGGCCGCGTTCCGCTAGCCGATGAGTGTCCCGCCTCATCGAGGCTGCCGGGTCCACACGAGCCTGGCAAAACGCCTCAAGCACACGTCATCCTGCCGGCTCGCACGAGGGTCTGACACTACGCACCAGGATCGGAAGGTCTGCAAGTCTATGACCCAGTGTCTCTCATGATTCCGAGGTTCGCTCGCAACGCTGGCGGCAAGTTGGCGAACTTCGGAATCGGGACACCAGTACCCCGGCTGCGCAGCGGCCAAACCTTGCGGGAGCGACTGGCGATGGCACGACACCGCAGTCAATGGTACCGGCCCAAATCGATCGTACGGTCGATCGCCATCCGGCCCAAGGTCTATCTGGCCGTGCTGATTGGGGCGTTGGCGGCCTACCTTCTGCCCGCAACGATCTCCGGCAATTTCCGGACGGCCATCGCCTTCGACGTCGGCGCCGTCATATACCTCGTCTTCAGCGTTTACCTGATGCAGGCCTGCGGCGCCGCCGAGATGCGCAGACGAGCGGCCGTGCAGGACGAGGGCGCTGCTGTGATCCTGCTGCTCGTCGTGGTGGCCGTGGCTTTGAGCTTCTGGACCATCCTCGGCGTCCTGAGCGAAGCCAAGCAGGCCAGCGGCACGGGCAAGACCTTGCACGTATCGCTGGCTGCGGCGACCATCCTGCTGTTCTGGCTGGTCACCCAGATCGCCTTCACCTTCCACTACGCACACGAGTTCTACCAGCCCGACGAAGGGCCGGAGCCATTCGAGGGCGGGCTGGCGTTTCCCGCCGACGATACCCCCGATTATTGGGACTTCCTGTACTTCGCCACGTCGATCGGTGCCGCGTCGCAGACCTCGGACGTGTCCATTCGCACCAAGTCGCTGCGCCGGCTCGTCACCCTGCACGCCATACTCTCGTTCTTCTTCAATACGGCGGTGCTCGCTCTCGCCATCAACATCGGCGCCAGCCTGATCTGACCGACGCCTCCATCGCCGGAGGCCCGCTCGCGCACTCCCCGCATGGCCGTCTGCGGCTCCTCCCCCTGTGGCGAAGGCCGACTTTTAGGCCTTCGCTACGTACGAGGGGGGCGGATGGTGCATCCGCGGCTTAGGCTGGCTATCGCCGACCACGCCCTTTGCTCGACAGCCAGCCTAAGTCGCTGGACGCACCTGGTGGGGGTGAGCGGCGCCATGCACCGCGCCAACAACAATTTACTATGTCTCCTGTTGCATCACCCACTGGCGATCGGGCGCCTTGTGCCGGATTCGATCGGAAATCCTTAATCTGTCGCCCACACCATCATCCGGCTGAACCATGTGGGCCATCAGCCGATTGCCCGGACACTCGTGCACGCCGGCAACCGCGAGCTTGCCGTTGGCACGGGAGTAGACGTGCAGCGTTTCCAGATCATCGCCGTCGCTGTGGTGCTGGCCATCATCGGTGCCGTCGCTCCGATCATGATCATGCTGCACGTGTCCTGGACCCTTGCCGTGAAGGCCGAGCATGGCCGTTTGGAAGCCTTTGCAAACAGAGCAATCACCCGCGCGAACAGGGCATACGCCGAAACGCAAGGACGCGCTCTACGCCATCCAGCGCTTCGATGCGCCGCCCTGCTCCAAGCATCACATCGAGCAGATGAGGGTGCTGACCATCGATACGCCGAGCGTGCACGAGTTCGGGTATTTCGAGAACGGCATCCTGAAATGCACGTCCTGGGGAGTGACGGAAACCCGCATCGAACAGGTGCCGGCCGACTATACGACGCCCGATGGCCTCGAGGTCACGATCAACATGCAGCCGCTCGTCACCCGCGGCAAACCGATGATGGCGATCCAGTACAAGGACCATAACGCCCTCGTCGACCGGCAGCGATTTGTCGACGTCATCGTCGATCCCGGTATCCGGCTCGCCATCGCCAGCAGCAAGGGGGACCTGATCGCGACATTGAATGCTCCGGACCCTGCCCTCCTCACATCGATCATTGCACGGCCGCGCAACGGCATGGACGAGCGCAATCTCTTTGCCGTCGCGCAAGCCGACGAGCTGGATGGCCATCGCCATCCAGTCACGGGACGAAATGCTGGGCAACCTGCGACGCGAGCAGATGCTGCTGCTGCCAATCGGGGCCTTCATCGCATTCTTCATCGTCGGGCTGGTGGTGTGGCTCTCCAAGAGGCGCCTGTCGCCCTTGGGAGAATTGGGGATCGCGGTGCAGAACCGCGAATTCATCGCCCACTATCAGCCGATCGTAGAACTCAAGACCGGCAAGTGGATCGGCGCCGAGGCGCTGGTGCGCTGGCGTCGTCCCGACGGTTCGATCGTCGCGGCCCGACCTGTTCGTTCCGCTGGCCGAGGAAAGCGGATTGATCACGGCGATCACCGATCAGGTCATCGATGCGGTGATAGCCGATCTCAACGAGCTGCTGGTAGCGGAGCGCTCCCTGCACGTCGCCATCAACCTGTGCGCGGACGACGTGAAGACCGGGCGCGTCCTGCCCGTCATCCAGAACGCCCTCGAGCATACGGGCATCTGGCCACAGCAGATCTGGCTGGAGGCCACCGAGCGCGGCTTTGTTGACATCGACTCGGCACGCGCGACCATCGTGCGGGCGCGCGAGCTCGGCTATTCCGTGGCGATCGACGATTTCGGAACCGGCTACTCGAGCCTGCAGTACCTGCAAGGGCTGCCGCTGGATGCCTTGAAGATCGACAAATCCTTCATCGACACGATCGGCCGCAATACCGCGACCAGCTCCGTGACCTCCCACATCATCGACATGGCCAAGACGCTCAACCTTCACGTCATCGCCGAAGGCGTCGAGACGGAGGCGCAGGCGGCCTATCTGCGCGCCCGCAACGTCGACTTCGCGCAGGGCTGGCTGCTCGGCAAGGCGCAGCCGGCACAAGAGTTCAAGGCCTTCTACCTGCAAAACAAGCAGGCGCGCGGGGCCATTCCCCTCGCCACCGGGCGCGCCCATGCTTGAGATTCAGCGCGGCTTCCAGACGCGCGAGGCGTCGCCGTCGAACTCGGCGGCGCAGAACGTACCGCCCTGGAAGAAGTCGCCGACCGGATCGGGCGCGATCTTGGTCTGCGCGGCCAGCGCCTCCTCGCGATAGTCCTCGGCCTTGCCGGTCGGCCGGTAGCCGTACTCGTAGGCCCGGCTGTTGTCCCACCACGCGCGCTCGTTGTAGGAGGCACCGTAGAAGATCTCGAAACGCAGGTCGGGATTTTCCAAGCCGATGCGGATCAGCTGCACGAGGTCCTCGGGCTTCAGCCAGATCGACAGCCGGCGCTGGTCGAGCGGCTTGTCGCCGACGTTGCCGATGCGCAGGCACAGCACGCGCAGGTCATGCTTGTCGCAGTAGAACGCACCCACCGCCTCGCCGAACGCCTTGCTGATGCCGTAGCGCGAGTCCGGCCGCACGGTGACGTCGACGCCGATCTTGGCGGTGCGCGGATAGAATCCAACCGCGTGGTTGGACGACGCGAAGATCACCCGCTTGACGCCCTTGCGCCGCGCCGCCTCGAACAGATTGTAGCAGCCGATGATGTTGGACTGCAGGATGGTGTCCCAGGGCCCTTCCACCGAGAAGCCGCCGAGGTGGATGATGCCTTCGATGCCGTCGCAGATCTTCTCGACCTCGTCCATCTTGGCGAGATCGGCGGCGACGAACGCCTCGCCGGCCTCGAGGTTGGCCGGCTGCTTGATGTCGCTCAGCCGCAGCTCCGGATAGATCGGCTTCAGCAGCTTGCGCAGACGTCCGCCGACGTCGCCGGCCGCACCGGTCAGCAATACACGTTTCATTCCGCCTCCTTGGTCGATTGCAGTTGGCGCTCCGCCAGGCGCCGGTAGCGCTTGAGACTGTTGGTGAGGTGCACGCGCATGGCCTTGCGCGCCTCCGCCGGCTTGCGCGCGGCGATGGCCTCGCAGATACGGGCGTGCTCCTTCTGGATGCGCATCAGATACAGTCGCTGCTGCTCCGGCGCGTCCACCGACACACGCACGCTCTGGCGGGGAATGACATAGCCGCCCAGATATCTCAACAGCTCGACGAAGCGCGGGTTCCCGGACGCCACCGCGATGGCCCGATGCAGGGCGAAGTCCTCGCCCACCGCCCCCTCGCCCCGCCCGATGGCCGCCTGCATGTCGCGCAGCGCCGCGTCGATGGAGGCCAATGCCTGCGGCGTCGTGCGCTCGGCCGCCAGTGCCGCCGCCTCCACCTCGATGGCCAGGCGCAGTTCCATGACATCCAGCACATCCCCGATGGAGATGAGGCCGTCCGGATCGATGCGGAAGGGCACGCGGCTGGTGTCGGCCGATACGAACGCCCCCGAGCCCTGCCGCGTTATCACCAGGCCTTCGGCGCGCAGGGCGGCCACCGCCTCGCGCACGACGGTGCGGCTTACGCCCATGGCCTGCATGAGCTTTTGCTCGGTCGGCAGCCTGGCCCCAGGTTCCAGCCGGCCGCTGCGGATTTCGCCCGCAATGCGCGCGACCACCTCCTCCATCAGGTTGCGGGGAGGCCGCAACGGCTGCAATAAAGGTGGCTTGCCAGGTGCGGCGCAAGTTCGATATTTGTCGGGTCATCGTACAAATTCTAAATCTGATCTAGCCGCCATTCAACACCTCACGTATGAATGACGCTGGCTGGCAAGAAGAAAAAACAGCTCAACCGCATAGGAGGAACGTTCATGGATAGACGGTCAGTACTCAAGCTCGGACTGGGTGGTTTGGCTTTCGGCGCAGCCGGAGCCCCGGCCGCCTTCGGCCAAGCCAAGATGGTGCTCAAGGCCACCGACGTGCATCCGCTGGGATATCCCACGGTCGAGGCGGTGGTGCGCATGGGCAAGAAGCTCGAGGACGCCACCCAGGGCCGCATCAGCATCCAGATGTATCCCTCGATGCAGCTCGGCGGCGAGAAGGAGATGATCGAGCAGGCCCAGCTTGGCGCCCTGCAGATCGCCCGCATCAGCCTTGGGCCGATGGGGCCGCTGGTTCCCGAGCTCAACGTGTTCAACCTGCCGTTCGTATTCCGCGACTCGGCCCATGCCGAAAAGGTCACGGACGGCCCGATCGGCGACGAGATGCTGAAGAAGCTCTCCGACCATCCCACGGCCAACCTGATCGGCCTGTGCTGGATGGCCGGCGGCACGCGCAACGTCTACAACAGCAAGAAGCCGATCAAGAACGTCGAGGACCTGAAGGGTCTGAAGATCCGCATGATGGGCAATCCGCTGTTCGTCGACACCATGAACTCGCTCGGCGGCAACGGCGTCGCCATGGGCTTCGACCAGCTCGTCAACGCCATGCAGACGGGCGTCGTCGACGGCGCGGAGAACAACGAGCCGAGCTACGAGAGCGGCCAGCACTACCGCTACGCGAAGTTCTATTCGCGCACCGGCCACCTGATCATCCCCGAGCTGCTCGTCTTCTCGAAGAAGACCTGGGAAGGGCTGTCGAAGGACGACCAGGCGCTGGTCATGAAGGCCGCCAAGGAAGCGCAGCTGGAGCAGCGCAAGCTCTGGTACGAGCGCGAGGCGGCATCGATCGATGTGCTGAAAAAGGCTGGCGTCGAGATCAACGATGTGGCCGACAAGAAGCAATTCCAGGCGGCCGTGAAGCCGGTCTGGGACAAGTACGGCGCCCAGCATGCCGCGCTCATCCAGCGCATCCAGGACGTGAAGTGAAGCTGAGCCGATAACAACATGCGCCGGCCGGTCCTTTCGGGGACCGGCCGGTTTTCATGGTCCTGGGGTGAGTGGTATGAAGGCGCAATACATCCGCTTGATGGATGCGATCCATAACGCATGTCTTTTTGTCGCCGGCGCCTGCCTCGTAGTCATTACCATCATCATCCCGTACGGCGTGTTCACGCGCTTCGTCCTCAACAGCGCATCGTCCTGGCCCGAGCCCTTGGCCGTGCTGCTGATGATCTGGCTGGCCTTCCTGTCGGCGGTCGTCTGCTACCGTGAGTACCTGCACATCGGCGTCGGCATCCTGCCGGCGCATGCTGACAGGCACGGCGCGCTGCGATCCTCGGCTTCCTCATCGAAGTCTGCATGCTCGTCACCAACCTCTTCATGTTCTGGTGGGGCATCAAGCTCGTCCACGCGACCTGGTTCCAGAGCATCGCCGAGTTCCCGATCGTCTCGGTGGGCGTCTCCTACCTGCCGGTCCCCATCGGCGGCCTGCTGATCGTGCTGTTCGTGATCGAGCGGATGTGGACGCCAGGTGTGGTTCCAGGAACAGTCGATCGAAACCACCAGCACCCTCGCCACAGAATAACTACGGTCGGAGTTCCGCGCGCATGGATGCCCTCGTCCTCATCGGCAGCTTCGCCGTGTTTTGCCTCATGGGCATGCCCGTCGCCTATGCACTCGGCCTTGCCTCGATCGTCGGGGCCATTTGGATCGGTCTCCCGCTCGAGGCGATCATGCTCAAGACCTCCGACGGCATGGACAATTTCTCGCTGCTGGCGATCCCGTTCTTCATCCTGGCCGGCGCCATCATGGCGGTCGGCGGCGTGGCCGAACGCCTGATCAATCTGGCCAAGGTGTTCGTCGGCTTCGTGCGCGGCGGCATGGCGCTGGTCAACATCGTCGCTTCGACCATGTTCGGCTGTCTGTCGGGCTCGTCCGTCGCCGATACCGCGGCGATCGGCTCGGTGATGATCCCGCAAATGATCAAGAACGGCTATCCGCGCCTGTTCGCGGTCAACGTGACCATCTCGGGTTCGCTGCAGCCGCTGCTGGTGCCGCCCTCGCACAACATGATCATCTATTCGATCGCGGCGGGCGGAACGATCTCGATCGCGCATCTCTTCGTAGGCGGCATCATCCCGGCCCTCTTGCTCGGGCTGTCGCTGATCATCCTCGTCCTCATCATTTCCTACCGGAACAACTATCCCAAGGGCGAGGTCATCCCGTTCCGGCAGGCCGTGAAGATCGGTCTCGACGCCATCTGGGGCCTGATCACGATCGTCATCATTCTGGGCGGCATTCTGTCAGGCATCTTCACGCCCACGGAATCGGCCGCCGTCGCCGTGCGTCTATTCGTTCTTCATCACGATGTTCGTGTATCGCGACGTGAAGTGGCGCGAGCTGCCGCAACTGGTTGCGCGCGTGGTGCGCACGGTCGGCATGGTCATGATCATGATCGGGTTCTCGATCGCCTTCGGCTACGTGATGGCGATCATGCGCATCCCGTCCATGGCGACGGAGTTCTTCGTCAGCATTTCCAGCGACAAGTATACCTTCCTGCTCTACGTCAACGTCCTGCTGCTGCTGCTCGGGACGTTCATGGACCTCGGGCCGATGCTGCTGATCTGCACCCCGATCTTCCTGCCCGTCATTGCCACGTTCGGCATCGATCCCGTTCACTTCGGGATCATCATGATCCTCAATCTCGGCATCGGGCTGCTGACCCCGCCGGTCGGGCCGACGATGGTGGTCGGGTGCGCGATCGGCAAGGTTTCCATGGAGGCCGTCTCGCGCAGCATCCTGATCTTCTACGTGCCGATGCTCATCGTGCTCCTGCTCGTCACCTACATCCCGGCGCTGACGCTATGGCTGCCATCGGTGCTGCTGGGGAAATAGCGCATTGAAAGATGGGCTGGGGACGTCACTGGTCTGACCATTTGACCTGTGCTAAGTATTGTGTCGACGCCCCGCCAGAGGGCGTAACCAATCAACAAGATCGCCGCCGACGTCGCGGTGATTGGAGGAGGAAACTGAAGCCATGAATCGCAGAAAATTCGTTGCTGGCCTGGGCGTGTCGGCGGTTGCCGTCGGCGCCGGCTTTCCGAGCATACTGAAGGCGCAGGCACCCATTACGCTGAACGGCGCCGTGCAGTTCAACGACGACCACGTGTTCAATCGCGCGCTGGTCAAGTTCGAGGAGCTGACCAAGCAATACTACGGCAAGCCGATCAACTTCATCCTGCACAAGAACTCCTCGCTCGGCCTCGAGAAGCAGTATTTCGAGTACATGGCGCAGGGCAAAGCCGTGGACTACGGCATCGTCTCGCCGGCGCACATGTCGACCTTCTCCAAGGCGGCGCCCGTTCATCGACGCACCCTTCCTGTTCCGCGATGTCGATCACCTGAACAAGGTGCTCGAGGCGGACCTGCTGAAGCAGATCGCCGACGAGATCGCCCAGAAGGCCGAAGTGATGCTGATCGGCTATGGCGGCGGCGGCACCCGCAACATCTTCATCAACAAGCCGATGAGCACGCTGGCCGACATCAAGGGCCTCAAGGTGCGCGTGCAGGGCGCGCCGATCTGGTCGAGGACGTTTGCGGCGGTCGGCATGTCGCCGACCGTGATCGCCTACAACGAGGTCTACAACGCCATCCAGAACAACGTCATCAGCGCCGGCGAGAACGAAGCGGCCGGCGTCGAATCGATGAAGTTCTACGAGGTGGCGCCGAACCTGGCCATGACCCAGCACGCCGTCACCATCCGGCCGATCTGCTTCTCCGGCAAGACCTTCAAGACGCTGCCGCCGGAGCTGCAGGCCGCCGTCGTCAAGGCGGGCAAGGAGGCCGGCGACTACGGACGCAAGCTCGAGTCGGCGGAGGATTCCGGAAAGCTCGATGTCCTCGAGAAGGCCGGCAAGCTGAAGCGCATTCCGTTCAAGGATCGCGCCGAGATGAACAAGCTCGTCGCGCCGGTGATGGCCGAGTACGCCAAGGAGATTGGCGCCGACACCATCTACGCGAAGATCTCAGCCATCCAGTAATAGGCCGACGACGCACCGCGTCGTCAGCTGCAATCAACGGCGGTCGGGACCCCTCGACCGCCGTCTTCCCGCCGAGACCTCATCCTCATGGCCAGCGTTTCCGGTTCCGACCACCGCCCCAGCCTGTGGCGGCAATTCACCGCGTTCTACGCCGCGCTGCTGTCCTGGCTGGTGGTGTTTTCAGTCGCCATCCTGGTCATCCCGGTCAGCCTGCAGATCTTCTCGCGCTACACCGCGATCATCCCGTCCTACATCTGGACCGAGGAGATGGCGCGCTTCCTGTTCATCTGGACCATCATGATCGGCGCCATGATCGGGGTGCGCGAGTCGACCCACTTCGAGGTCGACGTCCTGCCGCAGCTGCCGCCTCGCGGCGAGGCCTTCGCCCGCCTGCTTGGCCGCCTCGGCGTGCTGGCCGCGGCCATCATTTTCGTCACGGCCGGCATCCAGTTCACGCGCTTCGCCTGGAACCGCACGTCGGAGCTGGCCGATCTGCCCCTGTGGCTCATCCATGTGGCGTGGCCCGTCACGGGCTTCACCTGGATCGTCTTCCTGGGCCAGCAGATCGTCGATGACATCAAGATCATTCTCGGGAGAGCAGCATGACGGGCGCCGTTCTATCGCCGGGCACCGCGGCGCTCATCCTGTTCGGCCTGTTCTTCCTGCTGATGTTCATACGCGTGCCGGTGGCTTTCGCGCTCGGCCTCGCCTGCGTGCCGATCCTCATCATCGAGCCGCGGCTCGACACGATGACGCTGATGCAGGAGACCTTCAACGCCTACAATTCCTTCATCCTGCTGGCGGTGCCGTTCTTCCTGCTGACCGCCAACCTGATGAATGTCGGCGGCACCACGGACCGCCTCATGAAGCTGTCGCGCACCATGGTCGGGCACTTCCCGGGCAGCCTGGCGCAGATCAACGTCGTGCTGTCGATCTTCTTTGCCGGCATCTCGGGCTCCTCCACCGCCGACGCGGCCAGCCAGTCCAAGATCTTCATCGAGGCGCAGACCAAGGAAGGCTACGACCTGTCCTTCTCGGTCGCCATCACGGCCGTCTCCGCCGTGCTGGCCGTGATCATTCCGCCCGTCGATCCTGATGATCGTGTGGGGCGGCATTCTCACCGTCTCGATCGGCGCGCTGTTCCTGGCCGGCATCATCCCGGGCCTGCTGATCGGCCTCGCGCAGATGGCCACCGTGCACGCCTATGCCAAGGCGCGCGGCTACCCGACCTATCCGCGCTCGTCCTGGAGCGAATTCCTGTGCGCCACCTGGATCGCCATCCCGGCCCTGATGACGCCCGGCATCATCATCGGCGGCAAGATCTTCGGCTGGTTTACCGCCACCGAGTCGGCCTGCATCGCCGTGCTCTACGCGGCCGTCCTGTCGCTGGTGGTGTATCGCGAGATGAACATGAAGGGGCTGTACGACGCGCTGCTCGACACCGGCAAGCTGGCCGGCATCGCGCTGTTCTGCGTCGGCACCGCCAGCACGTTCGGCTGGCTGCTCGCCTACTACAATATCCCGGAGGCCATCCTGGCGGGCGTGCAGTCGTGGGGCATGGGCTTTTCCGCCACCGGCTTCTTCATCGCCTTCGTGTTCCTGGTGGTCGGCTGCTTCCTGGACGCCATCCCTGCCATCATCATCTGCGCGCCGATCCTCGAGCCGCTCGCCAAGGCGCGTGTCGATGGACCCGGTGCACTTCGCCATGATCGGCATCGTCTCGCTGGCGTTCGGCCTCGTCACGCCGCCCTACGGCCTATGCCTGATGATCGCCTGCTCGGTGGCCGGCATCCGCATCCGCGACGCCATCAAGGACACGGCGATCATGCTGATCCCGATGTTGCTGATGCTGGCCCTGGTGATCGTCTGGCCGAAGGTCTCGCTGTTCCTGCCGAGCCTGATCTCGCCCGAGTTCCTCAGGTAGGCCCGTCGGGGCCGCGCCAGCAAGGCGAGCTGCCAGCTATGACCCGCCTTGGCCGCGCAGCAGGCGCATGCCGAGCCGCATGAGCGCAACGGTCAGGATCGCGCCTGCCGCCGCCTTGGCGATGCTGGCGGCGATCAGCGTATCCAGCGATCCGAACGTGGCGTAGACGCCGAACAGATTGGCGAGCAGGATCTCCACGCCGAACGCACCGGCGAGGGCGGCAGCGACACTCAGGATCAGGATGGTGCGGCCGCCGCGCTTGGCCGTGACGAGCCAGCTGGACAGGCCCACGGCAATTCCCACCACGACATAGGTGACCGTTACCTGATCGGCGAGCGACATACGCATACCTCATCGCAGCGGACGCAAGCATTAGTGGCAGGCTGGCAGGGCAGAGCGGCAACACTGTGCACAGACCGCTCCGCCCACTTGCTTACGCTCGTTTGACGAGGCCTATCACGAACAGCACGATGATCGCGCCGATCGCAGCATTGATGATGGCTGCGATGATGCCACCACCGATGTAGATGCCGAGCCGCGGAAGCAGCCAACCACCGACCAAAGCACCGACGATACCGACGATGATGTTGCCGACGAGGCCGAAGCCACCACCAGCCATGACCTGGCCGGCAAGCCAGCCCGCAACGGCACCGATTATGAGCCAAATGATCAGAGTTTGAGCGTCAATGGCCATGCGTTTCATTCCCCTGCTATGGCCGCAGCATTTACAGCAGTCACCTCAGCAGCCTTTTACATTGCTGCAGCCCTGTTGTTCCGGCGGCTCCAGGCAACTCAGGTTATCGTGCCGGCCATAGCCTAACCAGCAGTACGGCGGTAATCGGACGAATTACCCACGCTTGTTGCGTGGCATTCTCGGCATCGCGTGCGCCGCAGCGCGAGCGAATGGCAGCCCTGCAAAGCCGGTCGCTTCCCACGGCCAGAAACTCGCACTAGGCTTGATTTTGCCGGGGCATCAGCGGGTTGCCGGCACCCATCGCACATCTGCAACACGCTGCGTCGAGGCGAAATCCATGCCGGGAGTATTAGAAGGCGTCCGCGTGCTTGATTTCGGCCGCTATATCGCCGGCCCCTATTGCGCGGCGCTGCTGGCCGAGCAGGGCGCCGAAGTGATTCGCATCGAGAAGCGCGAAGGCAGCGAGGATCGCTTCCAGGCGCCGGTCTCGACGACCGGCGACGGCGCGCTGTTCCTGCAGATGAACCGCAACAAGCTCGGGCTGACGCTCGACCCGATGCGGCCCGAAGGCCAGCAGATCGTGCGCCAGCTGGTGGCGACCGCCGACGTGGTGGTCGCCAACCTGCCGCCGCAGACCCTGCTCGACATGAAGCTCGACTACGCCAGCCTGACGGCGGTGAAGCCCGACATCATCCTCACCACCGTGACGGCCTATGGCCGCGGCGGCCCCTACAGCGACCGCGTCGGCTTCGACGGCATCGGCCAGGCCATGTCGGGCGCCGTCTACATGACGGGCGAGGAGGACCAGCCCTATCGCGCGCAGGTGCCCTGGGTCGACTTCGGCACGGCTCTGCACTGCGCGTTCGGCACGATGGCCGCCCTCATGGCACGCAAGGTCACCGGCAAGGGCCAGATCGTGGAAGGCGCGCTGCTGGCCACCGCCGTCACCTTCGGCAACGCCCTGCTGATCGAGCAGGCGGTGGCCAAGCCCGATCGCGTGCCGACCAGGAACCGCAGCCAGACGGCCGGGCCCGTCGACCTGTTCCGCACCAAGGACGGCTGGATCCTGGTGCAGGTGATCGGCCAGCCGCTGTTCAAGCGCTGGGCCAAGCTGATGGGCGAGGAGCACTGGCTCACCGACCCGCGCTTCAAGGACGACATCTCGCGCGGCGACAACGGCGCCGTCATCAGCGAGCGCATGAGCCAGTGGTGCGCGCAGTACACGACGGCCGAAGCCCTCGACATCCTGGCCAAGGCCAAGATCCCTTCGGGCCCCGTCTACAAGCCGCAGCAGACGCTGGACGATCCCCACATCCAGCAGGTCGGCTTCTTCCAGCACACCGAGTACCCCGGCGCGCCGCGGCCCGCGCCGATCGCCAAGGCCCCGGTGTGGCTGTCCATGACGCCCGGCTCGATCCGCCGCCGTCCGCCGACGCTGGGCGAGCACACCGACCAGATCCTGGCCGGCCTCGGCTACGACAAGAAAGCGATCGCCGCGCTGAGGCAGAAGGGCGTGGTTTAGTGCTCCCTCTCCCCGCTTTGCGGGGAGAGGGTCGCGGGATGCCATGGGGCAGCAGCGACAGTCTGGACGTCGCGAGTATGCCGCTGCCCCTCACCCTGGCCCTCTCCCCATGAAGATGGGGAGAGGGAATGCAGCCGTCGAACGGTGCGCACCCATGACCGACTCCCTCGCCTCCGACAGCTTCCCCTACTTCGGCGAAGAGCACGCCATGCTGCGCAACACGTTGCGGCGCTTCATCGCCGACCGCGTGCTGCCCCACGGCGATGCCTGGGAGGAGCAGGGCTTCGTGCCGCGCGAGGTGCTGCGCGAGATGGGCTCGCTCGGCCTGCTCGGCATGCGCTTTGCGCCCGAGCATGGCGGCGCAGGTCTCGACACGCTCGCCAATGTCGTGCTCGCCGAGGAGCTCGGGCGCTGCACCTACGGCGGATTTTCGGTGACCGTGCTGGTGCACACCGACATGGCCTCGCCGCACCTCTATCACGCCGGCACGCCCGAGCAGCTCGCCCGCTGGATGCCCGACATCACCGCCGGCCGCAAGATCACCGCCGTTGCCATGACCGAGGCCGATGCCGGCTCCGACCTCGCCTCCATGCGCACCAACGCGCGCAAGGTCGACGGCGGCTACCTGCTGAACGGCGCCAAGATGTTCATCACCAACGGCGTGCACGGCGACCTCTATTTCGTCGCCGCCAAGACCGGAGACGCCGGCCGCAGCCATCGCATCACGATGTTCGGCATCGAGAAGGGGGCGCCGGGCTTCCGCGTGGCGCGCGCGCTCAAGAAAACCGGCTGGCTGTGCAGCGACACGGCCGAGCTGGTGTTCGAGGACTGCTTCGTGCCGGACGAGAACGTGATCGGCGAGGACGGCCGCGGCTTCTATGCGCTGGTCAAGAACCTGCAGAACGAGCGCCTCGTGATCGGCGCGCTCGCGCTGGGCGAAGCCATGAAGGCGATCGAGATCACGCTGGACTGGGTCAAGCAGCGCCACGCCTTCGGCGCGGCGCTGTGGGAGAAGCAGGCCATCCGCCAGCGCCTGTCGATGCGCCTGGCCCAGGTCGAGGCGGCCCGCGCGCTCGTCTTCAACACGGCCTGGCGCGACACCAAAGGCGAGAACGTCGTCAAGGAAGTGTCGATGATCAAGGCGCTGGCCGGCACGCTGGTCAACGAGGTGATGTACGACTGCGTGCAGTTCCACGGCGGCATGGGCTACATGCGCGAGTCCGCCATCGAGCGCATGTCGCGCGACGCCCGCGTCCAGGCCATCGGCGGCGGCGCCACCGAGGTGATGCTGGACGAGGTCGCCAAGCGCATCTAAGGCCTCGGCGCCGCCCCGAAAAGCGGGTTAAACCCAGGCGGTTGCCCAAAAATCGGCGGCCTGCGATCCCCCATCGACAAGGTGGGTATTTCAGGTTAGAAACCGGCCCGAATTCCCAGATAGCCGCCTACCGCCGTGGCTCCCTGTCCTGAGCCGGCCGCTGGCGCGTTCCTGAACCCGAGGTTTGTCATGGCCCTGACCGTCATTCAAGAGATCGAGCGCGAGCAGATCAACCTCGTCATCGCCAAGCGCGGCGTGCCCGAGTTCGGCCCCGGCGATACCGTCAAGGTCATGGTTAAGGTCATCGAGGGCGGTGAGGGCGAGGGCAAAGAGGGTGGCGCCAAGACTGCCGGGCGCGCCAAGGCTGCCGCGCCGAAGGCGCCGACCGTCCGCCTGCAGGCCTACGAGGGCGTGGTGATCGCCCGCTCCGGCTCCGGCATCAACGAGAGCTTCACGGTGCGCAAGATTTCCTACGGCGAGGGCGTGGAGCGCGTGTTCCCGATCTACTCGCCCTACATCGCCGAGATCGAGGTGCTGCGGCGTGGCAAGGTGCGCCGCGCCAAGCTGTATTATCTGCGCGGCCGTCGCGGCAAGTCGGCGCGCATCTTCGAGCGCACCGACGCGCGCGCCAAGCGCCTGAACGCCGCCTTCAAGGGCTTCAAGAAGCCGAAGGGCGAGGCGGACGATCTGACCAAGATCAAGGGCGTGGGCGCCGATCTGGCCGGCCGCCTGGGCACCATCGGCGTCACCAAGTACGAGCAGATCGCCAACTTCTCCGACGACGATATCGCCAACGTCGACGAGGCGCTGTCCCTGCAGGGTCGCCTCGAGAAGGAGGACTGGGTCGGCCAGGCCCAGAAGCTGGTGGCCGAGCAGGCCGCCGCCGAGGTGCCGGCCGAGGACGACAAGAAGGCCTGAGCCGCAAAGCTCAGGCTACTGCCCTACCGCTTGCCGTACTGTTGCAGGTACGTGCCGCGCTCGATCTCGTCCATCAGCGCCGGTCCGGCCGGCTTCCATCCCAGCATGGCCGCGAGCCTTGGCGGCGCTGACGCGGCTGTTCGATCCGAACGTCAGGTGCGCGCCGGGACCGAGCGCCTCGACGGCCGCCTCGATCGGCCAGTTCTCGGTGCGCCCGCCCAGCCCCAGCATGCGGCTGATCGACTCGACGGCGCTCTTCATGGAAGCCTCGCCGTTCTCGGCATAGAACAGCGAGCCGGCCGGCGCCTTCTCCAGCGCCAGCACGAACAGGTCGGCCACGTCGGATATGTGCACGTGCGACCACACGTTGAGGCCGCGGCCGATGTGGCGGCCGACGCGGGCGGCCACCGCCTGCTGGATCAGCTTGGGGATCTGCACGCTGCTCGACGCCACGCCGATGCCGGCCCCGTAGATCAGGCTGGGGCGGATGACGACCGAGCGCACCCCGTCCAGGCCCGCCTCGAGCACCTGCCGGTCGATGGCCCCGCGCGTGGCCTTCTCGGGCATCGGCACCACGGGTGAGTCCTCATGGAACACCTTGTCGCGCGGCTCGCCTTCATCATAAGTGCTGACGATGCTGGACCCGCTGGTCTGGATGAAGACCTTGCCTGTACCGCGCAGGCGCGGCAGAATTGCATGCACGATGAATGGGTTATCTGAGCTGGCCGCGTTGATGACGGCATCCACGCCGGCCGCCAGACGGGACAGCGGGCCATGATCGTTGAGGGTGCCGGCCACCGGCTCGATGCCGCGCTTGCGCAGCGCTGCGGCCGCCTCGTCCGAGCGGGCAAGGCCGAGGATGTGATGCCCCTTCTCGATGAGCCGCGTCGCGACCGACCCGCCAATGTAGCCGGTGGCACCAGTGACTAGTATCTTCATGGGCTTGCCATCCTCACGCGCCGCGCCCCTCATCGGGCCAGCGGGCCTATTGTCGGGACGCACGCGCGCCAGCACCAGCCATGCGCCCGGAACAAGGCCCATGAATGGAATTCACCGGAGGGGCTGATGGACAGGGCGCGCCGCATCGAGGCGTTCGTGCAGGTCATCGACGCGGGCAGCTTTTCGGCCGCCGCGCGTGCCATGAAGCTCAGTCCCTCCGCGGTCAGCAAGCTGATGTCGCGCATCGAGGGGCAGCTGGGCGTGCGCCTGGTCGACCGCTCCACCCGCCAGCTCAGGCTGACGCCGGAAGGTGAGCTGTACTACGAGCGCTGCGTGCGCATCGTCTCGGAGATCGAGGAGACCGAGCAGGCGCTGTCGGAGCGGCTGTCGCAACCCTCCGGCCGGCTCGGGGTCAACTCCTCGATGGCCATCGGCCTGCATCGCATCCAGAACCTGATCCCGGAATTCCTGGCGCGCTATCCCAAGATCGAGATCGACCTGTCGCTGAGCGATGCCGTCATCGACCTGATGGAGGTACGCGCCGAGGTCGCCATTCGCGTTGGCCCGTTGAAGGATACCTCGCTCAAGGCGCGCAAGATCTGCGAGAGCCGGCGCGTGGTGGTCGCCTCGCCGGCCTATCTCGAGAAGCACGGCGTGCCGCGTCAGCCGCGCGATCTCACCCAGCACAATTGCCTCGCCTACAACCTCTCGTCCACGCTCAACGACTGGCCGTTCCGGTCTGGCGGACGCATGTCGAGCGTGACCGTGCAGGGCAATTTCCGCGGCAACAGCGGCGAGATGCTGCGCCACATGGCGCTGGCCGGGCTCGGCATTGCGCGGCTCGGCTGGTTCCAGGTGGGCGAGGATGTCCACACGGGCAGGCTGGTGCCGCTGCTCGAGGAATTCCACGCCGGCGAGTTGCAGGGCATCTACGCGGTGTTCTTCGGCCAGAAGCATACGTCGGCACGCGTGCGCTGCTTCGTCGACTACCTGGTCGAGAAGCTCGGCAGCGCCCGCCCCTGGCTGGCCGCCGAATTTGCGACGCCGGCTGCGCCGAACGGCACACGCAGAAGCGCGGACAAGGCGCCGGCCGGACCGGCGAGCGAAACCGGCGAAAACCTGCGCACCGTCCTGCAGCGTGGATGAACACGCAGCACAGGTCTTGTGAAATCCACTTTCTCGCCAGCACTATATGCTCATCCGCCGCCCCAAAGCGGCACCGGGCCCTGGCATGCATGGCGTGACGACCCGGAACAGAAATGACCGGGAGAAACGTGCAATGCTCGCAAGATTTCCAAGATTTTGGCTATCGACTTTGGCCGCCCTGCTGGCGGTGTTTGTGACCACGACGCAGAGTGTGCAGGCTGCATTTCCTGAGCGGCCGATCACGCTGATCGTGCCCTGGGCCGCCGGCGGCGGCACCGACGCGGTCGCGCGCTACATCGCCTCCGCGCTGGAGAAGGACCTCGGGCAGCCGGTCAACGTCATCAACCGCACGGGCGGCAACGGCGTCGTGGGTCACGCCGCCATCGCGGGCGCCACGCCCGACGGCTATACGATTGGCCTGATCACGCTCGAGATCAACATGATGCACTGGGTCGGGCTGACCGAGCTGACCCACGAGTCCTACACCCCGCTGGCGCTCGTCAATGCCGATCCGGCCGCCATTCACGTGCACGCATCGTCCAAGTTCACCAAGCTCAGCGACCTGGTCGATGCGATCAAGGCCAACCCCGGCAAGCTCAAGGCGTCCGGCACCGGACAGGGCGGCAGCTGGCACCTGGCCATGGCCGGCATGCTGCACTCGCTCAAGGTCGATCCCAACTCGGTCGGCTGGGTGCCGAGCACCGGCGCTGCCACCGCATTGACCGATCTCGCCGCCGAAGGCATCGACTTCGTTTCATGCTCGCTGCCCGAGGCGCGCGCTCTGATCGGCGCGGGCAAGATCAAGAGCCTGGCCCTGATGGCCGACAAGCGGGCGGCTCTGTTCCCCGACACGCCGACCCTCAAGGAGGCTTCCGGATCGCCCTGGGTCAAGGGCGTGTGGCGCGGCATGGTCGGGCCGAAGGGCCTGCCCCCGGACATCGCCAGCCGCTACGAGGCGCTGTTCAAGAAGGCGCACGAGAGCGCCGACTTCAAGAAGTTCATGGACGAGCGCGGCTTCGAGATGGTGTGGGGCAACGCCACCGAGTTCGCGTCCTTCATGAAGAAGGACAACGGCGAGATCGGCGACATGCTGAAGCTGATGGGCCTGGCGAAGAAGTAACAACCCTCGCCGACAAGTAGCGCCGCCGCCTGCAGAGCCGGGCGGCGGCCACCTCCACCCTGCTGCTGGCCTCAACGTCATCCCGGCGCCGCGGGCGCCCGCAGGGTGCTCGCGGGACCAGGCCGGGACCCATGCACCTGATCGCAAGGGTGTGCGTGCCGCATGCGCCGCCGCCGATGCGCGATTGAACGAACCCGTACCAGCGCTTTGATGTGTGGTGGGTCCCGGCCTAGTCCCGCTCGCGCGCTTCGCTCGCAAGCGGCGCCGGGATGACGATGCATCGCGCGTGGCGGATGGACCCGTCTCGGATAGACGCTAGAAGCGGTAGCCGTAGCGGATGCCGATGCTGTCGAGCGCCTCGTTGTGATCGGCGAGACTGCCGTTCGACATGTGCTCGAAATACACCGAGATGCTCTGGCGCTCGTCGAAGCGATAGCCGAGTTCGAAGGGGATGTGGAACAGAACGCGGGAGCCCAGCGCCTTGCGGTCCGGCTCGGTGGGGTCGAGGTTGCCGTCGTGGATGGCCGCGCCCAGTCCCAGGCCGAAGAAGACGCCGTAGCGCAGATCGATTTCCCAGCGGGCGTCGAGATAGGCCTTGCTGGTGTAGCCGGCTCGTATTCACCGACCCGCCGATCGCCGGCCGCAGCGTGCCGCCCAGAAAGGCCACACCGGGGCCCAGCAGCTCGGCATTGATGTCGACGCCGCTTTCGAGCCGGAAGCCGCTCCACAGGCCCGGAACGTCATGGGCCAGAACGCCGCCCCTGATCTCGAAGCCGCTCGGAGCGTAGGCGCTCTGCGCCAGCGCCTCCCCGGCACCGGTCAAGCCAATCAAAGCCGCAATGATCGAGACGAGGATGCGCAAGGGACCGATGCCCCACTTGGTCTTGGCCGCAAGCCCCACGTGAAACGGAGGCACAAGCTGCCAAACCATAGTTGATGCCCGCTACCGGGCACCAGCATCGACCCAGCGGTGACCGTCAAATGGCTGGCTGAGCGTGGCAGAACTGCCAGCCCCGAAAGCCAAGCCCTATTGGACTGCCGCTACGGGGCACCGCGGCTTGCAGCTCGAGCGCTACCGCAAGGCGCGTTTCCAGGAGTGGAACTGATCAGCCGAGGCCGACTGAGGGGTCCGGCCTCGGCTGCGATATCAGATGGAGATGCGATCGCGCTCAGAAGCAGCGATCCGCAGCGCAGCTGCCCCTGCGCAGCAGCCAGTCGTAGCAGCACTTCTCGGTCCGCTTGCAGACCCAGGTCGTCTGCGCTCTCCAGCGCATCGCCGGGGCAATGCAGCGCTTGTGGCTGTAGCCGCCGCGCTTCATGCCGTCAGCCTGGGCCTCGGTGGCCAAGGAAGGGGCGAACGCGAGCGTCAGCAGGCACGCAGTGGTCGCAATCCAACGTGTCATGGCTTTCTTCCTTCTCTGGGCGGAAGCGGAGGTCGCTACGGACACATGCGAGGACGGTTATTGGATAGAATGATCTCTACACTGATTCGCAATTTCCACGGGCAGCTTTCGAGAGCGCCACAACTCGGATGGCCGATATCTATTGGTGCGCCGATGCGCACTGCGGCCCCCGAGAACGATCGAGCTGGTCGAGCCGCGACGCTCATCGCAAAGCGAGCCATGGCCAAGGTTGGCAACGCCACCACGGCTGCCCACCATGCCCACGATCTTGTCCGCCGGACGTGACAAAACCGCCATCACCGCGCGCCAGAACTATTTGGAATGAAACGAAAATCTTTACGTGACGGGATGGAGCGCCTAGCCTGCGTTAGCAAAAGCACTCGCCACGCCGCCCCGTTCGTCGATAGATGTCGGGGGCAACCTGCGGGGGCAGGGGGGACGACGTAATGAATGGGTTCGATGCGCCTCTCGCGGAGCTGAGGCGCGTCTTCACCCCCGGCTCGGTCGAGGCGCCGTTCGCGTGGCTGCTGACGGCTGCGCTGCTGCTGCTGGTCGTCCATCTCGTCAGACGCTGGATCCGCCGTGCTCCGCGCAACGAGATCGAGCATGTGTTCCTGGCCTCGGCCGCCACCACCCGCACCGTGCGCGAGATGAGCGAGATCAACTCGTTTGCACGCCGCGCCTCGGCCACCGCCGAGGACCTCAAGACGCGCGTACGACGGCTGCGCACCGGCCATTTCCAGCAGGTCAAGATCTACATCGACCACTCCAATTTCATCCGCACCTGGACGCAGATCGTGCACAACCGCGAGCGTCCGCTCGAGCACGACGTGGATTGGGGGAAGCTGCCGCACGTGATCACCGAGGACACGGCGGGGTGGCTGAACAGGATGCGCAAGGGGCCGCCCGTGCTCGTCTACCGCGGCACCAACGTGTACGGCACCCTGTTCGACGAGAGCTATTTCAAGCTGCTCGAGACCATGCTGCGCATGGAGCAGACCTCGCCCGACAGGCTGCCGCTGCCGATCCGCCTGCGCAAGGAGACCGTGGACCGCTGGCGCGAGGAGAACGAGGCGCACAAGGTCGAGCTGACCCAGACCATCCAGAACGAGCTCGGCTACCTGATGATGCCGATCGTGCGCCGCACGCCGCGCGAGGATCAGCTGTTCTCGAGCAACTTCACCTCCGGCGGCATCCCGATCGCGCCGGAGAAGATGCTCGACACGCACATGGCGGTCGACCTGATCGGCGACGCCACCTTCGACGTCTACGACATCGCGGTGATCGTGTCGGAGGACAGCGATTTCATACCGGCCGTCGATTTCGTGCAGGAGATGCGCCACAAGCAGGTGGTGCACGTCGGCTTCGGCAGCCACATGAACGATCTGCGCGCCAAGTGCCGGCATCGCATCGATCTCGGCAAGGACCGCGCCTTCCGCCGCATGCAGCGAGCCAAGCCTGCGGTGGCGCAGAGGAGCCGAGGACGTCGCCGACCGGCACCCGCGCGGCGGCCGGCGCTAGGATTGAATCGCTACTTCTCCCTCTCCCCGTTCTTACGGGGAGAGGGTCGGGGTGAGGGGCAGCAACAAACGCCGGAGCAAGCGTCTGCCCCTCACCCTAACCCTCTCCCATCATGCCGAAGGCATGTCTCCGACATGACGAAGAGGTGGGGAGAGGGGACAGG
The DNA here is from genome assembly GCA_963735125.1 of uncultured Alphaproteobacteria bacterium. Lineage (GTDB taxonomy): Bacteria > Pseudomonadota > Alphaproteobacteria > Rhizobiales > Hyphomicrobiaceae > AWTP1-13. Next base: position 130,581 of record CAVTJY010000012.1, on the reverse strand, counting down.
CGGAAACCTCTCCACCCCGATCGGAAAGGATTTAGACGCGCGCGCCGACGGCGGGCAGATCATGCGCCGATCGTCTCGTCGCCGGCCGGAGGAAGGCGAGGATCACCACCACCAGGGCAACCGGCACCAGAGCCGCCGCCGAGCCTAGCAGCGCAACAAACACCGCAACGCCCCACAACATCGCCAGCAGGTGCTCCAACAGCGCCATCAGCTTGGACTGCGAATGGCGTCGCAGCATGCCGCGCCGGCTGCCGGGCATCGGATGCCAGAGATTGATCAGCGCCGTGGAGAGGGCGGCAGCAGACGCGAACAGCGCCACCAGCATGGCGCCGGGCGGAGACACCAGGGCGAGGCCCAGAAGCGCAGGCGCAAGAATGATCAAGACGGGCACGCCGATCGCCGCGATCTTAGCCGATTCCACCTCGGCGCGGCTGACAGGAGCAGCCGCGATCAATTCCGGCGCGTCCTCGCCCGACACGGTGATCCAGGCGAGCGACGCTGCGACCTGGGCCGCGATCACGACGATGGTCGGCGACAGCGCCATCGCCAGCGGCATGTTGTCGGCGCTGCGCAGCAGCACGACGGCCAGCGGCACCGTGTAGATGATCTGCAACGACAGCTGCGCGAACACGCTGTGGTCGCGGCGCAGCAGGCGCCACTCCTTGCGGCGCAAGGACTTCGCCACCCCGGCACCGAAGCTCAGGCGGTGGTCAGCAGCCGCGCGCGGCCCACCCGTTTCGGCAGCCGCGCCGGCGGCACGCAGGCTTGCTCGCAAGAAGCTCGGGCTCAACGTCAGAGTGGCCGCTGCGAACAGCATGGCCGCAAAAACCATCAGACCGACAAGCGATGCCGGATCGCCGCTGGCGGCAGCGACGGCCGGCTCCAGCAGCGCCGCGATGTTCGACCGCGCGAGGTAGTCGGCGACGGCGCCGCGAGCCGCCGAGGGCAGCATGGCCGAGACCTGCATCGCCAGCAGGAAGGCGCCGCCGATGACCGCCGCGCACAGCTGTGCGATCGCCCGAACGCGGCGTGGGTCGCACCACAGGAACAAGCAGATGGCAACGACGGCACCGCCAAGCGTGCCGATCACCGCCAGCGCCAGCAGCGTGGGATACACGGCGAGCCAAGCCGGGCCGTAGAGGATGGCCGCCATGTTGGCGAGCGGCAGGGCCAGCAGCGCCACCGACCCGAACGAGCTCATCGCAGTCGATGCCAGCCGCGAGGCCAGGATCACGCGCACCGGCAGCGGAGAGGCGAGCATGAGGTCCATGCCGCCGCGCTCCAGCAGCGTGCGCGCCATGCCGAGCAGGCCCTGCGCCGTCATCCAGGCGAGCACGAACACGACGAACACGGCGCCGGTGGCCGAAATGGCATGGCCCAGCTCCGGCTTCAGCCGCGGCAGCAGCACCATGATCCGCCACGCCACGAGGTGCAGCACGATGATGCCGCCCAGGCAGATGCCCCACGTGGCCAGCGGAGAGAGCCGGCCGAACATGTCGAGAAACCTGCGCCAGCTCAGCGTCAGATCATGCGCGGCGAGCCATCGCAGCGAACCGGGTCCCGGCTTCATGCGGCCTGCGCGCCCTGCCCAGTGACGGCCAGGAACACGTCCTCCAGGGAAGAGCTGCCGCGGCCGGCACTGGATTTCAGCTCCGCCAGCGTGCCTTCGGCGACCAGGCGGCCGTGGTCGAGGATACCGATGCGATCGGCCAGGCGCTCGGCGACCTCCAGGATATGCGTGGTGAGGATGATGGCAGCGCCGGCCCGCACGCGTGCCGCGAGCAGGTCCTTCACCTGGCGGGCGATGGCCGCATCGAGCCCGGTGAGCGGCTCATCCAGCATGATCAGCTTCGGGTCGTGGATCAGGGCGCCGGCAAGCGCGACCTTCTGCTTCATGCCGCGCGAGAATCCCTCGCAGCGGGCATGGCGATGCGGCGTCAGCTCGAGGATGTCCAGCAGCTCTCCGGCGTTGCGCTCGGCGCGGGACGCCTCGACGCCCCACAGGCCGGCGATGAACTCGAGATACTCGATCGGCGACAGCTTGTCGTAGAGCATGGGCTCGTCGGGCAGCCACGCCGTGATGCGCTTGGCAGCGGTCGGGTCGGCGAGGGCATCGATGCCGAAGATCGCGATGCTTCCCGCATCCGGCGGCAGCAGCCCGGCAACCATGCGCAGGGTGGTGGTTTTGCCGGCACCGTTCGGGCCGAGCAACGCGTAGAGTTCTCCCGCGCGAACCGTGAGATCGAGATCATCGACCACACGCGTCGCGAACGCCTTGCGCAGGCCTCTCACCTGCAGCGCCGCCGACGGCCGAGCAGCGTCGCCCGATCCGCCGTCCACGCGATTTCCTGCACGCATCAACACGCCCGCCACCGCCGATCCGCCACCACGAGCGGCCGACCTTAGGGTTGCAGGCTTTCTCCGGCGTTAATGGAGCTGCAACAGAATCGAGGGCGCGAGGCCGTCTCAGGTGACGACAAACACCGGCTTGGGCTCGGGCACGTCCTTGACGTGACGGGACAGCCCTTCCAGTCCGCGCGGCACCGGGCCGCCGTAGGCCCAGTCCAGCAGCTCGACCGTATGCGCGATCGGGATGTCCATGCCGATGGCGAGCTGGGAGATGCAGCCGATGTTGCCGGTGGCGACCACATCGGGGCGGACGCTGCGGATGTTGGCGACCTTGCGCTCGCGCAGCTGACCGGCAATCTCTGGCTGCAGGATGTTGTAGGTGCCGGCCGACCCGCAGCAGATGTGGCCCTCGGGAATCTCCGTGACCGTGAACCCCGCGTTGCGCAGCAGCTTGCGCGGATCGTCGATGATGCGCTGGCCGTGCTGCATCGAGCAGGCGGAGTGATAGGCGATGCGCAGCGACGACCAGCGCTTGGGCGGTCCCATGTCGTAGGTGCCCAGGAACTCGGTGACGTCGCGGGTGATGGCGGCGAGCTTGGCCGCCCGCTCGGCATACTGGCTGTCGCGCTTCAGCATGTGGCCATAGTCCTTGACGGTGGTGCCGCAGCCGGACGTGTTCACCACCACCGCATCCACCGGGCCGCTCTTGTCGATGAGGCGCATCCAGGCATCGACATTGTGTTTGGCCATGGCGACGGCCGCCGCCTCGCGCCCCATGTGATGCACCAGCGCGCCGCAGCAGCCTGCCCCCGGCGCCACCTCGACGTCGACGCCGCGCCGGGCCAGCAGGCGGATGGTGGCGTCGTTGATCTCGGGCCGCAGCACCTGCTGGGCGCAGCCGGCAAGCAGGATCACGCGCTTGCGGCGCTCGCCCTTGGTCGCTGCCGTGCCGGGACCCTCATAGGACGCGCTCGGCATCATCAGGCGATTGGGCGCCAGGTCCATCATGGCGGCCAGCTGCGGCAGGCCGAGCCTTCTTGAACACGCCGGCCAGCGGCCGCGCCAGGCGGGCACCGCGCAACGCCAGCCGGAAGCGATCGGGGTAGGGCACGATCGCCGCCAGCAGCGAGCGGATGCTGCGGTCGACGAAGCTGCGCTTGCCCGTCTCCTCGATGTGGGCGCGGGCATGATCGACGAGGTGCATGTAGTCGACGCCGCTCGGACACGTGGTCATGCACGACAGGCAGGACAGGCAGCGGTCGACATGGTGCTGCACCTGGGCGCTGGCCTTGCGGCCGCCCTCGAACATCTGCTTGATCAGATAGATGCGCCCGCGCGGGCTGTCGCGCTCGTCGCCCAGCAGCACGTAGGTCGGGCAGGTGGCGATGCAGAAGCCGCAGTGCACGCACTTGCGCAGAATCTTGTCGACCTCGGCGATGCGCGGGTCTTTGAGCTGCTTGGGCTTGAAATTGGTCTGCATGAGCGGCGGCTTTTTCTAGAAGGTGGGGTACATGCGGCCCGGGTTGAGAATGCCGGCAGGGTCGAACGTCGCCTTCAGCTTGCGCGAGATACGCTCGACGCCGGGCTCGAGCGGCTGGAACACGTCGACCGGCGCCCGCACCTCCGGTTCGGCGCGGACCAGCGTAGCATGGCCGCCGTGCGTGGCGATCACGCGGCGGACGTCGGCGGCGCCGGCATCGGTGGTCGGCAGCACCTCGGCCCAGACCAGTCCGCCCGACCAGTCGTAGAAGGCCCGGCAGTCCATGTAGGCGGTGATGGCCGCGACCACCTTCGGGCCGGCCGCGGGCGAGGTCGAGATGCGCCACACCGGCGCATCGCTGCCCATCAGAACCGACAGCTGGCGCAGCTCGCCCCAGAACGACAGCGAGGTTGTCGCGATCGAGCTCGTGGATGTCGCCGTAGGCCTTGAAGTGCTCCTTCAGTCGCGCCGTGCGATAGGCGACCGACTTGGTGAAGTTCTCGACGCGCAGCGCGGTGATGGCCTGGCCCTGCTGGCGCAGGCTGTCGTGCCACAGGCGCGCCACCATCGACGCCTGCAGGTGCACGGCGCCCGACACCTCGTAGGGCGTACCCATCGCCGCGCACAGCACCTCGACGGCGATCTCGTCGGGCAGGCCGAGCAGCAGGATGGTGCCGGTATCCTCCGGTGCGGGCAGCACCTTGAAGGTGACCTCGGTCATGATCGCCAGCGTGCCCCAGCTGCCGGAGATGCCGCGGCAAAGGTCAACGCCGGTCACGTTCTTCATGACCCGGCCGCCCGCCTTGAAGATGTCGCCGCGGCCGTTCACCGCCCGCAGGCCCAGCAGATGATCGCGCGCGGCCCCGGCGTTGATGCGGCGCGCGCCCGAGATGTTGGTGGCGAATACGCCGGCGATGGTCGCCTGCTTCTCCCCGGCGCCGGCAAGCAGGCCCAAGCTCGACCGGCTCGAAGGCCAGCATCTGCCCGCGCTCGGCCAGCGCGTCCTCGATCTGGCTGAGCGGCGTGCCGGCCCGCGCCGCCATCACCATCTCGTTCGGCTCGTAGAGCGTGATGCCGCGCAGCGCCCGGCTCGATATGTTGGCCGCGGTCTGCATGGGCCGGCCGATGCGCTGCTTGGAGCCGGCGCCGACCACCTCGAGCGGCGTGTTGGTAGCGGACGCCTCGACCAGCACCCGCGAGAATTCGCGCTCGTCGACGGGGCGCATGTTGGTGAGCACGGCGCTGTCTCCTCAGGCCGCCAGCAGAGGGTCTTGCCGCGCGCCCTCACGGCCGTCGAGCGGAAAGACCTTGGCCGGGTTCAGCAGCCATTTGGGATCGAACACGGTCTTGATGCGCATCTGCAGCATCAGGTCGGTCTCGCTGAACTGCACGCGCATCAGGTCGCGCTTCTCGATGCCGACGCCGTGCTCGCCGGTCAGGCAGCCGCCCGACGTCACGCACAGCTCCAGGATTTCGGCGCCCGCCTGCTCCGCCTTCTCGGACTGCTTCTCGTCGTTGGCGTCGTACAGCACCAGCGGATGCAGGTTGCCGTCGCCGGCATGGAAGATGTTGGCCACCTTCAGGCCGTGCTTGTCGCAGATGTGCGAGATGGCGACCAGCACCTCGGCCAGCTTGCCGAGCGGGATGGTGCCGTCCATGCAGTAGTAGTCGGAGATGCGGCCGATGGCGCCGAACGCCGACTTGCGGCCCTTCCAGATGGCGGCGCTCTGCTCCGCGCTCTGGCTGATGCGCACGTCGCGCGGCTTGAACGGCTTGGCCAGCTCGGTGATCACGCTGAGCAGGCTGGCGATCTCGTCGTTGGAGCCCTCCACCTCGATGATCAGCAGCGCCTCGGCCTCCATCGGATAGCCGGCCTTGGCGAACGCCTCGCAGACGTGGATCGCCGGCCGGTCCATGAACTCGATGGCGACCGGGATGATGCCCGACCCGATGATGGCCGATACGCACGCGCCGGCCGCCTCGCTGGAGTCGAAGCCGATCAGCATCGGACGCGCGCCCTCGGCCGAGCGCAGGATGCGCACGGTCGCCTCGGTGACGATGCCGAACTGCCCCTCCGAGCCGATCACCAGGCCCAGCAGGTCGTAGCCCGGCGCATCGAGATGGCTGCCGCCGATCTCGACGATCTCGCCGTCCATCAGCACCATCTTGAGGCCGAGCACGTTGTTGGTGGTGACGCCGTACTTCAGGCAATGCGCGCCGCCCGAGTTCATGCCGATGTTGCCGGCCAGCGTGCAGGCGAGCTGGCTCGACGGATCGGGCGCATAGAAGAAGCCGTGCGGCTTGACCGCCTCGCTGATGGCCGAGGTTGGTGATGCCGACCTCGACGCGCGCAATGCGGTTCACGCAGTCGACCTCGAGCATCCGGCTCATGCGCGACACGCCGATCACCAGCGCATCCTCGGCAGGCAGCGCACCGCCCGACAGCGACGTGCCGGCGCCGCGCGCCACCACCTTGATGTCGTGCTGGTGGCAATAGCGCAGCAGCCGCGAGACCTCCTCGGTGGTGGCGGGCAGCGCCACCGCCAGCGGCAGGCGGCGATAGGCGGTCAGCGCGTCCGTCTCGTAGGCGCGCCGGCCCTCCTCGTCGGCGATGATGGCCTGCGGGCCTACCAGCCGCCGCAGGTCTTCGACGATGGCGTCGCGCCGCGCCAAGACGGCCCGATCGGGATCGGGCAGCGCCACCAGCGACATGGCATTTTCTCCGTTTCCGCGGGTAGTCCTGGGCCGGGGGCCGGCTTGGCCCTCTTGCCGCCCAGGCCGTTCCACATGGTATATCGCGGTTCCCTCGGGAGCGCCAACCTACGGCTGTGCACCGATTTGGAGGGCGGGCGGTGCTGCCTTGCGTCGCGTTGGCATACGCCGATCGCTTCCTAAATTGCTTGCTAGCCAAGCACATGCGGCAAACGGAGTAGAAATGACACGAGCTGCCTCCCACACCATCGCCCTGCCGCTGATGCTCGCCTTCGCGGTCGTGCTGCAGGCCCAGCCGGCCGCCGCCCAGGACGGCAAGGCCGAGGACGGCGCCGAGGTCTTCAAGAAATGCCGCGCCTGCCACGACGTCGGCCCCGGCGCCAAGAACAAGGTCGGCCCCCTGCTGAACGATATCGTCGGGCGCCAGGCCGGCTCCATCGAGGGCTTCAACTACTCGGACGCCAACAAGGATGCGGGCGCCAAGGGCCTGGTGTGGACCGACGACGTGATGTTCAAGTACCTGGAGAACCCGCTCACCTTCATGCAGGGCACGAAAATGGCGTTTGCCGGTCTCAAGGACGAGCAGGATCGCAGAGACGTGATCGCCTACCTTAAAACCTTCACCAAGAAGTAGGGATGCCAGCCCGGCCGCTAGAATGTGAATCTCACTCTACATTCAAGGAACAGAGCAGGATTCACGCTTCGGCCGCCACGTAATCGATTAGGGGCAGGTAATTCAATCCGAAGCGATCCTGCTCTATCGGCGCTGGCACTGCTTGATGCAGGACTCCCGGATCTGCTCGCACTGACTGCGATTCTTCGTGCGCACATAGCAGGCGGTGTAGGCTTGCAGGCATCGAGACGCGCAGGTCTCCTGAGCGTCGACGGGGCGCGCAGGCGCGAACATGCTGATCAGAACTGCGCAAGAAAGAAGCAGTCCCGTCATCACCAGCATGTGCCTGCGGCGTATCACTACGGAAATCTCCTGGCCGCGCGCGTCGGCCACCGGGCAACTCACGACCTGAATTGAGATCAAGGGCACTGCTAGCCCGCATTCCATGAACGCTGGCTGAATGCGGACCCACGCCCCGGAGATCGGTGCGTCGAAGGCGGCGTTTTGCTCGGCCGCGCGTCGTCATGGCAACGGGGTGATCGAAATCGATCAGAAGGCGTATTCGACGAACAGAGGGTCGGTGCGCTGGCCCCACTCGCGCTCGAAGCGCAGCAGCATCTCGTCTGCCGGCGTACAGCCTTCCTTCAGGATCGCCTCGATCGGCTCGAGGAAGGTGCTCTCGTCGGCGCCCTTCGCGTTCAGTAGCGCGCGCCGGCGCAGACCGGACCGGGCGATGGCCAGCGCCTCGCGGGCAACATCGAGGGCCGTGGTGGAGCCGATGGGCGCGCGCAGGGCCATCTTGGGCACGGCATCGCGTAGCGCCTGGCGCTGCTCGGCGGTCCAGCCCTTGATGAGGTCGTAGGCCGCATCGAGCGCGGTCTGGTCGTAGAGCAACCCGGTCCAGAAGGCCGGCACGGCGCAGATGCGACGCCAGCGGCCGCCATCTGCCCCGCGCATCTCGAGGAAGCGCTTCATGCGCACCTCGGGGAACAGCGTGGTGAGGTGATCGGACCAGTCGTCGAGCGTGGGGCGCTCACCCGGCAGCTGCGCGAGCTTGCCGGCCATGAAGTCGCGGAACGAGGCACCCGCCACGTCGATGTAGTTGCCGCTGCGATAGACGAAGTACATCGGCACCTGCAGCGCGTAGTCCACGTAGCGCTCGAAGCTCATGCCGTCCTCGAACACGAAGGGCAGCATGCCGGTGCGGTTGCGATCGGTGTCGAGCCACACGTTGCTGCGTGCCGACAGGAAGCCGTTGGGCTTGCGCCTCGGTGAAGGGCGAGCAGGCGAACATGGCGGTGGCAATCGGCTGCAGCGCCAGCGACACGCGGAACTTCTTGACCATGTCGGCCTCGTCCGCGAAGTCGAGGTTCACCTGGATGGTACAGGTGCGATACATCATGTCGAGGCCGCGCGAGCCGACCAGCGGCATGTAGCGGCTCATCACCGCATAGCGCCGCTTGGGCATGCGCGGCGTCTCGGCCAGCGTCCAGTTCGGCGAGAATCCGACGCCGAGAAAGCCGATGCCGAGCGGGGAGCCGGCGGCCAGGCACTGGCGCAGGTGCTCGTGCGTCTCGGCGCCGACCTCGTGCACGGTGCGCAGCGGATCGCCGGACAGCTCGAACTGGCCGCCGGGCTCCAGCGACACCGTCCCGCCGGCCTCTCCCTCGGGCCGCTTGAGGGCGATGATGTTGTCGCCCTCCATGATCGGCAGCCAGCCGAACTGCGCGATCAGGCCTTCCATCAGCGCCCGCACGCCGCGCGGACCGGCGTAGGGAACGGGCTTCAGGGTATCGATGTGGAAGAGGAACTTCTCGTGCTCGGTACCGATGCGCCACGCGCTCGCAGGCTTGGAGCCGGCAGCGATCCAGGCGATCAGGTCGTCGCGCGAGCCGACGGTTGGGCTGGGCGCGCTGTCCTCGCGGGTGGACATGGGCTCTTCGTGGTCCTGATTGTGGAAGCCGGCGAGCCTAGCCTGGTTCGTGCGTGCCTCTTGTTAGGTAAAAGCCGCGCCGGGCACAAGCCTTGCCGGAGGGGCCGGTTAGCGCCAATCGCCGAGCGCGGCGTTCACGAGGGCGAGAGCCGCCACGGCCGCGGTATCGGCCCGCAGGATGCGTGGACCGAGTGAGATGCGCGTGACGAATGGCTGGGTTGAAAGAAGCTCACGCTCGGCCTCGTCGAAGCCGCCTTCGGGTCCGACCAGCAACGCCAGCGGGCCCGGCCGCAGGCGGCCCAGCACCGCCAGGGGATCGGCCTGCTCGCTACCTTCGTCGCAGAAGATGAGCGGGCGCGCGGCATCCCAACCTGCAACCACGCGCTCCAGCTTGGCAGGCTCGTCGACGGCCGGCACACGCAGGATGCCGCACTGCTCGGCGGCCTCGATGGCGTTGGCGCGCATGCGCTCGACGTTGACCCGCTCGGCCACCGTGCGGCGCGTCAGCACCGGGCACAGCCGGGCGACGCCCATCTCGGTCGCCTTCTGCACCATGTAGTCGAGCCGGGCACGTTTCAGCGGCGCAAACAGGTAGGCGATATCGGGTCCGGCCTCTTGCGGGCGCGTCTGCGACACCACCGTGAGCTTGGCTTCGCGCTTGCCGGATTTGGCCAGCTCGGCCCGCCACTCTCCGTCGCGGCCGTTGAAGACCAGGACGGGGTCGCCGGCGTCCAGTCGCAGCACGTTGCGCAGGTAGTTGGCCTGGTCGCCGCTCAGGGCGAGCGATGCGCCTTCGCCAAGGTCGGCCTCCACGAACAGGCGCTGGGCAGTGAAATCATACCGGCTCATCTTGGCCAGGACAGTGGCTCTGCCGTGCGCGAGGTGCAAGTCCCCTCATTCCGAGCACGGGCCCACCGACTGGGTGCCGCGCGCGCCCTGGCTCCAGCACAACTTCTGTTTCGTCCCGTAGCTCGTTGCTCGGCGCTTGCACGCGACGGCTGGCGCTTCGGGCGCGCCTTGGCTACGCACTCGCCATCGTCCTCCGTTTCGCCCTTGCCGCATTTGAGGGGGCACACGCGGTCCTTGCGAGCCTGGACGGCTTGCAGTGCCTCGAGCGTCGGCGCGAAGACCGGCAGGCTGGTTTTGGCGTGCTGGGAGAAATCGGTAAGCGCTTGTTTGGACCGGCCGTCCCATGCGCCGTCCGTGCCGCCGGCAAAGCAGCCGACCCGCGCCGAGCTCCTTGCGCAGGTCGCGCGCGAGAGTGCGTGGATCGTCGCCCGGAACGGCTTGTGGCTTTAACCCAACCGCCGGCTCCTTGCTTGCAACCGTGACATTGGTCTGGGTCGGCGTGGCCGGCTTTTGGGCCAGGTCGGCCAGCATCGTGCGCGCGAGGCTGGCGAAGGTCCCCCTGGGATAGCGCTCGAGATAGGCCTGCAGGGCGGGAGCCGATTTGGCATCGCGCACGGAACTCCAGTAGGTGAGCTCCCTCTCCTTCTCGTAGTCCTTGCCCTGGCCAGCAGCGAGGCGCGGCTCCGGCCGCAGGAACACCCGCCCGGTCAACGATGTATGCTCCCAGGGCACTTGCGTGCCGGTGGTCGATTTCAGCACGTCGTTGCGCACCGAGACGAGCATGGTGCTGACGTCCTTGCCGGGCACCTCGATATGATCGAGAAGGGCAGCCGCATAGTGCGAATTGCGTCCCGTTCCGTCGAGGGACACCGATCCCGGCCGCATCGAGAAGCCGATCAGGGTACCGACCCCTGTCTTCATCTCGGCAAGGCCCTGGCCGATCTGCACCGCACGCGTGCCCATCGACCGCGCCAGGTTGCGCCCCAACGGATTGTCGCGGCAGGCGTCGAGAAGAATGAGGCTGGTCTTGGCCTCGCGTTCCATCTGCCTGACGATGAGCGCGAGCGGCACGCTCTCGAAGTCGACATCGCCTTCGCTGGACAGCCTGGCATCGATCGGCACCAGATAGTTCTGCCCGCCGACCTGCAGGCCGTGACCCGCGTAGTAGAGCAGCGCCACGTCGGCTCCGGTCAGCCCGACGGCGAACTGGCGAACGGTCCGCTCCATCGAACGCTTGTCGAGGTCCTTGCCTTCGATGACCTGGAAGTTGAGCCTGCGCAACGCCGCCGCTATGTCGTCGACGTCATTGCCGGGATGAGCGAGCGGCGCGGTGTTGACGTAGGACGCGTTGCCGATCACGAGCGCCACACGGCTCTCGGCCCGCACTGCGGTTGCCGAAGTCGCACCCGCGAACAACATGGCGAATATCGCCCAGAGGACTCGCATTGGCTCGCCTACAATCCAGCTCAGTATGCTTCCATACTATGATACCAATAGTATGGCGGCAATCCGATCGTCGGCGAAACCTGATCGTCGGCGCAGCGGTCAGGTCTGCACGCCCAGCATCAGGCCGATGTTCTGGACCGCAGCACCGGATGCGCCCTTGCCGAGATTGTCGAGCCGCGCCACCAGCACGGCGTGGCCGTGCTTGTCGTTGGCGAACACGCGGATCTCGAGCATGTCGGTGTCGTTCAGCGCCAGCGCATCGAGCGCGTCCGCCCTTGGTGGACGCGTCGCCGGCCGGCACAACCTTGACGAGCTTTGCACCGCTGTAGTGACGGCTGAGCGCGGCCTCGAGGTCGCGCGCGGAAGGCTTGCCCGGCAGCTCGGCCAGATGCAGCGGCACGCTGACCAGCATGCCCTGGCGGAAATTGCCGACCGAAGGCACGAAGATCGGCCGCCGCTGCAGCCGCGCGTAGAGCTGGATCTCCGGCACATGCTTGTGCTCCAGCCCGAGCCCGTACAGCTCGAACTCCGACGCCTCGCCGAACTCGTAGGCCTCGATCATGCTCCTGCCGCCGCCGCTGTAGCCGCTCACCGCGTTGATGGTGATGGGAAAGTCGGCCGGCAGCAGGTCTGCATCGATCAGCGGCCGCAGAAGCGCGATGGCGCCGGTCGAGTAGCAGCCCGGATTGGAGACGCGCTTGGCCGCCTTGATGGCCGCGGCCTGGCCCGAGGCCATCTCGGCAAAACCAAACGTCCAGTCGGCAGCAACCCGGTGCGCGGTGCTGGCATCGACGATCTTGGGCGCGTCGGCGCCGAGGGAATTGGCCAGCGACACCGCCTGACGAGCCGCGTCGTCGGGCAGGCACAGCACGATCAGCTCGGCCTGCCGCATCAGGGCAAGGCGCGCCAACTCGTCCTTGCGCTTGTCGGGCGCAATGCTGCGCATCTCGATGCCGGCAACGGCAGCCAGCCGGCGCCGGATCTCGAGGCCGGTGGTGCCCGCCTCGCCGTCGATGAAGACGGCGGGTTTGGTGGCCGGCACGCGCGCCTTGGCGGCCTTCGGTTTTGCGGTGGTCTTGGTGGTCATGGCGAAGGCTCCAGCCTGGCCTGAAAAACAAAAAAGCCGCGATGCGAACGCGGCCCCTGCGAAACGACAGTCACGCGACCATCATCGCATCCGCGCTGGGCGCGTGCGGCGTCGCGGCAGAAATGTATCCATAGCGATCATGGCGTTGTTATGGGTGCGCGCGCCGCTGCTGTCAACGGCGCGCGTCTGGAAAATATGCCGATCCAAGAGCAACTAGCGCTTGGAGAACAATCAGCGCTTGGAGAACTGGAAGCTGCGGCGGGCTTTCATGCGGCCGTACTTCTTGCGCTCGACGACGCGGCTGTCGCGGGTCAGGAAGCCACCCTTCTTGAGCACGCCGCGCAGCTCCGGCTCGAAGTAGGTGAGCGCCTTGGAGATGCCGTGGCGTACCGCGCCGGCCTGGCCGGACAACCCGCCGCCGGACACGGTGGCCATCACGTCGAACTGGTCGAGCCGACCCGCCGCCTGCAGCGGCTGCTTGAGCAGCATCTGCAGCACGGGGCGCGCAAAATACTCGCTGAAGTCCTTGGCGTTGACGACCATCTTGCCCGCGCCGGGCTTGATCCAGACCCGCGCCACGGCGTTCTTGCGCTTGCCGGTTGCGTAGGCGCGACCCTGCTTGTCGAGCTTCTGCGTGTAGGCGGGCGCAGCCACCGCCTCGTTGCCCTGCAGATTGCCCTGCAGAGCGCTCAGGCCTTCGAGACCCTTGTTGGTGTCGGTTGTCATGGCCGTTATGCCCTCACGTTCTTGGAATTGAGCGCCTTCACGTCGAGGGGCTCCGGCTTCTGAGCCTCGTGCGGGTGCTGGGTGCCAGCGTAGACTTTCAGATTGCGCATCAGTTTGCGCTGCAGGGGCCCGCGCTTGATCATGCGCTCAACGGCCTTCTGGAGGATGCGCTCGGGAAACTTGCTGGCCAGGATCTGGCGCGGACGGCGCTCCTTGAGGCCGCCTGGGTAGCCCGTATGCCACTGATAGACCTTGTCTTCCGTCTTGTTGCCGGTAAAGACGACCTTCTCGGCATTGATCACGATCACGTTATCGCCGGTATCGACGTGCGGCGTGTAGGTCGCCTTGTGCTTGCCGCGCAGACGCATCGCGATCAGCGAGGCGAGACGGCCGACCACCAGGCCGTTGCCGTCGATCAGCACCCACTTCTTCTCAATCTCGCCGGGCTTGGCGACATAGGTTGTCATGGTAGGCCCTCTGGCTTGAAGCGGCGCCGCGCCGGGCCTGCCGCAATGTTCGCACGCTTTTAGTGGAAGCGGATCGCGCCTGTCAATGCAATTGACGGCCTGGATCGGCTGAAAATATCAATGAAATCATGGGATTATGATTTAGGTATCCTAATACCACATAGGCGGTATCCAGCTACCGCGATTTCTGCGACGGCAGCGCGTAGGTGGCGATGGCGTGTGCGACGATGTCCGCCGAGCCCTCGGAGGCGAGTTCGGCCTCACCGACCGCCAGGCGGCGACCCAGGCGGATCAGGCGCACGTTGGCGATCATGTCGCGCGGCTCCGGCTTGGTCAGGAAGTTGATGTTCATATTGGTAGTTACGGCCTCGATGCCGGACTCCCCAAGACTGGCAATGATCGCCACATACACGGCGTAGTCGGCCAGCGTGAACATGGCAGGTCCAGAGACGGTGCCGCCCGGCCGGATATTGCGAGGCTGCGTCTTGAGTCGTACCCGTGCGCTGCGGTAGCCAACGTCCTCGATCACAAGGCTGCGGCCACCGGAATGGATCTGTGGGAAGCTCGCATCCAGCAGTGCTTCGATGCGTGCGATGTCGAGGAGTGGTGTTGCCGAAGCGCTACTTGTCATGCGGCTGATGTCCAACTTTTGTCATTTGGAATCGCTACCGGACCTTTCTATCTTGTCACCTGAGATCGGCAAACGAGGAACACTCCCATGCAGCAGGCGCTCCGGCTGGTGATCGCGGCATTCGTAGCGATCGCTTTCGCGCAATTTTCGTCGTCTGCGTTCGCACAAACCGAGGCCAAACAGGTCAAGCTCACCGATAAGCACATCGAGGGGTTCATCGCGGCGCAGAAGGACATGGAGTCCTTTGCCGAGAAGCTGCAGGGTGGCGCTGCTGACAAGCCCGACCCGAAGATGCAGGGCGAGCTCGAGACCATCGCCAAGAAGCATGGCTTCGCCAGCTTCAACGAATACGACGACGTGGCCGCCACCATCTCCAACATCATGGCCGGCATCGATCCGTCGACCAAGGTGTTCTCGGACCCGACCGTCGCCATCAAGAAGGAGATGGAAGAGGTCACCGGCGACAAGACGATCCCGGACAACGAGAAGAAGCAGATGCTGGACGACTTGAAAGAGGCGCTGAAGGCCGCCCAGCCGATCCAGTATCCGACCAACATCGAGCTGGTCACCAAGCACTTCGACAAGCTCGACGCGGTGCTGCAGTAGCGATCGGACAGCGATGACCACGACCAAGGAGGCGACGCGCCGCAAGAGCGGGCAGGCAGCGCGCGCCACCGATCTGCTGATCGAGCGCCGCAACGGCGCCCTGCTCCTCACCCTGGCGCGGCCCGACCGGCGCAACAGCCTGTCGGAAGCGATGCTGCACGCGCTGCAGGCGGCGATCGTCGGAAGCGGGCGCCGATCCGGCGGTGCGCGCGGTCGTGCTGGCCGCCGAGGGCCCGGTGTTCTGCGCCGGTCACGACCTCAAGGAGCTGACCGCGCATCGCGCCGATGCCGATCGCGGGCGGGCCTTCACCGAAACGCTCATGCGCCTGTGCTCTACGTCATGCAGGCGATCGTGAAGTGCCCCAAGCCGGTGATTGCGGCCGTGCAGGGCACGGCCTCGGCGGCCGGCTGCCAGCTGGTCGCGACCTGTGATCTGGCGGTGGCGTCGGAGGAAGCGCTGTTCTGCACGCCGGGCGTCAACATCGGGCTGTTCTGCTCGACGCCGATGGTGGCGTTGACGCGCAACATATCGCGCAAGCGGGCCATGGAGATGCTGCTGCTGGGCGAGATGCTGCCGGCCCGCGAGGCGGCCGAGTACGGCCTGGTGAACCGCGTGGTGGCGCCCGACAAGGTGCTGGATGAAGCGCTGGCGCTGGCGGCGCTAGTCGCCAGCAAGCCGCCGGTGACCATCGCCACCGGCAAGGAGGCCTTCTACAAGCAGATCGAGATGCCGCTGGCCGAGGCCTATGACTATGCGGCGGGCGTGATGGTCGAGAACATGCTGCACGCCGAATCCAAGGAAGGCATCGGCGCCTTCCTCGAGAAGCGCCCCGCCGACTGGGACAAGAGCTGAGTGTTCCGGGGCCGCGCCTTCGACCAAGCAGGCAATCTGCTGCTGAGCGCAGCGAAACCATGAACTCACGACAGCTACAGCGATCCCTACATTGCCGGCATCCTCGGCAGCGCCCGCACCATCGCGATGGTGGGAGCGAGCGCGGGCACCAACCGCCCGAGCTACTTCGCCATGAAGTACCTGCTGGGCAAGGGCTATCGCGTGATCCCCGTCAACCCGACGCTGGCCGGCAAGGAGATCCTGGGCCAGCGCGTGTATGCCTCGCTGGCCGAAGTCCCGGCGCCGGTCGACATCGTCGACATCTTCCGCAACTCGGCCGCGGCGCTCGAGGTGGTGCGCGAGGCCATCCGCCTCAAGGACGGCTCGGCATCAAGGTGGTGTGGATGCAGCTCGGCGTGCGCAACGACGAGGCCGCCGCCGAAGCCGAGGCGGCCGGCCTGCAGGTGGTGATGAACCGCTGCCCGAAGATCGAGTACGGCCGCCTGTCGGGCGAGATCGGCTGGGCGGGCGTCAATGCCGGCACCATCTCGGCCAAACGCCCGCTGCTTGGCGGCCGCGGCGTGCAGAACCACGTGATCGCCACCAAGCCCCGATAGCCAGCATTTCAACGGTTTTTTGGCTGAAGCCCGGGGAGCATCCGAAACATGCGGATAACCTCTGGATGGCCGGGTCCGGTGCCTTGAAGCCCCGAGATGCGGCAGCTAGCGTCGCGCCCTGGTAGTGGGGAGCCGCGCAAGCGCCCGCCCGATTCGCATTCGCGGTAAGTGGGGGTAGATCAGATCATGACGACGCTTCAGTCTTCGGCGCAGAAGCAGCTTCGCCAGCTCATCGAGCAGATCGAGCGGCTGGAGGAAGAGAAGAAGGCGCTGGCCGGCGACATCCGCGACAAATACCTGGAAGCCAAGGCGGTCGGCTTCGACGTCAAGGCGCTGCGCAAGATCGTGAGCATGCGCAAGAAGAGCAAGACCGACCGGCAGGAAGAGGAGGCGATCCTCGCCGTCTACATGCATGCGCTCGGCATGCTCGACGAGGAGCTGCAAATGGCCGGTGGCTGACACGGACGACACCCACATCATGGACGCGGCGGAGTAGGTTAGGTTAGGGCGCAGCCCGTAACCCGACATGTCTGATGCGCGTCGGGTTACGCGCTTTCGCGCCGAACCCAACCTACTGGGCCTGCGTGTGCACGCGGCGATTGTTGACGCTGGACGCGCGGCCGGAGCGATCGGGGTCGGCAGCGCGAAGGAGTTGACGGCCTCGCCCTTGAACTGCTGCGCCCACATCGCCTCCGCCGTCCGCGGCCCGACGCGCAGGCGCATCGGCGAGGCCGCCAGGCCCTGATCGATGAATTCCAGGGTCTTGCCGAGATCGGGGTGCACCATGCGCACCAGCGCCGGATCGTCGGCCGAGGCCGTCAGCGTCAGCAGCGGCGCGATCGGGAACGGCCGGTAGGACAGCTCCTCCGGGTGCTCCTCGTCGTAGGCAGGCGCCGGCACGAAGTGCTTGTCCTGGCTGACCGGCACGGCTTCGCGCAGCCGCTGCATGGCCTTGCTGTCCGCGCCAGGATCGGCCGCCGCCACCCGCAGCTCACCCGTCCAGGACGTCGTTGCCGCCTGCTGCCGGCGCCTTGCGGCTGGCCAGCTTCGGCTCGGACTTCAGACGCGGCGGATCGGCCGCAAGCTCGGCCAGCTTGGCGCGCTCCAGATCGCTCGGACGCGTGCCGAGCGCCGACGGCCGCTCGACCAGGCGAGGCGGCGCCAGCAGTTGCGGCAGCGACGGCGTGAGCGAGGCGACCTGCACCGCGCTCTTGGGACGCGTGCGCAGCTGATGGATACTCGGCGATCTGCTGGGCCAGCTCGGTATTGGCAGCGCGTGCGCGCTTCACGTCATCCATGCTGATCGGGTCGCCGTCCTCGGGCAGGTGCTGCGTGCGGCCGTTCGGGAACAGCAGCGCCAGCTCGTTGCGCGGCAGCCGCGGCCAGGCGCGTACGCGGTCGATATCGAGGTGCACGAAGGGAATGGCCGAGGTCGGGTAGTAGCCGACGCCGCCGCGCTCGCGGATCAGGGCCGAGTAGCGCAGCTTCTTGATCGGCACGTCCGGGAAATGCACGTCGGCGGCCTGGCCCAGGATGTGCCGGCTCTGGCTCGCCTGCCCGCCGACGGTCCGGCGCAGCATCTCGTTGGTGCCCTTCGAGCGGTAGCCCGAGATGATGTGGATGGGCTCCGCGGAGCCCAGCTCGTTATGGATCTCCCACATCAGATCGATCAGATCGGGATCCATGCGGGTGGCTTCGTCCCTGCGCCAGTCGCGCAGCATCCAGTTGACCTTCTCCATGGCCTCCGGCACGTGCTTGCCGGCCTTCATGTACTGGATGGTCAGCGTCTCCTTGCTGTGAATGTTGTAGAGCGAGATGGTGCGGTCTTTGCTGGAATTGGCGGTCAGCGCCACGGTGCCGATGACCATCGCCGCCATGGCAACCGCCAGGCACAGCCCTATTCCGCGATAGCGCGCTTGCAAGACCCGTATTCCCCCATTGGCGGCCGGCGGGACGCTTGATGCCCGTCCATTCCGCTGGCGGATCGGCTCTCGCTCATTGGGCGGTGCCCAGACGCAAAGCCCGTCTAACCCGTTGAGAACGCCGAATAAGCCATTCAACGCAGGCTATGCGGCAACATCACGGCGAACGGCAGCTCGCTCACCAGAGCTGCGCGCATGCGTCAATTCTGCTGCCAGGCGCGCTGCTTCCAGTCCTTCTTGCCGCCGGCTGCGCCGGCACCGCCGGTGCTGGTCTCGGCGAGCGATCCCACGGCGCCGGCCTGGATCGGTGTCTTGTCGCGCGGAATGAGATGCGCCTTGCCCTCGAGCCCGAGCGCGATCTTGCTCTCGTGGTTGTAAAGGTCGGTGAATGTTCTCACCTTGCCGTCGTCCTCGACCCAGACCGTGAAGTAGGTCATGTGGGTCGCGACCTTGCGCTTCAGGTTGATCTGGTTGTTGGGCTGGTTGCTGGCGAGCACCGACGCCACGCGGCCCACGGGCCAGCCCTGGTCCTCGGCCAGGATCAGCTCGGCCAGCTTCTGCGGATCGCGCACCCGCATGCAGCCGTGGCTGTTGGCGCGCACGGTGCCGTTGAACAGGTGCTTCTGCGGCGTATCGTGCATGTAGACGTCGTGCTTGTTGGGGAAGCGGAATTTGACCACGCCGAGAAGGTTGTTGTCTCCGGGCGGCTGATAGACGTGGAATTTGCGGATGTCGTTCTGCGTCCAGTCCACCGACAGCGGGTCGATATCCCGGCCGCCCGATTGGATGCGCACGTTGTAGCGCTCGATCATCTTGGTGCTGCCGCGCAGCAGCGTGGGCAGGATGTCGCCTTTCTTGATGGAGTCCGGGATGCCCCAGAAGGGATGGAAGATGACCTGCTCCATCTCGTCGGAGAAGATCGGCGTCTGCGTGTCGGCTCTTGCCGACCACGACGCGCTCGGTGTGGATGATCTTGTCGCTGCTTGACGACGCGGATCAGGAACTCGGGGACGTTCACCCAGACGTAGAAGTCGCCGAGCTAGTCCGGCATCCAGCGCCACTGCTCCATGTTGACGAGCAGGCGCTTGGCGAGCGGCGTATCCGGCGCGGCCGGCTTCTTGGCATTTGCGGGCGCGCCGGTCTCGGATTGCGTCACCGGCTGGCCGGCCTTCGCGGCCAGGTATTTCTGCCGCAGGCGCTCGAACTGCGGGTGCTGCGGATGCAGGCCGCGCAGATAGGCATCGGGCTGACCAGCCTTAGCCGCCTCGTCGATCACCTTGCTCGGATCGGCCAGCGGCGGCTTGCGGTCGATGTACTTGCTGAGCGCGGTCGGGTCCATGCGGCCGCCGCGCGCGTGCCGAGCGTACTTCAGGACGGCGAGACTGATGGCCACGTCGGCGTTGGCGCGGTCGGTCCGCGACAGCTCCGCGCTCCTGACCGGCAGGGGCGGCAGCCGGAACGCGGAGGCCTCGAGCCCCCAGTCGTCGGCCTTGGCGAGTTCGGCAACGACCGCCTGGCCCGCCGGACTGATCCCGGTCGTCGTCACCCAGACCGGCTCGTACTGGCGGGCCTCGTAGAACTTGGCGAGCGCAGCCCGATCATCGCGCTCGGCGTGGAGGACGTGCGCCGGCGGGCGCCAGAGCTGTTCCGATCTCCGGGGCCAGGCCGACAATCGCCGCGGCCTGCTGCTGCCCGGTGCGTCGAGGACGGGCCGCCCTCGCTCGCCGCCACCGGGCCGGCGATGCAAGGCGAGCAGAACGGGCAGGGCTACGGAATGGTGGCTGATGCGCATAGCGCTGCTCCCCGAATCTGGTCCGCGGCATATAACTACCCATGCGGCAAGGTCGAGGCACGAATTACGTGCCGGGCGGAGGCGCAACAGCGCGTCCCGCCTACGGCGTTGCAACATCAAGACTTTTCGCAGGCGCTCAGCTGACCCGCTCTTCCAGGCCGAACTCGCGCATCTTGCGATACAGGGTCGACCGGCCGATGCCGAGGCGCTTGGCGACTTCGGTCATGTGCCCGCGGTAGCGGCCGAGAGCCAGGCGGATCATGTCGGCTTCCATGGCCTCCAGCGAGCGAATCTCGCCCGCGTCGGTGACGGCCGGGATGCCGAGTGAACTCCTGCCACCGCCGGCTGGTCCCACCTCGACGGTGTGCGGCACGGTATCTTCCGCGCCGAGCATGGCCGGGCCGGTGAACACCGGGGCGCGCCGGTCGACCTGGGCGGGTGCCGCCGGGATGGTGGCGCGGAAGCCCTCCACGTGGGCGGCGATCTGCGGGAACTCGGCCACGGTGAGCTGCGGGCCGTCGGCCAGCACGATGGCGCGGAACATGGCGTTCTCGAGCTGGCGCACGTTGCCGGGCCAGGAGTAGCTGGTGAGCAGGTGCATGGCCTCCTGGTCGATGCCGCTGACCCTGCGGCCCTCCTCGGCGGCGAAGCGGGCCAGGAAATGCAGGGCAAGCTCGGGCACGTCGTCGAGGCGGTCGCGCAGCGGCGGCACCCAGATCGGGAAGACGTTGAGGCGGTAGTAGAGGTCCTCGCGGAACTTGCCTTCCTTGACCAGCTGGATGGTGTCGCGGTTGGTGGCGGAGATCAGGCGGAAATTGACCTTGACCGGCTTCTTGGAGCCGACCGGATCGATCTCGCCCTCCTGCAGGGCGCGCAGCAGCTTGACCTGCGCGTCGAGCGGCAGCTCGCCGATCTCGTCGAGGAACAGCGTGCCGCCGTCGGCCTCCTGGAATTTGCCGATGCGCTTCTCGACCGCGCCGGTGAACGAGCCCTTCTCGTGGCCGAACAGGATGCTCTCGACCAGGTTCTCGGGGATGGCGCCGCAGTTGACGGTGATGAACGGCTTGGAGCGCCGCTCGCCCTCGCCCTGGACGGCGCGCGCGATCAGCTCCTTGCCGACGCCGCTCTCGCCTTCGATCAGGACGGGAATGTTGGAGGCGGCGGCACGCCGTCCGAGCGCGATCACGCGCTGCATGGCCTGGCCGCGGATGATGAGGTCGGAGAAGGTGAGCGTGCCTTCCGCCTTCTTCTTGATGCGGCTGATCTCGCCCTGCAGGGCCTCGATCTTCAGCGCGCTCTTGATGGAGACTTCCAGCCGCTCGATCGAGGTCGGCTTGACCACGAAATCGACGGCGCCGGCGCGCATGGCGGTGATCGCGGTATCGATCGAGCCGTTGGCGGTCTGCACGATGATGGGTGGGGTGGACGGTTTCTGCGCGGCGCGCTTCAAGACCTCCATGCCGCCGATGCCGGGCATGACGAGGTCGAGCAGCACGAGCGCGATGGCGCCTGCGTCCGGCCCTTCGAGGATCTGCAGGGCCTGCTCGCCGCCTTGGGCGGTCTTGGTCTCGTAGCCGAGACGCTTGATGGTCTCTTCGAGAATGCGGCGCTGGGCGGGATCGTCATCGACGATCAGAACGAGCTTGGCCATATCGTGACAACTCTACTCAACCAACTGACTCTGCGCCGGCTCCCACAGGCGATCCAAAATCGGGCGATCCAGGATCGAACGGCCGGCGACGACTGACTTACTGACCGGGCGAGACTGCCCGATATGGGTAAATGCATCGTTGTCGTTCGGCTTGGCTTGAAGCTTTTTTCCGAGGCGGGTCAATCGGCAAGCGGCGATATTGGCACACCGGAGGCGTGCGCAAGCCCAGCGCTGGCCCGCGAAGGCGCGCCGATGCTGGCCGAAAGGCTGGTATTCAGGCCCCAGGAAGGCGTGCGTCTCAGAAGCCGATGCCGACGCGGCCGCCGCGGCCGATGCCGATCGAGATGGCGCCGCCCGTCGACAGCGAGCCGCCCGAGGACGAGCCGCCGGACGAGGAGCGCTGGCGGTTGCTGCGCGAGGACGCCGAGCGCGACTTTTTCGCCTTGCTCGCCGCGGCAACGCACTTGCCATCGACCTCGGACGTGCCCCGTCCGCATTCGAGCGGGCAGACGCGATCCTGGCGGCTCGTCACGGCCTCCAGCACCTCGGTGCTCGGCTCCTGGCTCGGCATCGACATCTTGGCGTGGCGCCCGAAGCTGGCGAGCGCCTCGCGGCCCTTGTCGCCCCACTGCCCGTCGACCTCGCCCGCGTCGCAGCCGACCCGCTTCAATTCGGTCTGCAGCGACCGCGCCAGGCTGCGCGGGTCGGGCGCCTTCACCTCGGGTAGCGCCGCCACGCGGGTCGGCTGCTCCTTGGCCGGCATGCCCTTCAGCTGCGCCACCATCACCTTGGCGAGGCCCGCGAACGTGCCGTTCGGATAGCGCTCGAGGTAGGCCTCGATGACGGCCGGCGACTTGCTGTCCTTGACCGAGTTCCAGAAGGCGATCTCGAGCTCCGGGTCCGGGCCTCTGGCCGCAGGCAGCCTGGCGGCCGGCTCCCCGGTCGCCGCCGTCGGGGCGGGTCCACCCTTGAGGTACACTTGGCCGGTGAGCGAGGTGTGCTCCCAGGGCACCTGCTTGCCGCCGGTGGCCTTCAGCACGTCGTTGCGCACCTCCACCAGCACGCCGCTGACGTCGTTGCCGGGCACCTCGAGGTGCCTGAGCAAGGCTTCGGCGTAGGGCGAGTTGCGCCCGGCGCCGTCGAGCGCCACATAGCCCGGCTGGGTCGAGAAGGCGATCAGCGTGCCAACCCCGGTGCGAACCTCGGCCAGACCCTGGCCGACCTGGTTGCTGCGCGTGCTGCCCGTCGACCGGACAAGATTGCGCGCCAGCGGATTGTCGCGGCAGGCATCGAGCAGCACCAGGCTGGTCTTGGCCTCGCGTTCCATCTGCCGCATCACCAGGGCCAGCGCCAGGCCCTCGAAATCGACGTCGCCTTCGCTGGCGAGCTTGGCATCGGTCGGCACCAGGTAATTCTGCCCGCCGACCTGCAGACCGTGTCCGGCATAGAAGAACAAGGCCACGTCGGCGCCGGCCAGCTTGACGCCGAACTGCCGGATCAGCCGCTCCATCGCCCGCTTGTCGAGATCGCGGCCCTCGGAGACGTCGAAGCCGAGCCGCTGCAGGACTGCCGAAATGTCGCCCGCATCGTTGCTTGGATTATTGAGCGGCGCGGTGTTCTGATAGGCACCATTGCCGATCACGAGCGCGATGCGCTTCTCGGCCCGGGCCTCCCCGCTCGTCGCAATAGCCGCAAGCGCCAACAGCAAAATCAAGAAGCCGTGCATGGCTCTCTCCTTAAAATGAAACGCTGCACAAATCGCGCCTGCACCGCGCGGCACGTCGATGCCGCCGCTCGCCGACGATCACTCTCGCCTCCCGAGGCATTTCCCGCCTCCTCCGTTCGGAGGAGAAACCCAAATTCTGCGCTGCTGAAAACAGTATCGACATGAACGCAACCGGAGGTGTGGGGTGCAATCCTCAACGCGGGCCTCAACGCGGGCGCAAACGCCAGGTCTTCGGCGATGCCTCATCCGCCCGTTTGCCCAGCGCCTTCAGGCGCGGACGCATGTACGTCATGAAATCCTGATACGCGATCCTGCGCGCGTGCGAGGCGATCTCACGCTCGAATTGCGGGTTGCGCGGGCTGCCTGACAGCAGAGCCGCAGCTTCCGCCTCGCCACACTTGCGCATCGAGGCGACCAGCGACGATCGCTCCGCGAGCGACGTCTGGTCCGATGCATCGGCATGCCGTTCGTTGCCATGCCGCTGGGATAGGCCGCGCCGCTTGGCTGCAGTCAGGCCGATCACGGTCAGGCAGCAGCCTGCATAGAGCGCACTCACCAAAGCAAGATAGGTGTCGCCCAGATTGACCAAGGCATACGCCGCGGTGGCGACGTTGGCGGCCGCCCATAGTCCCCAGGTCGAAAAGGAGATGGCCGTGGCGCCATGCATGTCGGCGGCGACCTTCCTGATCTGCGGTACATAGGAGAAGATGCGGATGCTGCTGAAGGCGGCGAACAGCAGGAACGTGAAGCTCGATAGGGTCATGGCTCTTCCAGCAATTGGATTGAAGAAAATGCTCAATTGATAGGCGCGCTGCGCAATAGCTGCACTCACGCAAACGTTATCCACTCCTCGATCCGTCGACGCACCCAGCCGGCGCACAGCAACTTCCCCTAAGCGTCAACAGTGCCTGTTCCGGCGTGCTTGGGATTGGCAATTGCCAATGTTGGTCCATGATCGGTTCTGCCAAACAAGCGGAGTGAACGCGCAAACCTTGCACCCGCACGTCTTTGCTGGCTTCATACATTCGGTGGATATGAAAAGCATTTTCGGCCGAGGTGGGTGCTTCGTTTATGCAAGTCGCCACAAAGCCTTCCTAGTTCTGCCGCACCGAGACCATACCTCCCGACTTATCGGGAGCAGGAAGCAGCATCGAGATGGACATATGAGCGACGCCGTCACCCTTGCTCAGCAGTCCTCGTTGATCGGTTCGATTTACGACTGCGCACTCGATCCGGATCTGTGGCCATCCACCCTGCGAAGGCTTTGCGAAGTGTTCGGAGGGCATAGCGCCGGTATCGTGCTGCTCGACTTCAAGGGCGTGGGCGACCGCCTGGTGCGCGACTGGGGACCGACCACGACCTGGGCGGACAAGATGGGCGGCGTGCTCGATTCGGTGAAGCGCATTCACCGACAGTTCCTCGGCATGAGCGGCGCGCGCGTCGATGAGCCGATCCTGCTGCCGCGTGACCTGGCGCCGCAAGTCGAGGTGTTCAACACACCTTTCTACAAGGATTGGGCGGCGCCGCAGCGCATCCATCAGGTCATGGAGGCCGTCGCGCTCAGCGAGACGACACGGCTCGGCCTGATCTGCATCACGCGCCAGGACCACATGGGCTACTTCAGTGACGCGCAGATCGACCTGCTGCGCCAGCTCGCCCCGCACATTCGCCGCGCCATCACCATCAGCGATCTCCTGGACCTCAAGACCGTCGAGCGGCAGGCGTTTGCAGCCGTCATCGACAGCATCCCGACCGGGATCTGCATTGTCGGCAGCGGCGGCCAGATCCTGCATTCCAACAGGGCCGCCAAGGCCATGCTGGAGCGCAGGACGCCGATCCGCTCCGAGGATGGCCGTCTGCGCGGTGTCGACAGCACCGCGACCGCCGAGCTGCTCAGCTCCATAGGCACGGCCCAGCACGATGAAGCCCAGATCGGCGCCAATGGCATCGGCGTGCCCCTGCGCGTCCCGGACGGACCGCCGTCGATTGCCCATGTGCTGCCGCTCAGCCATGGCGACATCCGCACGCGCTTGATGCCGCAGGCGCTGGCGGCGGTGTTCGTCAATGCCGACGGACCGGCTTCGTTCGCCGACCTGGATGCCATCGCGCGCTCGTTCGAGTTCACGCCGGCGGAAACGCGACTGGCCAACGAGCTGCTGCTCGGCCGCACCATCGCGGAAGCTGCCTCGGCACTCGGGGTCGGCGAGAGCACGGCCAAGACGCACCTGCAGAATGTCTTCCTCAAAGCCGGTGTTTCCCGTCAGGTCGATCTGCTCATCCTTCTTCACCGCCTCATCCCGACCGCACGGCGGCCCGGCTGAGGCGATAAGCAGAAGGCATGATGCATGCGTCGACTGGCGTGGCACTGCCGATGCATCGCGGCTGCCGTTTCCAGCTATCTTCTCGGCACCAGGACTGCGCTCGCGCTGGTGGGTTTCGTCAGCCGATACATTCTGCGCAGCCCGATCGTCAGCGTGTTTTTATTGTATCCCGCGCGCAAGGAATACGCCGACGCGCTGGCCTACCAATGGCACCAGCGCCGTTTCAGCTGGCACCCGGGACTGGTCGGGTTCTACCGACAGGGCAGGCGCTACGGGCTGATCTTCGGCATACCCAATCTCGAGAACGACATCCGCGCCGAGCAGAATACGCCGCGCCTGCTCCAGCTGATGAACCGGATGGACGCGGCCCAGCGCAGCGTGGGAGCGCCGCGCAAGGTATTCGCCGGCATCCTGCCCAGCATGTTTGCGAGAAACGGCATCGAGAACGAGCACCTTGCCGAGCAGCGCTACCTCACGGCGCGCGCGGTGCTGCAGGCTCTCGACCAGGTCATCGCTCTGCACGACCTGAGCAAGGACGTGCCGATCCTGGTGCTGGGGGGCCGTGGCTACATTGCCTCGGAGGTGCTGCGGCTTGGCGGGGACCGGAAGGTCAGCTCGATCGATGTTGCCGAGTTCGACGAATTCCGCAGGTTCGTCGACACGTATCGGGGGCATCCGGCTGTGATCGTCAACCTGACCAAATCCGGCGCGCTGCTCGAATATGCGCGCGAGCTGTGGCCCGGCGTGATCGTGCTGAACGAGGTGTATCCTGAGCCTTCAGCCGCGGAGATCGCCGAGCTGGAGGCGCGGGGGTCGAGCTGCTACCACATCGTCGGTGTGGAGGGTAAGGCTTGGCCGCCTTTTCCGCGCGCCTATCGCGGCGGGATTCCGTGCTGCGCGTCGCTGCCCTTCTCGCCGGACGATCCGATCCCGATCCTGATCGCCCGTCTTGCCAGTGACGGCAAGCTCACCCGACGCGGCAACGGCTAGCCCGCGGCCCGCAAGCCGGTGCTCGTCAGTTGCTGAACAGGCTCCAGGGCCATGGCACGGCCGCTGCCTGCTGGGGCCGCTTCTCCTGCAGATCCTTGGGCGTGAAATCCCTGGTCGTGTCCTTGGGCGTGTCCTTGGGTCTGACCGCCTCGCGGGGTGGGTTCTTGATGACGGGCTGACTTGGTTTCGCCCAGGGCAATACCTCGACGGTTGCCTGGGTCGTCGTCTGAGCAATCGTGTGTGTGGTTGTCCGCTGCGGGATCGCCGGGGTGTCGGCAGCGACGAAGCGCTGTCTCGGCTTCGTACGCACCAGCTGCGACCCCTTGGGATCGGTCGCGGCGACGCCGATCGGCTTTTGCGCCGCTCCGGGCTTGTAGTACCCGCTCAGAGCCAAAGCTCCGAACGACGTGCCGACGCCGATCAGACACAGCGCCAGCAATAAACGCAAACGAGCCATCCTGATCCCCCTCAGGAACGCCGACCAGTGCACAACGACCCCGCTACCCCTTCGACCTAGAGCCCAAATGTGGAAGCTCTGGGGCCGGAGGGCAGGAACGCTGGACGCGAGTGCAGGGCATATGGCGCGCCTGGATGACAATTCCGTAGCCTGACGCCGGAAGCGAGGAGTGCCGTTCCTGGACACGGGTTTGCCCTATCCAAGCTGTCCGGATACCCCGTAAATGAAAGCTCTAACGGGTTGTGGCCGGTGCGGATTGGATGTCCCGGGCTGACGGCTGAGTGCAAAGGCCGACGCCACGCGCTGCGGCTGCATACGTGCTACCTCCTTGCAATCGCCCGCATCCGGACAGACGATGGGGCCGTCATGGACAGGCGGAACCCATGCGTAGCCCGCAGGACAAAGAGGATGCCCAGCCCAGACAAAGGCGACGCTATCTTGCGATCCTGTTTTCCGACCTGTCACATTCGGTGAGCATCGCTTCGGCGATGGAGACCGAATACTACGCCGATCTGCTGGGCAGGCTTCGCCGGACCTTCGAGAGCGTCATCCTCAAGCACGGCGGAACGCTCATAGAGCTGCGTGGTGACGGGGTGCTGGCCAGCTTCGGCCATCCGGAAGCGCGCGAGAACGATGGTCGCCGCGCCACGGAAGCCGCCCTCGAGCTGCACGACCGCGTACGCCGCATTCAGTCCGACCTGCCCTGGCTGCCCTCGACACCCCTGAGGCTGCATACAGGGATACATGCCGGCCTGGTGCTGGTCGACGAGGGCGATTCCATCCCCGGGCAGCTGGGACTGCTCGGCAGCGCCGTCAACATCGCCGCCCGCATATCAGATAGGGCCGGCACCGACGAGATCCTGGTCAGCAAGGAGACGCTCGGCGCCGAGAGCAATTTCTTCCACACCGGCGACATCTGCACCCTCAGCCTGCAAGGCATACCTGCACCTGTCACCGTTCTCCCGATCCTGGGCCGCGCACCAGTCGGCACGCGCTTCGAGGCCCGCACCAAGCGCGGCCTGACGCGTTTCAACGGCCGGCAGGCGGAGCTGCAAATCCTGAGAGACGGCCTGCAGGATGTCGTGGCCGGCAAGCCTGCCAACCTCGCCATCGTCGCGGCGGCAGGATCGGGCAAGACGCGGCTCGCCGAGGAGTTCCTGCGCAGCGCGGCGGAGTTCGACTGCCAGGTTCACCGAGGCTACTGCGAAAGCTACCTGAGCGCTGAGCCCCTGCAGCCGGTCCTGCAGATCCTGCGATCGTTGTTCGGGCTGAGCGAGGGCATGTCCGCCGCGCAGGGCGCCGAAACCCTGGAGCACACCTTGCTGGCGATCGACCCCGGTCGGGCCGTCGACCGCGCCACCCTGCTGCATGCGCTGGCGCTCGGCGCTGCCGGCAAAGGCGAGCGGCGCCCTAGCCCCTCGCAAACCGTCGATACCATCGGCCGGCTGTTCGACGTGCTGGCCGCCCGCCAGCCGCAGGTCATCTTCATCGACGACTGGCAGTGGTCCGACGACGCCACGCGCCAGACGCTCGGGGCGATCACCAGCCTCGGCCAGCGACCGATCCTGGTGGTGGTGGCGACCCGGGAATTCGCACCGGGCGCGCTCGGCATGAGCGATGCCCGGGTCATCGAGCTGACGCCCCTCGGCGTGAACGAGGCCGAGGACACCATCCGCCAGCTGCTGCCGCAGGCGGACCCGTTCGTGGTCAACCAGATCCGCGCCGATTTGGGCGGCAACCCGCTGTTCATCGAGGAGCTGTGCCATTCCGCTGCGCACGAAAACTTGGATCGGCGAGGCGTGCGCGTGTACGGCGGCGCAGCGTGGCTCGACAAGCTGATCGAATCGCGCGTGGAGCGGCTGCCCCCGGAGCAGGCGCAGCTGGTGCGCGCGGCATCCGTGATCGGCAACGTCATTCCGCTGCCGCTGCTCGAACGCGTCACCGGCTGCGGCCAGGATCATCCCGTGGTGCTGGCGCTGGCCGAGCAGGATCTGATCTTTCCGGGCGAGCAGCAGGGAACGCTGCGCTTCAAGCATGGCATCGCCCGCGACGTGATCTACAAGGCGGTAGGTCTGCACCAGCGCAATGCCATGCACATGCAGATCGCCGAGAGCCTGCGCCAGCACGGCCCTGCCGGCGGGGAGGAGGAGCCCTACGAGCTGCTGGCCTACCACTACGGTGCCAGCGGCAAGGCGGCCGAGGCGGCGCGCTACGCCGAGCTGGCAGGCGACAAGGCCATGGCCGCGTCGGCCCTCGACCGCGCGCAAATCCAGTACCGCGCCGCCCTGGCCGCGCTCGACCAGGAACGGGCCGTCAGCACCTACGAGCGCTGGCTGCAGATCGCCCAGCGGCTGGCGCTGTGCTGCGTGTTCGATCCCTCGCGGGAGCAACTCGGCGTCGTGCAGCGGGCCGTCGAGCTTGCCACCGCGCGCAATGACCGCAGCGCCATGGCACGGGCCGAATACTGGGTCGGCTACATCACCTATGCCTTGGGCGAATCCGGCACCGCGACCCGCCATCTGGAGACCGCGCTTGATCTCGCCAAGGAGGTCGGCGATGCGCCGCTCTTCGCGCAGATCCGGGCCGTGCTGGGTCAGGCCAGCGCGGCAGCCGGCGACTATGACAGATCGCTCACCCTGCTCGACGAGGCGATCGACGCCAAGCGCGAGCGAACCTCGGCGCCGACCTACAAGAAAAGCGGCCGGCCCGCGGTGGGCCTGGCCTATTCGCTCGCCTGCAAGGCCGCCGTGCTCGGCGACCGCGGCCAGTTCGATGCGGCGCACGCCTGCTTCGAGGAGGCCTTGGCCGGCGTCGACCATGCCGAGCATCAGGTGGAGGGATCGATCCTGTGCTGGCGCAGCGCCGTGTACCTGTGGCAGGGCCGCTGGGAGGAAGGCCAGGAAACGGCGGCCAAGGCCCAGCGCATCGCCGAGCGCGTCAAGAGCCTCTACCTGTACGCCATGGGCATGTCGCTCGGCGGCTATGCGGCCTGGAAGACATCCCGCTCCGCGGCCTCCATGCAGGCGATCCGCGATGCGACGTCCTGGCTGGAGGGCTACGACAAGGCTCTCTTCACCTCGCTCAACCACGGCTGGCTGGCCGAGGGCCTGGTCGCCGAAGGAAACTGGAAGCAGGCACGGCGGCATGCGGCGCGGGCGATCCTGCGCAGCCGCCGTCACGACCGCATCGGCGAGGCCATGGCTTACCGGGCGATGGCGGTCGCCGCCGCCGCCGGACACAGCCGCAGGACCGCCGACCAGTACATGGCGCTCGCCATGCACAGCGCGCTCGCCAGGGGGTCGCCGCACGAGATTGCCGTCACCCGGATGTGCGAGGCAGAGATCCGGCAGGCGCGCGGCGAGCGCCAGCAGGCAGTGGAGCTGCTCGACCAGGCCGAAGCCACGTTCGATGAGCTGGCCATGAGCTGGCACCGCGACGAGGCCGACAGGCTGCGCCGCAGCTTCCAGGTGTGAGAGCAAGCAACATTTTGCTATGATTGCGGAAGCGCCTCGACAGGTGCCGCAGGCGCCGGCGAATCTCTCAATAGCCGCGCGAGATGGCCGCAATGCCCAAGATCGACGAGACCAGGCCTTTCATCCCCGTGCACATCGCCGTCCTGACGGTGTCGGACACGCGCGGGCTTGCCGACGACAAGTCGGGCGATGCGCTGGCTGCCATGATCGTGGCGGACGGCCACCAGCTCGCCGCGCGCTCGATCGTCAAGGACGACATCGCGGCCATCCGCGACACCGTGCAGGGATGGATCGCCGATCCAGGCATCGACGTGGTGATCAGCACCGGCGGCACCGGCTTCACCGGCCGGGATGTCACGCCGGAGGCGATCAAGCCGCTGTTCGAGAAGGAGATCGACGGCTTCTCGACCGTCTTTCACATGCTCTCCTACGAGAAAGTGGCGACCTCCACCATCCAGTCGCGTGCCTGCGGCGGCGTCGCGCACGGCACCTACATCTTCTGCCTGCCGGGCTCGCCCGGCGCCTGCAGGGACGCCTGGAACGGCATCCTGAAATTCCAGCTCGACAACCGGCACCGGCCCTGCAATTTCGTCGAGATCATGCCGCGCCTGGAGGAGCACCGCCGCAAGGGGTGACGCGGCGAGGTTCGGTCGAGCCGAGCGCGACCCAACCGTGCAGCCGACGGCAGGTCTCGGATCGCGTCGGATGCGTCGGGATGACGGGTTGTGATACGGGTGACCTTCTACGTCACGCCTGATCGAGGCCGGTGCGGGCGCGCTCGATGGTCAGTCGCTCGCGCGTGGCGTTGGCCTGATCGAACAGGGCGCGCGCGGCCTGGCCGCCGATCACCAGCGCCGCACCGCCGAGCGTGGCGAGCGGCAGGCGCTTCAAGAGCTCGATGTCGATCTCGAGCTGCTGCAGCAGCGGGATGTGCAGCAGCAAAGCAGCGGCTCCCGCGGCGAGCGCCGCCAGCGAGCCGGCGATCGTCAGCCAGCCGATGCCGCTGAACAAAGCCGCCAGGGCACGTCCGGAACGGTAGCGGTTCTGACGGGGAATGCTGCCCGGCTGCCAGACCGGCTGCGCCGGCTGCTCGGACGTGGCCATGCGCGTCACCGCGCTGCGCGCCTCGACGGCTTCCGGCGTCTGGCCGTAGTGCTCGATGAGGTGGAGATAGAATTGAATGGCGAAGTCGGCCTTGGCCTCGGTCTCCGACCGGCGCCCCGCGTCGAGCAACTGCTTGGGCGTGAACTGCGGCGTACCTTGCAGCATGGTCCCTTGAAATCCCCGCGCAACAGGACCGTCAACAAAACTGGTCGGCCGCCCAATCGATCGGCGGCATCGTTATCGTGCTCTTGCCGTCTCCTCGATGCCCGGTTGTCCGGGTTCATCCGTTGGTTGCCGCTGTGGCACGTGGCCGCAGCGCATGCCGCCTCTCCCCACAAAGAGGTGGGGAGAGGCACTGTTGCGCCATCTATCCCGCCGCCGCCTGCTTCTTGTTCTGGCGGTTGTTGACGAGGTCGTCGACCACGGCCGGCTCGGCCAGCGTCGAGATATCGCCCAGGTTGGAGAAGTCATCCTCGGCGATCTTGCGCAGGATGCGGCGCATGATCTTGCCCGAGCGCGTCTTGGGCAGTCCCGGCGAGAACTGGATCTGGTCCGGCGTAGCAAACGGACCGATCTCCTTCCTGACGTGCGCCACCAGCTCCTTGCGCAACTCCTCGCTCGGCTGGTTGCCCTGGATCAGGGTGACGTAGCAGTAGATGCCCTGGCCCTTGATGTCGTGCGGATAGCCGACCACGGCGGCCTCGGCCACCTTGGGATGCGAGACGAGCGCCGATTCCACCTCGGCGGTGCCGAGGCGATGACCCGACACGTTGATGACGTCGTCGACGCGGCCGGTGATCCAGTAGTAGCCGTCCGCGTCGCGCCGGCAGCCGTCGCCGGTGAAGTACATGCCCTTGTAGGTGGAGAAATAGGTCTGCACGAAGCGCTCGTGGTCGCCGTACACCGAGCGCATCTGGCCGGGCCAGCTGTCGAGGATGACGAGGTTGCCGCTGGCCGCGCCCTCCAGGAAGCTGCCCTTCTCATCGACGAGTGCCGGCTTGATGCCGAAGAAGGGGCGCGTGGCGGAGCCGGGCTTGAGCTTGGTGGCGCCAGGCAGCGGCGTGATGAGGATGCCGCCCGTCTCGGTCTGCCACCAGGTGTCGACGACCGGGCAGCGGCCATCGCCGACCACGCGGTAGTACCACTCCCACGCCTCCGGATTGATCGGCTCGCCGACCGAGCCCAGCAGCCGCAGCGACGAGCGGTCGGTGCGCTTCACGTAGTCGTCGCCGGCACCCATCAGCGCGCGGATGGCGGTGGGCGCCGTGTAGAAGATGTTGACGTCCCACTTGTCGATCACGTGCCAGAAGCGCGACGGCGTTGGATAGTTCGGCACGCCTTCGAACATCAGCGTGGTGGCGCCGTTGGAAAGCGGCCCGTACAGGATGTAGCTGTGCCCCGTCACCCAGCCCACGTCGGCCGTGCACCAGTAGATGTCGCCGTCGTGGTAGTCGAACACGTACTGGTGCGTCATCGAGGCGAAGGCGAGGTAGCCGCCCGAGGTGTGCAGCACGCCCTTGGGCTTGCCGGTCGAGCCCGAGGTGTAGAGGATGAACAGCGGGTCCTCCGCGCCCATCTCGGTGGGCGGGCAGTTGGCGTCGACCTTGACCAGCTCCTCGTGCAGCCAGATGTCGCGACCGGCGGTCCACGCAACGGGGTTGCCGGTGTGGCGCACCACCAGCACCTTCTCGTCGCCGGCGGCCTTCTTGAGCGCCTCGTCGGTGTTCTTCTTGAGGGGAATGGCCCGGCCGCCGCGCACGCCTTCATCGGCCGTGATGATGAATTTCGACTCGCAGTCGACGATGCGGCCGGCGAGGCTGTCGGGCGAGAAGCCGCCGAACACCACCGAATGCACGGCGCCGATGCGCGCGCAGGCCAGCATGGCGTAGGCCGCCTCGGGGATCATCGGCAGGTAGATGGTGACGCGGTCGCCCTTCTTGACGCCGTTGGCCTTCAGCACGTTGGCGAACTTGCACACCCGCTCGTGCAGCTGCCGGTAGGTGATCTTCTCGTCCACGGTCGGATCGTCGCCTTCCCAGATGATGGCGACCTGGTCGGCGCGGTTCTTGAGGTGGCGGTCGATGCAGTTGGCGGACACGTTGAGCGTGCCGTCCTCGTACCATTTGATCGACACGTCCTCGTAGGCGTAGGAGGTGTTCTTGACCTTGCTGTAGGGCTTGATCCAGTCGATGCGCTTGCCCATCTCGCCCCAGAACCCGTTGGGGTCGTCGACGGAGCGCTTGTACATCTCCAGGTACTTGGTGTTGTCGATCCAAGCCCGGCTCGCCCACTCGGCAGGTACGTTGTAGACCTTGTCCGTCATCGCGCTTTTCCTCCCGGCGGATGTATTTGGCTTTTGTCGCTGTCTTTATTATCGGCAGCAGGGCTCAGAGGGCAACAAACCCTTGGTCGAATATCAGTCCGGCGTCAGCCTACGCTTTCGGCAATGGGCTGCGTCGCCCAGCGGGCAAAGCCCTCGGGCGTGGCGGCTGCCGCGGCGTAGTCGGCAAGCGCCTGCGTATCAGCCGGGTACGCATTGTCGAGGCCGACCGGCCAGGCCCCGTTCGGCGCTTCGGCAACGGCCGTGATGTAGAGGCTGGGGATGGTGCCGGCGGCGAGCACCGGATCGCGCAGGAAATCGCCGTCCTCGATGCGCTCGACCGTCACGAACGTCTGCCGCGAGGCGTGCGCCATGGTCACCAGCTCCCGCTGCACCCCGATCCATACGTTGCCCTGGGAGTCGGCCTTCAGGGCGTGAAACAGCGTCACGTCGGGCCGGATGGCCGGCAGGATGACGATGGGGTCGCGCGTGCCGCTCTCGCCGAGCGGATTGTCGATCACCTTCCAGTCGGGCCGCACCCGCAGCAGGTCGGAGCCGATGATGCCGCGCAGGGGCATGAAGGGCACGCCCTTCTCGGCCGCCTGCAGGCCGGCGTGGATGGCCGGGCAGGTGGCGTCCCACATCTCGATCTCGCCGGCCTTGATGGCCGCGGTGAAGCGCGGCGCCAGGCCATGCTCGCCCAGTGTGACGGCCGCCGCCTCGATGCGGGCGACGCAGCCGGCGCCGACCAGCATGTCGACCTGGAAGCCGCCTTGGGGCACCGACACGATATGCAGGTCGCGCACTGGTCGGCGCATCAGGGCGCGCACGGCCGCCATGGCGCAGCCGGAGTAGTCGGCCGGCAGGGCGATGCGCGCGCCGTTGGGGATGCGGTTAGCGAGAGCTTGGAGAGTCAGGAACTCGGTTGCGCCGTGGTGCCCATGACGCTTGCTCCCGCTTGGCCTGCTCGCGCAGCTCGGTCTTCAGGATCTTGCCGTAGTTGTTCTTCGGCAGCGACTCGACGAAGCGGTAGCCCTTGGGTCGCTTGAAGCGGGCGATGTTGTCGAGGCAGAGCTGATCGAGCTCGGCGGCGCTGATGCTCGGCGCCCTCGCGCTTGACGACGAAGGCGATCACCTCCTCGCCCCAGTCGGCATGTGGGCGGCTGACCACGGCGGTCTCCAGGACAGCCGCATGCGTGAGCAGCACCTCCTCGATCTCGCGCGGGTAGATGTTGGCGCCGCCCGAGATGATCAGATCCTTGGAGCGGTCCTTGAGCGTGACGAACCCGTCGGCATCCATCGAGCCGAGATCGCCGGTCCACAGCCAGCCGTCGCGCAGGGCCTGGGCGTTGGCGGCGATCGTTGTTCCAGTAGCCCTTCATCACGCAGTCGCTGGTGGTGATGACCTCGCCGACCTCGCCGGGGGGAAGCTCGCGGCCCGCCTCGTCGACGATCCGGATGGCGACGCCGGTGCGCGCGACGCCGACGCTGGCGAGCCGCTCCTGGTATCTCGGGTGGGCCGTGTCGGCGTGCAAGGCCTTGCCGAGGCCGCTGATGGTCATCGGGCTCTCGCCCTGGCCGTACAGGTGATAGAGCTTGGGCCCGAACAGGGCGAGCGCGCGCTCGAGGTCGGCGGCATACATCGGCGCACCGCCGTAGATGATGGTCTTGAGGCCGCGCGTGTCGGCCGATCCGGCCCCGGCATGATTGATGAGGCGCGCCACCATGGTCGGCGCCGCGAACATGCTGACGTTGGCGTGACGCGCCAGCGCTTCGAACACGCGCTCGGGCTCGAAGGAGCCGGGCAGGATGACGTTGTTCGACCCCCGCGCGATGTGGGCAAGGGCATACAGGCCCGACCCGTGCGTCAGCGGCGCAGCATGCAGGATGACGTCGCCGGGGCCGAGATAGTCGATGTCGGCGTAGTAGCAGTGGCTGGAGAACAGCAGGTTGCGATGGGTGAGCATCGCGCCCTTCGGCCGGCCGGTGGTGCCGCTGGTGTAGAACATCCACGCTTCGTCATCGGGGTCGCCGGGCAGCGGTGCGAGCGGGTCGCCATCAAGCAGCGCCGCGTAATCCTTGGTGCCGGTGACGAGAATGGGCGGCACCGCCCCGATGCCGGCAGCCGACAGCGCGTCGGCGATCTTGGGCGTGGCGAGGCACAGCCTCGACTGCGAGTCGGCCATGATCCAGGCCATCTCGCGGGCATGCAGCTTGCTGTTGATCGGCACCGCCGACAGGCCGGCCCGCCACACCGCGTACAGCGCCGGCAGGAACTCCGGACAGTTCTCCATGGCCAGCGCCACGCGGGTGCCGGGCGCCAGCCCGTGCCGGCTGCGCAGCGCACCGGCCATGCGGGCGGCGTGACGTTCGAACTCGCCATACGACAGCCCTCCGCCATCCCACGAGATTGCGGGATGATCGGAGAGCTGCCGGGCCGAGTTGTGCAGGGTGCACGAGAGGTTCATGGCGCCTGAAAAACTCTGGACCGTCAGCCGAGATCGAGTTCCTCCTCGACCACGTGGTTGAGGTTGGTGCCGGCCGCCGTCAGCACGATCTTGACCTTGAGCTTGCCCTTGCCCGAGCCCTCGCGTGCCACGCGCTCCAGCTCGCGCTGCGAGGTGACGCCGACCTGCTTCAGGAACTTGCGCAGCGACATATTGAACTTCTCGTCGTCCATGATGCTCTCCTTCTTCGTTGTTACTCTGCCGGCGTGGTTGCGGCCGGCAGTTCGGCTTCCATGCGCTTCAGCTCGCGCTCGGCCCACAGGCTGTGCTGCTGCCTCGCCCTGTTGACGTCGATCCGGCCCGAGGTCATGGCCGACAGCGCGCCCTGGATGCCGAGCGTGCGCATGTAGATGTGCACCATCACCACGCAGACGAGGCCGATCGCCAGCGCGCCGTGCCAAATCCGCGCGTAGTATACCTCCTGCGCCGGCGTCAGGTTGGCGGCATCGGTCGGCAGCGCGAAACCCGCCGAGGCCAGCAGCCCGAACGTCTTGGACACCATGCCCCGTTCGATAGGGAGCCAGCAGCGCCGCGCCGGTCATGATCATGCCGAGGCCGCCCAGCACGATCAGCCAGAACAAGATCTTCTGGCCGCCGTTGAACTTGGCCGCAGGCGGCGTCGATCCCTTGACGAGCATGCCGCCGGCCTTGCCGAGCCAGACCGCATCGCGCCAGCCGGGGAAGCTGTGCCGCAGCCAGAGCAGGAACACGACGGCCAGCGTCAGCGTGAACACGAACGCCAGGCCGTTGTGCAGCGGCGAGCCGGCCGAGCTGCAACACCGCCAGCGTGTCGGCGCCGAGCAGCGGGCGCAGCGACGCGGCGTAGAGCTGCGCAAGGCCCGTCGCCGCGAGACCCAGGAAGGAGAGAGCCAGCAGCCAGTGGCAGGCCCGCTCGAAGCCGGTGAAGCGCTGGATGGTCATGCCGCCCCAGCCCGGCTCGATCGGTACGCGACCGCGCAGACCGATGAAGACAAACAGGACGGCGAAGGTGCCCGCCATGGCCCAGAGCCCATAGGTCTGCAGCGGCGGCAGTGCGGCGTCGGCCATTTCCATCCCCAGGCAGGCTTGTTGTGCGGCGCGAAGCATTCTCGCGCCGATGCATAGTGCCTGATCCATGCCGTGGCGCAAATCCGGCCATGCGCGGCGGCGCTGGAGCTTGACCCTCGAACGTGCGATGCTAAATGCCTAACTAGAAGGCAGGGCTTGGCGCGGGGCGCTGGCCGTGCGGCAAGGTAAGCTCTTGCCGGATTTGGGAAAACGCCTCGGTGCCGCAAGGCGCCCAAAGATGAGTGCCTGGATGAACCTGCCGTTCCGACCCCTCGCACCGAAGCCGGCGATGATCGATCCGTTCGGCCGCCACGTGACCTATCTCAGGGTCTCGGTGACGGACCGCTGCGACCTCCGCTGCACCTACTGCATGGCGGAGCACATGACCTTCCTGCCCAAGAAGGACCTGCTGTCGCTCGAGGAACTGGACCGGGTGTGCTCGGCGTTCGTCGCCAAGGGCGTGCGCAAGCTCAGGATCACGGGCGGCGAGCCGCTGGTGCGCAAGAACATCATGTGGCTGTTCCGCGCGCTCTCGCGCCACCTGCAGGACGGCAGCCTCGACGAGCTGACGCTGACCACCAACGGCAGCCAGCTGCCGAAGTTTGCCCAGGAGCTCAAGGATATCGGCGTGCGCCGCATCAACATCTCGGTCGACACGTTGCAGCCCGACCGCTTCAAGGCCATCACGCGCTGGGGCGACCTCGGCCAGGTGATGGCCGGCATCGATGCCGCCGAGAAGGCGGGCCTCGCCATCAAGCTGAACGCCGTGGCGCTGAAGGGCGTCAACGAGGACGAGATCGGCGACTTGATGCAATTCGCGCACGGCCGCGGCTTCGACCTGACGCTGATCGAGACCATGCCGATGGGCGAGATCGACGGCGATCGCACGGATCAGTATCTGCCGCTGTCGATCGTGCGCGCCCGGCTGATGGACCGCTGGACGCTGGAGGACATTCCGCACCGCACCGGCGGACCTGCGCGCTACGTGCGCATCAAGGAGACGGGCGGCCGGCTCGGCTTCATCACGCCGATGACGCACAACTTCTGCGAAAGCTGCAACCGCGTGCGGCTGACCTGCACCGGCACGCTCTACATGTGCCTCGGCCAGGACGATGCCGCCGACCTGCGTGCGCCGCTGCGCGCGTCGGCCGACGACCAGCTGCTGATGCGGGCCATCGACGAGGCGATCTCGCGCAAGCCCAAGGGCCACGACTTCATCATCGACCGGCGCACCAAGCAGCCGGCCGTAGCACGACACATGAGCGTAACCGGCGGCTGAGCGCCCGCGGGCACGCGTGAACGGGGAATAGCTACGAGTATGACCGTGCCTGACGGCGACGGCTCCTCGCTTGGCCGATGGCCCGGCGGCGATTCCTCAGCATGCCGCGATCTCCGCCCCGCCCTGAGCTTGTCGAAGGGCGCTTGTGCACAGCCGTGCTTCGACAAGCTCAGCACGGGGTTGCCGCTATGGCGCAACGGCCGAGGCGACCGCGCATGACCGTGGCGGTACCCACCTCGGCCCGGTCCGAAAATGTCCGCGGTATCGTGCGCATGCTGGCGGCGATGGCCGTGTTCGTCCTGAACGACACGCTCATCAAGCTGGCGGCCGCGCATATCCCGACCGGCGAGGCGATTTTCGTGCGCGGGGTGTTCACGGTCGGCTTGTGCCTCGCCGTGATCATGGCCAGCAACCTGAGCTGGGCGCTGCCGCACGCCGTCTCCCCAAGGGTGCTGGTGCGCGGTGTGGTGGATATCGGCGCGACCGTACTGTTCATGATCGCGCTGATGCATATGCCGCTCGGCGACATCTTCGGCCTGCTCCAGGCCACGCCGCTCGCCATCACGGCGGCTGCGGCGTTGTTCCTGGGCGCCAAGGTGGGCTGGCGGCGATGGCTGGCGACCACCGTGGGGCTGATCGGCGTGCTCATCATCGTGCGGCCGGGGGTGAGCGCGTTCAACCCCTACGCCATCCTGGTGCTGGGCTCGATCCTGTGCTCCGTGACGCGCGACATCGTCACCCGCGGCGTTGCCCAGCACGTGCCGTCGCTGATCATCGCCTGGTCGTCGGCGACCATGGTGACGCTGTCCAGCCTGGCGTTCATTCCGTTCGAGACCTGGCAGTGGCCGAGCGCCTTGACCACCCTGACGCTGGCCGGCTCGGCCGTCGCGCTGCTGGCCGGCCAATACTGGCTGATCGCCGCCATGCGCACCGGCGAGATCGCGGTGGTGGCACCGTTCCGCTACTCGTTGATCGTGTGGGCGATCGCGGCGGGCTACATCGTCTGGGGCGAGGTGCCGGAGCCCGCCTCCTGGATCGGCATCGCCATCGTTTCGCTGGCCGGGCTGTATACGTTCCTGCGCGAGCAGCATCTGGCGCGAATAGCGAAGGCGACATGAGCGCAAACCTGCGTGGCATTTTGGCAGTGCTGGTGGCCTCGACGGCGTTCGTGCTCAACGACGCGCTGATCAAGCTGGTGTCGGCGGAGCTGCCCGCCAGCGAGATCATCGTCCTGCGCGGCATCCTGGCGACGCTGATGCTGATCGCCGGGGTGGTGGCGCTGGGCGCTGTGCGGCCCATCTCCATCCTGTTTACGCCGATGATGCTGCTGCGGGTGGCGAGTGCCGCAACCGCCACGGTGTTCATCGTGCTGTCGCTGCGCCGCCTGCCGCTCGCCACCGTCACGGTCGTGCTGCAGGTCACGCCGCTGGCGGTGATTGCCGGCGCCTCCATCCTGTATGGAGAGAAGGTGGGATGGCAGCGCTGGGCCGCGGCGCTGACCGGATTTCTCGGCGTGGTGCTGATCGTCAAGCCGGGCGGCAGCTTCGGCGTGGCCGTCTACGTGCTGCTGTCGGCCCTGCTGTTCACCACCACCCGCGATCTCACGACGCGCGGGCTCGACCGCGACATCCCCTCGGTATTCGTGGCGGCTGCCAGCTCAGCGGCCATCATGCTGGCCGGCGTCGTCCTCACCCCCTTCGACGATGCCTGGACGATGCCGTCGTCCTGGGCCTGGGCGACGATGACGGTGTCGGCGGCCTGCCTGTTCGTCGCCAATACCTTCATGATCATGGCCCTGCGCACGGGCGAGATCGCCGTCGTCGCGCCCGTTCCGCTACGCGCCGGTGCCGCTGGCCGTGGTGCTGGGCTATCTGTGGTGGGGCGATTTGCCCGATACGCTGGGCTTCGTCGGCACGGGCCTGGTGCTGGGTGCCGGCTTCTATACGCTGCATCGCGAGCGCGCCGGGTTCAGAGCGCCACCGCCGATGCCCGTCCCGCAACGGAGCCCCGCCGAATGAAGCCCAATCGCATGCCCAATCGCATGAAGGAGAAGATGGCACGCGGCGAGCCGGCGCTCGGCTGCTCGCTGATGTTCCCCTCCCCGCAGGTGGTCGAGATGCTGGGATTTGCCGGCTTCGACTGGGTGCTGATCGACTGCGAGCACGGCAGCATCGGCCCGGCCGACGTGGAGCTGATGGCGATGGCCGCCGACGCGGTCGGCATCACGCCGATCGGGCGGCCGAAGACCAATGCCCCGGCCGACATCACCGGCCTGATGGATCGCGGCGTGATGGGCGTTCAGGTGCCGCATATCAACACCGCCGCCGACGCCCGCGCCGCCGTTGCCGCCGTCAAATTTGGCCCCGGCGCCGCGCGCGGCCTGGCCGCCGGCACGCGGCCCGACAGCTGGGGGCTCGGCGCCCGCATGGCCGATTTCGCCGCCGCCGCCAACGCCCAGTCGCTGGTATGCGTGCAGCTCGAGCATGCCGAGGCGATCACCAACATCGACGAGATCCTGGCCGTGGAGGGCATCGACGTGTTCTTCATCGGCCCGTCCGACCTGTCGCAGTCGATGGGCTTTCCCGGCGATCCGAAGGCGGCGCCGGTCGCGGCCGCCATAGATGCGGCACTGGCCAAGATCCGGGCTGCCGGCCGCACGCCCGGCATGCCGGCCACGGCGGACACGCTGGGCCATGTGACAGGCCAGGGCTGCCGCTATGTCTACACGCATCTGCCGCGATTGCTGGGTGCAGGCGCCAGCGCCTTCCTGAAGGCGCGATGAACGCGCGCGTCACAACGACGGCACACCCGGCGCGCAAACTTCGGTGATGTAGGCGTGCCCGATTCCGCCGCGCGCGTGTCGGGCGTAGAATACGTCTGCCAGTCAGGACCAGACACCATGCAGTATGTGTGCGAGTCGCCCCCCAAGACCTGGTTCCGCATCGAGACGGAGGCCGAGGCCTACCAGGAATCGCAGGCCATGGGCCACGCGGTGGAGAGGTACTTCGCCCAGGCCCGCGAGCAGGCCGCCGAGACCTACGTGCCGCCTGCCGGCCACCGGGTGATCGAGCAGAACATCGGCCTGAAGGCGCACATCCAGCGCGCCATGCCGATGTTTCTGACCCTGCGCGACAATGAAGGCACGGCCCTTGTCACGGCCATGCTGCCGGCGGCCGGCCAGAGCGAGCGGGAGTTCCGGCCCATCATCGTCGGGCGCGGCAACTCGGACCCCTATCCGGAGCATGGCGAGGCCATCAAGGCGCTGGCGCGCCACTACGGCCTGACGCTCGATCCGGCGCGCTGCTTCCCCTACCGGCGGGGATAGCGCGCGCGCCGGAGTGCGCAATGTTTCACGTGAGACAATCCCCGCGCGAGGACGAGCCGTGGTCCAAGCAAAACGGGCCGGCCTCTCGGCCGACCCGCTGAAACGTCCTGCGCAAATACTACCAGTTGCGACGATGATGGCGGTTGTGGTGGCGGCGTCCACCGAAATAGAGATTGATGCCCGGCCCGTAGCCGTAGCTCCGGTAGTGCCGATGGCGCGGACAA
Organism: uncultured Alphaproteobacteria bacterium; assembly: GCA_963735125.1. Taxonomy (GTDB): domain Bacteria; phylum Pseudomonadota; class Alphaproteobacteria; order Rhizobiales; family Hyphomicrobiaceae; genus AWTP1-13. The sequence goes on along the minus strand of CAVTJY010000012.1, from coordinate 88,095 downwards.
ACCCACTCGCCGAAGCGGCGGTAGCAGCGATGCCGAACCTGCTCGGCTTCCGAGGCGCCTTGCTCCTGCGCGGCGGCTGCGTTGCCGGTCAATGCGCCGGCGGGGGCGGCCTGCGCGGGCATGGCCAGTACTCCCAGCGCCAGCGCGCCGGCGGCCGACACCAGCCAATTGGATACTCTCATCTGCTCACTCCTTGTCGTTTCGGGAAGCGTTCGCAGCTTGCAATCGCCGTAGCGACGATTGTCGCGCACGCCCTGCTCGGTTGCTTGCATTACGCCCGGCGTTGTCGGGGTATTAACGCTGCCGCGCCGGCTTTGTTCCTAATCGCGGCGGGCACTTAGCCGGCTCTCGCGGCGGGTGATGTAGATGGCCGAGGCGAAGATGATCAGCGCGCCGACCCAGGTCCACGCGTCGATGGTCTCGGCGAAGGCGAGGTAGCTGAGCAGCACCGCAAACGGCAGGCGCGAGAACTCGAACGTCATGGCGAGCGACGCGTCGGTCGCCGCGTAGCCGCGCACCAGCGAGATGTGGCCGAGCATTGCGCACACGCCCATGCCGAGCACATAGGGCCATGCAGCCACGGGCGGCCAGACCCACACGAACAGGGCCGGCACCAGCGAGATCGGCGTCAGCAGCAGGTTGGTGAGGAACACGATCTTGTCGGGGTCGTCGCGTCCGGTCAGCTGCTTGACCAGGATGGCGGTCAGTCCCATCGACATTGCCGAAAGATGGCGCACAGCTGCCCGACGCCGATCGAGGTATCCGACGGCCTCAGGATGACCATCGCCCCGGCGAAGCCGACGACCAGCGCAGCCCAGCGCCGCCAGCGCACGACCTCGCCCAGCAGGAAGATCGCAGCCAGAGTGCCGAACAGCGGCGACAGGAAGCTGATCGCCGTGACCTCGCCGATCGGAATGATCGAGAGCGCGTAGAACCAGGAGAGCATGCCCACCAGCGAGCACAGCACGCGGCCGAAGTAGAGCCCGAGCTGGTCGGTCCTGCCGAGCGATGGCCCGCGCCAGACCAGCAGCGGCACCAGCATCAGCACCGCGAACAGGTTGCGCAGGAACACGACCTGGAAGGGATGTACGCCGGCGTTCATCATGGCGCGCGAGAACACCGCCAGCCCCGCCAGCAGCGCCATCGAGATGGTCACCCAGAATACGCCGAGAACCGGGCCGCTCGCGCTGCCTGCCACGGCGCGCAGTCGGTCGAGCGGCGAGATCGGCAAGGCTTCCCTCCCAGGGCGGAGCCATGCAGCCCGCCTCTGGCAGGGGCGGAGCCGTTGGCTGCCGTGCTCTGGAGTGCCGGAGATCGATCCTCGGCGCAACCCGGCAAAACGCGGGTCTGCCAAGCAGGGTTCGGGCGTTGGCCAGGAGCAGCTCTTGCTGCGCGTTCCGCCGCAACCAACCCGTCATCCCGGAAGCCGAGGTCTCGGCCTCGGCTATCCGGGATCTGTACCGGCCGCGGGAGGAGGTCCCGGCTCTGAGCAGCGCTCAGGCCGGGATGACGGGTAGTGGTGACGGGATGACGGGTTCAGCGCTCCGGCAGGCGCTCGGTCGGCACGATGCTGAGCGTGACGATGGCGCCGTCGCGCAGTACGCGGGCCGAGACGCGCTTGTCGATCTTGCTGCCGTCCAGGACGCGGGCGATGTCGTCGATGCCGGTCACGCTCTCGCCGTCGATGCCGACGATCACGTCGCCCGGCTGCATTCCCGCCGCCGCGGCCGGGCTGCCCGTCTGCACCTCGACGACGCGCACGCCGGCCTCCTGCGCCAGGCCCGCCTTGACGCGCAACCGCTGCGGCACCTGCACCTGGTCGCCGGCGATGCCGAGCCGGGCGCGCCGCACCCGCCCATGCTGCAGCACCTGGGTCAGCACATGCTGGGCGGTGTTGGACGCCACCGAGAAGCAGATGCCCTGCGCCCCCATGATGACGGCCGTGTTGACACCTATGACCTCGCCGCGGGAATTGACCAGCGGCCCGCCCGAGTTGCCGGGGTTGAGCGCGGCGTCGGTCTGGATCACGTCGCCGATCAGGCGGCCGTTCTGGGCACGCAGCGAGCGGCCGACGGCGCTGACGATGCCGGCCGTCACGGTCAATTCGAAGCCGAACGGGTTGCCGATGGCGATCGCCACCTGGCCCGGCCGGACCCGCTTGGAGTTGCCGAGCGTGGCCGCCGGCAGATTGTCGCGGGCCTCCGCGCGCAACACGGCGATGTCCGTATCGGGATCGCGGCCGAGGATGCGCGCCGGCACGCGCCGCGAGTCGGACAACGCCAGCTCGATGGACGTGGCGCCTTCCACCACGTGATTGTTGGTCAGCACGATGCCGTCCGGCGACAGGATGGTGCCGGAGCCCGATCCCTGGGCCGCCTGGCCACGGCGAGTGCCGCGCACCTGCACGTGCACCACCGATGGCGACACCGTCTCGACAACGCCGACCACGGCGTTGGAGTAGGCGTCGAGAAGCTCTTCGTCTTGCTGCTTTCCAGTCCTTGCGCCACAGCTGCATGTGGCCACCTCCGATGCTTGGTCACTCCCATCAAGTGATCCCTCAGAAGCGCTAATATAGGTACGGTTAATTGCGGCGACGAGGGGGTGCGGCCTGGGCCGGATTTTCGGGCGCTTTCCGGGTAAACTGGGTTACCGGAGGTCCGCAACCCGACACATCCTCGCCGCAAGCTGACCCGCTGGGAGATTTTCAAGGGGAACGACCCATGCCGCAGTTGCGACGCCCGGCCGCCGCGCCGTTGGATGCGGGCATGTCCTCCGCCAGCCAAGCCCCGCCTCGCCGCGCCATCGTCATCGGCGGCTCGATGAGCGGGTTGTTCTGCGGGCTCTACCTGCGCCGGGCCGGCTGGATCGTCGACATCTTCGAGCGCTCGCCCGTGGCCCTGACCGGCCGCGGCGCCGGCATCATGACGCACGCCGAGATGCACGAGGCCCTGTCCGGGCTCGGCCTCGACACCAGTCGCGGCTTCGGCGTGCCCGTCGAGCGGCGACTGGCGCTGGCACCAGACGGAACGGTGATTGCCGAGCGGCGCTGCCCGCAGACGGCCACCTCATGGAACCGCCTGTTCGAGCTGCTGCGCGCGGCGTTCGCCGGCCAGCACTACCATCTCGGCAAGGACCTGCTGCGCGTGGAGGTGGGCGACGCAGGCGTCACCGCCCACTTCGCCGACGGCAGCTCGCAATCAGGCGACCTGCTGATCGGGGCCGACGGCTTCCGCTCCACCGTACGCGGGCAGCTGCTTCCCGAGGCGCAACCGCAGTATGCCGGCTATGTGGCCTGGCGTGGCCTCGCCGACGAGCGGGCCGCGGCCGAAGCTTTGACGCAGGAGCTGTTCGAGAGCTTCGTCTTCCACCTGCCGCCCGGCGAGCAATTTCTCGGCTATCCCGTCGCCGGGCCCGGCAACGACCTGCGCCCCGGCCATCGCAGCTGGAACATGGTGTGGTATCGCCCGGCCGATGCCGCCACCGACCTGCCTCGGCTGCTCACCGACGAGACGGGTCGCACGCACCAGTTGTCGATCGCGCCGCGGCTGATCGCCCGCGACGTGATCGCCGACATGCGCGCGGACGCCGAGCGCCAGCTGCCGCCGCGGCTGCGCACGCTCATGCGCCTGATCCGGCAACCGTTCCTGCAGCCGATCTACGACCTGCAGAGCCCGCACATGGGCTTGGGGCCCGTGGCGCTGGTGGGAGATGCGGCTTTCGTCGTCCGTCCGCACGTCGGCGCCGGCATCCTGAAGGCCATGCAGGATGCGGCCGCACTCACCGCCGCGCTTGACGCGCACAAAGACGTAGCGGCCGGCATCGCCGCCTACGCGGCGCAGCGCCTGCCGGTGGGGGCCGCATTCATCGCCCGGGCGCGGCGGCTTGGCATCTACCTCAGGTACAATTTCGCCAGCGAGGAGGAGCGTCGCCTTGCCGCCGTCCACGCCGAGCCCGACCGAGTCATGGCCGAGACGGCGGTGCTGGATTTCCTGCGCGATTGAGGGCCTCGCCGCCCGGTCAGGCTGCGCTGGTGGCCCGCTGCTCCCGCGCCAGCAGCTCGCGAATTTCATCGATGGGCCGCGGCGGGCTGAAATAGAAGCCCTGCATCTCCGTACAGCCTTCCTGGCGCACGCGCTCCACCTGCTCCTTGGTCTCCACCCCCTCCGCGGTCGTGGCGATGCCGAGGCTGATGCCGAGACTCGCGACCGCGCGCAGGATGGCATGCGAATCCTCGCTGGCGTCGGCGATGTCGGCGACGAAGCAGCGGTCGATCTTGATCTTGTCGAACGGGAAGCTGCGCAGGTAGCTGAGCGAGGAGTAGCCGGTGCCGAAATCGTCCATGGCGATGTGCACGCCGAGCGCGCGCAGCTGGTGCAGCGTGACGAGCGTCTGCTCGTTGTTCTGCAGGAGGACGGACTCGGTGACTTCCAGCTCCAGCCGATCCGCCGGCAATCCCGACGCAGCGAGCGCGGAGAACACCGTCTCGACCAGGTTGCGGTTCCTGAACTGCACGGCCGACAGGTTGACCGCCACCTTGACATGCTCGGGCCAGCTGACCGCATCGCTGCAGGCCTGGCGCAGCGCCCACTCGCCGATTGCCACGATCTGGCCGTTCTCCTCCGCCAGCGGCACGAATTCCGCCGGCGAGACGCGGCCACGCTCGGGATGGTTCCAGCGCAGGAGTGCCTCCACGCCGCTGATTTCATAGCGCTCGAGGTTGACGATGGGCTGGTAGTTGAGCTCGAACTCGCCGTTGACCAGCGCCTTGTGCAGATCGAGCTGCAGCCTGCGCCGGGCCTGCATATGGGCGTCGGTGGCGGGCTCGAAGAACCGGTAGGTGCCCTGCCCCTCTTCCTTGGCCAGATGCCTGGCGAGGTCGGCGCTCTTGATCAGCTCGTCGGTGCTGCGCCCGTCGGCCGGCGAGACGGCGATGCCGATGCTGGCGGCCAACTCGACCGGCTGGCCGTGGCAAATGAAGGGGGCGCCGATCGCCTCGAGCACGCGCGTGGCGAGCGCGGTGGCGGCAATCGGCTGCTCGGCTCCGATCTGCAGGATGGCGAATTCGTCGCCGCCCAGTCGCGCCACCAAATCGCTGCCGCCTATGCAGTCGCGCAGGCGCTGGCCCACGGTCTTGAGGATTTCGTCGCCGCCGGCATGGCCGAGCGAATCGTTGATATCCTTGAAGCGATCGAGATCGAGCGAGAGCACCGCCACGGGCGCACCGCCCTCGGACTTGTCGAGTTCCTGGCTCAAGCGCTCGCGCAGGTGCAGGCGGTTGGGCAGATCGGTCAGCGTATCGTGGTTGGCGAGGTGCACCGCGCGGGCCTCGATGCGCCGCTGTTCGGTGACGTCCTCGTGCAGGGCGACCCAGCCGCCGCCCGCCATCGGCTGATGCCTTAGGACATACACGCGCCCGTCCTTGAGCTCGATGTCCCTGGTGGCGACCCGATTGGCGGCGATCAGCTCGGCCAGGTCGCGCACGTACTCTTCCGGATAGGGGCCGTCGCCACCATTGCGGGCGAAACGGTTATGCAGGATGGCGGTCAGGGGCGTACCGACCGCGGTAAGCTCGGCGGGAATGTCGTACATCTGCGCATAGCGCGCGTTGGACACCACCAGCCTGCGCTCGCCGTCGAACATGCTCAGGCCTTGCGACATGTTGTTGAGGGCCGCGTCGAACCGGAGGTTCTGCACTTCGACCTGCTGCTTCTGGGAGATCAGCTCGCCCTGCTTGAACTGGAGCTGTTCCAGTGCATCATCGAGCGTGGCAAGCGGAAGCCGGCGGAAGCAGTAGTAGGCGGCGATGCCGAGCAGCAGGAAGGCAAGGCTGACGAAGGATGTAGCCACGAAAACGCGCTGCGTGCTGAGCGCCACATGGAACCGTCCGTCGAATGTCGCCGTGTGGACCGGGACGCTGCCCCAGACCTCGGGCCATTGCACCGGGACGCCGTGGAACGTCGCTATCAGGCCGTTCTGGTCCGTGATCCAGCTGGCGACCACGTCGCTGTTGGCATCCGTCGTGATATGCACGACGCTGTTGGACATGTGCTGAAAGGAGTTGCTGGAGCGATCCATGGTCATCTGCGTCGCGAAGTGACGCGCGCCAATGGCGGCCTGCTCGACAGCATCGCTCTTCAGGTCGTACAGACCGAGCAGCGCGAACGCCAGCGGCGGCAGGAACACCGTGATGCAGGTGGTGATGATGCCGAGGCGGCTGATCAGCCGGCGCGGCGAGACGATGCGTCTCGTCAGGTACGCATGCGCATCCGACGCGCGGCGCACAACCTCGTCCCGAAGCGCGACCGCCTTGCGCAAACTCTGCTCCTGCATCAGGGGGCCAGCTCGCGCCACACTCCCGCGCCAGCCCCTATATCGGCGCCTCCTCCCAGCGGGGACCGTAAAAGTAAAACATAAATGAACAAACAAACTTTCCTTTAGTTCGAGGGCGTTGCCGATCCAGTTTGGCACAGGAAATGACACCGGAATGGACGCGCCAGCGGCTCAGCCAGAAGTGGCGCGCTGGCGAACGCACGCCTAGCGTCGGCTAGATTTACTGTTCGTTAGGCGACACCGCAGACGCGACGCCTAATCAAGGAGGAGCACATCATGGCCGTGACGACGCCGAATGCCGTCAATCATGCCGGTCTGGCCGATCTTGCATCGCGCTACGTCGACGTGGCGGCGCTGCCCTGGACGCCGACCCGCTTCAAGGGAGTCGAAATCAAGGTCCTGATGGAGGACAAGGCGACCGGGCTGCTCACCGCGCTGACTCGATTTGCTCCGGGCGCCGCCCTGCCCGACCACGAGCACACCGAGATCGAGCAAAGCTTCGTGCTGCAGGGATCGCTGGTCGACCACGAGGGCGCCGCCACCGCCGGCAACTACGTCTGGCGCCCGGCCGGCAGCCGGCACGATGCGCACTCTCCGGACGGCTGCGTGGTGCTGTCGTTCTTCATGAAGCCCAACAAGTTCTTCGACACGCCGACGGGCTGATGCGTGCCGACGCGATTGCCCTGACAAGATTGTGATGCCGATGTCCCTGATGAGTCGCGAAGTTCGGTCGCTATGTTGGCAGCGGCTCAGACGAACTTCGCCATCAGGACTCTAGCGCGTGCACGACCACGACCACGATCATTCGCACGACGGCCACCACTCGCGCCGCGCGTTCCTTGGATCGGCGGCAGCCGCCGGCGCATCCGCGACCCTGCCAGGGCTCGGCTGGGCGGCGGTGCCGCAGGTGGGCGATGCCATGGCCAAGGCCGCCGGCGCCTGGCTTGCCAAGCTCGATGCCCGCCAGCGCAGCCAGGCTCAGCTCGAATGGACCAATCGCCGCCGCGAGGACTGGCACTACGTGCCGCGCGGCCGGCCAGGCCTTGCCTTTCGCGACATGACGCCCGAGCAGGTGGCGGCCGCCTGGGACGTGCTGGGCTCGCTGCTCAGCGCACGCGGCATGGACCAGGTGCGCGGCCAGCTCAAGATCGAGGGCGTGCTGGGCGAACTCTCCGGCAGCCTGAGCTTCCGCGACCCCGGCAACTATCACTGGTGCTGTTCGGCGATCCGGCCGGCACGGCGGCACCCTGGGGATGGCGGTTCGAGGGCCATCACCTGTCGCTCAGCGCCATGGTGGCGCCGGGCCACGGCGTCGCCGTCACGCCGGTATTCTTCGGTGCCAACCCGGCGCACGTCCCGGCCCGGCATCAGCATGCGGGCTTCCGCCTGCTCGGCGAGGAGGAGACGGCGGCGTTCGGCCTGATCCGCTCGCTGGAGGGCGCCGTGCGCAGCCAGGCCGTGCTCGGCGACCGCTCGCTGGGCGATATCGTCTCGGGACCCGGCCGCGAGCTGGCGCTGCAGCGTATCGAGGGCGTACCGCTGGCGCGTCTCAACGAAGCCCAGCGCGACGGCGTGATGCGCATCCTGCAGCTCTACGCCGGCACCATGCGCGAAGAGATCGCCGCGGCCCACCTCGCCAGGCTGCGCGAGGCCGGCATCGACGCCCTGCATTTCGCCTGGGCCGGCAGCCAGGCGCCCGGCCGTCCGCATTATTTCCGCGTGCACGGACCCACGGCGCTGATCGAGTACGACAACACCCAGGACAGCGCCAACCACGTGCATTCGGTGTGGCTCGATCCGCAAGGCATCTTCGGCCGCGACCTGCTCAAGGCGCACTACCGCGGCGCCCATTGAACACACCTACCCGTCATCCCGGCCTGGGCCATGCCCAGGGCCGGGACCTCATGCAGCCAGGTCCCGGACATTGCGCTGTGTGCTGAATTCCGGGATGACGGGTGATGTAGTGCTATGCAGGCTCGAACCCGGTACGGTCGCGCAGAGCGCGCGTCGAAGGCCCACTCAACAAGGCGACGAGACGGCGGGCCTGCATCGGGCGATGCCGACCGCGTGGCAACGGCGGCGGTGTAGATGGTCGCCAGCTCGAACTCCTGCGGCAATGGCGCCACCAGCGTCACGCCCGGCGTGTTGAGGATCTCGGTCACCTGCGTGCAACCGATCGGGCGACCCTGCGCCGACGCCATCTCGCGCATGGCGGTGGCGCCGTTGGGATAGGGCCGCAGCCGGTCCGCCACGGCCTCGCGGATGCCGAGCCGATCCAGCACCTTGGCGAAATGGATGCCGGCGGTGGCGAGCTTGGGATCGGGGAAATAGATGGCATCCGCCGCGAGCAGCGCCGCGCGCAGGCTGTCCGCATCGCCGACCGGCGGGCTGCGGATCGCCGCTGCGCACGGCAATCGCCGTTCGCACCACGCCGAGATCGGCAGCCGAGCCGGCCACCACATGCCCGCTGCCGGCCAGCTCGGCGATCAAGGCCGCGGTGAGGATCAGCACGTCAGCGGGCGTGCCGGCCAGCAGCTTGTCGCGCATGGCGCCGACCGCGCCGAAGCTGCCGCCGATGTCGAAGCCGGTCTCCGCCTTGAACTGCGGCGCCACCGCCGCCACCAGGCCCTGCGCCGCGCCTCCGCTCAGGATCTCGAGCCGCATCATGTCTCCTCAACCCATGGCCGCGATGATGCGCTCGCGCGTGATCGGCAGGTCGCGCACGCGCACGCCCAGCGCATCGAACACGGCGTTGGCGATGGCCGCCGCGGTCGGCCCCTGCGCCGCCTCGCCCGCCCCCATGGCCGGCTCCGACGGCCGCGCCACGATCTCCACCTCCACCTCCGGCACCTCGGAGAAGCGCAGGATCGGATAGGTCTCCCAGGTGTCGCTCAGGATGCGCGTGCGGTCGAAGCGCACCGCCTCCTTCAGCGTCCAGCTGGTCGACTGGATGGCGCCGCCCTCGATCTGGTTGACCACGCCGTCCGGATTGATCACCTCGCCGACGTCGACCGCCGCCACCAGCCGCCGCACGCGGATGTCGGCCGCGCCCTCCACCTCGGCGATGACCGCGCAATAGGCGCTGGCGTTCTTGTAGCGGGCGAACGCCAGGCCGTGGCCGACGCCCTCGCTCTTGCGGCGCCCGGACCAACCGGCGCGCCGGGCCGCCGCCTCCAGCACGGCCCGCGCGCGCGGGTCGCTCGAGGTGGCGCAGGCGGAAGGCGAGCGGGTCCTCGCCGCGCTCGGCGCACAGCTCGTCGAGGAAGGACTCCAGCGCGAACACGTTGCCGAAGGCGCCGAGCGTGCGCAGCGACGAGGTGCGGATCGGCATCTCCAGCACGCGGTGGCTGGTGATCTCCCAGGCCGGAAAATCGTAGAGCGGGATCGAGTTGCGCTCGGCGCCGCCGCCGGTGGAAATGGGCGGGTTGGTGGCGATCATGCGCTCGAACGGCTGGGCGAGCTGCGATGCGGCGAGCAGCGTCGGCGTCTTGGCGCGGCCCGGCCGCGACACGTGCCCGTTGCTCCACACCTCGTGCCGCCAGCCGACGATCTCGCCCGCCGCATCGAGGTCGGCGTCGATGTCGATGGCCATGCCGGCGCCGAGCGGCGCCCAGCTCATCTCGTCCTCGCGCGACCACTGCAGGCGCACCGGACGGCCGGGCACGGCGCGGGCGAGCAGCACCGCATCGAGCGCGGCATCGTCGGCGCCGTTCTGGCCGAAGCACGCCGGCGCCCTCCATGTGCTCGACGACGATGCTCTCCAGCGGACGCGACAGGGCAACGGCAAGATCGGCGCGCAGGTTGAAGATGCCTTGCGTGTGCGTCCACACCTCGAGCGCGGGCTCGCCCCAGCGCGCCACGGCGCAGGACGGCGCCATCGAGGCGTGCGCGAGGAACGGCCGCGTGTAGCTGTGGCGCATGGTGCGGGCGGCAGCTGCCGGGCTTGGCGGCCTCGCGCTTGTCGACGGTGGTCGTCTCGACGGGGCGGCTGCGCAGCCAGTCGGCAAGCCGCGTCTCGTCCGGCAGCTCGAAGCCCTCGCTCCATTGCGCGGCCCCGCGCAGTTCGCGCGACCGCATCGACGGCCGCCTGCTCGGTCTCGGCGACCACGCCGACGAAGCTGCCGTCGCGCACGACCGCCACGACGCCCGGCATGCGCTCCGCGGCCGTGGCGTCGAGCGCGAGAAGCTTGGCGCCCGGAGTGGCGGGCCGCAGCACGCGGCCGTACAGCAGGCCGTCGAACGCGCGATCGTGGATGAAGCGCGGCCGGCCGAACACCTTGTCGGCCATGTCGATGCGCGGCAACGCTCTGCCCGGCCAGCTGCCGCGCCGCGACCGGCTTGGCGGCCGACGCCGGGGCTGGCATCGCGCGCCAGCAGCGCATCGTCGGCCAGCTCCCAGTAGCTGGTGCGCAGGTTGCCCGGCCCGATGATGGTGCCGTCGCGCACCTCCAGCGTGCCGGCGGCAACGCCCAGCCGCTCGGCCGCGACGGCGAGATAGATGGCGCGCGCCTCGGCGCAGACGTGCCGCAGCGCCATGCCGCAATCGTGCACCGACAGGCTGCCCGCGGTTACCGCCTCGTTGGGGCTTCGGCTCGGTGTTGGCCGGTGAGCAGGCGCACGCGCTCCAGGCCGACGTCGAGCTCGTCGGCCACGATCTGCGCCAGCGCGGTGAGGATGCCCTGGCCGATCTCCACCTTGCCGGGCGTGACCTCGACCATGCCGTCCGGGCCGGATGCGCAGCCATCGCGACAGACGCGGCGTGGCGCCCAGATGGCCCGGCAGCTGCGGCGCGGCGCTGGCGGACGTCGCCTGGCTCATGCCGCCCGCGCCTCCTGCGCCGCACGCAGCACCGCACGCACCATGCGGTTGTGCGCGCCGCAGCGACACAGGTTGCCGTCGAGCGCCGTCGCGCACCTCGGCCTCGCTCGGGTCGCCGTTGCGGGCCAGCAGTGCCGCCGCCGATATGAGAATGCCGGACACGCAATAGCCGCACTGCATGGCCTGCTCGGCCATGAAGGCGCTCTGCAGGGGATGCGGCTGCTCGGGCGTGCCGAGGCCTTCGACGGTCGTGATGCTCCTTGCCGGCCGCGGCCCACAGCGGTGTATCGCAGGCGGCAACCGCATGGCCGTCGATCAGCACGTTGCAGGCGCCGCACTGGCTGAGGCCGCAGCCGAAGTGCGTGGCCGTCAGCCCCAGTTCGCCGCGCAGCACCGTCAGCAGCGACATGCGCCGGATCGGCCTCGACGGCCCGATCCGACGCCGTTGACCTTGATCCGCGTGGACGGCCGATCCGCGTCGCTCATTGCGCCTTGATGCCCGCCGTCTGGATCACCTTCGCCCATTTCTCGATGTCGGCGCGCAGATATTTGTCGAACTCGGCCGGCGTCATGATGATCGGCGCCGCACCCTGCTTGGCCCAGGCCTCCTTGGTCTCGGCCTTGGACAGCGCCTTGTTGATCTCGGCGTTGAGCTGATCGACGATCGGCTTCGGCGTGCCGGCCGGCGCCATCATGCCGAGCCAGATGGTGGCGTCATAGCCCGGCAGGCCGGCCTCGGCGATGGTCGGCACGTCCGGCAGCACAGCCGAGCGGACGGCTCCGGACGTGCCGAGCGCCCGCACCTGGCCGGCCTTCACGTTCTCGCGCCATGGTGGTGACGGCGTCGAACATCATCTGCACGTGGCCGCCGATCGTGTTGGTGCGGGCTTCGCCGCTGCCCCGATGCGGCACATGCACGATGTTGGTCTCGCTCATGGCTTTGAACAGCTCGCCGGCCATGTGATAGGGCGTGCCGGCCCCCGAGGAGGCATAGTTGAGCGCGCCCGGCTTGGCCTTCAGCAGAGCCATGAACTCCTTCAGGTCCTTGGCCTCGACGGTCGGATGCACGACCATCACGAGGTCGGAGTAGTTGACGGGCGCCACCGGCACGAAGTCGCGCATCAGCACGAACGACTTGGTGGTGTTGAGCGTCTCGTTGACGGTGTGGGTGTTGGACATCATCAGCAGCGTGTAGCCATCGGGCGGCGACTTGGCCGCCTCGTTGGTGCCGGTCACCGAGCCCGCGCCAGGCCGGTTCTCGACTACGAACGACTGCTTGAGGGTTTCCTGCAGGTGCTGGCCGATGAAGCGCGCATAGACGTCGGCCGGACCGCCGGCGCCGAACGGCACGATGATCTTGACGGACCGATCCGGATAATTCTGGGCGGCAGCGGGATTGAGACATGCGGCGGCAGCAACGACCGCCAGGGCAAGCTTGCGAACGGACAACATGCGTTCCTCCGGCGTGTCTTGTTTTCGCTCTTGCGGCGTGATCACCACGCCATTGGTAGCTCAATTCCTGGGCGATGCTCCAGCCACCTCCGTCGGCCGCTCGCCGGCTGGCGAGCGTGTATTCCTTGGTGTGATGCCGATCAGCACATATGTTGATGGCCCGCCCCGATCTGGTGAGGCAGCTGGATGGCAACGGCCAAGGACTTGCGCCGCATGGCGCTGGCGCTCGAGGGCACCAGCGAGGCGCCGCATTTCGATCGCGCCGCGTTCAAGGTGGCGCGCATCTACGTCACGCTGGCCGGCGACGGCAAGACCGCCAACTTCAAGTTCACGCCGGACGAGCAGGAGTTCAAGTGCATGATGGCCCCTGACGCCTTCGCGCCGGTGCCGAACGCCTGGGGCAAGCAGGGCTGGACGACGGCAACCCTGTCAGCCCTCGGCAAAGCCGACCTGCAATCCGCGCTGGAGACGGCGTGGCGGCATGCCGACCGCCAAGAAGCGGCGGCGGTAGACTCGTGTCATCCCGGCCTGAGCGCAAGCTCAGAGCCGGGACCCAGAGCCATCCGACGTGCGAGCGGCTGGGTCACCGGATATGTCGACATCGCCGGAGGCAATTCCAGGATGACGAGATCCCGGGATGACGCCAGATCACATGTTCTCCGGCCGGAACATCCTGCGGAAGCTCACCTCCCGGCCCGACACCATGAATTGGCCGTCGCCGCGATAGTGGATGGTGCGCGGCACCTTCGGCGAGACGGCAACGTGCGCCTTCACCACTTCCATGATGAAGAAGCTGTACTTGTCCACCAGGCTGGCATCGACGACCTTGCATTCGAAATTCGCGTAGCACTCCTTGATCAGCGGCGCCTCGACCTCGTCGGCCTCCACGCGCGTCAGCTTGAACTTCGCGAACTTGTCGACGTCGGCGCCCGAGCAGTTGCCGATGCCGACCACCTGCTTGGCGATGTCATAGGTCGGGATGTTGATCACGCACTGCTTGCTGGCCTTGATCAGGCCGTGGCTGTGATTGCCGCTCGAGATCATGCAGCCGACCAGCGACGGCTGGAATTCCATCACCGTGTGCCAGCCCATGGTCATGATGTTGGTCTCGCCCTTGCGGGCCGAGCTGACCAGCACGATCGGGCCCGGTTCGAGGAACCGGCGGATCTGCGATACGGGGAAGTCGCGCTTGGTGAAGGCCTTCATCGTCCCACCCGTCATCCCGGACGCGATGTTTGCATCGCGATCCGGGACCGTCGCAATTCGGGCAAGGGGTCCCGGATAGTCTCGCGGCCTGCGAGCGGCTCGGCTTCCGGGTCATGCTGAGCATGCCTCCGGCATGACGGGTGCCGGGCTAGATCACCTTGCCGCTGGCCTCGTCGACCAGGTGCATGTTGTTGAGGTTGGCAGCCATGCGCAGGTTGCCGCCATCGGTCGCCCCGGCATCCGGATTGACCCGCCCGCACACCTGCGTGCCGTTGATGGGGAAGTACACCAGCGTCTCCATGCCCATCGGCTCGGTCACTTCGAGCCTGGCGTCGAACGGCACCTTGCCGGGCTCGGCATGCGCTCCCGCCTCGGTAAGGTGCTCGGGGCGCAGACCGAGCAGCAGGCGGCCGTTGGACGCGTGTCCGCGATAGCGCGCGGCACGGCTCTCGGGGATGGGCATCGTGATGTTGTCGGTCACGCGGATGCTCAGCCCGCCGCCGCCCGCCTCTTCCAGGCGGCAGGGGATGAAGTTCATGGCCGGCGAGCCGATGAAGCCCGCCACGAAGCGCGTCCTGGGCGAATGGTACAGCTCCTGCGGCGAGCCGACCTGCTCGATGATGCCGTGGTTCATGACCACCACGCGGTCGGCGAGCGTCATGGCCTCGACCTGGTCGTGCGTGACGTAGACCGTGGTGGTGCGCACCTGCTGGTGCACCTTCTTGATCTCGGTGCGCATCTGCACGCGCAGCTTGGCGTCCAGGTTCGACAGCGGCTCGTCGAACAGGAACACCTTGGGGTTGCGCACGATGGCGCGCCCCATGGCGACGCGCTGGCGCTGGCCGCCCGACAGCTGCTTGGGCTTGCGGTCGAGCAGCTCCTTGATGTCGAGGATGCGGGCCGCCTCGTCGACGCGCTTCCTGATCTCGGCCTTGGGGTAGCGCTTGAGGCGCAGGCCGAACGACATGTTCTGCTCCACCGTCATGTGCGGATAGAGCGCGTAGTTCTGGAACACCATGGCGATGTCGCGGTCTTTCGGCGGCACGTCGTTGACGACGTGGCCGCCGATCATGATGTCGCCGCCGGAGATGTCCTCCAGCCCCGCGATCATCCGCAGCGTCGTCGACTTGCCGCAGCCCGACGGGCCGACCAGCACCACGAACTCGTGGTCGGCGATGTCGAGATCGATGCCCCGCACGGCTTCGACGTCGTCGTAGAACTTGACGATCTTGCGTAGTTTGACTTCCGCCATGTGCTCCTCAGCCCTTGGTCGCGCCGGCGGTGAGGCCGGAGATGTAATAATCCATCAGGAAGGCGTAGATGATGAGCGGCGGCGCGGCCCCGAGCAGCGCGCCCGTCATGATCTGACCCCAGTTGAACACGTCGCCCTTGATCAGCGTGGTGATGATGCCGACCGGCAGCACCAGCTGATCGGTCGAGGTGGTGAAGGCGAGCGGATAGAGGAACTGCGCCCAGCTCACCGTGAACGAGAAGATGGTGGCGGCGATGATGCCGGGCAGCGCCACCGGGATGAAGATCTTGGTCAGCGTCTGCGTCCAGCTGGCGCCGTCGATCAGGGCCGCCTCGTCGAGCTCCTTGGGGATCGAGGAGAAGTAGCCGATCATGATCCAGGTGGCGAACGGCACGGTCAGCGTCGGATACAGCACCAGCAGCACCCACCAGCGATTGATCAGCTGGATGCCGGTCAGGTCCTGGAACTGCGCGAACATCTTGAACAGCGGCAGGAACAGCAGCGTGTCCGGCACGAGGTAGGTCAGGAACACGCCGGTCGCCAGCGCCGTCGAGCCCCAGAACTTCATGCGCGACAGCGCGAAGGCGGCGGGAATGCTGATCAGCATGGTGATGGTCACCACGAACACGGAGACGATCGCCGAGTTGCGGAAGAAGGTGATGTAGGTCCTGGAGCCCAGCAGCTCGACGTAGTTATCGAGCGTCGGCCGGTACACCCACCACGGGTTGGTCGCCGCCGAGATCTCCTGGCTCGTCTTCAGCGACGTGATCAGCATGTAGATGGGCGGCAGCAGGAAGAAGATCGCAAACAGCGTCAGGAAGAAATACGACCACCTGAGCGCCCAGGCCCGGTCGCGGCTCATGCTGCCGTATCTGACTTTGGTGGTCGGTCTGCCCGCGTCGGCGGTGTCGGCGATAGCCATTAGGATTTGTTCCCGCGTTGCGTGATGTCGCGCAGAATGAAGATGGCGGCGACGCCCAGGATGGGCAGCATGAACAGCGACACCGAGGCGCCGAGCGGAATGTCATTGCCCTGGATGCCGAGCCTGAACGACCAGGTGGCGAACACGTGCGTCATGTCGATCGGCCCGCCCGCCGTCAGGATCTGCACGATGTCGAAGTTGGCGAAGGTGACGATCAGCGAGAACAGCGCCGTGATGGCAATGATGTTGCGCATCATCGGCAGCGTGATGAACCAGATGCGCTGCCACCAGCTGGCGCCGTCGATGGCCGCGGCCTCGTAGAGCTGTTCCGGCACCGATTTCAAGGCGGCCAGATACATGATCATGAAGAACGGCGCGCCGATCCAGATGTTGACCAGGATGACCGAGAAGCGCGCCCAGTTGGCATCGCCGGTCCAGGGAATGGGTCCGATGCCGAAGTGGCCCAGCACCCAGTTGAAGGCGCTGTAGGAGGGATCGAACAGCCACAGCCAGGCCAGGCAGCTCATGGCCGGCGGGATCACCCACGGCACGAGCAGCATGCCGCGCCACTTGCGCTGGCCCTTGGCCGGGATGTTGTGCACGAAGTGCGCGACGATGAAGCCGATGATGGCTTTGAAGACCACGGCCGTGATGGCGAAGACGCAGGACTGCTGCACCACCAGCCAGAAGGTCTGGCGCTTGAACAGGAACAGGAAGTTGTCGAACCCGACGAAGCGCTGCATCGACTTGTTGAGCGTCGCCAGATGCATCGAGTAGATGGCCGGATAGACCACCAGCAGGGCGATCAGCAGGATCAGCGGCAGCGCCATCAGGAACGCGATGGTCGACTTGCGCTGCATGGTCTTGCGTAGGCTCGATGACGCCTTGCGCGTCCTCGCTGCCGGCTCCACTCGACCCTGCATTGCTACGTCGACCATCTGGACTCGTCTCGCGTTGTTGGAAGTGAGCATGCGCGCTCTCCCCACGAAAAGTCGCGCATCGGCGATCGCAAGGCGCAGGCGCTAGGTGCGCATGAAGCCTTCCACCTCGGACTCGGCCCAGGCCAGGACCGGCTCCATCTTCTCGCCCTTGAGCAGGCGGACGACCATCTTGGTCTGCACGCCCTGCACGTAGATCTGGTGGGCGATCTTCGGCGGAGCCGGGTTGGCCGCCACCGACAGGATCTGATGGTTGTGCGGGTTGGGGTAGTGGTAGAGCGTCCCCTTCGGCGGCACTTCCTCGGCCCAGGTCTTGAAGTCGGTGAGCTTCTCGAAGGACGGCAGATCGTAGCCGCCGCTGGCCGCCACCATTCTCTCCGCAGCGGCGCGCGTCGACATGTGCCGCAGCAGGCTCTTGGACGCTTCCTTGTTCTTGCTGAAGCTCCAGATGCCCCACAGGTACGGCAGGAACGGCGCGAAGCGACCGTTCGGGCCTGACGGGAAGCCGTGCGTCCAGCACTGCTCGGCGATCTGCGGCGCGTCGCGCTTGGCCACGGCCCAGGCGCTTGGCGGGTTCATGATCAGCGCGCCGTTGCCGGCCACCAGCCACTTGTTGTTGGAGGCGTCGTCCCAGGCCGGAGCATCCGGCGGCAGGAACTGGGCGAGCTTGGTGAGGTACTCCAGCGCCTGACGGACCTTGTCGGTCTTGACGGTGATGGCGCCCTTCTCGTCGACCAGCATGGCGCCGTGCGCATGGAAGAACGCGCCCGCCGTGTCGATCGAGTCGGTGGTGCCGCCGAGGCCGATGCCGAACGGCTTGCCGCCCTTGTGGCAGGCCTCGGCCGCCTTCAGGAACGTCTCGAGCGTCCAGTTGTCCGCCTTGGGCGCGCTGCCGGCCGGATACATCGCCTGCACGTCGATGCCGGCCAGCGACTTCATCAGGTCGATGCGCGAGCAGGGACCCTTGATCTGGCTGCCGACGGTGGCCGGCACCACGCGCCAGGCGCCCTTGACCTTGCCGAGGTACTCGACGGTCTGGTTGACCTTGCCGTGCTCCTTGATGAGATCGTTCATGATGTCATCGACGGGCTCGAGCAGCTCGGCATGCGCCTGCGGCTCCCAGGTCGGGAAGGCGAGCACGTCGTGGCCGGACTTGGCCTGCGCCTCCGCGGCGATCGTGATCAGGTTCTTGTTGCCCTGCGAGGGGATGTAGTCGATCTGAACCTCGACCTTCTCCTTGGCGGCCCATTCCTCGGTCAGCGCCTGCGTGGCCTTGTTGGCGCCGGGTACCCAGTGGTCCCAGTAGCCGATCGAGATCTTGCCGGCGGCGCCTGCGGTGCGCACGAACGGCGCGGCAATCATCGTGGCCGATGCTGCAGCCGTCGTCGCCACGAACCTGCGGCGGGTTAGCTTAGGCGTTTTCATATTTGCTTCCTCCTTGTCGTGTCTTTGAACGTCTCTGACTCAAACTTGATCGAACTATGCAGTGGCTTTCACCTCTCCCATGCTGTCGAAAAGGTCGTCGTCGGGGTGCTCTTCGCCGAAATCCCGCGCGAACCGCTGATGCGAGCGCCTCAAGTGCTCCCGCATTGCCTCGCGCGCACGCGCCGGATCGCGCTCGGCGATCGCATCGCGAATGAGGACGTGCTCCTCGTGGGCCGTACGCCATGCCGTGGCGGCCAGGGTATGGCGTTCCAGCCGCTCGAAATATGGATTGATGCGCAGGTCGAACAGCTCGCCGACGCAGCGCACCAGCACGCCGTTGCCGAGGATCTCGGCGACGGCGGTGTGGAAGCGCCGGTCGTGCATGAGGAAGCCCTCGCCAGCCACCTCGGCGAGAACGCCGTCGAGCCTGGCGATGTCTTCGGCCTTGGCCAGCCGCGCCGCTTCCTCGGCGATGGCGCTTTCCACGAAGGCGCGCGCGCGCAGGATCTCGAACGGGCCTTCGATCGACGCGCTGTTGGAGACGACCGCGGCCGGCTGCGGCTCGATGACATAGATGCCCGAGCCGACGCGTATCCTCAGGCGCCCCTCGACCTCCAGCGCGATCAGGGCCTCGCGCACGGTCGGACGCGAGACGCCAAGCTGGGTTGCCAGCTCCCGCTCGGCGGGCAGCCGGCTGCCGACCGGAAACTCGCCCTGATCGATGAGAAGCCGCAGCTGATCGGCAATGCGCCGATAGAGCCTGCGCGGCTCAATAGCCTCCAGCGGCAAGACCTGCTCCTTGCACGCATTTCCTCCGACATTTTGCATTGCCGGCTTCGAACGGCCGGCTGGTCAGACCATTTGACCGTTGCCGGGGCGGGTGTCAAGCCGGCTGCGATTGGAAAGAAGTATGGGTCGCCAACGGGGTTAGCGGTGCACCGATGCCAGGCAACAACCTTGCCGAGCAGGGCGGATCAGCCGGCAGTTGTGCTCGATTTGTTCCAAACGTGCCGTGCGTCACGCAGTAGTCCCGCCCGGTTTCGGGCAGGACTGACGTTGCGGAGCGCGAGGTGCCGCCAGCTCAGGCGGCGATGGCGAAGTGACGTGCGCGAGCATCGGGCGAGAAAACCGGCGCCGCGTTGCGGTGGCGCGCGGAGCTGACCGGCTGCACGAACAGCTCGCCGCCGCGCTCGAACAGCTCGTAGTGCTCACCCGAGGACAATGCCTCCACCAGCGCGGCAATGACATTCTCCGCGGCCGGCTCATGCAGGGAGGGAATTGCTGCACAGGTTGCCAGGGCGGAATTCGGAACCATGTTGATCGTGGCTTGCATCGTCGCTCTCCGTGACAGGCGTTGCGTTAGCCCGACCTTAAGGGGCCGACGCGCATGCTGCTGTTTCAGGGGGAACATCTGTTCGCAGGCCGGCACGGCGCGGCATCGTCCGTGCCCGCAGCGACGGTTGGCGTTCATGTCGCACAAGCGTTAGGCATCTCCAGGCTCGATTGCGCCGCCGGGTTGCCGTACTCTGTCGACATTTCCCACATAGCTCTGATTTCCGTCGCACTCGATCGCAGTCGGAGGAGATTTGAACAGCAGTGCCGCCCTTGCGGGGGTCGCCATCCTCATCGTCGAGGACGAGCCCCTCATCGCGCTTGATCTGCAGGCGACCCTGCAGGCCGCAGGCGCCAGCGTCACCTGCTGCAAGGCCGATGACGCCGTGGCCAGGGTCGGCCAGCAGAAATTCTCGGCGGCCGTGCTCGACGCCCGCCCAGGCTCCACCGAGCACCGCCCGATCGCCCGGCGGCTGCGCGACGACGGAGTGCCGTTCCTGTTCTACAGCACGCAGGCGCCGGAGGACGTGACGACCATACGGGGCGCTCCCGTCGTGCTGAAGCCTGGACGCCCGCAGGAGATCGTCGGCGCCGTAGCCCTCCTGCTGGGCCGCAACGTGCGTCCTTAGAGCCGGCTTGGTCCGCCGAATTTACGGGTTCACAACGTGCGCGGGCCGGCGCCCGAGCGAGACATCGACGATCGACTGCAGCGCCGTCGATGCAATCTCGTGGAAGCACTCGTCGGTCCAGCACAACGCGTGCGGCGTGATGATCACGTTCTCCATGCCGAGCAGCGGGCTGTCGGGCTCGATCGGCTCGCGCTCCGTCACGTCGAGGCCCGCGCCGGCGATGCGCCCCGACTTGAGCGCCTCGGCCAGCGCCTTCTCGTCGTGGATCGGGCCGCGACCCATGTTCAGGTAGTAGGCGGTCGGCTTCATGAGCGCGAGCTTGCGCGCGTCGATCAGGTGCCGCGTCTCGTCGTTGAGCAGGCAGCATACGACGACGAAATCGGCCTCCCGCATCAGCGCATCGAGCGGCACGATGGACCCGCCGAGCCCCTCGACCGTCGCAGCGTTGGCGAAGGGATCGGCGACGATCATGCGCCCGAAGAATGGCCGCGCGAGCCTGAGGATTTCCTGGCCGATGCCGCCGGCGCCGACCAGGCCCAGCGTGCGGCCGGTCAGCCCCTGGCCCATGAAGCTGGCGCGCTCGTTCCAGCGGCCGGTGTGCACCAGCTCGTGCTTCTTGAACAGCCGTCCGGCCAGCGCGAAGATCATGGTCAGCGTGGCCACCGCAACCGGCCGGCGCACGGCGATCGGCGTGTTGGTGACGACGATGCCTTTCGCCGAAGCCGCCGCCAGATCGACGGTGTCGTAGCCGACGCCGTTGCGGGCGATGATCTTCAGGCGGCAGTCGCCCCTGCCAAGACTAGTCGCCGTCACGCGCGGCAGGTTGACATGCAGGCCGTCGTAGCGTGCGGCGATGTCCGGCGTCACCTCGGTCAGATCCTCGGACAGCCACTCCCATGCGATGTCGGGGTTGGCCTTCAGCACCTCGAAAGCGTGCGGACCGAAGCAAGGCTCGCCGTCGGCCATCATCAGGTCGCGCGTCACGCCCACCTTGAAGGCCATCACTTGTCTCCGATCGACTGGAGTACGCCGCGGATGCCGGCTATCAGGATGCCCTGGTCGGTGCCGGTGGCGATCATGTTGAAGCCGTGCTTGCGGTATTGGCGGGCCCAGTTGGCATCCGCCGCCATGAAGCCCAGCGCCTTGCCGTGCCGGCGGCCGGCCGCGACGATCCGCTTCACCGCCGCCAGGTAGTCCGGATGCTCGAACTGGCCCGGAATGCCGAGGAAGTTGGTCATGTCGAAATGGCCGAGCCACAGGCAGTCGATGCCATCGACGGCGGCGATCTCTTCCACTGCTTCCAGGCCGCGCTCCGTCTCGATCTGGGCGATGACGATGTTGCGCCGGTCGGCCTCGCGCATCTTGTCCTTGGGATCACCCGGCGCGTAGTCGTCGTGCGCGAAGCCGAAGGCGGCGCCACGCCGGCCCTGCTTGGGATAGTGCGCCGACTGGGCGATGTCGCGGGCCTGCGCCACGCTCTCGACCATCGGCACCATGATGCCCTGCGCGCCGACATCCAGCGCCCGCGCGATGAAGTGGTACTCCCCGCGCGGCACCCGCACCATCGGCACCACGCCCGTGCCGCGGCTCGCCGCCACCAGCATCTTCAGGGTCTCGAGGCCGAGCCCCGCGTGCTCCATGTCGTAGATCGCGTACTCGGCGCCGGTGTGGCTCAGGATCTGCGGCATGCCGGGCACGAAGAACTCGAACACCATCGAGCCCAGCACCGTCTCGCCGGCCAGCGCCCGCTTGCGGATCGTATTCTTCGCCATCCTCGTTCCCCCACGTGCCCGGGCTTTTGCCTGCCCGGTGCTCACGCCGACGATGCCGACATTTCCGCTGCGCGCAACTGGTGTTCAGCGCGCTCCGCCGAGCTGCTCGCGCTCCTGCCAATGGCCTTCCGACGTGCGCACCAGCGCCTTGTCGTACAGGTAGGCCGTGGTGCAGGCATGCTGCGGCATCAGGAACACGCGGTCGCCGACAGCGAGATCGCGCGCCTCGACGATGGTGTGCTCCTCGTTCATCAGCACGATGCAGCCATCCCAGCGGAAGCGCACGCCCATCGGCTGGTCGGGCGAGATCGCCTTGGCCCCCGCATCGAGCGTCGCCGTGCCTTCGTGGATGGAGATCACCGTCGCCAGCACGAAGGCGGCCGGTTTCCAGCCGAGCTCGGCCAGCTCGATGTCGTGCTGCGCGCTCGAATAGGTCCAGCTGCCCGGCGACACGAAGCGCGCCACCTCGTGCGGCCAATGGTTGAAGGTGTAGCTGCCGCCGGCCACCACGTCCGTGGCAATGCCGTCGGCCTGCAGAGCTGCTTGCAGTGCCTTGACCTGCTCGGCCTGGGCCTCGCACCTGCGCGCGGCGCTCGTCGGGCGTGCCTTTGACGTGCCCGTCGTAGACGTGCCAGCCGGACAGCCGCCGCATGGCATGGACGGCGCGCGCCAGCTTGAGGGCCTGCTCGTCCATGGCCACTCCCGTGCGCCCGAGCCCCGGATCGAGATCAATCGCGCAGCCGCACGTTGGGCGGCGCATCGCGCAGCTCGGCACGCCACACCGCGAGCCCGCGCTCGCTATCCAGCATGCCCGTGATCTCCGCGTCCGGATGCCGGCGCGCCAGGGCAACGAAGCGCTGGATATGCGCCGGATTGACGGTCGGATAGGACCAGGTGACGGCCTTTGCTCCGGCCGCCAGAACCATGTCCGCTTCCGCCACCGTCGCGCATTTGAAGGCCGTCACACCTGCCTCGGTGAGCAGCTTGATGATCCACGGCGCGCGGTGGGTCTTCACATGCGGCATCAGCCGTTCGACGCCGCCCGCGGCCTCGGCGGTGCGGGCCAGGTTGTGCCGGATGCCGTCCTCGGCGATCACGAAGCAGGGCGTCGCCACCGGCTCGTTGGGCAGCAGGCGCAAGAGGCGAGCATGATCGCGGGTATCCGTATGGTCGCTCATGATTGTGGCTCAGCCCTTGGTCAGCAGCACGTTCACGGCCTTGGCGATGACGTTGACACGGCACATGACTGCCATCAGCAAACGCCCCGCACCAGATCTGGTTGTCCGGATCGTAGTACAAATGCTCCGGATAATCTCGTCCGTTGACCTGCTCCATTTCCGGTGTCGTGGGTGCCCGCCTCCGCGGGCATGACGGCAGTTGTTGTGGCGTTCGCATCCCACAAGCGTCATCCCCGCGAAGGCGGGGACCCACGCAAGTCTCGATGGGCTACTCCCGGTCGGACACACGGCTCGCAACCGCCGGCATGGGCAGCTCCTGGTATTGGCGCATCCAGCTGCGGTCGATCCAGTCCTTCCAGTACCAGAGCATGCGGCCCTGCGCGGCCAGCCAGCCACGCGAGGCAACGGCATAGCGATCGCCGGTGGTGATCAGCGACAGGAATTTGCTCTGCGGGACGAAGGGCGCCAGCGGCTCTCCGGCCAGGGCACGCCGGAGATTGTCAGCCAGCGGCGGCCCCTGCCTGACCGCGAACACGCCGGCTTTGGGGCGCGGATGGTCGACGTTCGAGGCCACGTCGCCGGCGGCGAACACGTGTGGATCGCTCACCGCGCGCAGCGTCGCGTCGATCTTGATGAAGCCGCCCTCGTCGAGCGCGAGACCGGTGCCGGCCAGCCAGGAGGCCGCGCCCGCCTCGGTCACCCAGATCAGCTCGTCGAAGGCCAGCCTCTGGCCATCGGCGCATAGGACCACGCCCTGCTGCACCTCGCACACGGCGTTGTGCTCGATGACGCTCACCCCGCGCGCCTTCAGATGCCCGTCGGAACCAGTGGCGCACGATCGGATTGTGGCTCGGCAAGAGTTGCCCGCGCGTGACCAGTGTGAAGCTTGCGCCGTCGGGATCGCGACCCTGCTCGCTCAGCAAGGCCCGCAGGCGATAGCGCATCGCCAGGGTCAGTTCCACGCCGGCGGCGCCGCCGCCGACCGTCACGAAGCGCGGCGCATAGCGGCCCTCCAGCGTTCGCTCGACGATCTTGGCCCAGCGCGCCGCCAGCCCGTCGATGGGCTTGACCGGCGTCGCATATTGCAGGGCTCCGGGGATCGAACCCAGGTGCGGGGTGGAGCCGATGTCGATGGAAACGATGTCATAGGCTACGGGCGCGTGCGCGCGACACGATACGCGGCGCTCGGCTGTGTCGAGGCCGATCGCCTCGTCGTGGATCAGGTGGGCGCCGGCGAAGCGAGCCAGCGGCCGCAGGTCGATGTGGCACTGCTCGTGCGTGTAGTGGCCGGCGATGAAGCCGGGCAGCATGCCGGAGTAGGGCGTGTCGGCGTCGCGGGCGATCAGCGTGATGCGCACCCCTGGCATCGGCCTGAGACCGAAGCTCTTTAAGATATGCACGTGCGTATGCCCGCCGCCCAGGAGAACCAGGCTCTTCACTGCAGAAGGTGCACGCACGATTGCAGGTCTCCGGACACCAAGGGTGGGAATTGGCCGTCCGGCACAGTGTAGTCGAAAACGAGACAACGTTTGCGGCTGCGCTGCGCGCCTGCGCCACGATGAGCGCGTGCCCGGCTCAATTCACTGCGGAAATCGGCTCTCGACGGTGGCGGCCTGCTCCGCCACCCAGTCTTCGAATGCGCGCACGCGGTAGGGTCTTGGGCGACCCGTATTGAAGGCGAGGCAATAGGCGCCGCCGGTTCGCACGCGCAGTGGCAGCGGAGCAATCAGGCGGCCTGTGCGCAGGTCGTCCTCCACGAAGGCGTATTGCGCCACCATGACGCCAAGCTCGTCGATGGCCGCCTGCACGGCGAGTGCCGCGTTCTCGAACTTGAGACCGCGATTGCCGTCGAGATGGCTGGCCCGCGCGGCGGCGAGCCAGGTTGGCCAATCCTCCGGCCGATGCAGGGAGCACAGCAGAACGTGGTTGGCGAGGTCATCGGGTGTGCGGATCGGGCCGCGACTCTCGATCAGCCCTGGCGCGCAGACGACCAGCAGCACTTCGCCGAACAGCCGGTGGTAGCCCGGACCGGTCGGCGGCTCGGCCCAGGAATAGATGCTGACGTCGACATCCTCGCGATCGAAGTTGGCGGGCTCGTGCGAGGTCGTGATCTGCACATCGATGCTGGGATGCATGGCGTGGAAGCGCGCCAGGCGCGGCACCAGCCAGCGCAAGGCAAAGGTTGGCGGCAGCTTCAGGCGCAGGCGCCCGTCCTCGGAGCTCTGCTTCACCTGCCGCGAGCCCAGCTCGATCTGGTCGAGCGCGCTGCGCACCAGGCGGAAGTAGGCGCTGCCCTGCGGCGTCAGCTCGATGCCGCGGTGCACCCGCCGGAACAGTTTGACCCCGAGCCAATCCTCCAGGCAGGCGATATGCCGGCTCACCGCCCCCTGCGAGACGCTCAGCTCCCTGGCGGCGCTGGTGAAGCTGGCGTTGCGCGCAGCCGTCTCGAAGGCACGCACGGAATTCAGCGGAGGCAACCGTCGGGACATGCTCTGCCATCCAATTTCCTGATGGTAAGCATGAGGTAATTGTCATTGCGAGTCCAGAGTGCGTGCGCCCATCCTCCCCTCATAAAATCAATGTGGGAGGAAACAACAATGGATACGTGGAGGACGTTCAAGCGCGTTTGTCTCGGCGCAATGGTGCTGGCCTTCGCAGGTGCAGCACATGCCGACACCTATCCGTCCAAGCCGATCCGCCTGATCGTGCCCTGGCCGGCCGGCGGCGGTGTCGACACCTCGGCGCGCATCATTTCGCAGCCGCTCTCGGAGCGCCTTGGCCAGACCATCGTCATCGAAAACCGAGCGGGCGCCGCCGGCAACATCGGCACGGCTCTCGCGGCCAAGGAAAAGCCGGACGGCTACACCCTTCTCATGGGTTCGGCATCGCCCAACGCCATGAACCCACATCTCTATACGAGCCTGGGTTTCGACCCGATCAAGGACTTCGCTGCCATCGCACTTGTATACGTAGTACCAAGCTTCCTTGTCGTTCCAGCCAACTCGCCAGCCAATACGGCGCAGGAGTTCATCGCTTACGCCAAAGCCAATCCGGGCAAGCTCAACATGGGCTCGGGCGGCGTGGGATCCTCCCAGCACCTGTTCGGCGTCATGTTCACGAACGCGACCAAGATCGATGTCGTGCACGTCGCCTACAAGGGCACGAGCCCAGCCGAAACGGCGCTGATTGCCGGCCAGGTCGACTTCATGCTCAACCCGCCCACGGCCCTGCCGTTCGTGGAGGCGGGCAAACTCAAGGCGCTGGCCGTCGCAGCACCGGTGAAGAATCCGGCCCTGCCCAACGTTCCCACCCTGGATGAGCTCGGCGTCCCCGGCGTGCATACCTCCACGTTCTATGGCGTGATGGCGCCCGCCAATACGCCCAAGGAGATCGTCGACCGGCTGAACCGCGAGATCAACGCGATCCTGCAGACCGACGACGTCAAGGCGCGGCTGGTGAAACTCGCCGCGGTGCCCGGCACCGGCACGCCGGAGGACTTCGATAAATTCGTGACTGCGGAGCGCGAGCGGTACGGCGAGATCGTCAAGCTGTCGGGCGCCAAGAAGGTCGACTAGGCGCCGCGCCACGCCCGTCCGCCTGATATGATCGGCTGCGCAGCTCCACGACGCCTGCGCAGCCGATGAGGAAACAGGGCCACTTGAGCAGCCGCCCGGCCGCGAGCTGCGTGCTTTCAGAAACTGGTTGATCGGATAAGACAATGGAAGCGCGGCAAGCACCACAGACGCTGTTCGAGAAGATCTGGTCGCGGCACAGGATCATGGAGCGCCCGGACGGCCAGGTCCTGCTCTACATCGACAAGCATCTCGTCCAGGACGGCTCGGCGCCGGCCTTCGAGATGCTGCGCCAGCGCGGCATCACGCCCCGCGTCCCGCAGCGGGCGTTCGCCACGCCGGATCACTACGTCCCAACCGACTCGCGGGACCTGGCCACCATGGCCGACCCGGAAAAGCGTCACATGGCGACCGCCCTGATGCAGGACGCGGCGCGCGCCGGCATCAGGTCCTTCGGCCTCGACGATCCGCGCCAGGGCATCCTGCACGTTGTCGGACCGGAGCAGGGCCTGAGCTGGCCGGGCTCCGTCATCGTCTGCGGAGACAGCCATACCTCGACGCACGGTGCGCTGGGCGCGCTGGCCTTCGGCATCGGCGCGACGGAGGTGTGCCAGGTCCTGGCGACGCAATCGCTGTGGCAGCGCAAGCCCAAGACCATGCGCATTGCGGTCGACGGCCGCCTCGCAGCCGGCGTCTCCGCCAAGGACGTGATCCTGGCCATCATCGGCAAGATCGGCGCCGCCGGCGCCATCGGGCCATGTCATCGAGTATGCCGGGTCGACCATCACGGGACTGTCGATGGAAGGCCGGCTGACGGTGTGCAACATGTCGATCGAGGCCGGCGCCCGCGCCGGCATGATCGCGCCCGATGACACCACCTTCAGCTACCTCGCCGGGCGCCCGTTCGCGCCGCAGGGGCAGGAGTGGGACCAGCAGCTGGCACGCTGGCGCGCCCTGCCGTCCGACCCCGACGCCGGCTTCGACCGTGAGGCCAGTCTGGGAGCGGACGAGATCGAGCCCATGGTGACCTGGGGCACCAGCCCCGAGGACGTGGCCCCCATCACGGGCCGCGTGCCTGATCCGGCCGCGGTGGGCCAGCCGCAGCGGCGCGAGGCGATGCAGCGGGCGCTCGCCTACATGGGTCTGACCCCTGGCACCCCGATGGCCGACGTGCCGGTCGATCGCGTGTTCATCGGCTCCTGCACCAACGGCCGCATCGAAGACCTGCGCATTGCCGCTGCGGTCGTGCGCGGCAGAAAGGTCGCTGCCAGCGTCGAGGCCTGGGTCGTCCCCGGTTCGGGCTTGGTGAAGGCGCAGGCGGAAGCGGAGGGGCTGGACCAAATCTTCCGCTCCGCCGGCTTCGATTGGCGCTATGCCGGCTGCTCGATGTGCCTCGGCACCAATGGCGACATCGGCGCGCCCGGCCAGCGATCCGCCTCCACCACCAATCGCAATTTCGTCGGGCGCCAGGGGGCCGGCGTGCGCACGCACCTGATGAGCCCGATGATGGCGGCCGCCGCAGCCGTCACGGGCCGACTGACCGACGTGCGCCAGTTGATGGCCGGGGGAACGCCATGAGCCTGCAAGCCATTCGAGCGGCTGGATGCGATCGCGGTGCCGATCACGCAGCCCAACCTCGACACCGATCAGCTCCTGCCCGCGCGGTATTTGCAGAAGCCGCGCGCCAACAATTTCGGCGAGTACCTGTTCCGCGACCTGCGCTTCGGCAAGGACGGATCCGAGCAGCCGGGGTTCGTGCTCAATCAGGCGCCCTATCGGGACGGACGCATCGTCGTCGCCGCGCGCAACTTCGGCTGCGGGTCGTCGCGCGAGCATGCCGTCTGGGCGCTGCACGACTACGGGTTCCGCGCCGTCATCGCGCCGAGCTTCGGCGACATCTTCTACTCCAACGCGCTGAAGAACGGATTGCTGCCGATCGCCCTGCCCGAGCCCGCGGCGGCTGCCATGCTCGAGGCGATCCAGACCGCGCCGGGCAGCCGGGTGGTGGTAGACCTCGAAGCGCAGACGGTGCTCGCGCCGGACGGCACCTCGCACGCCTTCACGATCGACGCCTTCTCGAAGCACTGCCTGCTGAAGGGTCTCGATGAGCTCGACTATACGCTGGGCCTCGTCGGCCAGATCGCGGACTTCGAGCGTCGCTTCGAGCAGACGGGTTCCTGACCGCCGCGACCGCCGGTTCGACCACACTCACGGATTGAGGCAATGGCATGAAAGTCCTGGTTCTGCCGGGTGACGGCATCGGCAAGGAAGTGACGGCGCAAGCCGTCAAGGTGCTGAAAGCCGTGGTCGGCAACAAGGCCGCCCTGGAGCTGACGGAAGCGCCGATCGGCGGCGCGGGCGTCGAGGCCGCGGGCGATCCTCTGCCTGCAGCGACGCTCGAGCTGGCCTACAAGGCCGACGCCATCCTGTTCGGAGCCGCCGGCATTCCAGGCGACGAAGCCATCGCGTACGAGATGCGCCCCGGCGCCAGCCCTGCTGCGGCTGCGCAAGGCTCTCGGCCTGTTCGCGAATTTCCGGCCCGTCTTCCTGTTCCCGGAGTTGATCGGCGCCTCGACCCTGAAGCCGGAGGTCGTCGAAGGGCTGGACATGCTCATTCTCCGCGAGCTGACCGGCGACATCTACTTCGGCGAGCCGCGCGGCTTCCGCGTCACGGCGAGACGGCGAGCGCGAAGGCTTCAATACCATGGTCTACGCGGAGTCCGAGGTCGAGCGCATCGCGCATGTCGCGTTCCGCGCGGCGCGCGCCCGCCGACGCAAGGTATGCTCCGTCGACAAGGCGAACGTGCTGGAGACCATGCAGCTCTGGCGCGAGGTGGTGACGCGCGTCGGCCGCGAGTATCCCGACGTAGAGCTCACGCACGTCTTTGTCGACGCCGCCTCCATGATGCTCGTGCGCGCGCCCAAGCAGTTCGACG
Organism: uncultured Alphaproteobacteria bacterium; assembly: GCA_963735125.1. GTDB lineage: Bacteria > Pseudomonadota > Alphaproteobacteria > Rhizobiales > Hyphomicrobiaceae > AWTP1-13. The sequence continues at coordinate 58,333 of CAVTJY010000012.1, read as the reverse complement.
TGATCGTCACCGGCAACGTGTTCGGCGACATCCTGTCGGACTGCGCGGCGATGCTGGCCGGATCGATCGGCATGCTGCCGTCGGCCTCGCTGGCTCTCGATCGCAAGGGCCTCTACGAGCCCATCCATGGCACCGCGCCGGACATCGCCGGCAAGAACGTCGCCAATCCATTCGCCGCCATCCTGTCCATGGCCATGATGCTGCGGCATTCATTCGATCGGCCGGACTTGGCCGACCGCGTGCATCGCGCGGTGGGCGCCGTCCTGGCGAAAGGCTATCGCACCGCGGACATCTCCGAGCCGGGCACCACCCGGCTTGGCACGCAGGAGGCGGGCGAGGCCGTCGTGGAAATGTTGAGGAGCGACCGGGTCTGAGCTTGGCTTAGCTGTCATCGGCGCGAGAGCGGCACACCGCCTCGCGACCGCAACGAGAATATCCATCTCGGGAGACCAGGCATCTCCCGAGCAACGTTCAAGGGAGGCCTCGCATCCGTTGACTGCGGTCGACGGAGCGAGGAAGTCACATGGCACGGGTTCGCAACCCCAGAGACCTGCTGGCCGGGCTGCTGTTCGCCGCCTTCGGCGTGGCGGCGCTGGTGATCTCTCGCGCCTACGAGATCGGCGCGGCATCCCGCATGGGCCCCGGCTACTTCCCCCGCATGCTCGGCCTCCTGCTGGTCGTGCTCGGCGCGGCTCTGGCGCTGCGCGGCTTCTGGCCGTCGTCGGAGGCACAGCCCCGCTGGCGATGGAGGCCCTTGCTCGTCGTGCTGGCGGGCGTCGCGAGTCTTCACCATCGCTGCGCCGCGGCTGGGCCTGGTCGCAGCCAGCCTGCTCTCGTTTTCATCTCCTCGGCGGCGAGCGAGGAGTTCCGGTGGAAGGAGGCCCTGGTCAGCGGCGCCATCCAGGGCGGCGCCGCGGTCGTGGTCTTCGTCTACGGGCTGCGCATACCGCTGCCCGATCTGGCCGGTCTTCCTCGCGGGAGGCCAGTGATGGAACTCCTCGGACAACCTGGCTCTTGGCCTGAGCGTCGCACTCACGCCGATCAACCTGATCTACGCGTTCGTCGGCGTGCTGGTCGGGACCCTGATCGGCGTATTGCCCGGCATCGGACCGGTCGCGACCATCGCCATGCTGCTCCCGACCACCTACGGGCTGCCGCCGGTGACCGCCCTGATCATGCTCGCCGGCATCTACTACGGCGCCTCCTTCGGCGGCTCGACGACCGCCATCCTGGTCAACCTCCCCGGCGAGATGTCGTCCGTCATCACCGTGCTCGACGGCCACCAGATGGCCAAGCAGGGCCGGGCCGGGTCGGCGCTGTGCATCGCGGCCCTGGGCTCGTTCTTCGCGGGCAGCGTGGCGACCCTCCTGATCGCCGCCTTCGCGCCGCCCCTGGCCGACCTCGCGCTCAAGTTCGACGCCGCCGAGTATTCCTCGCTGATGGTGCTGGGCCTCGTCTCGGCCGTGGCGATCGCGGGCGGCTCGGTGCTCAAGGCCGTGCTGATGACCATCCTCGGCCTGCTGCTGGGCGTCGTCGGAATGGACGTCAACTCGGGCGTCTCGCGCTTCACCTTCGACACGCCGGAGCTGATCGATGGCATCGGCTTCGTCGCGATCAGCATGGGGCTGTTCGCGTTCGCCGAGATCGCCGTCAACCTGGAGCAGCGGGGAAACCAGAGCCTGGTGACCGAGCGCATCAGCGGGCTGTGGATCAAATGGGCCGAGTTCAAGCAGGCCTTCCCGGCCGTGCTGCGCGGCACCGCGCTCGGGTCCATGCTCGGCATCCTGCCGGGAGGTGGCGCCACGCTGTCCGCCTTCGCGTCCTACGCGCTGGAAAAGAAGGTGGCGAAAGATCCCTCGCGCTTCGGCAAGGGTGCGATCGAGGGCGTCGCCGGGCCTGAGTCGGCCAACAACGCCGGCGCCCAGACATCGTTCATCCCGATGCTCACCCTCGGCCTTCCGTCGAACGCCGTCATGGCCTTGATGGTCGGCGCCATGATCATCCACGACATCCAGCCTGGCCCGCAGGTCATGACGAGAAACCCCGACCTGTTCTGGGGACTGATCGCCAGCATGTGGATCGGCAACCTCTTCCTGGTCGTTCTCAACCTGCCGCTGATCGGCATCTGGGTGAAGCTGCTGAGCGTGCCCTATCGGCTGCTCTTCCCGCTCATTCTGCTGGCCTGCGCGATCGGCGCGTTCAGCACCAACAACAACATGTTCGACGTCTGGGTCGCCGTCGTGTTCGGCCTCTTGGGCTACGTTTTCATCAAGCTCGGCTGCGAGCCGGCGCCGCTGTTGCTGGGCTATATCCTGGGGCCGATGCTGGAGGAGAACCTGCGGCGCGCCCTGGTGCTGTCGCGCGGCGATTTCACGGTGTTCGTCACGCGACCGATCTCGCTGGTGATGCTGCTGATCGCCGCCGGCCTCCTTTTCCTGGTTGCGGCCCCCATGATTCGCAAGCAGCGGGACATCGTCTTCGCCGAGGAGAAGTAGTCGTAGGTTGGGTCGAGCGTCAGCGATGACCCAACGCAATTTCCGATCAGGAACATGCCTTGTGTTGGGTCTGCGCTTCGCTTGACCCAACCTACGAGAAAGCAATCATCCGGATTGGGTCTCAGACGTCCAAACCGGGTAACGGAGGTCGCAACGCGCGTCAGGGCTTGGCATTCTTGGCGCCGGTCTGCTTCGCATCGGTGCTGAACGGATTGAGCAGCCACCCCCAGCCGCTGGCGGGCTCTTCCTTGGCGATAGCCTTGCTCGCCTTGGCTTTTGCCTTCGGTTGGGATTTTGCCGTGTCCGGATTGCTCGCCGCGCCGGCCTTCGGCTGGCCGATGGCCTTTGCCATCAACTCCTCAGCCTTGGTCTGGTCTTCGGCGGCACGTGCGTGGTCGCCTTTCATTGCGTAGGCGCGCCCGCGATTGTCGTAGGCGCTGGCGTTGCTCGGCTCGATCTCGATTGCCTTGCTGTAGTCCGCGATGGCGCTGTCGATGTCGCCTGCCAGTCCATGGGCCACGGCGCGATTGTGATAGACGGTCGCATCCTTGGGAGCCCGCTGGATGAGTGCCGAGCAGCCCTCGATCCGTTGCTGGGGCTGCTGGCCCTGGAAACAGTCCTGCTCGTCGCTGGCCAGTGCGGGCGCAGCCACCGATACGACCGCGACCACCAACAGCAGCTGGCGCATTTGCTCCATCCATGGCCTCGCGAATGGCTGAGCGACGAGCGCCAGCAAGTACCGGGTTGCGGCGATCCCGCCCGCGATCTCGAGCTCCGTTGCCCGGTGTGCATCATCTTTCATCAGTCAATTTGGGAAATACCGCGACGGTGATCAGCAGATTCGCAAGGCTCGATTTGAGGCTATGTCTCAGGCCTGCGCAGAGGTGCAGTAGAGCTGTCAGCCGCATTGCGATCGTCCACCGCGCCACGGCGCAATACGGCTTCGCCGATCGCGCCCTACACGCTAGAACCCGTACAGGCGGGCCGGATTGTCGACCAGCGTCTGGCGGCGCGTGGCCTCGTCCGGCATCCAGTCCAGCAGCAGGTCGAGCATGCTGGACTCGTCGGGATGGTTTTCGGCCGTGGCCGAGTTGTGCGGCCAGTTGCTGGCCCAGATCATGCGCTCCGGCGCCGCCTTGATCAGCTCCTTGGCCAGCCGCGCCACGTCCTGGTACTCGGGCTTGCCGGTCTTGGACGTCTCGTAGGCGCCGGCCAGCTTCACGTAGCAGTTGCCGCGCCCCACCAGCCTCAGCAGCACCTTGAAGGCGTCGTGATCGGGCGCCACCGGCTCCAGGAACTTGCCGGTGTGGTCGATGATGTAGTCGCCCTGGATGCGCTTGAGCTGCGCCTCGTGCTGCACGAAGTCGCGGCCGTCGAACTGCACGGTGCAATGCCAGCCGAACGGGCGCACGCGGGCGATCACCTCGTCCATCACGTCCCACTTGAGGTGGCCGCCCGGCACGCACATGAAGCGGACGGCGCGGGCGCCGGCCTTGGTCAGGCGCTCCATCTCCGCGTCGCTGACGCTAGGCTTCACCACCACCACGGCGCGGGCCTTGTCGAGACCGAGCGCGGCGACGCTATCCATCGTCAGCCGGTTGTCGTCGCCGTAGGCGTTGGCTTGCACGACGATCACGCGCTCGGTGCCGAGGATGCCCTGCAGCTTGCGGTAGTCGTCAACCGTGCAATCGGGCGCCGGCGTCGGCCCGTCCGGGTGCTTGGGATATTTGGCGTCGAAGAAGTGGATGTGCGTATCGCACGCGCCCGGAGGCGCCACCAGTTTCGGTTTCCTGGTGGGCAGTGGCCATTGCATGGTGCGTTCCCTCGGCAAGCGACGTTTGTTGCCCGCCCTTATACCGGCGGCGCATCCACCCGTCATCCCGGAAGCCGAGCCCCGGCCCGCGAGCCGGGGCGAGACTGTCCGGGACCTCGATCCACCGGTGTTGCGAGAGGTCCCGGATCGCGATGCAAGCATCGCGTCCGGGATGACGGGTATGGTGAGCACTATCCGGCGAACCGGCGCAGACGCTGGGCGCGCTCGGCATTGACCGAGCCTTCCGGCGCGAGGCCGCGCACGATCTCGCCGACCTGCGTCACGGTCTCCAATGCCTGGCCCTCGATGGCCGGCGGCGTCAGTCCGCCGATATGCGGCGTCGCCACCACGTCGGCGCGCCTGGCGAGATGCGGCGAGGGCATCTGGTCCGGCGCCCGGCCGACGTCCAGCGCCGCCCCGGCGATGCGCTTCTCGTTCAGCGCGGCTTCGAGCGCCGCCTCGTCGACCAGGTTGCCGCGCGAGAGATTGACGAGATAGGCGTGCGGCTGCATCAGCGCCAGCTGCGCCCGGCCGATCAGGTTCTCCGTCTCGTCGGTGGCGACCGCCAGCGGCAGCACGAAGTCGGCACGCCGCAGGAGATCGTCGATCGCGACCTGCTCGATGTCTGCGCTGCTCGACCTTCACGTAAGGGTCGCTGACCAGCACCTTCATGCCGAACGCCTGCGCCAGCTCGGCCACGCGCCGGCCGAGGAAGCCGTAGCCGATGATGCCGACCGTCGATCCCGCCAATTGCCGGCCCATGCCGATCGACGGCACCTTGCCGGCCTTGCTGGCCGCATCGACCCGAGATACGCCGCGCCCCACGTCGATCATCAGCCCGATGGCGAGTTCGCTCACCGCCGACACCCAGCTGCGGCTCGCCTTGGTGACCAGCACGCCGTGCGCGCTCGCGGCCTCCACGTCGATGTTGCGGATGTCGATCGCCACCCGCGACACCGACACCAGGCCGGGCAGCGCCGCGAACAGCTCGGCCGGGCAGGCCGTCGCCCGGTCGGCGACGATGATCTGGCAGGATCGGGCCGCCGCGATCAGCGCCGGCGTATCGAGCGGCTCGTGCCCCTCATGCAGCACCACCTCGCCCAGCGCCCGCAGCCCGGAGAGCGCGCGCGCACCGTAGTACAAGCCGCGCGCCTCGGGGGTGTGCGTCAGCAGAATGCGCGGAGTGGTGGACATGCGGATGGCCTTCCCCTGGCTGGACGGGCGTGCACCGCTAGCCGCCGCCACCCAGCCTGTCAATCTGGCGCTCTTCCGCGGCGCAGCGACGCAGCGCGGCGATTGACGGCGGCGGCCGATTGGCGGCTCTATCCCGCCGAGGCAACGGAAGGGTACGCCGATGACGGATCGCATGCTCGAGGGCCAGGTGGCGCTGGTGACCGGGGCCGGCCGCGGGCTGGGGCGCGCCTTCGCCGAACGGCTGGCGGCGCTCGGCTGCCACATCGCCGTGCACGGCATGCGCGAGAACGGCCCCTCGGAGTACGGCGGCACGCAAACGCTGACCGATGTCGCGCGAGCCATCGCCGAGACGCACCGCGTGCGCACCATGCGCCTGCTGGGCGACCTCACGCGCATGGACGACATCGAGCGCATGGTGGGCACCGCCGACAGCGAGCTCGGCCCGATCGACATCCTGGTGCACAACGCCGGCGGCGACATCGCCGCGGCCGGCGGCAAGCCCGATCCCAACGACGTCGTGCACATCAAGGCGGAGGACGTGCGCGCCGTCCTCGACCGCAACCTGCTGAGCACCATCTTCGTGTGCCAGCAGGTGGCGCGCGGCATGATGCAGCGCCGGCGCGGGCGCATCATCACCATCGGCTCGGTCGCCGCCTTCAAGGGCCGCACCAACGCGCTCGATCTATGCCACCGCCAAGGCCGGCGCCATGCACTTCACGCGCTGCCTCGCCGACCAGATGCGGCCCTACGACGTCACCGTCAACACCATCGCGCCGGGCGACACCCGCACCGAGCGGTTCGTGGCCACGCGCGCGGTCGATCCTGACGCGCATGGCCGAGGCCGGCACGCTCGACCGCATCGCCACCGTCGACGAGGTGGCGCGCGTGGTCGAATTCTTCGCCGGGCCGCTTGGCGCGTTCGTATCCGGCCAGGTTGTACGGGTCGATGGCGGCGGCCAGAGCCTGGCCCGCGTAAGGCCGCAATGGAACGCATCACCTATCCTCGCGTGTTCTCAAGCGTAAGCTTCGGCAAACGGGGAGCTCGCCACGGAGCTAGTGAGGCGCCAGATGAACCAACCGGTCGAGACGACAACGCCGATCGCCGATCGGGCGCGCCAGTTCGCGCCGGTGGTGTGGCTGATCGGCAAGGTGCAGAGCGGCAAGAGCTCGATCGTGCGCGTGCTCACGCAAAGCACGGAAGCCGAGGTCGGCTCCGGCTTCCGCGCCTGCACCAAGATGGCGCGCGTGTTCGACTTCCCCGCAGGACGCGCCGATCATCCGCTTTCTCGACACCCGCGGCCTCGGCGAGGTGACCTACGACCCGGCCGAGGACATCGCCTTCTGCGAGGGCCGGTCGCACCTGATCCTGGCGGTCGTGAAGGCCATGGACCAGCAGCAGCAGGTGGTGCTCGACACGATCGCGGCGGCGCGCCGGACGCATCCGGACTGGCCGGTGGTGGTGGCGCAGACCAGCCTGCATGAAGGCTATCCGCAGGGCGCTGGGCCACGCGCTGCCCTATCCGTTCGCCGACGGCGCGCTCGGCCCCGACCTGCCGCCGCCGCTGCTCGCAGGCGCTGGCCTACCAGCGCGGGCTGTTCGCCTCGCTGCCCGGGCGCGGCGGCGTCAGCTTCGTGCCGATCGACTTCACGCATGCCGGCGACGGCTTCGCGCCGGCCGACTACGGCCATGAGGCCCTGATCGCCGCGCTGATCGACGCGGCGCCCCTGACGGTGGCTGCGGCGCTCGCCGAGCTGCCGCAGACGTCCGACGCGCGGCGCAAATCCGACGCGCACATCCTGGGCTACGCGGTCGCCGCCGGCGCGGGCGACGCCCTGCCCCTGGCCGGCGCCGTGCTGGTGCCGGCCGTGCAGGCGGCGATGCTGCACCAGCTGGCCAAGCTGCATGGGGTGCAGTGGCAGACGCGCGACTATGCCGAGTTCGCCGGCGCGCTCGGTGCGGGCACGCTGATCCGCACCGCCTCGACGCTTCGGCATCCGCCAGCTGTCAAGCTGATCCCCGTCTACGGCCAGACCGCCGGAGCCGCCGCTGCCGCCGCGGCCAGCTTCGCCGCCACCTACGCGCTCGGCAAGGCCGCGAGCTTCTACCTCGCCCGCCGCCGGCAAGGCGTGACCGCCGCCGAGGTCTCCAACGTCTACCGCGAGGCGCTGCGCGACGCCTTCCGCAAGGCCAAGGAGCGCGACATCGGCGGCACCGACAAGGGGGCCAAGGCGTCGTGAGCCCGCGCAAGAAATCCTTCCGCATCCCGCGCGCCGTGCTGCTGGCGGTGGCCCTGGTGCTGCCGGCCGCCAGCCTCATTCCGCTCGGCTCGCTGTGGCTGTGGCAGAACGGCTTCATCCTCTATTGGGCAGCCATCAGCTGCATCGTGGTGGCCGGCGTCTACTACCTGGAGCGCCGCCTGCTCACGCCCACAGGCCGCCGTGCCTGCGCTGGAAGAGGACACGGCGCTCGGTCGACACCCGCTGGTCGCCGCGCCAGGACGAGGCATGGGCCGACGTCAGGGCGCTCGCCGCCAACGTCGACCCCAATCGCCTGTCGAGCCGCGACGCCGTGGTCAATCTGGGGCTCGAGACCATCGAGGTGGTGGCCAAGCGCCTGCATCCCGAGCGTGCCGACCCGCTGCTGCAGTTCACCGTCCCGGAAGCGCTGGCCGTCATCGAGCAGGCGAGCGGCGGCCTGCGCGACTTCGTCACCAGCAGCTTCCCGCTCGGCGACCGCGTTACCGTCGCCCAGCTGATGTGGCTGTACCGCTGGCGGGGCGCGATCGGCCTGGTCGAGAAGGGCTACGACCTGTGGCGCATCGTGCGCCTGCTCAATCCGGTGTCGGCCGTCACCCAGGAGCTGCGCGAGCGCTTCACCCGCCAGATCTACGACGCCGGGCGCGAGCACCTGGCGCGGCGGCTGGCGCGCGCCTTCGTGCGCGAGGTGGGGCGCGCGGCGATCGATCTCTACGGCGGCAGCCTGCGCGTGTCCGCCGGGCCGGCTGGAGACGCATGTCTCGGCGGCGACCCGTCGCGACATGGCGGCCCTCGACGAGCGCGGCAGCGAGCCGATCCGCATCCTGGTCGCGGGCCAGACCGGCTCCGGCAAGTCGAGCCTGGTCAATGCGCTCGCCAACGCCGTCGAGGCGGCGGTCAACGCGGTGCCGACCACCGCCACGCTTCACGGCCTACAAGCTGACCCATGACGGCCTGCCCGCCGCGCTGCTGATCGACAGTCCGGGCCTCGCGGGCGGCGACACCACGGCCGCGCTGGTGCAGGCCGCCGACGGCTGCGACATGGTGCTGTGGGTCGCCTCGGCGGTGCAGGCCGCCCGCGAGACCGATCGCGCCGCCATCGAGGCCATCCGCGCCCATTTCGCCGCCAGGCCGCATCGCCGCCAGCCGCCCATGCTGCTGGTGCTGACCCAGATCGATCGCCTGCGCCCGTTCAACGAATGGGAGCCGCCCTACGATCTCGGCTCGCCGACGCGCAGCAAGGCCGTGTCGATCCGCGCCGCCATGGAGGCCGCCGGGGCGGAGCTCGGTTTCGCCGCCGACGTTATCGTGCCGGCGCGCGTCGACGTGGCGGTGGCGCCCTACAACGTCGATGCGCTGTGGGCCAGGATCATCGAGCTGGCGCCGGACGCGCAACGCGCGCGTCTGCTGCGCAGCCTGAGCGACATCAAGAGTGCAGCGGGTTGGGGGACCATCTGGTCGCAAGCCGTCAATGCAGGCCGCGTGATCCGCGGCACGTTCCTCAGCCGGAGCCCCAACTGATGACACAGGCAGACAAGACCACGACCGGACCCGACCTCCGCGAAGCCGCGCGAGGACGCGGCAAGGGGACAGCGCGCCCGCGCCGAGCACGAGGCGCGCGAGGCGGAAGCGGCCAAGACCAACGCCAAGAACGGCGCGCGCCGCCCTGCCCGCCGACACCTGGCTGCGCATGAGCCAGGTCGCCGTCATCGGCCTGTTCCTGATCGCGTTGCTATGGGCGGCCTACGTGGCGCAGCCCGTCGTGGTGCCGGTGGTGCTGGCGTGGACCATCGCCACCATCGTGCTGCCGGTGGTGACGTGGATGCAGGCTACCGCATCCCGCGCGGGTCGTCGGCGGTGCTGCTGGTGACGGCAGCCCTGGTCGCCATCATCGCCACGCTTCTGCTGCTGCTGTCGACGCCGATCACCTATTGGCTCGGCCGGGCTACCGAGTTCGGCATGCTTGATGAGGCAGAAGCTGCAGATGATGACCCAGCCGCTGGCCATGCTGGACGAGGTGCGCAAGGCGCTGAACGCCATCACGGTCGGCGGCGAAGGCGGCATCAAGGTCGAGACGCAGTCAGGCACGCTGGTCACCACCATCATCGGCGTGCTGACGCCGGCGGTCAGCCAGTTCATCCTGTTCGTCGGCGCGCTGATCTTCTATCTGGTCTACCAGAAGCGCATCCGCACCACGGCGGTGTTCTTCGTGCGCGATCGCGAAGCCAGGCTCACCACCCTGCGCACGCTGAGCGATATCGACAGCAACATGACGGTCTATTTCGGCACGTTCACGGTGGTTAACGTCTGCCTCGGCGTGGTGACGGTGCTGCTGACCTGGGCTGGTCGGACTGCCCAACCCGCTGCTGTGGGGCGTGCTGGCGGCGGTTCTCAACTACGTGCCCTATATCGGCCCCGCCATCGTCACCGGCACGCTGGCCGTGGTCGGGCTGCTCACCTTCCCGACGCTTGACCGAGGCGGCGGTTGCCCCACTCGCCTACATCGCAATCGTCACCGTGGAAGGCCACTTCCTGACGCCGATGGTCATCGGCCGCCAGCTGACGCTCAATCCCTTCGCCGTCTTCCTCGCCATCGCCTTCTGCACGTGGCTGTGGGGGCCGATCGGCGCCTTCCTGGCGGTGCCGCTGCTGATGGCGTTGACCGTGGCGCTGGGCAACGCCTTCGGCGAGGAAAAGCCCTACCTGCCCGAGTGAACCAATTGCCGATCCCTCGGCCGCGTTATCTCCTGCGAAGCAGCTTTACCTTCGCAATTTGCCTTCACGAGGAGTCGGATCATGCCACAGAGCACCCAGCACACCGGCCGCGACCGGCCCGCAGACCGCCGACTCAAGGACAAGGCCACCGATCAGTTCGAGAAGATGGCCGACAAGGCGACCGACCAGTTCAACCGCTTCGCCGACCAGGCCGAAGGCGTCGCCAGCCGCGTCGCCGAGCAGGGCCGCGAGGCCGGCGAGAAGGTGCAGGAGGTTGCCGGCAACCTCAAGGGCGCGGTCGACAAGTCGGTCAAGGACCAGCCGATGGCCACGCTGGCGGTGGCCGCCGCGGTCGGCTTCGTGCTCGGCGCGCTGTGGAAGTCGTGAGGCCGTCGATCCTGCAACGCACCGAGCGAGGCAAATAAGCCGTGTTCCGGGGCCTGATCAGTGATGCCAAGGCAGCCGCGGGCGCGGTCATCGTCAAGTACGTGGCCCGCGCCTCGGTTGCCATTCCTTTCCTGATCGCCGGCGGTTTCGCCACCGCGGCGCTCACCGTCATGCTGGTGGACCGCTACGGCGCGCAGACCGCCTACTGGCTGCTCGCCGGCGGGTTCACGCTGTTCGGCGCGGTGGCGGTGCTGGTCGTCACCGTGAAGGAGCAGGAGGAGGAGGTCGCCGAGGCCGAGGCCGTGGCGACCGACACGCCGGAGGTTGCCAAGGAGGTGGCCATGCAGGCGCCGCTCGCGCTGCTCAGCGCGCCTGCTGGCGAGCCCGATGGGGCCCAGCTCGGCGCTCGGGATCGCGCGCCTGCTTGGCCGCAACCTGCCCCTGGTGCTGCTGCTGGTGATCGCCGGGTTCCTGCTGTGGCCCAGCCAACCGAAGCCGGAAGGCGAGGCAAGGCCAAGGCAGGCGGAGGCCGCAGCGCCCGAGCCGACCGCCCACGCCGAGGCCGAATGGCTCTATCCGGAGGGTGGCGAGGCGCGCGTGTGAGAGCGACGGCTCTCGACCACGCAGTGAGCTGCGTGCTTGACCGCCAATGTCCTGGGTGCGCTCTGGGCAGACTCATGAGTCGCAAGCCCGGAACAGCTAGCGCCCCGCGCCCGCGACCGCGGCCAGCAGGCTGGTCCGGGTGAACGGCTTTTCGAGGAAACCGACCGGGTTGGCGGACGCCGCCCTGGCGCGTGCGCCGGCATCGAGGTTGGCGGACACGAACAGGCTGCGGATGGCAAAGCGCTCCCAGATCTCGATCGCCGCCTGGATGCCGTCCCCTCGCCGATCAGGCGCATGTCCATCAGCACGAGGTCGGGGGTGGTGCGCTCCACCACCTTGAACCGCATCCGCCGCCGAATTCGGCCGTGCCCACCACCTCATGGCCGCCCCCCTGCAGATGCGTCAGCAGATCCAAGCGTATGAAGACCTCGTCCTCGACGACGACTACGCGCATGCCCATTCCGCCCGTCCACCTCGTGTCGCCGGATTGTTGCCAGACAGACGCAAATTGCAACCGCCACCTTCCGAGGCGGTTGCATAGCGGTGGATACGCGGAGGCCGGCCCGCATCTGCCGGCGGGCTAGACCCGACGTGCGCTGTCAGTACGCTACGAATTTTGGGTGGTAGACCCTCGGCGATGAACCCACGCAACCCACTTTGGTTCCATCGCCGAACAAGAAATTCACCTGCGACAAATAAGCAACCACGGTTGAGCGCTGCCGGCCGGTGAGTGATCGATGGACTGTCATGCGCCAGACACCGGCGTTGGCTAGGCAAGACGGGCAGTGCGCGGACCACAGGAGGTGCCCATGGGGGACGACAATTTCTCCAACAAGGACGAGGCGTTCCAGGCATTCGACGACATTCCCCTGTCGCCGCGCCGACGACGACACCATGGGGGCGGTGATCGCCCGCCGCTATGGCCGGCGTGACATCCTGAAAGGCTCGCTGGCCGTGACGGCCGCCACCGCCCTGTTCGGCACCGCCGCCCTGCAAAGCTCCTCCGGCCCCGCCAAGGCAGCCAGCGCCGGGTTTGCCTTCCGCGAGCTGGAGGGTGGCGTCGACGAGACGCACCACGTGGCCGAGGGCTACGTCGCCGACGTCGTGATCCGCTGGGGCGACCCGCTCGCCAAGGACATGAAGCCGTTCGACCCCAGCACCCTGACCGCCGAGGAGCAGAGCAAGCGGTTCGGCTACAACAACGACTACATCGCCTTCTTCCCGCTCGACGGCGGCAGCACGCGCGGGCTGCTGTGCGTCAACAACGAGTACGCCAACCCCGAGGTGATGTTCCCCGGCATGACCGTGCGGCCCGATCGCGACGACTTCGCCAAGATCACCGAGGCGCACGTCGGGGTGGAGATGGCGGCGCACGGCGTCAGCATCGTCGAGGTCGCGCTCCGAGGGCGGCAAATGGGCGCCGGTGGTCGACAGCAAATACAATCGCCGCGTCACGGCGGCGACGCCGATGAGCATCGACGGCCCCGCCGCCGGGCACGACCGGCTGAAGACCAAGGCCGACCCGACCGGGCGCAGCTCGCTCGGCACGCTCAACAACTGCGCCGGCGGCCAGACGCCGTGGGGCACCTACCTGTCGGGCGAGGAGAACTGCAACGGCTACTTCTGGACCGACCAGAAGGCCGCCGACGGCAAGCGCCTCACCAAGGGCCTGGGCGGCGCGCAGCAGAAGAGCTACGAGCGCTACGGCATCCCCAGCAACTGGTACAGCTGGGGCAAGTTCCACGAGCGCTTCAACGTCGACAAGGAAGCCAACGAGTGTCAATCGCTTCCACTGGATCGTCGAGATCGATCCCATGGACCCCGCCTCCACGCCGGTCAAGCACACCGCGCTCGGACGCTTCCGGCATGAAGGCGCCGAGATGATCGTCAACAAGGATGGCCGCGTCGTCGTCTACACCGGCGATGATGCGCAGTTCGACTACGTCTATCGCTTCGTCTCCAAGGAGGCGTATCGGCCGGGCGACAAGGCGCACAACATGCGCCTGCTGTCGGAGGGCACGCTGTCGGTGGCCCGCTTGAATGACGACGGCAGCGTGCAGTGGCTGCCGCTGGTGTTCGGCGAGGGCCCGCTCACGCCCGCCAACGGCTTTGCCTCGCAGGCCGACGTGCTGATCGATGCGCGGCTGGCCGGCGACGCGCTGAAGGCCACGCGCATGGACCGGCCGGAGGACGTGCAGCCGGTGCCCGGCACGGGCAAGGTGATCGTCATCCTGACCAACAACGAGCGGCGTCGCCCGGAGGAAGTCGACAAGGCCAATCCGCGCCCGCAGAACGAGTTCGGCCACATCATCGAGATGACCGCGCCCGACGGCGACCACGCGGCGGCGACCTTCAAGTGGGACATGCTGATCAAGTGCGGCGACCCGCGCGTGGCCGAGGTCGGCGCCATGTGGAATCCCGGCCACCAGCGCCGCCGGCTGGTTCGCCTCGCCCGACAACTGCACGATCGACGCCCTGGGCCGGCTGTGGGTTGCGACCGACCAGGGCGCGCGCCTGGGCCAAGACCGGCAAGGCCGACGGCCTCTACGCCGTCTCCACCGAAGGCGGCGAGCGCGGCCTGTCCAGGCTGTTCTTCCGCGTGCCCGTCGGGCGCCGAGCTGTGCGGCCCGTGCTTCACGCCCGACGCCGAGACGGTGTTCCTGGCGGTGCAGCACCCGGCGACGGACGGGGTGCGCAACTGGAAGCCGTTCGGCCGCGAGTCGACCTTCGAGGACCCCGCCACGCGCTGGCCGGACTTCAAGCCGGACATGCCGCCGCGCCCCTCCATCGTCGCCATCCGCAAGCAGGGCGGCGGCAAGATCGCGTCGAGCTGAACTTGGCTGTCATGCCGGCTCCAACCGGCATGATAGCAACCCCACGGGCGGACGCTTTCGTCGTTGCAACGACGTCGCGCCAACCCCGTGCTGAGCCCGTCGAAGGACGGCTGATCCTGCAACAAGCGCTGCTCTCGACAAGCTCAGCACGGGGTTCGCGGCCGTGGCTCTATGACGCCGAGACGGCGTCGCGCATCCACGCGTCGAGCGTGGCGATCTCGGCCGGGGTCAGGCGCAGGCCGAGCTTGGAGCGGCGCCAGACCACGTCGTCGGCGGTGCGCGCCCATTCCTGGGTGATGAGGTAGCGCACCTCCGCTTCCGTGAGCGTGGCACCGAAGGCTTGCCGAGGTCCGCGGCGGCTACGGCCTTACCCAGCACGCGCCAGGCCTCCCTGCCGTAGGCGTGCGCCAGGCGGCGCACGTGGCCCGCATCCAGGAACGGGTAGTCGCGCGCCAGCGCAGCTGCCAGCTCGTCGAAGCCGTCCAGGTCGAAATCTCCGCCGGGCAGAGGCTGCCGCCCCGTCCAGCCCGCGGCGAGCCCGTTCCGCTCGGGCAGGTGGGGAGCCAGGCGTTCCAGCACGGCCTCGGCCAGGCGGCGGTAGGTGGTGATCTTGCCGCCGATGATCGCCAGCAGGGGCGGCGAGCCCGGCGTCTCGTCCATCTCGAGCACGTATTCGCGCGAGGCGGCCTGCGCCTCGCCGGCACCGTCGTCGTAGAGCGGCCGCACCCCGCAATAGGACCACACGACATCGGATGGGCGCACCGGCTGGGCGAAGCACGCGCTCGCCGTTTCGCACAGGTAGTCGATCTCCTCGCCCGAAATCGTCGCCGCCGCGGGGTTGCCGACAAAGTCGCGATCGGTGGTGCCGATCAGCGTGAAGTCGCCCTCGTAGGGAATGGCGAACACCACGCGGCCGTCCGGGTTCTGGAACAGATAGGCGCGGTCGTGCGCGAACAGCTTAGGGACAACGATGTGCGAACCCTGCACCAGGCGCACCTTGTGCGCGGTGCTGGAGGCCAGCAGGTCGGCGACATTGCGCAACCCACGGCCCCGCGGCATTCACCAGCACGCGCGCGGCGATGGTCTCGGGGCCGCTGCGCCCGCCTGCTGCACCGTCAGGCTCCAGTGATCGCCCGTGCGGACCGCCGCGAGCGCACGGGTGCGCACGCGGATGTCGGCGCCGCGCCGCGCCGCGTCGACCGCGTTCAGAGCGACCAGGCGGGCATCGTCGACCCAGCAGTCGGAGTATTCGAAGGCGGTGGTGAACGTGCCCGCTTTGAGTGGAGCACCGGCCGCGTCCTGTCTCCAGATCGAGCGCGCGTCGTCCCGGGCAGGCGCTGCCGGCCGCCCAGATGGTCGTACATGAACAGTCCGACGCGCAGCATCCAGGCCGGCCGCAGCCCCTGCTGGTAGCGGCAGCACGAAGCGCATCGGCCGCACGATGTGCGGCGCGATTGCCCCACAGCACCTCGCGCTCGGCCAGCGCCTCGCGCACCAGCCGGAAGTCGAAGTGCTCGAGATAGCGCAGCCCGCCGTGGATCAGCTTGGTGGAGCGCGAGGACGTGCCGGAGGCGAGATCGCCCATCTCGCACAGGACCACGGAGAGGCCACGGCCCGCGGCGTCGCGCGCCAGCCCGCAGCCGTTGATGCCGCCGCCGATGATCGCCAGGTCGTAGACGTGCGGCACGAGCCTTCCTTTCGGGTTCAGCACTGGAACATACCCGTCATCCCGGAGCACACCGCCATCCGACGGGCACACCAGTCATCCCGGCAATGCCGACGCTGTCGACGGGCATCCAGGACTCGGGTCGTGACGGCCCATCCGCGACTGCGTCCGGATTCCGGGATGACGCGGTGTCCCGAAGTTCGCACTGGCTGCGGCGGCTTCTGCACGTCAGGTGCCGCGGTCCGGGATCTCGATCTCGAATGCGGCGCCATGGTCGATCTCCAGCAGGCGGATGCTGCCGCCGTGCGACGCCACCAGCTCCTGCGCGACGGCCAGGCCGAGTCCGGTTCCGCCCTTGCGCGCGGAGCCCTGGAAAGCCTGGAACAGGTGGGTGCGCGCCTTCTCCGGCACGCCCGGCCCGTCGTCGCGGACCAGGATGACCACCCGCCGGCCGTTGCGGCGTCCCGCGACCTCGATCTGCCCCTTGACGAGGTCCTGCTGCTCGATGGCCTGCAGGGCATTGCGGCACAGGTTGGTGAGCACGCGGAACAGCTGGTCGCGATCGGCATCGATGCGCAGCGCCTCTTCGACGTCGATGCTCCAGACGATCGCTCCCTCGCGCGGCAGGCCGAGCCCGTCGCCCACTTCCTCGACCAGCACGCGCAGCGCGATCAGCTCGCGACGCGGCGGAGCTTCCTCGGCGCGCCCGAATTTCAGCGTGCTCTCGGCGAGGTTGATGGCGCGGCCCAGCGACACGATCAGCTTCGGGGCGAAGCGCTGCACGGCCGGGTCGGGCAGGTCGCCGAGCCGGTCCGAGATGAGCTGGGCGTTGGCCAGCATGTTGCGCAGATCGTGGCTGATCTTGCTGACGGCGAGCCCCAGGGCGGCCAGCCGGTTCTTCTGCTGCAGGGTCTGCGTCAGCTCCAGCTGCATGTGCGCCAGCTCGCGCTCGGCCGTGCCGATCTCGTCGCGGCGCGAGGACGGCACGATGATGCGGCTGGCATCCTCGGGGTTCTGGCTGAAGCGCAGCATGTTGCGGGTGATGCGCGTCATCGGCTGCACCAGCAGCCCGTTGAGCGCGAAATAGACCAGCGCCGCGCTGATCATCGAGATGATGATCGACAGGCCGAGCACGTTGAGGCCGTAGCGGATCATGGCGATCCGGAGCGGCGCCTCCGGCAGCACCACCTCGATGAACTCGCCGGGCCCCATGCCGGTCTCGCCGATCACCCGGATCAGGCGGTCCTCGCGCGCCAGGAACACGGCCAGCGCCTGACGGATGAGGCGCAGGCGCAGTCGCAAGCCGCCCCACACGCCCGTGTCGCGCGCCGAAGCGCGGAAATCGAAACTCTCGTCGAACTCGGAGGAGCCGTCGGAGGGCAGCACCAGGCGACGCTCGTTCTGGCGCTTCCAGGCGACCGCGCGAACCTGGGCGGTGCGCAGCAGCTCCGCGCGCAGCGAATCCGGCACCACCCCGCCGGGCACGGCTTCGGCCGCCAGGGAGGCGAGCTGGGCCGCCGTCAGCCGATCGGTCAGCCAGGTGATGCGGAAGTTGGCGACCGACGGCACGAAGATCAGGATCTCCGCCAGCATGACGAACAGCACCGTCAGCATCAGCAGCTTGGCGGACAGGCCGACGCCGCGCCGCTCCGACGTGGCGGCAAGCGGCGAGCGGATCGCCCGCACGCGCTCGCGCAGCCGGTCGAGCCAGGCCTGGGCGCTACCGTGGATATCTCGCGGCACCGCTCATTCCTCGCCACTCGGCTTGCGTCATCCGAATTTCGCCAGCCATCCAACCAACCGCCGAACGAATGGGCTGGCCGCGGCGGTCGCATAATAGCCGTAGGCCACCCGCCTGTTGATCTCGGAAAATGTCGGGTAAGGCGAAATCCATTGCGTCATGGCCTTGATATCCAGTCCTTGCGATACGGCCAAGGACCACATTTGGATCAGCTCGCCGGCACGCTCGCCGACGATGCTGGCACCCAGGATCTTACCCTTGGCGTTGGTCACGACTTTGATGAAGCCCTCGGTGGCGCGCTCCGTCTGGGCGCGATCGTTCTCGTGATAGGGCCAGCGGAACACGCGCACCTTGCCGTAGCCGCTTCTTGGCGATGTCCTCCGTGAGGCCGACATGTGCCAATTCGGGATCGGTGAAGGTCACCCACGGAATGATATCATTGTTCACCTTGGCCGGCAGTCGGAACAACGCCCGGCGGATGACGATGCCGGCGTGGTAGTTGGCCACATGCGTGAACTGCAGCCCGCCGACCACGTCGCCGATGGCGAACACGCGCGAGTTGGACGTGACGAGGCCCGCATTCACCTGGATGCCGCGCTTGTCGTACTTGATGGAGGCGGCGTCGAGGTTGAGGCCGGCCGTATTGGGCTTGCGGCCGGTGGCAACCAGCAGGTGCGTGCCCTGCACGATGCTCGACACGCCGCCCTCGGAGATGTGCACGTCGACCAGGTGCATGCCGCCGCTGACGCGCTCCACCAGCGCGCCCTCGCGGATTTCCATGCCCTCGGCGCGCAGGCGCTTGAGGACCACCTCGGATATCTCGGGCTCGTCCTTGCCGAGCGCCTTCATCGCCTCGATGACGGTGACGCGGCTGCCGAGCCGCAGGTGCGCCTGGGCCAGCTCCAGCCCGATCGGGCCGCCGCCGATGACGATCAGATGATCGAGCTTGTCGCGGTTGTCGAAGATGGTCTCGTTGGTGAAGTGCGCGACGTTCTCGAGACCGGGAATGGGCGGAATGGCCGGCGAGGAGCCGGTGGCGATCACGAACCGGCGCGCCTTCACGCGCGTGTCGCCGGCCACCACCGTGTCGCGGCTGATGAACTGGGCGGTGGCCTTGATGACCTTGACGCCGAGGCCCGTGAACCGCTCCACCGAGTCGTTGGGGGCGATGGCGGCGATGACGCCATGCACGTGGTCGTGCACGGCCCGGTAGCCGATCGAAGGGTTGGTCGGCACGATGCCGAACGGCGCGGACGAGCGCATCTCCTGGGCCCGGCGCGCGGCGGCAAGCAGCGACTTGGAGGGCACGCAGCCGTAGTTCAGGCAGTCGCCGCCCATGCGGTGCTTCTCGATCAGGACCACGCTGACGCCGAGCTGGGCGGCAGCAGCAGCCACAGACAGGCCGCCCGATCCGGCGCCGATCACGCACAGGTCCGCCCGCAGCTCCTGGGTGGCCGAGCCGGCCGAGGTGGCGGGCAGGCTGTCGCCCTTGCCGGCGCCGCGGCCCATCAGGCTGCCCAGATCGGACCGCATCAAGCCGCCGCCCCGTTCATTTGGCTGCGCCATGCGTGTTTCTCCATCTCTTGTAGGCGACCGGCAGCAGCGCCGCGACACCGAGCAGCACGAACGCCAGGATCAGCTCCCGCGTGATCAGCGAACTCGCTTTGAGCGAGAATACACAGGCTCCCGCGCCATGCGCGGCGACGCACCTGGCATGCTGGACCTGCGCTGCCGCAATGACGCTGTCGAGGCCGGCCCCGAGCGAGGCGAAGGCCATCGTCGCCGGGATGATACCGAAAAACGTGCCCACAACGTAGGTCTTTAGCGGCACACCCAGGATCGCCGCCACCAGATTGACGGCCCAGAACGGAAAGGCCGGCACCAACCGCAGGAACAGCAGGTAGCTCATGGCATTGGTCTGGAAGCCGGCTTTCATCTGTTCGAACCGCGTATCCAGCTTGCGCAGCTTCTCGAGCTGGCCCGAGACGCCGGGCAGCCAGCCGACGCCGCCGGCGAGGTCGCCGAGCTTGGCATCGGATATCGCCGCCCGCGCAATGAGAAATACCAACGTTGCACCCGCCGTCGCGCCGACGATGGCGGCAATGCCACCCACCACGGTGCCAAACAGCAGGCCGCCGGACAGCGTCAGAACGAGACCGCCAGGCAGCGACAGGGTGGCGACCGCCACATAGATGAGGACGTACACCAGCACCGACAGGACGGGATGGGCATGCAGCACCACGTGAAAGCGATCCCGCCAGGCGACGATGTTCTCGAGCGTGATGGCGCGATGCCAGCCCATGGCGAGGACAAACAGCATGACGGCGGCTATCGCCAGCAGGGGCGCCCATCGGCTCAGGGGCGCGCGGCGCCAGAAGGATGGCATTGTTGCTGGTCCGCCTGCGCTATGTACGGCCCAGCTGACGGGCCTAGAAACCGTGAAGAGCGAAACCGTGAAGAGTGGGAGGATTGCTCGCGAAGATAGCCCTTCACGGTCGCCTGTATACGGCATGTAAAGCAAACGTGAGCCGAAACCAGAACACGTGATGCGCTGCGCTGCCGGTGACTATGTCGCGATTCGGCGCTCGCTCAGTCTGGATTTGGCTCCGGCAGCTCGGCCGCGCCGCGTCGCGGCTTTCACGCTCCGCCGCCGGACGCATACGGCCCGGCCTGGTCGAGCAGGGCCTGGCCGATCGACCTTGCGGTATCGGCATCCATCGGAAACTGCAGACCGGCATTGCCCACGACGATGGTTGCCGACTGATTGACCGGCGACCAGCCGAGCCTCACGCGCAGAGGCGGCAGGGGTTGGTCGCCCTGGCCGCGCAGGAAGTGGACATCGGGCCGGGCGCCCAGCTCTTCCTGCTTGGCCGCCATCTCCTGGGACATGTAGCCCACCACCTGCAGCAGCTCGCACAGGTCGCGCTCCGACATGGCGATGGGAAACATCTGCCCCCGCCGGTCGTAGATGTCGACCCGCACGGTCTTGCCGTCGACGCTCATCGCCGCCCCGAGCATCTTGACGGCGCAGGCTCCGTTCTGCTCGACCTGCACGCACGCAGGTACCTTTGCGGTTTCGTTTGCCATTGCTCGTTCTCCCGATGAGTGGTCCGACTGGCCGGACTGTACGGCGAAAGCCTCCGGCCAGAGAAGCGCCGGCTTCGAGCTGGGGCACGTTAACCGCACCGAGGGCGCCGCGCATGGATCGGCTCCGCAGCCGGTCGGCCAGGGCTGCCGGCATCAAGCCAATGAATCTCTGGAATATTGTTGCCTGGGCACGTCCAGGCCGGGTGCTGCCAGGCGAGCGGCGGTCCGGGTCATTCCTACCGATTCGCTCGCATTGACTTGGGCCCGGCGCGACCCTATAAGCGCGCAACTTCCGATCAGCTCGTGGCGGGCTTTGCGCGTGAGGCGCACGGCTCCCGCGTAGGCTTGTTCAGACGGCGCTGAGGGTACGCCGGCCGAGGAGATTTAACGTGAAACGGACCTACCAGCCGAGCAAACTCGTGCGCAAGCGCCGGCACGGCTTCCGCGCCCGCATGGAGACGACGGGCGGCCGCAGGGTGTTGGCGCGTCGGCGCGCCAAGGGCCGCAAGCGGCTGTCGGCGTGAACGGACGCCTGCACACGGCGGTCGCACATGACCAAGACGGCGCTGGCAGCAGATCGGTCGGCGCAGCAGCTCGTCACGCTGAAGCGGCGCGCGCAATTCCTGCGCATCCGCAAGGGTGCCCGCTGGGCGACGGCGGCGTTCGTGCTGGAAGCCAAGCCGCGCGATGAAGACGCGGCCGACGCACGGGACGAGCCGCGCTTCGGCTTCACCGTCACCAAGCAGGTCGGCAAGGCGGTCGAGCGCAACCGCATCCGGCGCCGCCTCAAGGCCGCGGTGAGGGATGTGCAGATGGCCCACGCCAAGGGCGACTTTGACTATGTTCTCATTGCCCGGCGCCCGGCGCTGACATCGGCGTATACTGCGCTGGTGTCCGACCTTGTGACCGCGCTCGAGCGCGTGCATCGGACGCCGGCCGGCAGGACAGGGCGGCCGCGAGGCAATTGAGCAAAGCCACGGGTAACCGGCCACCCCCACTCGGCCGACTTCAGCTTCGGAACACCCATGCAGGACAAGGACAGCCAGAAGAACCTCCTCCTCGCCATCGTGCTGTCGGTGTCCATACTGCTGGCCTGGCAGCTGCTGTTTGCCGGACCGAAGCTGAAAGAGGAGCAGGAGCGTCGCGCGCGCCTGCAGCAGGAGCAGACGCAGACCACCCAGCCTGGCGGCGCCCCCAAGACCGGCTCCGAAACACTGCCCAGACGGGCTCGAAGCAGCACGGCAGCCGTCGCTGCCGTCATCGGGCGCGACGACCGCCGCCTCCCGCGAGGCCGCCTTGCAGGGCGAGCGCGCGCGTGCCGATCAGCACGCCGAGCCTGCGCGGCTCGATCGCCCTGAAGGGCGGCCGCATCGACGACCTCGTGCTCGTCAAGTATCGCGACACGGTGGAGCCCAACAGCCCCAACGTCGTGCTGTTCTCGCCGTCGGGGTCGCCTGAGCCCTACTACGCCGAATATGGCTGGGTGTCGGCCTCCGGCGACGCGCTGCCGGTACCCGACCGCGACACGGTGTGGACGCTCGAGAAAGGCAGCACGCTGACGCCCGGACAGCCCGGTCACGCTCGCCTGGGACAACGGCAAGGGCGCTCGTATTCCGCCGCACGATCGCGGTCGACACCGACTACCTGATCACGGTCACCGACGAGGTGGAGAACAGAGACCGGCGGCGATTTCGCGCCTACCCCTATGCGCTGATCTCGCGGCACGGCATGCCGAAGGTGCAGGGCTACTGGATCCTGCACGAGGGCCTGATCGGCGTGCTCGGCGATGCCGGCCTGCAGGAGATCACCTTCACCGACGCCATCAAGGACGGCGCCTCCAAGACCTTCAAGCAGACCGGCGGCTGGCTCGGCATGACCGACAAGTATTGGGCCGCCGCGCTGATCCCCGACCAGAAATCGCCCTATCGAGGCAGCCCTGCGCGGCGCCAAGGCGACCGGCGTCGAGAAGGACCGCTTCGAGGCCGGCTACGCGCTCGGCACCTTCGCCGTCGCCGCCAGGCGAGAAGCGCTCGGCGACCAACAACCTGTTCGCCGGCGCCAAGCAGGTCGACGCTGATCCAGGCCTACGGCGAGAAGCTCGGCACCAAGCAGTTCGACCTGCTGATCGACTGGGGCTGGTTCTGGTTCATCACCAAGCCGCTGTTCAAGCTGCTGCACTGGCTCTGAGCCAGGTGCTCGGCAACTACGGCCTCGCCATCCTCGCCACCACCGTGCTCGTGAAGGCCGCGTTCTTCCCGCTGGCCAACAAGAGCTACGAGTCGATGGCCAAGATGAAGAAGCTGCAGCCGGAGATGGAGAAGATCCGCGAGCGCTTCAAGGACGACCGGGTACGCCAGCAGCAGGAGCTGATGGCGCTCTACAAGAACGAGAAGATCAACCCGATGGCGGGCTGCCTGCCGATCGTGCTGCAGATCCCGGTGTTCTTCGCGCTCTACAAGGTGCTGTTCGTCACCATCGACATGCGCCATGCGCCGTTCTTCGGCTGGATCAAGGACCTGTCGGCGCCCGATCCGACCTCGCTGTTCAACCTGTTCGGCCTGCTGCCCTTCGCGGTGCCCGAGTTCCTGCACGTCGGCGTCTGGCCGCTGATCATGGGCATGACGATGTGGGTGCAGATGCAGCTGAACCCGCAGCAGCCCGATCCCATGCAGCAGAAGATCTTCAACTGGATGCCGGTGATCTTCACCTTCCTGCTGGCATCGTTCCCAGCCGGCCTCGTGATCTACTGGGCCTGGAACAACGTGCTGTCGCTGCTGCAGCAGTACTGGATCATGCGCAAGAACGACACCGAGGTGCATCTGTGGAAGAACATGGGCGTCGACAAGTGGAAGGGCCGTCTGGCGGCGGTGAAAAACGTCGACGTCAACCAGCTGAAGAGCAAGGTCGGCGCCGCGTCGGCGGCCGGCGCGCAGTTCGCTGCGCGAGACGCTGAAGAAACGCCCGGCCAAGCCGGCCGCCGCTGCCAAGCCGGTGGCCGTGCCCAAGCCGGTGGCCGCCAACGACGAGGGACCGCGCACCGAGCCGCCGCGCGCCGAGCCGGCCCAGCCGTTGCCGCCGATGACGCGCGAGCAGGCCCTGAAGGTGCTGGGCCTGGAGTCCGACGCCACCGACTTCGAGATCAAGATGGCGCTCGAGGGACGGCGAGGCGTCCCGCCTCAACGGCTCGGACCACGCCATCCCCTCGAGGGCCGATCAGGCGCGCGACATCCTGCGCGGGAAGGCGACCTAGTAGGCTAGCGTGAGGGCAAGGCGGCACGACATGGGGCTCGCGACCTTCACGCCGGACGAGATCGCCGCCGGCGAGGCGATGTTCGCCCGGCCGTGGCGCTTCGTGAAAAGCGTGCCGAGCCTGGAGTTCCTGCCTGACACCGGCCGTCCCGAGATGGCCTTGGCCGGCCGCTCCAACGTCGGCAAGTCGAGCCTGATCAATGCGCTGGTCGGCCATCACGGCCTCGCCCGCACCTCCAACACGCCGGGCCGCACGCAGGAGCTGAACTTCTTCGAGGTGCCGCATGCGTCGCTGTTCCTGGTCGACATGCCGGGCTACGGCTTCGCCAAGGCGCCCAAGGACAAGGTCGATGCCTGGACGCAGCTGGTGCGCGACTACCTGCGCGGCCGGCCCAACCTGGTGCGCGTATTCCTGCTGATCGACGCGCGGCACGGCATCAAGGGCGCCGACGAGCCGATCATGGACCTGCTCGACGAGGCGGCGGTGTCCTACCAGGTGGTGCTGACCAAGATCGACAAGCTGAAGCCGGCGCAGGTCGCAGCCGTGCTGGCCGCCACCGCCGCGGCGCTGGAGAAGCACGCGGCGGCCTACGCGACGCTGATCGCCACCTCGTCGGAGACCGGCAGCGGTATTGCCGAACTGCGCGCCGAGATCGCCACGCTGGCTGCCGCGCACGGCGCCATCGCACGCCGTGATGACGTGATCGGAGCGCCGGCTAACTCGCCAGCATCTTGTGCAGCAGGGCGGCCGCGACATCCCAGAGCCGGTTGCTGAATTTCCCGATCGCCACGCCGATCGCCATCGCCAGCAGCCAGGACATCAGGCGCCGCACACCGATCCGGTTGCGCTTGACCCGCACATCGATCACCCGATCGGGCGGCGCCGTCTCCGCAGCCAGCCCGTCCTGACCGACGGTGCGGGCGGATACCATCAGCAGCAGGCGGCCCTTCCCGCGGAGCTGCGGTGTCACGGCCCAGCGCCAGATCGCGTACTCGTCTTGCCCCAACCCGGACGTGCGCTCCACCCACTGCGTCTCGGTGGAGACCGATTCGATCAGGAAGTCGCTGTTGGGCGCCTTCAGCCGCACCGTCAGGGCGCGGGCGGCGATCTGATCGGGCCGGTGCGGCATGCTTTGACCGTTCAGCGCGACCACCAGCGCTTCGATGCGGGCGCGGGAAATGCGCACCTCCGCCTTCGAGGTGACGCCGACGCGCATGCGGCGGGGCACGCTCTCGACCAGCGGACCGCGATCGCCCTGGGCGCCGCGCGCTGATCCCGGACGCGGTGCTTGCGCGGGGCCCCCGGCCGGTCCGTTCACGATCGGCTCCGGCGGGCATGCTGCCGTTCATGCCGGCCGGACGGCCGCCGGCCTCGGCGCGCGAGGGCAGCCGAGCCGGAACACCCGGGGCTCCCGGCCGCAGACCCAGGCCCGGGCCGGGCGCCGCGCTGCGGCGGTTGCGGCTGGCGGGCGGCCTCGTCGGGCCTCGGTCCACGCGGCGGCGCGCGCCCGCCGGGCGTCTGAGGAGGCCGCGGCGCGCCTTGCGGGCGCATGTCGTGCGGCGGCGCCCACTCCTGCTGCGCGACGCGCGCGGCCTGCTCCGGCAGCGCCTCGGGCGGCGAAGGGCGGGGACCCGGTGCCGGCTCGGTCTTGGCGACCGTCGTGGCCCCAGTAGCGCACCCAGAGGCGGCGAGCAGATCCTGGAACGAATTGGAGCCTTCCCCCCCAGGCGGCTTGGCAGGCGCGGCCGGCTTCTCCGCCACGGCAACGGGTGCCTCGGCCTTCGCCGCCGGCTCGCGCGTCGCGGCCGGCGTCGGCGTTACCTCGCCCTTGAGGTGAGCCGCGGCAGCCGCCGCCCGCTGCTGGATGCGTAGACGGGCCGCCGCCAGAATATGGTCGGCCGTATCGGCATGCGTGGCGAGCCGCGCCGACAGCGAGCTGATATCGCCGGCCGCGCTCGGCACCTCGATGGCGGCCGACAGCCCCGCCAGCCCCGCCGGTTTGGGCGGCTCCGGCGTGACAGCCGCAGCCGGCTCCGTCGCCTTGGCAGCGGTGGTGATCTTGGCCGGCATCTTCAGACGCGCCTGCGAGTTGGCCCGCTGCAGCGCCCGGATCGCCTCCTCGAAGGTCATGCCGTGCGACTTCAAGGTGCCCGCCGCCGGGCTCTTGCCGTCGCCGACCACGGCCGCCAGCACGATGGCGCCGTCGATCTGCCGGCGCTTGGACTGCTGGGCCGCCGAGGCCGCCGCCTGCAGCACGCGCAGCAATTCAGGATCGGGCCGCGGCTCGCTGCCGGGCTCCGCCCGCATATCCTCCAGCAGCCGGCCGAGGTGGCCCGACACGTCGGCGCGCAGGCGCCCGAGATCGACATTGGCGGCCTGCAGGATGAGGGCCGCCTCCTGGTCCTCGGTCAGCGCCAGCAGCAGGTGCTCGAGCGTGACGGTGCGGTGCGCCTGCTCACGCGCAAAGCGATGCGCCCGCTCCAGGCTTTCGCCGAGGTTGGACGACATTGGGATCGATTTGAACTCGTCCGCAATGGAATGCGGCATCAACAACCCCCAGTGCGCGGTGCACACCGCCTAGGCACCTGCCCGCCGCTGACCAGCCGCCGAGCCTCGCGCAAGTGTCTGAATTCTACCCGATACCCCCGGGAATGGCACGCGGCGAGCCCCAGGAACCTGTGCAGGCGTGACGCAGGCGAAGACGCTCTCATCCCGGCCAGCCTCTACCCCCCGAATGTGAGCAAATTCCGTTGAGGCGGCCGGTCGGGCCGCTATAAGTGCTCCCCGCGGGGCGTGATCCCCCGCCTCGAAGCGTCTCATGCAGTGCATGCATACCGGGGGCAGAAAGCCGGGTCATGGCCAAGCAGCAGTCTGGAAAAAGCGCCGCCGCCGGGCCGGTCTCCGCCGTGGAGCAGGCGCGCATCCTGGCCGAAGCCCTGCCGCACATGCAGCGCTACGACCAGCAGACCGTGGTGGTCAAGTTCGGCGGCCATGCCATGGGCGACGCCGACCTGGCCGCGGCCTTCGCGCAGGACATCGTCCTGCTCAAGCAGTCGGGCGTGAACCCGATCGTCGTGCACGGCGGCGGCCCGCAGATCGCCGGCATGCTGAAGCGCCTGCAGCTCAAGAGCGAGTTCGTGCACGGCCTGAGGGTCACCGACAAGCCGACCGTCGAAGTGGTCGAGATGGTGCTGGCGGGCCTGATCAACAAGGACATCGTCACCGCCATCAACCGGCAGGGCGGCAAGGCGGTCGGCATCTCCGGCAAGGACGCCAACCTGATGATCGCCCGCAAGATCACCGAGATGCCCGACCCGCAGTCCAACCTCATGCAGGCGGTCGACATCGGCTACGTCGGCGACCCGGCCGAGGTGAACCCGCACATCGTCGAGGTGATCTGCAAGTCCGATCTGATCCCCGTCATCGCCCCGGTCGCCATCAGCCGCGAGGGCGAGACGCTCAACATCAACGCCGACACGTTTGCCAGTGCGCTCGCCGCCCGCATGAAGGCCAAGCGCCTGCTGCTGCTGACCGACGTCGCCGGCGTGCTCGACAAGAGCGAGACCCTGATCGAGCAGCTGTCCATCGAGGAGGCGCGCAAGCTGATCCGCGACGGCGTCATCTCCGGCGGCATGATCCCCAAGGTGGAAGGCTGCATCGAGGTGGTGGAGGCCGGCGTCGAGGCGGTCGTCATCCTCGACGGCCGCGTGCCGCACTGCGTGCTGCTGGAGCTGTTCACCGAGCACGGCGTCGGCACCCTGGTCGGCCGCAAGGCAAAGAAGAAGGCATGACGGACCGCGCCGACGGACGCGCCTCCCTCTCCCCGCCTGGCGGGGAGAGGGCCGGGGTGGGGGGCAGCAACAAACGCCGGAGCAAGCGTGCTCGCACCCTCACCCCATGCCCTCTCCCCACGGAAGAGCGGGGAGAGGGGATGCGCCCGCCGCACCTTCGAGCGCACGCAGGTGTGGGTCTTCGACCTCGACAACACGCTGTATCCCGCCGAGTGCAACCTGTTCGCCCAGGTCGACCGGCGCATGGGCGAGTTCATCGCCCGCTATCTCGGCGTGCCCTACGAGTATGCGCGGCACCTGCAGAAGACCTACTACCGCCAGTTCGGCACCACGCTGTCGGGCCTGATGCAGGTGCATCGCATGGACCCCAAGGCGTTCCTCGACTACGTGCACGACATCGACCTCGCCTGCATGCCCGAGGCCCCCGAGCTGTCGGCCGCCATCGAGCGGCTGCCCGGCCGCAAGCTGATCTTCACCAACGGCTCGCGCCGCCATGCCGAGAACGTCGCCGGCAAGCTCGGCGTGCTGCACCACTTCGAGGACATCTACGACATCGTCGCCTCCGAGTTCGTGCCGAAGCCCGATGCCGCCTGCTACCACCGCTTCCTCGCCGCGCACGGCGTCGACGCAACCTCCTCCGCCATGTTCGAGGACATGCCGCACAACCTGGAGGCGCCGCACGCGCTCGGCATGACCACCGTGCTGGTGCACTCGGCCGCCAACTACGATCATCCCGTGCAGCAGAAGATCCGCGCCTGGACCGAGCCGCCCGAGCACGTGCACCACATGACCGACGACCTCACCCGCTTCCTCGCCGGCGTGCTGCCGCTCACCTCGCGCTGATCTTACTCCCGGCATTTGCGCGCCAAGGTGTCAGACCTCCGGGTCTGATACCATCTCGCCGCCGTGTGTCAGGTGTAGGTTGGGTCAAGCGTCAGCGATGACCCAACACACGTTCAGGAACGACAGATGTTGGGTCTGCGCTCCGCTTGACCCAACCTACGTGCTACGCCTCGACAGCGTCGGCGTGTTGGTGTCAGACCCGGAGGGTCTGACACCTTAGCGCCGGCCGAACAGGCGCTCGATGTCGGAGAGCTTCAGCTCGACGTAGGTGGGACGGCCGTGGTTGCACTGGCCGGAGTGGGGTGTCGATTCCATCTCGCGCAGCAGGGCGTTCATCTCGGGTGCCGTGAGGCGACGTCCGGCGCGCACGCTGCCGTGGCAGGCCATGGTCGAGCACACCGCCTCCAGGCGCTGCCTGAGCGGGCTGCCCTCGGCCTCGCCGACCGCCTGCCGGGCGAGGTCGCGCACGAGGCCCGCGACGTCGGTGTCGCCGAGCAGCGCCGGCACTTCGCGCACGGCTACCGCGCCGGGCCCGAACGCCTCCAGCGCCAGGCCGAGTTCGGCCAGCTCGCCAGCCTGCTCGGCAAGCGCGGCGGCCTCGTCCGCATCGAGCTCGACGATCTCGGGGATCAGCAGCAGCTGGCGCGTGACGCCGCCGTTGGCCAGCGCCGCCTTGACGCGCTCGTAGACCAGCCGCTCGTGCGCGGCATGCTGGTCCACGATCACCACCGCATCGCGGGTCTGCGCGACGATGTAGGTCTCGTGCAGCTGCGCGCGGGCGGCGCCAAGTGGACGATCGATGAGATCGGCCTGCGGCGGCTCGGTGGCGGCGCCGGCATCCGCGCTCGGCGCGGCGAATTCTCCGAACGGCGCCTGCATCGCCTCGGCAAAGCCGCGCGGGATGTTGCCTCGCGATGCACCGCCCGACCAAGTCGGCACGCCGGCGTACGCGGGTGATGCGCCGCCATTGCCCAGGTTGGACTGCACGCCGCGCGCCAGCGTCTCGATCGCCTGCACGCCGCCCGCCGACGACGCGCGATGCCCGGCCGCCTCCAGCGCCTGCCGCAGCGCGCCGGCGATCAGGCTGCGCACCGCGCCCGCATCGCGGAAGCGCACCTCGGCCTTGGCCGGATGCACGTTGACGTCGACCGCCCGCGGATCGAGGTTGAGGAACAGCGCCAGCAGCGGATAGCGCGCCTTGGGCAGCAGGTCGCCGTAGGCTGCCCGCACGGCGCCGATCAGCAGCCGGTCCTTGACCGGCCGGCCGTTGACGAACAGGTACTGCTGGCCGGGGTCGGGCCGATGCAGGGTCGGCAGCCCGGCAAATCCCGACAGGCCGAGCCCCTCGCGCTCCGCGTCGATGAGCAGCGCATCGTCCAGGAACTCGCGGCCCATGATGCGCCCGAGGCGCACCAGATGCCCGTCCGCCCCCAGCGGCTGCGCCTGCAGACGCAAGCCGGTCCGCTCGCCGGTGGTCAGCGTGAAGCCGACCGTCGGATGCGCCATCGCCAGGCGCTTGACCACCTCGGAGGTGGCCATGTTCTCGGCCCGCTCGCTCTTCAGGAACTTGAGGCGCGCCGGCGTCGCCGAGAACAGCTCGCGCACCTCCACCTGCGTCCCGCAATTCAACGCCGCCGGCCGCACCGCCTGCTTGGCGCCGCGATCGATCACGATCTCGCAGCCCGCCGCCGCCTCGCGCTGCCGCGAGCGGATGGCCAGATGCGCCACCGAGCCGATCGACGGCAGCGCCTCGCCGCGAAACCCCAGCGTGGCGATGTTGAACAGGTCTTCGTCGCTGAGCTTGGAGGTCGCGTGCCGCTCCACGGCAAGCGCGAGGTCGGCGGCGCTCATGCCGTGCCCGTCGTCGGTGACGCGGATCAGCGACAGCCCGCCCGCCGCCGTCACCACCTCGATCTCGTGCGCGCCGGCGTCGATGGCGTTCTCGACCAGCTCCTTGACCACGCTGGCCGGCCGCTCGATCACCTCGCCGGCGGCGATGCGATTGACGATCTCGGGACTGAGCTGGCGAATCGGCACGGGCGCGGCTCCTTCGCGAATCGCGATTCCGACGTCGCACGGTCATAGCGGGGGCCGGCGCCGATATCCAGCGCTGGCCCTAAGCCGCTGCGCCTCCGACGATCACGCGCCGTTGGTGGCCATGTCCAGCGTGCCGATCATCCCTCGGCAGTCGTATTGCCCTTGCACGTGGGCGCCGATGTGTGTGCCGGCGACAATTCGGCCAGTGAACGAGAGGTAGTTGCCGCCCGCGTCGGTTTCCTCGATCTCCTCGATCAGGATCTCGGTCGGGCCGTCGGCCGTCTGGAAGATCACCGGCAGACTGGAGAGCACCCGGCTCACAAGCTCGTCCTTCGACGGCCCGCCGGTGATGTCGATGGTCGCCATGGCTAGCGACGGTTCTGGTGCTTGGAGTGGTGTCGGGCGCTCGCCGCGCCGACACGGATGGCCAGGCGCGCCATGACCATGGCGCCGAAACGCACGTTACGCATTGTCCCCCTGGGAGCTCAGGCTACTCGAGGGGGCACTCTAGGTGGGCTGGGCGGCGTGCATCATCCCCACTCCGGGGGAGACTTCACGTGCCATCACGCATTCTGGCGATGCCGCTAAGGAAAACGCAGCCGGTCCGTCCCTGCGACGAATGCGCCTGCATTCGTGCGCACGAGGGGGAGGGAGATGCGTCCACGGAGTAGGGCGCAACAGGCGAAGCCGTATTGCGCCGATCCGACGTCTCGATCTTGGTACAGATCGGCGCATACGGCTGCCGCCTATTGCGCCCTACGATCACTCACGCGGCGCTGAGGCGGCAGCGGCCGGTGAACTCGGCGCCCGGCTCGATGGCGAGGAGGTGTGCTGGATGTCGCCTTCCACATGCGCGGAGGACATCAGGACGACCGTCTTGCTGCGGATGCCGCCGACGATGCGGCCGAGCACGACCACGCGCTCGCCGGCGACGTTGCCCTTCACCCGGCCGCGCTCGCTGACGACGACCTCGTCACCGGTGATGTCGCCCTCGAACTCGCAGTCGATCTCGACCTTGCCCTGACTGACGATGCTTCAAGCGCTCGCCCGTGAGCTTCAGTCCCGTCGTTGATCACCACTTGCTGCCGATTGAGCATATTGAGCATGATGTGCGTCCTTTGCGTTGGGGAGACGGCGTGTGCATCAGCGGGCAAAGAGTAGCGCGTGCGGCGAGGCGGCGAGCTTCACGTCTTTGATTGTGGGGGAGCTGTTGAGAAGGCAGCCATTGCGTTTCGTGGCGGCGAAAACGCAGCGGACCTCTGATTGACTGTCCGCTATCCGATAGCGCGTCGCGTGCGCGATATCGAAGAATGCGCGGTATGCGGCGAGACGACGGCAACCCAGCGGCAATCCACTGACGAGAATTTGAAAGCGCTCGCCACCAAATCGGCGGGCGCGCGGCGTTGATGCGCGTCACATATCGGCTTTGGTTTTGTTTGCGGGGTTGCGCCGATGAGTACGCTCTATCACGACCTGGGCCTGAACGAGGGTGCCAGCCACGAGCAGGTGAAGTCCGCGTTCCGCCGGCTGGCGCGGCGCTTCCATCCCGACGTCAACGCCGGCAACGTGGGCGCCGAGCAGCGCTTCAAGGAGGTGAGCCGCGCCTACGAGACGCTGGCCGATCCCAATGCGCGGGAAGCGTATGATCGCGCGCTGGTGTGCCGGGCCACCGAGGTGCGCCAGCAGCGATGGACCTTTGCGGCGACCGCCGGCGTCACCTTCGCGCTGACCATCGGCATCATCGGGCTGGCGCTGTGGTGGATGCGGGCATCCGAGCCGGAACAGGCGCGAATGCTGGATGCGGCGGCGCGAGTCCGGCTCGCGAGCGCGCAGGACCTGTTGCAAACCAGCGGCGACGCGAGGGTGACGACCGCGGCATTCGCCACCGCGGCCGTGCCGGAAGTGCGAGCAAGGGGCTCGGGCTGGGTTGCCTATCACAACGCTGCGTTCAAGTTTTCGCTCAAGTATCCAGCTGACGTGTTCGCGCTACGACCTCGGGCAATCGCATGAGAATGTGCGCACCTTCGTCTCGCGCGACGGCGTGGCCGTGCTGAACATCTTCACCGCCGACAACGTGGCCGGCGCCAGCCTTGCCCGCTATCGCCGCGCGCGCATGGAGGAGCACTATGCCGGCGCCTCCTTCGAGCAAAGCCCGCAGCGCAAGTACGGCTTCGTGCTCAGCGGCACGCGGGGCGACCGGGCCTTCTACGAGCGCGTGACGTTCTCCTGCGACGGCGCGGCGATCCACGGCTGGCAGATGATCTTCCCGGTGAGTCAACGCACGGTCTACGACCTGGTGGCCGACGAGGTGAACCGGACGTATACGCAGCGGACCAGGCCGGGGGCGCGGTGTGGGTGAGGTGGGGCCGATGAAGAACGGCCATCGTCACAGGGCAAGCAGCAAGCGGTTGCGTGAGAGCGACCCGAGGTGCGATGCCATCCGGAAAGTAGGGCGCAATAGGCGAAGCCGTATTGCGCCGATGCGTGGCGACTTGTGGCAGATCGGTGCAAATCGCTTAATGGTTGCTACGCTGGCTGCGAACGTCATTCTCGCGTCGTGTCGAAGACGCGCCTCCGGCACGGCGGGAATTGGCGACACCAAGCGATGCAACTGCCGATCCTTGCGTGGATCTCCGCCTGCGCGGAGATGACGGTGCAGATGGTTCGACGCGAATCGGTTCTTCCGCTCACTGGGCTCAATCCGGCAGGATGATGAAGTCGGTGCCCCAGGGGCGCATCTGGCGGCTGGGGCCTGCGTCGGAGATGATCAGGCTGGCGCCGGGCGTGAGCAGGCTGGAGATGCGTTCGGTGATTTCGGCTGGGCAGCTCGATGCGGTCGAGGGCGTTCGATGCGTCGGAGGCGGCCGTCTTGTGCGCAAACGAGACGGCGGTCCAGCGCATGTGCGTGCCGTCTTCGGCCGTCTGCATGGCGGTGTAGACGTGGGTGCCGATGGGGCGGTCGGCGTCGCGGATCGTGGCCGGGGCATCCAACAGCGGCAGGAAGCCGTGGCGCACGTAGACGCGTTGGGTGGCGCGGCTGACGAACACGGAGACGGCCGTTGCCTTGAGCGCCGCCTCGCGTTCGGCGGTCGCCTGGCCGATCTTGGCGCGGGCGACCTCGCGTTGCAGCTCTCTGGCGAGATCCGCGGCGACGGCGGTGCGATCCTGAGTTCTTTCGGCCTGATTTTGCTCAGCCCGATTTTGCTCAGGAAGACTCGCCAGCATGACGCCTCTGCTCGATGCGGTCTCGAGCTGCGGGCGTTTCGGCTTGAACAGGCGCGGGTGCTCGATGGGTGCCGGCGACAGCTCGGCGTCGGCGATGATCACGCGGGCGCCGAGCCTGGTGAGACGGAACAGATGCATGGCATAGGCATGCGGCAGGCGCACACAGCCGTGCGAGGCCGGGCGGCCGGTGACGATGCCCGAATGCAGGGCAATGCCCGACATGGTGAGGCGCTGCATGTAGGGCATCGAGGCGCCGCGGTAGATGTTGGAGACGTGATCCTTCTCCTTGTCGATGACGGCGAAGATGCCGGTGGGAGTTGGGAAGCCGCCGGTGCCCGTGGATACGCTCGACTGTTCCACCAGGCCGTCCTGGTCGAACAGGCGCAGCGTCTGGCGGTCGATGGAGATGATGATCTGCAGGGGGCCCTTCGGTTTGCGGGCGGCTGGCACGGACTGCAGGCGCCGTGCCGTCTGGTCTGATGCGCGCTGCGCGCTGAGGGCCGGGACCGTTATCGTGGCCAGCAGCGCGACCAGCATGCCGAGCAGCAGTGCGCCTTTCCGTGCACCCTGGCGCCAGCGTCCCGCAGCCGGGCCGTCTCCCTCCATGCGCCGCATGCGCCCGCTCCCCCGCGACCGATCCGAGACGCGACTGTCGCTGACCCGCGCGCGGCGTGCAAGCCGGCATGGGCCGGTATCGGCAACCTGTCCGCTACCTGTCCGTGAGCTAGCCGCCCCGCAGCTTGCCGAGCAGCCGTGCCAGCTCGCGCTGCTCGGCCTTGCTCAGGCGCGCGGCCAGTCCGCCCTCGAAGGCGCGCACCTTCTCGCGGGCGGCGAGATAGGACGCCTCCGCGGCCCGCTCGAGGTAAAGCGCGTGGCAGCGCCGGTCGCTCACCAGCACCTCGCGGCGGATCAATCCCCGCTTCTCCAGCCGCACCACCACCGGGCTCATGGTCGACTTGTCGATGCCGAAGGCGGCGGCCAGCGCCACCTGCGTGATGCCAGGATTGGCGCGCACCAGCGTCAGCACGCCGTAGGAGCCGAGCGTCAGGTCGAAGCCGGCCAGCGTCGCCTCGAACTCGCCGAAGATCTTGGCCTGCGTGCGCCGCACCAGGTAGCCGATGTAGGTGGGCAGCTCGTCGAAGTCGATCGGCGCGAGCGTCCGTCTCGGCGGGCGGCTTTATTTTTAGCGCTGCGTTGGACCGTTTCATGCGGGATTTGCGCCTTTCTGCCGGCACGCTATCCGCATCGCACGGATGCCTCAAGGCCGGCGGCGGGGCGGGAAAGCGGCTGCGCAGGCCGCCGATGTTTCACGTGCAACATCTATCCCCGCCGTGTGCCGTGCGGAACTGCGCGGCGGCGGGCACGTGGCGAGAGTGGCTGGACGATACGTCTTTCACGAGGCCGGCCATGACCACGCAAGCCCTGCTCACCCTGATCGCGTTCTCCGTGCTGAAAGGCGCGGCGTTCGGCATCCTGTTCGCCTGGATGTTCCCGCCCCTGCACCGCTACCTCATCGCCAGAATGGGCCACGATGCCGGGTCGCTGCGACGGATCGCGTTCGGCAGCCGCCCCTACTGGGGACTGGCCATGGTGTCCGGCGCCGGCTTCGCCCAACTCGACCTCGTACAGCGCGTCAGCGAGGCGGCCGGCTTGCCCGGCCTGCTGCTGTGGGCGGTGATCGGCCTGTTCGGCCTGACGGCCTGCGGCACGGTGCTGGTCGTCCCGCAGGATCAGCAGGGGCAAGCGGGGGGCGATGCGGCCGGGCAGGCCTTCAAGCAGCGGGGATAGCCGCGGCAGCCACCACGCGCCTGCCGAAGCCGGCGCAGCGCGCCAGGTCGGCGGCGTCATCGACGTCGCTCAGCGTGGCGACGAAGCCGATCGACTGGCCGGCGAGGTTGGCCAGCGTGTCGGCGAGCGCGTGCTCGCTCGACCAGCGCACATTGGCAAATGGCTGCGGTGTCCGTGGCCGGCGGCGGGCCCCGACCAGCCAGTAGCCGCCGTCGGTGGCACGGCCGAACACGCAGTCGGCGCGGCCGAGCACGCGGAACGCCTGCACGATATGGGCAGGCGTGATGCCGGGGATGTCGGTGCCGATGATCACCACGGGGCCAGGCGCGCTTCGATCGAGAATGCGCTGCATGCGGTGGCCGAGGTCGCCTCGCCCTTGCGGTATGCGCAGCAAGCCACGCGGCCAGTGCCGGCTCGTCGAGCTGGCATCGGGTGTGACCCACAGCGAGGTCTGCCAGCGTGGATCGAAACCGACCCGGGCGATCAGCGCCGCCGCGCTATGGCGCGCAAAGCGGGTCGCCGTGGCAACGCCGACCTGGCGGGCCAGCCGCGTCTTGACGGCGCCGGCCACGGGCGCCTTGGCCATGATGATCAGCCGGCAACGAAAAGGCGCCGCGCGACGGCGCGACGCCTTCTCTGATCGTTTCGGCCAGCATCGGCGGGCCGTCAGGCCGCCTTCACGGGCTCGAACACGTAGCCCTTGCCGTCCTTCTTGATCTTGCCGGCGCCGGGCATGCCGAAGTGGTAGCCGGTGACGGTCGCCTTGTCGGCGATGACGCGGTCGAAGATCTTGCGCCGGTTCTCCTCGGCCAGCGTCGGGTTGGCATCGAACGCCAGGTGCCAGCCCGGATTGCGGACATTGAGGGCCACGAGGTTGGTGACGTCGCCCAGCACGATCAGCTGCCGGCTGCCCGAGCCGATCTGGTAGCTGGTGTGGCCCGGCGTGTGGCCGTTGGTGTTGATCGGCTTGACGCCGGCCACGATCTCCTTGTCGCCTTCGAACTGCTTGATGTTCTTCCAGCCCGGGAACACCGCCTGGATGCGCTTGGCGGCGCCGGCTGTCACCGATGTGTCGGTCCAGAACTTGTACTCGGCGGCCGGCACATAGATGGTGGCGTTGGGGAAGATCGGCGCGTTGGTGTCCTTGGCCATCAGGCCGGTGATGTGGTCGCCGTGGAAGTGCGTGATGACGATGCTGTCGACCTTGGCCGGGTCGATGCCCGCCGCCTTCCACGTGTCGTTCTTGGTGATGAGACCCGCGGTCGGGGCGAGCTGGGCGCCGGTGCCGGAATTGAACAGCACGAGCTTGCCCTTGTTGCGGATGGCCGTCACCGTGAAGCTGATCGGCACGTGCGCATCGGTCAGCCCGCCGGCCTTCAGGGCGGCCTTCACGTCATCGAGCGAGGCGTTCTTGACGAAGGCCGGATCGTGCGCCTTCTCCCAGACGCCGTCGTACATCTGGATGACTTCGATGTCGCCGACCTTGAATTTGACGAAGCCCTTGTCGGCCTTCTGCGCGAACGCCGGAGTGAGAAACTCCAGCGGTCCGTCGAGACCGAAAGCGGCAGCCGCCGCCGTCGCCGAGATCACGAAACCGCGGCGTGAAATGCTCTGCATGACGTCCTCCCTACACACCTGCCTGGGCCAGCCAGACCGCGCGAGCATATGCGGCGATTGAGTATTGGTATGCAATACGCAAACGGGGGTCACGGATTTTTGATGCTGCGGTCCAGGGTGCGCTGCAGCAGGGCGTCGCGATCACGCCCTCTGGCTACCCGTACCGCCGGTTGATGACGTTGGTCGGCACACCCACGAAATACAGCGTCAGGCACGTCAGGTTGCGGGCGGAGCGGCGCAGGTAGCCGTCCCGCTGATAGCGTTCGGCGCTGGTTACGGCTCGGGCCGACAGCAGGGTTATCCGCCGGCGGCCGAGGCGGCGGGCGAAATCGACATCCTCCATCAGCGGCAGCGGCCGGAACTCGCCCACCTCGTCGTACAGCCTGCGCGGGATCAGCAGTCCCTGGTCGCCGTAGGGCAGGCGGAACAGGGCATAGCGGGCCGCCACCAGCCGCTCGAGCAGCCTCGGCTTGGCGCCGATGTCATCCAGCGCAAAGCGGAACACGGCCGCGGAGGCGCGGTCCGGCTTGGCATCGGTGCGCTGCATGAACAGGCTGGCTTCGCGCTCCCAGCCGGCCTCCAGCACCGTGTCGGCGTGCAGAAACAGCAGCCATGGCTGCTTGGCCCGCAAGGCGCCGACGGTCAGCTGATGGCCGCGCCCGCCGCTCTTGCGGATGAGCTGCGCGCCGGCATCCTCGACGATGGCGGCCGTCTGATCGGTGGAGCCGCCGTCGACCACGATCACCTCGCGCACCAGGCCGTCGACGGCGGCCGGCACCAGCGCGGTCAGCGTGGCGGCCAGCGTCGCCTCGGCGTTCAAGGTCGGGATTACGACGGAGATCATGGCGCCCCAGCGCAGCCAGGTTGCGGCGCACTATAGGTGGCGGGGCGGGGGCATCAAGGTCGCTGGCGGTCAGAAAAACGCCAAATACAGTCCGCGCGACCGCATTTGTGCAAGCGGTGTGAACTAGTTGGCCGCTGCCGCCACAGGCTTCCAGTCCTTGGCGTGCATGGCGATCGTGCCGCGCCGGTGGCCGAGCTGTTGATCCGAGATCCAGGGCAGCGTCATCCGGAAGGCCGACCGGCGAAAGCTGCGTGCGGCCCTGCAGCCTATCCAGCAGGGACGCCTCTTGCGGGGCGGCCGTGTTGAGCTGCAAGCGGAAGACGTACTCGCCCTCGGCATCGACCAGCTTGGGCTGCACGCCCGCAGGGTAAAAGCGCACGGTGTCGGAGAACAGGCCGCGGCCGGCAATGCTCAATGGCGCGAACTGGCGGTTGGGGGTTGTCGCTTCGCGCGGATGCTCGCCGAGGAAGGCGCTGTAGTAGCGCTTGGTGGCGTTGGTCTTGAGATTTTGCACCTCGAGCTCGATGGACAGCACGGCGGCACTGCGTGCGCCGTCATTGGCGATGGTGACCGGAATTGCGAACAGCTCGGTATCGCCGCCGGCGTCGCGCCCGTAGTGGATGGTCGGCGGCACGTAGACCTCGAGCTTCGCGCCTTGCAGGGTGCTCATGTAGACGCTGACGCACGACATTCCGACGGCCACCGCCGAGAAGACCGTTGGCATCCAGCCGCTGAGCCTCCCCATCCTGATGACCTCGTTCGTGGTCTTGAGGACGCCGCCGGTGTCGCCGTCGCGCTGCGGCCGCTGCGTGATCGCCATGCTTGTGCCCTCCCCCGGCGGATGATCACGGGCGGGATAGATAGGCTTTGGGGCCTTGCCATGGCGACTTTTCTCACTTTGCAAGACGGACTCGCGACGGAGCTGCCGTGCGCCAGCCCGATGTGATATCGAGCACGCTTCTATCCCGATGGAGATCGCGTGGCCGTCGAAGCCGAATGGGTTGCCGTCGATTGGGGCACCTCCAACCTGCGCGTCTGGGGCATCGGCCCCGGCGGCGAGGTGGTTTTCGCGCGCACCTCGGATCAGGGCATGAGCCGGCTGCAGCGCGATGCCTATGCGGGCGTTCTGGTCGGCCTGCTGGCCGATCATTTCGCTCCGTCCGGCCGGCGTATCGATACCCTGATCTGCGGCATGGCCGGTGCCCGCCAGGGCTGGATGGAGGCGCCTTATCTCGATGCGCCGGCTGATCTTGGCGACCTCAGCTCGAGATCCGTTACTCCCGCGATGCCGGAAGCGCGCTGGTCGGCGCGCATCCTGCCGGGCATCTGCCAGCGGCAGGCCGGCGCCGAGGACGTCATGCGCGGCGAGGAAACGCAGCTGCTGGGGCTCGGCACGCTGTGGCCAGGCTTCGACGGCATCGTGTGCATGCCGGGCACGCATTCGAAATGGGTGCGGCTGGCCGGACGCCGCGTCGAGCGCTTCGCCACCGCCATGACGGGCGAATTGTTCGAGGTACTGCGCACCCACTCCGTGCTGCGCCATTCCCTGGCCGGGCCGCTCGATGGCCCGCATCGCGACGCGGGGTTCGAGGCCGGCCTCGATGCGGGTATTGCTTCACCGCAGAGCTTGTCGGCCACGCTGTTCAAGGTGCGCGCCGCGTCCCTGCTGTCGGCGCGTTCACCGGATTGGTGTGCCGGCTTTCTGTCGGGACTGCTGATCGGCTCGGAGATCGGCGCCCAGCGCGATTGGATCGGCACGGGCGAGGTGGCCATTGTCGGCGACGCCGGCCTTGCCGCGCTGTATCAAAAAGGCGTATCGGCGATCGGCGGCAAGGCCCGCATCGTCGATGGCACCGAGGCAACCCTTACGGGATTGAAAACCGCGCGGCAGCAGCGTTAGGACATCCCGCTTGACCTCCGCCCGAGCCCTGAGCTTGTCGAAGGGCGGATCAAGTCCGTATCGCCGTGCTTCGACAGGCTCAGCACTAGGTCGGAATCCACCATGACCACATCCCATCGGCACATCATCGCCATCCTGCGCGGCATCCAGCCCGACGAGGCGGTCGCCGTTTGCGAGACCCTGGCGCGGGCCGGCATCACGCTGATCGAGGTGCCGCTCAACTCGCCGCGGCCGTTCGACTCGATTGGCGCAGCCGCCGCCGCACTGCGCGGCAAGGCCTCGATCGGAGCCGGCACGGTGCTGAGCGAGGCGGAGGTCGACGCCGTCGCCGACGTCGGCGGCGCCTTCGTCGTATCGCCCGACTGCAACGAGGCCGTCATCGCCCGCA
Source organism: uncultured Alphaproteobacteria bacterium (assembly GCA_963735125.1). Classification (GTDB taxonomy): domain Bacteria; phylum Pseudomonadota; class Alphaproteobacteria; order Rhizobiales; family Hyphomicrobiaceae; genus AWTP1-13. The sequence goes on along the minus strand of CAVTJY010000012.1, from coordinate 17,859 downwards.
CGCTGGCGCGCGGATTGCGCTCCTACCCCGGCGTGTTCTCGCCTACCGAGGCATTCCGCGCCATCCGCGCCGGCGCACATGGTCTGAAGATCTTCCCGGCCGAACTGGTCGGGCCCATCGGCGTCAAGGCCATGACGGCGGTGCTGCCGCCCGCAATCCCGCTCTATGCGGTTGGTGGTGCGAGCCCGGACAATTTCGCCGCCTATGTCGCCGCCGGCGCCACCGGCTTCGGCATCGGCAGCTACCTGTACAAGCCCGGCGCGACGGTGGTCGACATCGAGGCGCGCGCCAAGGCCGTCGTTGCGGCCTACGACAAGGCGACCGCCCGCTAGCGGCCCGGAATGCGGGCAGTCGTTGATCGGGCGCTGCGAACCGGCGCTAGCGCATCGAGTGGTAGACGCTTGCAAAGGCGACCGCGAACACGAACAGCGCGGCGAAGACGGCGAAGATTGCGGCCTTCGTATCAACGGGATCTTTGGCGGCCATCTGGTTGATCCTCCCACCCAAGCAATGTCGGCAATGCGCCATTCTACGAGCGCGGTAAGGTCAGGTCACGGACTTTTGCCCGCGTAAAGTCGCCGTCGGGCACCGATGAAGGGGCAGTGATCCTGCAGCTCAGTCACGTGCGAGCGCCTTGCTGATTTGCGCGCGAGGTGGCGCGTGCCTGCCTCATCGGAGGTGGCACGCGGGCCAGTGCTGCTCGAGTATGTTCTTGATTTGTTCTAGGCGGGCGCCTAGCATGGGCCACTGCCCGAATGGGCTGCTCACGCCAGGACGCCCGTGACCGACGACCCGACCCTCGTGGATGCAGAACGCCGGCGCGGCCGTGGGGCGCGCTCCAACCGCGTCGGCCGCTACGAGAGCGAGCAGCGCGAGGCCTTCGACGACGGCTGGGAGAGCCTCGGCGAGCTGGAGGCCTTCAAGACCGACGTGCGCGAGGAGGTGGCCAAGAGCATCATCGCCCGCAACGACAGCCCCGACATCAGCTTCGACCAGTCGATCAACCCCTACCGCGGCTGCGAGCACGGCTGCATCTATTGCTTCGCGCGCCCGACGCATTGCTACCTCGGCCATTCCGCCGGCCTCGATTTCGAGACCAAGCTGTACGCCAAGATCAACGCCGCCGAGCTGCTGGAGCGGGAGCTGGCCAATCCGCGCTATGTGCCGAAACATATTGCGCTCGGTGCCGTCACCGACCCCTACCAGCCCATCGAGCGCGAGCGCCGCATCACCCGGTCGATCCTCGAGGTGCTCGACCGCACCAGCCACCCGGTCGGCATCGTCACCAAGTCGGCGCTGGTGGTGCGCGATATCGACATCCTGGCGCGCATGGCGGCGAGGGACCTGGTCAAGGTGGCGATCTCGGTCACCACGCTCGACCGGCGCGTTGCCCGCAAGATGGAGCCGCGTGCGGCCACGCCGCCGAAGCGGCTGGAGGCGGTCAAGGCGCTGGCCGAGGCCGGCGTGCCGGTGGCCGTCATGGTGGCCCCCATCGTCCCGGCCCTCACCGACCACGAGATCGAGGCCATCCTGGCCGCGGCCCGCGACGCCGGCGCCAGCGAAGCCGGCTACGTCCTCCTGCGCCTGCCGCTGGAGCTGAAAGAGCTGTTCCGGGAGTGGCTGCGCACCGAGTTTCCCGACCGCGCCGAGCGCGTCATCAACATTTTGCGCTCCATGCACGGCGGCAAGGACTACACGCCGGAGTGGCGTGTCCGGCAGCGCGGCAAAGGCCCCTACGCCGACCAGATCGGCCTGAGATTTCGCATGGCCAGCAATCGGTTAGGCTTGAACGAGCGCAACTTGCGACTGCGCATCGACCTGTTCCAGCGACCCGTGCCCAAGGGACAGCAGATACCGCTCCTTTGACAGCCGCCCGCCTTGCCGCAAAGCTCCCCCTGACAGGGGAAGCAATTCGCGATGAAGGCGACCTTCGAGCTGGAGGCGATCGAGCTTGAGCTGCGCGGCGGGCCGGTAGCCGGCGTCGACGAGGCGGGCCGTGGGCCGCTGGCCGGTCCCGTGGTGGCGGCCGCGGTGGTGCTCGACCCCGACCACATCCCGGACGGCATCGCCAACTCCAAGGCCCTCGACGTCGATGAGCGCCGGCGCCTCTACCAGCATATCCTGGCCGTGGCCCGCGTCGGCATCGGCGTCGCCGACGTCGTCCGCATCGACGCCGACAACATCCTCAATGCCGCTCTGTGGGCGATGGCGCAGGCGGTCGCCCGGCTCGATTGCGCGCCCAAGCTGGTGCTGATCGACGGCAACAAGGCGCCGCCCCTCGATTTCCCCACCCGCACCATCGTGCAGGGCGATGCCAAATGCCTGTCCATCGCCGCGGCTTCGATCGTGGCCAAGGTGGCGCGCGACGCAATGATGACAGAGTTGGCCCGTTCCTATCCCAACTATGGGTTCGATCGGCACAAGGGCTACGGCACGCCCGAGCATCAGGCGGCCATTGCGCGCTACGGCGTCACGCCGCACCATCGCCGCTCCTTCCGGCCGGTGCAGCTGGCGCTCGGGCTGCTATAAGCTGTTCCGAGCACGCCGCGGCCCTCCAGTCTGCCCGCAAACGCCAGGAATGCTTCTCGCATGATGCGACGCCTGTACGACTGGACGATGCGCATGGCTCGCCATCCCAGGGCGCCGCATGCGCTGTTCTGCGTATCGTTCGCGGAAAGCTCGTTCTTCCCGATCCCGCCCGATGTGATGCTGGTGCCGATGGTGCTGGCCAACCGCAGCAAGGCCTGGTTCTACGCAGCCATTGCCACGGTGGCGTCGGTGCTCGGAGGATTGGCCGGCTATGCGATCGGCTATTTCCTGTACGAGACGCTCGGCCAATGGCTCATAACGGCCTACGGCCTCGGCGCGCAGTTCGAGGCCTACCGGGCCGCCTACAACGAGTGGGGTCTGTGGATCATCCTGATCAAGGGTCTCACGCCGATCCCCTACAAGCTGGTAACCATCGCCAGCGGCGCCGCGCATTTCAACATCTGGGTGTTCATCGGCGCATCGATCCTGACGCGCGGGGTGCGCTTCTTTATGGTCGCGGCCCTCCTATATTGGTTCGGCGAGCCGATCCGCGACTTCATCGAGCGCAGGCTCACGCTGGTGACCACCGCGTTCCTGGTCACGCTGGTCGGCGGCTTCGTCGCCGTGAAGTATCTGTTCTGAGGCGTTTCCCGCATGCTGCTGCGCACCGCGTCCGACCCGCTGCAATCGCCGGCCTATCGCATGGGCGGCCTGGTTCTGTTCGCAACCGTTGCGGTAATCCTGGCGGCGCTCGGCTTCCAGTACATCGGCGGCTATCCGCCCTGCCCGCTCTGCCTGCAGCAGCGCTACGCCTACTATGCCGGCATCCCCGTGCTGTTCCTCGCTCTGGTGCTGGTGGCCGCGGATCGGCGTGCGCTGGCCGCCGTACTGTTTCTCGCCGTTGCCGCTGGCTTCCTGGCCAACGCGGGCCTTGGCGTCTATCACGCCGGGGTCGAATGGAAATTCTGGCCGGGGCCTGACACCTGCGGCGCGGCGCAGGGCTTGAGCACCACCGCCGGCGGCCTGCTCGAGAGCATCGAGAAAATCCGCGTCGTGCGCTGCGACGAGGCCGCCTGGCGCTTCCTAGGCCTGTCGTTTGCGGGCTGGAATGTGCTGATCTCGCTGGGGCTCGCCGTCGGCGCCGTTACCGCCGCCGTCGAAGGCCTGCGCCGCCCGGCCTAGGCTATCGTATCGTCCGATACTCGCGCCGCGGCTCGCATCAAGCGGGCCGCACCTCTCCGGCCGCGAGGCTCAACGATGCAATCTCGGCTGCAGACAGCTCCCTGACGGCACGCGTGCCGTCCACCTCTGCGTCGGCGGTGGCCTTGGCATGATAGGCGGTAGCGGCCTCGGTTGCGCTGTCAGGACTGGCAACTGCCACGTTGTAGTACCGGAAGATAGGCGCCGATGGCCAGGCTCGGCCGATCCATTGCGCGCCTGCCTCGGAGGGTGGCGTAGGGGGTGCAGGGACGGTCACTTGGACGACCCAGCCGGCAGGCGATGTTTTCTTGGTCATGTATCGACCATGGCAGTGTTCGACGCCGCGTACAACCCGCCAAAATGTATCAATGCCGGATTGACCCGCTACCGAGGTGTCCGGTGTATTCCGATGAAAATCCCCTCCGGGGGCCATGCCGTGCTAGGCTGTCGATATGCGGTACCACAGAGTTTCTGTCATCAGCGGTCCGGAAGCCGCATTCCTGCTGCAGAACAATACGGCAGTTGGCGCTCGGCCCGTCGTCGTATCATGCGATGACATCTGGTATGATGTGCGCGCGCTGAGCGCAAAAGAACTCGAGCAGTTCACCGACGACCTCGCGCGCCTCAGGCTGTCAACCGCCTTCACCACGACGAACTGAGCCGGCGAAGCTCGAGGCACGGCCGCGACGGGAGCAACTGCTTTGTTCGGCTGGCGAAGCATCCGGCAACCGTCAAGCAAGGATAGACGACATGGATCAGGACAGCGTTGCCAGCCGGCTCAGGGCCGCAATGGAGGAGGACTTTCTGCCACTCCCGTCGCCCGACACGCTCAGCCAAGGTGATCGCCGCATGGTCAATGCCGCCGAGTACATCGCCTATCATTTGGGCCGCATCGACAAGAAGCTCGACCGGCTGATCGATATCCTCGATGCGTCCCGCGACAAGAGCGGGAAGACAGCCCCGCCAGAGTAGTCTTTCGAACCCATCGGCGGGTGCGAACGCCTATTTCACGTCCAGCGATTGAAGGCGGTTCTGCACGCGCCGGCACGTCCGTGCCCAATCCCGCTTCGTCATGTGCGTGCCGCGATCCCACATGCTTTCGCAATTGGCCACCGCCAATTCGCGAACGCGCTTCTGATCGGCGGTCAACTCGGGCACACGCTCGGCCGTCGCGGACGCGGCTGATGCAGTCTCGCTCTGCGCGGCCATGGCAAGTCCGATTGCCAGGCATACGGCCCTGCGCATGGACATTCTCCCCTCCGCTTTGAAATGCAGACTGCGCAATCGGTAGGCTAGAAATACGTGGGCTAGAAATGCATCGGCGCCGCCGGGGTGATCCCGACGGCGCCTGTTTGTCGACCCTCTAAGGAAGGCGGTTAAGCCTTCTGGATCTGGCCCGCCTGCTTGCCGCGACCTTTACGGTCGTCCTCAAGCGTGAAGGTGACCTTGTCACCCTCGTTGAGCGAGCGGATGCCCGCGGCCTCGAGGGCGGTCGCATGGACGAACACGTCCTTGGAGCCATCCTCCGGCGTGATAAATCCAAACCCCTTGGCGCCGTTGAAGAACTTGACTGTTCCAGTGACTCTCATCGTGAGAGGCCTTTCCAAAAAAGCGCAGATAAACCGGCCAACTACGGGCCCGCGCACGGCCCAGGCTAACTCAGGTCTTGGAAAAAGGCCACTCGGCCCGCAGGACAAGCGTCTGTCCAAAAGATGAAGCGCGGCCCACCGCGGACCACACCGGTGAGCGCTATATGGGCCGGAACGCGTTCACTTACAAGCAATGCCCGCGCAGATTGCGTGGAAATCGGCAGGAACGGATCGGAAACTGTCGACGCAAGCGAAGTCAGGATCAGCCGCGATTGCGGGATTGGCACCTTGGCCTGTGCAGCAGGCTCAGAGCGTCCGTGCCACACGCAGACCCTGCACGCCGCTGCGGTTGTGCGGCAGGTTCCAGTAGCGGAACGCCGAGCGCAGGAATTTGGGGCTGTAGTTCCAGGCGCCGCCGCGAGCGACGCGCCAGGTGCAGTCGCCGGTCGTCCTGACGCTGCCGTCGCCCGGATTGCCGGCGTTGCTCTCGTTCCAGCAGTCGTCCGTCCAGTCCCACACATTGCCGTGCACGTTGAAAAGACCCCACGCATTGGGGCGGAAGCTGTCGACCCGCACCGTCATCTGCCGCCACTCGCCGGTCGGGCGGCCGTCGTAGTTGGCCACCTCCGTCGACAGCGCGGCGCCGAGCCAGAACGGCGTGGTCCGTCCCGGCGCGCGTGACATACTCGCGCTCCGTCTCGGAGGGCAGCCGATAGGTCTTGCCGGTCCTCGCCGACAGCCAGGCCGCGTACGCCTTGGCCGCCTTCAGGTCGACGCACGTCACGGGATGGCGGTCGTCCTGCGCAAAGCCGGGTGATTGCCACGAGCGATCGGAGCGCTCCTCCCAGGTGGTCCCGGTCCAGAACTAGCAGCCTTCGTCCAGCTGTGTAGCCGGTCGCCGCGACGAACGCCGCGAACTCGCCGCGCGTGACCGCGAACGCCCCGATCGCGAACGGCTTGGCGATCGTCACCTGCACCTGGTCCTCGCGTTCGGCTTCCCGCTCCGGCTCGTGCGCGCGGCGAGCCCATCGTGAACGCTGCCCGCAGGCACCACGACCATCTCGGGGCAGTCCGCGCAGTCCTTGAAGCGCTCGCCTGCACCCGGCCGCATGCACCGGCGCTCATCGGCGCCGACGGCGAGCAGCACGCCATCGCAGGTCTGCGCGACGCTGGGGCCGATCGCCAACAGCGCCATCATCCCCACAGCGACGGCGAGCGGAGCGTTGAGAGCCGAGGTCATGTTCACCCTTCATAAAGTCTGCGTGAGTATCCAAGGCTGCGGAACGTCGCGAGAATGTGGCACCGCGCGTGCGTTGTTGGGAATCCTGCACTGGATCACCGATTGCATGCCCTCGCTCACGCTTGCTCGGCGTCGTCTTGGTCTGGCGCGGCATTCGCGTTAGACTGTTCATCGGTAGAAGGGGGGCTTGATGCGAACTCCGACACTGATGCTGTGCGCGGCGCTCCTGGCGGCGGCCGGCGTGCCGCTCGCCCTGCACGCGCAGCAGGCTCCAGAAGTTGTGGCTGCGGCCGAAAAGAAGGACGCGCCCAAGAAGAAGCCGGTGCCCAAGGTGGCCAAGCCGCCGGCCACGCCGGCCAAGGTACTGTTCGGCGCGGCCAAGACGCCGGCGCCGCTGACGGCCAAGGCCATCGGTTTCTATGCCAAGGGCTGCCTTGCCGGCGGCTCGGCGCTGCCCATCGATGGTCCGGCCTGGCAGGCCATGCGCCTGTCGCGCAATCGCAATTGGGGCCATCCCGAGCTGGTCGGTCTGGTCGAGAAGCTCGCCACCGAGGCCAAGGCGCGCGACGGCTGGCCCGGCCTGCTGGTCGGCGATCTCTCGCAGCCGCGCGGCGGGCCGATGCTGACCGGTCACGCCAGCCATCAGGTCGGCCTCGATGCCGACATCTGGCTCACGCCGATGCCCAACCGCCGGCTCACCGAGAAGGAGCGCGAGGATCTGTCGGCCACTTCGATGCTGGCGGCAGACAAGGTGTCCGTCGATCGCGAGATCTGGAAGCCCGAGCATGTGCGCCTGATCAGGCGCGCCGCCAACTACAAGTCGGTGGAGCGCATCTTCGTGCACCCCGCCATCAAGAAGGCGCTATGCGAGGACACCGCCAAGGACAGCGATCGCGCGTGGCTGTCCAAGGTGCGGCCGATGTGGGGCCACCACTATCATTTCCATGTCCGCATCGTCTGCCCGCCCGGCAGCAGCAACTGCGAGCACCAGCCCGCGCCCGGCAGCGAGGATGGCTGCGGCGCCGAGGTAGAGCGCTGGATCGCCCTCATGAAGCGGCCCGAGAAACCAGCAGGACCGCCCGCGCCGCCCAAGCCCGGCATCACCCTCGATCAGCTGCCCGGCGAATGCAGGGCCGTGCTGGCGAGCGGCGATCCGGGCGCGGCGGCTTCCATTGCGGCATCCGACAAGCCTGCCGAGAAGGCCAAGGCGCCCGTGCCGAAGAAATCAGCCGACGTCTCGAAAAAGGCGGCGGAAAAGAAATAGCCGGCTTGCGCCGGCTATCCTCAATCGATCGTGTCTTCGCGGTCTCGGGTCAGGCGACTTTCACGCCGACGCCGACGGGACAGGACAGGCCGGTCCCGCCGAGCCCGCAGTAGCCGTGCGGCACCTTCGCCAGGTACTGCTGGTGATAGTCCTCGGCGAAATAGAACTCCGGCGCGTCGACGATCTCGGTCGTGATGGGCCCGTAGCCGTTGGCGCTCAGCACCTTCTGATATGCGGCCTTGGAGGCTTCCGCCGCCTGCCGCTGCTCCGGGGTCGTCACGTAGATGCCGGACCGGTACTGGGTGCCGGCATCGTTGCCCTGGCGCATGCCCTGCGTCGGGTCGTGGCTCTCCCAGAACGTCTTGAGCAGCGTCTCGTAGCTCACCACCTTGGGATCGTAGACCACCAGCACCACCTCGTTGTGGCCGGTGCGGCCGGAGCACACCTCCTCGTAGGTCGGATTGGGCGTCGGGCCTCCGATATAGCCGGCAGCCGTCACCCACACGCTGTTGCCGAGCTCCCAGAACTTGCGCTCCGCACCCCAGAAGCAGCCGAGGCCGAAGATCGCCCGCTCCGTGCCTTCCGGATAGGGTCCCTTCAGGGGCCGGTCGCTGATGAAGTGCGCCTTCGCCGTCGGGATCGCGGCCGCGCGGCCCTTCAGCGCAGTCTCGGCAGTCGGAATCTCGAGCTTCTTGCGGGAGAAGAACATGGGGTCACCGTAGCGTTGGGATTTCGCTCCCTGATATAGTGCCTGCGGGGGCGGATTTGCAGGGGCAATCCCGCTCTCTGGCAGTGGCTTACGAGGGAGATCACCCATGGCGGCAGCGGCAGGGCGCTTCGAGCGTACCGTCTACGAGGCCGGATTCGGGCGCAAGTTCTTCCTTTCGCTGGCTTTTCTCGTTCTGCTGCCGTTCTTCGCCAGCCTGCCGGCGATGCTCGTCTCGCGCCTCATCCACGGGTTGTGGTTCGACACCATCGGCCTGATCCTCTTCAGCAGCCTGTTCGCGCTGCTGATGGCCCTGCTGGCCGTGCAGCTCTACCAGTCGCTGCGCTCGCGCGTGGAGCTGGGCGATACGTCGGTCAAGCTCACCCTGCCGCAGGGCAGCGGCGCCACGCCGATGCTGAACTTCGTCAACACCGAGATCCCCTACGACCAGATCGACCGCATCGAGACGCGCTGCGTGCTGTTTGGGCGCACCTGGGCTCCCGTGCTGCTGCGCGCCACCCGCATCGTCACCAAGGACGGCCGCAACGTGCGCCTCGGCAACGTCAACGAGGACAACGTCGACAGCGCCCTGCCCTTCCCCGAGATCGGCGCCAAGCTCGCCGAGCGTGCCGGCGTCGGCATCGTCGACGGCGGCCTGGTGCGCCGATCCATCCAGCGCCGCGTGCTCGGCTTCATCGGCCGCAAGACGCCGCTCGAGGACAGCCCCGCCGTCACCGACGCCGAGATGGCCGAGATCAACGGCCGCCATGCCCGCGCCATGCGCTATCTGGTGATCGTGATGGCCGTGCTGGTGGTCGGCGGCATTGCCGTCGATGTCGTCACGGCGCCGAAGACGTCATTCGCCACGGTCGGCGGGTCCGGCCCGGCCAAGAAGTAGTCGAAGATCAGTTGGCGAACACGTTCACGCGCCGCCGCCGCCGCCCGATGTAGGCCAGCAGGAAGCCGAGCCCGCCGAACAGCGCCCAGGTGGGCAGCAGCAGCAGGGGCCGCACCCCTGTCTCCCACACCAGCGGATGCGTGGTGCGCTGCACGTAGGTCTGCGCGCTTCTGAATGAGTTCGGCGCGATCTTGCCCCACTGCTCGCCGGCCGACGTCACCACCAGCCGTTCGGCAGCCATCGTGCGCGTGCCGTCGGCCACCGCCGCGATCACGGCGATCAGCAGCAGCGCGCTGGCAAGGAAACGCAGAGCCCAGAACTCTCATCGCTCGCCCACCGTGACCCGGCGGCCCGTCGGCCTCGGCGGGGCATACAGCAGCCGGCTGCCCCCCGCAATGGGCGTCGGCGGCCTCGGGCTGGGCTCGCCAGAAGGCTTGCGCTGGGAGCCCCGGCATCTATATTCGCGCCCGATTGCCGGCAGCGGCCGGAGGGATGGCCGAGTGGCTGAAGGCGCACGCTTGGAAAGCGTGTATACGGGCAACCGTATCGTGGGTTCGAATCCCACTCCCTCCGCCAAGACGCCTGATTTCATCTCAACTGTGATGAGCTCGTCCTCGGCTCTCCTCGGCCCTCGCCGGATCGCGATGGATCCATCAAATGACTGTTTCTGATGAGGAATACTGACGAAGCATCTGCTCTCAACGAGCCGAGGAGTGCCGAGGGCTTGTCCATCGGCTTCCGTCAGCTTGCGTCTCAATCCAGACATAAAATGGTGGGTTGGATGGTGGGTTGAGAGGACCAGGCGATGACTGGAATTCGAACCCGAAATCGATTGAAGGCGCTCGCCGTAGAGAAGCAGAGCGCGCCCGGAGTCTACGCAGACGGAGGGGTCTCAGTCTGATCGTCACCGACACTGGCGCGAAGAAGTGGGAGCTTCGGATCGCCATCGGCGGCCGTAGGCGGCAATTGGGTCTTGGTATCTATCCGGGCGTGTCGCTCGAGGAAGCTCGAAGCAAAGCGGCACAGATCCGGATCGGCGCCAGCGAAGGCCGCGACCTGGTATTCGAGCAGAGGCGGTCTGAGCAAATGGCTGCCGCAGCTCCACGTTCGTCTCGTTCCGAACTGCCTTCGACGGATACTTCGAGATGAAGGAGCAGGAGCTCTCCAACGACAAGCATAAAGCTCAATGGCGCTCAACCATGCAGGCTTATGTGTTTCCGACGATCGGTAAGCGGCCTGTAGGCGAAATCACCGCGGCCGAAGTCATCGACATCTTGAAACCCATCTGGAACATGAAACGGGAGACTGCCAGACGCATATTGCAGCGCATGCGCGCCGTGTTTGAGGCCGCAATCGTGCGTGGTGAGCGGGACAAAGCATCACCGACGATTGGTGTCGCGACGGTCCTCGGCTCCCGCAAACGAAAGCTCGATCATCACCCAGCAATGCTCTATGCCGATGTGCCGGCGTTCGTGTCGCACCTTCGAGGTCTGGCAGGCTGGACCGCAACGCGCCTTGCCTTCGAGTTCCTCATCCTTACTGCGTCGCGCAGTGGAGAGGTTCGGCTCGCGACCTGGGACGAGATCGATCTCAATGCAGCACTTTGGACCGTGCCCGGAGAACGCATGAAGGCTCGCGTCGAACACGCCGTGCCGTTGGCGCCTCGCGCGGTTGCCATTCTACGCGAGGCTCACGCCACGTATCCCGAAAGTAAGTTCGTCTTCCCCGGCACCAAACCCGGCCTGCCTCTATCCGACATGACATTGACCAAGGTACTTCGCGATGCCGGGCTCAATGGCAAAGCAACAGCGCATGGATTCCGGTCAAGCTTCAAGGATTGGTGCGCAGAAGTCGCCAAGGTGCCCGACGAAGTCTCCGAGACCGCTCTGGCACACAAGATTCCAGACAAGGTTCGGGCAGCTTACTTGCGCACCCGTTTTCTTGATGACCGACGGCTCCTGATGCAGCATTGGGCTGGCTATGTAGCCAGGACCGACAACGAGACGCGCAGCCAACCCTCTAGATCGAGCGGTACTCCGCTTCGCAAACACGCTTGAAGGACGCCGGCTGTTGCGCTGGCCACCGACGAACGCAACGCCCTGTTGCGTATTGGTGCGCGTCACTTTCCTGATTGCTCCGATAGCCTGCTCGACACGCCTCCTTCGAACATTGGGCGACCTGATCGGGCTGGCCAGCATCGTCGCGCATGAAGCGGGGCACGACCTCGACGCACTGGGAGCTCGGACCGATGACGGCGACCCTGGGCCGAAGGCGGCAGAGATGCTCGCCCTTGCGGTCCTCCGGCTTCATGCCAGTCTGAACTCATGGTCGCTGCGCTCGCACGGTCGAGGCCGCGTCTCCGCGATTAGTAGTGATGGTGCTGAGCGGTGGAAGGAAGCGCAGGCTATCCAGATCTGTTTGGAGCGTGGCGCCGGTGGTCGGCACGCGGGAATTCGCGATATTTGAAGCGGCGTCACTGAGAAACGAGTTCGCTTTCGTCAGCTTGTGACGAAGAAGACACGTTCAGATTTAATCTAGGGGTGTGCAGAGCACCATCCTGCCTAGTGTGTGTGCAACGTGTTAGCAATCTGTTGAGTAGTACTCGTGGCGTGGGGAGCAAGAGTATGCGTAAGCTGTTGGTAGCGTTTGGTTTGTTGTGCGTTGCGAGTCCAGCGTTTGCAGGTGATGGCTATGGTCGCCCCTTTAGCTGGACTGGTTTCTACGGCGGTGTTCATGCTGGTTACGCGTTCAACGGCGACGCCGTCTATACCTACACGGTTGCCGGCAATTTCGAGCCCGCGAACCGCCCTCGCCCCACAGAGCTTGATGGGTTCATCGGTGGCGGGCAACTTGGCTACAATTGGCAATTCGGACGCACCGTATTAGGCGTTGAAGCTTCTCTCTCGGGCTCCGATCTGCAGGATACCCTGCTTGAAAACCCGCTGCCTGGCGGCAACGACTACCGGACCAATAGCAAGATCAACTACCTGGCAAGCCTGACGGGAAGGTTGGGGTATGCCTTCGACAGGACGCTCGTCTACGCAAAGGGCGGAATAGCGTTCACCACCATCGAATTTGACGCGAGCTTCATCTCTGGTGGTGGTCGCACCAGCATTTCCAACGATTTCGATCGCACCGGGTGGGTCGCTGGCGTTGGCGTTGAGCACGCGTTCACTCGCAACTGGTCCTTTGCTGTCGAGTATACGCATATCGATTTTGGCTCGGAGCACGTCACCCTGCCAGTGACCAATTCCGGCATCACCACCGAACAACTCAACGGCGATTTCAAAATTGATACGATCACCGCCAGGCTCAACTACAAGTTTGGGGGTTAGGTAAGGCTGCGTCGCTGGTTTCGTCTGTCCTAGTAGGCCGGCTTCATCGAGGCCGGCCTGCTGCTTGAGTGCTGCGGCTTGGCAGACCGCACCAAGTCCAAACGATCAGGAAGACGTCCGGCATCGCTGCGCATCTCCTTACGGACGCGCTGGTTGGCATCTCAAAAAAAGCCTCGGCCAGGGAGGTTCGACCGAGGCACAAGGGAGTATGCGCTCTCATCGCGATTACCGTGAACAAAAATGAGAAGCGCATCGCGAGGCTACACGAGCTGGATGTCTGCAGATGTGCTGCGAAAGCCACACCAACGTGCCGTCGCCAGCTAGACGATCGGTCCTGATGGAACTCCTGGTTCTGGCGCTTGTTCTTCTGCGCCGACGGGAGAACTCACCCATGCCAACCACGATCATGCTTCTGCTGGCCGCCGCGCCGGTACTCACGCTTTCCATGTTGCACGGCAATGCTTGGTCACCGGACGCGCTTTTTGCGGGCCAACTGGCGCTGGCTGCCGCTGTCATCACCGTCATTCTATGGGTGGTGCTGGATGCGCTTCAGACCCTCACGCATAAATGGTCACGGTTCACCTCAAGGCCGTACTAGTGCTGATTTGGACGCGTTCAGCCTGAGCTGGTCAGCCCAATGCCCATAACTTCAGGCTGACCACCTGCACCTGCTGGATCGTCTGGTTCTGGGACCAGTAGGGGCGAACCGCTGGATCCAAGTCTGGCGGTTCGCAGTTTCTGGCATCCGACCCACGACAAGTGGCGCGGCGACAGGGGCCGGCACCAGACAACTGCGACACATATGCAGGTCACTGCGGTCTCCCCCAAACCGAGGATCATTGCCGCTCATCGCCCAGACTTTATGCAGTGCCTGAAATCTGGATTCAGGAAGCACCGCATGCGGCAGTGGGAATACCTTAGGCTCGATCTGAACGCCGCTCCCCGCCGGGGCAATGAGATCGATGTGCTGAACGGAGCCGGGAGCGACGGCTGGGAGCTTGCCGCCATCAACAGAAACGGCGTTGCCATTCTCAAGCGGGAGATCAGCCAGCCCGTAAGAGCTGTTCGCCGTAAGGCGTCCGAGGGGAGCGCCGGGTAGGAGGGGCCACGCGAGGCTGATACATAGGGGGAGAGCTCAGCCTATCCGGCTCCGCGGGAGGGAACGGAAAGGGATAGCGTGGCCCTGCTACCCAGCGCTCAGATTGCGCTACCTCTGCAATTCGCCCTCACTCATATTTTCACTATGCATTGCACAGCATGACAGGCCCGCGCTCTTAACCCTGGCTTGTATTAGAAGCGACGCATTGTCCGCAATGTGCCACTGAGTACTGAGCGGTAATCCGTGCGATCATTAGGCGACCGCGCCTCATCGCGCCCTACCACACGGCAGCACCCTGCCCGTGTTCTCGCCACCGCCGCCACAGCACGAACGCAAAAAGCAGCCGAAACGTTTTACTCACCGCGCTGATCCACAACGGCCACGCCCGTGGGGGAAACAAATGAAAGACGATCAACATTGTCCCCACGCACGCAAGGAACACAATCCATTGCCGTGTGCGTCGAGCATTTCTCGTCGTGCCAGCGTGTAAGGATAGCAGCCACCAAATGGCGACGCCGGTCACAAGCGCGATCGTCGCGACCCAATCAAATAGGCTGCCAGATCTTTTGTCAGTGTCCCTACAGGTCCAGCAAACGCCAGCTGCAACAAGGGCCGACATGGCACATGCGAAAAGGATGCGCTGAATTCTGATCGTCATGGTGATCCCTAGATCGCGTGCATCTCGCCTACATGCCAACGAGTTCTGGAGATTGGACACCAGTTGTGAGGCCTCGCACTGCTACCAAGGAAACACGCTGCACGGTTTTGCATTGTGGGGCCACCCACCAGCCCGCGCTGCTGCTATGTAGCGCCGAGAACGCCGATCTCCGACTAATCAAACAGGATCATCATTACTGTGAGACTAACCCGCCGCGTCCGCGGGATGGTGGCTGGGGGGCGCTGGGAGCGCGACAATAGTGGCCACGGCAGCAGGCGCGGACGTTAGCTTCAGCCGCAACGGGCCGTTCGAGGTTTGCCTGAATGGCGCATACACTGCCTGGCTCCGGCATCAAGCCGAGCTCCACGAGGACAAGCGAGGGCGAAGCCAGAATGATGCGGTAGTCGCGGCTTGGACGGCCGCCACATGGACGATTGCCGCAAGAAGGGAGAGGCCCTCCCCAGGCTCCGTCGACCGCTTTGGACGCCACATGGCGAGGTGGCGGGACCACGTGTTCGACCACGCGGAAAGTATTCGGCGGCGCGGACAGTCGGACTAGCTAGGCGGCGAACTCGTAAGATCGCAGGGCGCGATCATACCTCAGGGGCACTTCACGAGCGCTTCGCTTCTGCGGGCGCTGGGGTTATTGGCGCTGAAGCTTTGGTCAGTGTCTATTCGTCTGTCTCTGGGACCAACCCATGGCTGCCCCGTTAGCGTCGCGGCAGACTATCCCCGCAGGTCCAAACGACCAGGAAGACGCCAGGCAACTGGTGGCGTCTCCTTTTCATATCGCGGTGCGCCGAGGCGTCCCCGCGTCGCCTCGGCTAGCCAATCCCCGCTGGCTGCCACGCAAGCGCAGCCCTCCAGATCAGGTTTCGTCACTTCATTGTGCTGGGATTGAGCAACCGTTGCGCTGGACAATTGCAGTCTTGCCACTCTCGACAATTGCGCCTGTAGATTTCTTCTGTGGACGGCTGCACCCACGTTTGACTGCTGGTCCCATCGCGTGTTTGTTTGCGCACGGTGAGGTGCCTGGGCGGGTCCAAACAGAGTATCGCGACATTCCCTGCAGCGAGTTCGTGCGCCCCCAAAAGACCGCGCGGTCTCTTCACTACGCATCGCATCGACGCCTCGATCCGCATGACACGCTTGATTGGGTGGCTGCTGCGGGTGCGGCGCTCGCCGTGAGCACGAACGTCCAATCTTGTCGCTGTGCATCAGCGCATAGGAGGACTGAACATGTCCGAGGTCTTGGCCACGTTGATCATCCTGGTTCTCATGCTTGTCCCCGGATTGAACATGCTTGTCGGAGCTCTGGCCTGGGGACTTTCGGGGTTCCTGACAGGGTTGGCTATCTCGTTGGCCATCCCGACGATGTTCTGGATTGGGTTGCGGTTGTGATCTGAGGCCGTTGCGGGGCAATGCCGGCGGACGATGGGTTGAGGGAGGACGAGAACTCAATGAGCCAATTGCCCTTGGTTCTCGTGATCCCGACGAAGCTCCCAGCCTTCGCCGCCGGCCCTGTTCGGGACATCGATCTCTGATCTGCCGCGCCGCCGGTGCATCATTCAGATCCAGAGCCTGAGATACTCCCATCGCGTATCTGAAGCGGCCGATCGACGAGGTGAAGGCCAAATACCGAGACCCCCACACCAAGGAGAGCTGGTCTGGGCGCGGCCGGATGGCGAACTGGCTAAGGAAAAACAGGAAGCCGGAGTGGATATCGAAAATTATCTTGTCTTTCCCCCGCCACATGCGCTGCGGCGGCAATCCCGGTAGATCCCATCGCTTACTGAAGAGCCCGCCCGCACCTTTCCTGCAACTTCGCCCTCGCCGCGTTGGGTGCCACCACCACCGCCTTGAGGCTTAGAGGCTTGGATGCGCTACATCGTCATAGTCTCCGCCTGCGGCATCGAGGGCGATGGCCGGTAGGACGTGCGGTCGCCTGTTGAAGCAACCCATGCGCCGACGCGGGCGCGGGGATCGGCGCCAAGATCACTGGGCTGAAAGTGAGGTCGCTGAGGGCGCTCGCAAATTCGATGTGCTCGCCTGATCCGCTGGCGACTTCCAGCACAAGACCCCGAGGCGACAAATGCTGGCGCAGGACTTTTGTTATGGGTTCGCGATTGCGAGCCGCAGCAGGCGCTACGCGTCGGACATCATTCGTCATTTGCGCCAAACACCGCAGGCTGAGGCGTTGCACCTGAATCCAGTTGCAATGTTTTATCAATCGAAGCAATGGATGTTGTTGCTGCGGGCTTATCACATCGGAGACCAAAATGGCTCGTATGAGCGGCGTTGAAAAGATGTCTTATGCGGAACTGTCTGAGCTGCGCTCCCAAGTCGATCGCCTGATTGTCGAAAAGCAGAGTTCGGAACGGTCCGCTCTCCGCCAGAAGATGGCCGATCTGGCCAAAGATCACGGCTTGTCTTTAGACGAGGTGTTTGGCAAGGGGCGCAAGGGCAAGGGAAGCGTCGCTCCCAAGTACCGAGATCCCAAGAACCCGGAGAATACCTGGACCGGCCGCGGCCGCATGCCACTTTGGATGGTTGCCGCAACCAAAGGCAGTAAGGCCAAGAAGGATGACTTCCTGATCTAATGTCCAGCCGCAAGTATTTGCTTGGTGGGCAGGGGAAACCCTGCCCTTTATCGTTTCGGCACGCTGGGGTCGGGTTTTGAAGTCCGCAATTGTCCTGCTTAGGTTTTAGGTAAGACCTTGATGTGGTTGAAATTATCTATCAGGCTATTGGAACAACATAATCCCCGGAAGGTTATTTAGGGAAACATGGGGCTTTCCGATGAAACCGAAATACGATCTGCTGAAAGCAATTGGGCCTGGCATTCGCAACAATTTAATGCCTCCCTCCACTCCTCCCGACCGACCTGCAGGTGCTTCTGCTTCGTCTTGCGATGCTGGAAGCCGAGCGGGCGCACTATCGGGGCAGTCTTAGAGAGCTGCGGCGCGAAGCCGGCGTGTCCACGCGCTAACGAACTGCGTTGCGCAGCATTGGGTGGCCGAATGGCTTACTGAGGTTAGTCCCCTTGCGATGCGCCGTGATCATCCGAAACACGACTTGAATTCATCGGATGCCCAAGCTGCCCTAGAATTGCATGCGCGCTTGTCTCCCAGATCCTGCGCCGAACTTCTTGGGCCCCGGTTGGACCTCCCCGCCGGGGCCGCTTTGCGCCCCCGAGCCGGGGCTCACGCTTTTTTGGGCTATCCGCGCTCAGCACCGTGGTCCACTTGCTGGAAACTACCCTCATCCGGGTTGGTAGCGATGAGTATGCCCGCACCAACAAGAGTTATGGTTTGAACCAAACGCTCAAGAACCGCCACGGC
>CAVTJY010000011.1:0-113244 GCA_963735125.1 uncultured Alphaproteobacteria bacterium | reverse complement strand
CACTGAGGTTGGTCGGGGCAGCGGGATTCGAACTCGCGACCCCCTGCTCCCAAAGCAGGTGCTCTACCAGGCTGAGCTATGCCCCGGCCGCAGTGACGGCGCTTCTAGTGCCGGTTTCGCTCAACAGCGTCAAGCGCCAGGCCGGCTCCGACGCTACTTCTTGGCTGGTTTGAACGCCGCATGCTCGACCCGGTCGCCGGGCTTGAGGCCCAGCCGCTCGGCCGCGCCGCCGGCCAGCTCCAGGCACGCCAGCACGTCGCCGCGCGAGGCAATCGTCTTGCGCGAGAACGGCTCGGTCCACGCCTCAATTCGGTGCACGACCCCGTCGGCGCGGATGAAGATCATGTCGAGAGGTATGTGGGTATTCTCCATCCACATGGTCACCTCGCGCGGCCGGTCGTAGGTGAACAGCATGCCGGCCTTCTCGGCCAGGTGCGTGCGAAACATCAGCCCGCGCGCCATTTCCTCGAGTGTCTCGGTGATTTCGGTGTCGATCAGCACCGGCCCGTTGGCCGTGACGAGCGTCAGCGTTTCCCGTCGCATGGCCTCGGCCGGCTGGATCAGGGCGGCCAGCAAGGCTGCCACAACAAGCAACGGGGCCGCCAACGCGGCGGCCCTGCGCAGAATTGCAAACCGTGGGTAGCTGCCCTCAGTGCTTGGGCGGCAGTCCCGAAGGCACTCCGTCGGGGCGCAGCTCGGCTGCCATGCAGCCCTTCGACCCGCCGCCGAAACGAACCAGGACGACCTGATCCGGCCGGAGCTCCGTGAACCCGAAGCGCCGCAGCGTCTCCATGTGCACGAAAATGTCAGGAGTGCCATCACCACGTGTCAGAAACCCGAAACCGCGGACCCGATTGAACCACTTGACCCTGGCCCGCTCCCACTCGCTCTCGGCATTTACCACCACATGGGTACGCTGAGGCAACTGCGACGGATGGATCGCGGTGCTTTCGTCCATGCTGAGCACCCGGAAAGCCTGCAAGCCGCGCGGCCGTTTCAGGACCTGGCAGTGCACTCGGGCGCCTTCGTAGGCCGTCTGGTAGCCCCCTGCCCTGAGGCAGGTCACGTGCAGCAGCACGTCGGCCAAGCCGTTGTCGGGTACGATGAACCCGTAACCCTTCGAAACGTCGAACCACTTGATGGTTCCAGCAATCTCGAAGACTTCAACCGCCGGATCGGTACCGGTGCCTGCGCCACTTGTTTGTGGTTCATCTCCCGGAAATTCCGGAGGGAACTTATCGTCATCCCCCGTCATACTTTAACCCCCGCAACGTTGAGCCACATCCGCTGGCCCGTCACCTCACGCCTCAATTTGCCCTCTTGAAGCCCGCGACGACCGATCAGCAACCCGAGATATAATCAAGGGTGGTAAGGCTTGCTAGGACTTTTTTGGACTGAGCAGTGTAAACCGCGCCTGCATGTTAATAACTTCCAGAGAAGAATCCCGACAACGCACTGATAATTCTTTCGTTCCATGCTGCTCAAGCCAGCCCAACTGACTTGTGGACTGAATTTTCGGCCCACCCTCGGTGGATAAGCTTGGAAAGACCAAAATACATCTTGCTAAATACATCCGACTCGGACGCCAGCCGAGTCTCGGCGCACCGGCCCGCTATGGTTAACGCCTTCGTGGCAAGAATGAGACAATAATTGTCACAATCCATCGCACCTTCACGTGATGCAAGCCCTTCCGTGCGGCCCTGGCCAACCTGTTGATGGCGCTTCGGCAGGCCGCGATGTCGCGCAATTCTTGCCTCGCCGCCACCGACCAGCGATTGTACTCACGAACGTCAACACGAGCCGGGAGTGAAAAGGGTGCCGCTACGCTATCTGCACACAATGGTACGGGTCGCCAACGTCGACAAAAGCCTGGATTTCTATTGCAACAAGCTCGGCATGCAGGAGGTCCGCCGCATCGACAGCGAGGCTGGCCGCTTCACGAACATCTTCCTCACCGCGCCCGAGGACAAAGGGCGTGCCACCGCTGAGAAGGCCCCCCTGCTGGAATTGACCTTCAACTGGGACCCCGAGGTGTACGGCGAGGGGCGCAACTTCGGCCACCTGGCTTTCGAGGTCGACGACATCTACGCCACCTGCGATGGCCTCATGAAGGCCGGCGTCACCATCAACCGCCCGCCGCGCGACGGGCGCATGGCCTTCATCCGCTCGCCCGATAACATCTCGGTTGAGCTGCTGCAGAAGGGCGAATCGAAGCCCAAGCAGGAGCCCTGGGCATCCATGCCCAACACCGGCAAGTGGTAAGCTTCGAGCCGACGGAGGGGTCGCGCGCACGGCGCGGCCCATCTTCGGCCCCTGCCAACAGCCCGTCGATGACAACCACCGCGGGCATCAGACCTTCGACCTGCACGCTGGCGCGATTGCGTCATTGCCATGGCCTGCAACCAGCGTCGCGCGACTATTCACATACAAGCATTTGAAATCGCCAAGCGTTTCTATCCGCTAGCATGCACCTTATATCGGTGAGGCCGGGCCGGCCTCGCTATTGGGCTGCCGGCATATCTGCAGCCGGATGCTGCAATCAGAACGCGAAGGCTAGCCAACCACATATTCGGGTGATGAGCGGCCTCATCGGCGTGCCTGCCGCACGCGGGTGAATTGATAGAGATCGATAGCTAAGCGGGGAACATGATGCGCGCACTTCGATTGATGTTGATCGCCTGCAGCCTCCCGTTGCATGGAGCCGCAGCTGAAACCACCGATCGCAAGGACTGCCCACCTGCGGATTCCTCTTGCAGCGCCGCGGGCCGCGTTGTTCAGCCCGTCAGCGCGCTCGCCTTCGCGCCCAGATCCGAAGGAGCGCTCCTGAAGGGCGAGCAGTTCGGCCTGACGGTGGCGCCTCTCACCCTGGTTGAGCCCGGCGGTCGCGCACGCCTGCAGATTGAAGTCAGCCGCCAGCAGGCACTTCCCAAGAACAGCTTCGTGCGCATTCGCGGTTTGCCGTCATCCGTCACCGTCTCGCCGGGACATTTGATCGCGTCCGGGGTGTGGGCGATACCCATCGGCGCTCTGCCGGATCTCACCATCGGTGCGCCCGACAGCCTCGCAGGCTGGTCGGAAATCGCCGTGACCCTCGCCATTGCCGACGGTGCCGTGTTGGCGGAATCCAAGACGAAGTTGATCGTCGCCTCGCGGGCGGCCAGCGCGCGTCTCGCGTCCACACCCGAGGACCAGGATCGGGCACAGCAGTTCCACGCCCAGGGCATGGAGCAAATCAAGGTCGGCAACATTGCCGCCGCCCGCCGGTTCTTCGAGCTCGCAGCGGAGGCCGGCCTGGCGAGCAGCGTGATGGAGCTGGCCAGCACGTACGATCCAAATGAGCTTGGCAAGTTTGGCGCCTTCGCCCCCCGGCCCGACGTCGAGGCCGCCCAGCGCCTGTATCGCAAGGCCCAGCAGCTCGGCGCGGCCGACGCGGAGGAGCGCTTGCGCCGGCTTGCCACCCGATGAGCGGCTCCATGCTGCCGGCGCGCGCGAACGAATTGGTGACCAAAGCGAGATTGGGAGGTCGCTCTATGTGCTTCTCGCTAGTGTGGTGTCTCGCAATTGCCGACCAACGTTGCGGCTCGGTATGGCGTCGGCAATTGCGAGATGAACACCACACTAAGCCTATGGACTTGCTAGCGTCCTTCAGATCCGCAAATACCGAGATGAGCGCGCGGCAAAGTGGTCGGTATTTGCGGATCAGGACGCTAGCCAGAACTCTGCCTTGCCGCCGCTCTCTTGGCGCTGCCCGCCGCGGCCGAAGCGCAGTGGGACACTTCGGTGAAGGCTCCCTCGGCAACCGCCGCCCAGCGCAGCCCTGCGCGCGCGCCTGCCGCCAAGGACGCCCCCAAACCGGGCATCGACAAGCCCGTCAGCACCCAGGAGCAGGCCAGGGCAGCACGCCACAACAGCACTGTTGTCGGCCTGGCCGCCGGCCGGCCTGAAGACAGCTTGTCGAGTTATGCGGCCGACCTCGCCACGGTCCTCGACGACGGCGAGAACCTGCGTGTGCTGCCGATGGCGAGCTACGGCGCAGCCGGCAACATCGTCGATCTGCTGTACCTCAACAACGTGGACGTCGCCATCACCTACGCGGACGTGCTCGACCACTTCAAAGCCACCGAGAAGGTCCCCAACATCGAGCAGCGCCTCCACTACATCATCCCGATGTTCCAGAGCGAGGTTCACCTGCTGGTGCGGCCGGAGATCAAGACGATCCAGGATCTGGCTGGCAAGAAGGTCGGCCTCGATACACACGGCAGCGGCGCCAACCACACCGGCGCCATCGTCTTCCAGCGCCTGGGCGTGCAGGTCGAGCAGATCGCCTTGAGCAACGCGGTGGCACTCGAGGCCATGCGCAACAATGAGCTTGCGGGGATCGTCCACCTCGCCAGCAAGCCGAACGAGCTGCTCGCGAAGGTCGACCCAAAACTCGGTTTCCACCTCCTTGCGATCGAATATTCGGACAAGTTCCGCGACCATTACGTGCCGGCCGAGATCGCGAGCGCCGACTACCCCGCCCTCGTCCAGAAGGGCAATACCATCCGCACCATCTCGGTGCAGGCCGTTCTTGCGGTGTTCAACTGGCCATCCGACTCCGACCGCTACCGGCGCTCGACGCGCTTCGTGGAGGCTCTGTTCAACGGCTTTGAACGCTTGCGCTCGCCGCCCTTCCAGCCGGGCTGGAAGGAGATGAACCTGGCCGGCACCGTCCCAGGCTGGACCCGCTTTGCTCCAGCCCAGCAGATACTCAACAAGGCCGGGGCGTCGTCCTTCGTCGCACTGGACGTCGCGCGCGACGCGGCGCCGCGCACGGTGCCCGTCGATGCCGCCGAGCCGGAGCGGGCCAAGAGGCGCCAGCAACGATAACCTCCGCCAGCCTCGGCTCCTCCGGCTTGGATCAGGCTCGCACCGGGTGCCGGCCGCGATTGGGCCCATGCGGCCGCCGCGGCTGCCCCCGATCTCGCTACTGACTTTCCCTTCCGCCGCTCCGGGTTTGCGCCGATGGCACCGGAGCGGCAACCGGGCATGATGGCAAAGGAAACGGGAGCGCTCTTACGCAAAGGCAACAGGGAGGACGGCCATTGTCCATCTCGTGCAAGTCCGAACGCGCCATGCTCAGCCATGACGAGTTCGAGATGGTTCGCACCACGCACCATCCCGCCATCTACGACCTCGATGGCAAGGAATTGCGTGGCCTCAAGGGGCGCATCAGGCAGCAACGCGACAAGGCGCGAGGGTTGACGCGGCACAAGCAGCGGGAGGTGCGCGGCAAGGCCGAACCACGGGGCAAGAGCTTCCCCGGCACCGCGGAGCAACCGCGCCAGCGCAAGCAAATCTTCGCTGCCGCCCTCAAGCGCATCAACAAGGAGCTCGATCGCCTGCGCAAGCTCGAGGCACGCGATACGCATGTGGAGGCCGCTCGGCGCGCACTCGCACTGCGACGCGCGGAGAAATTCGTCCACCACCCGGCGGCCGGCGCCACCGCCAATGACGGCATGCAGCCGCGCGCGAGGATGGTTCGCCGGCGGACCACCATCCCGCCTCGAATGATCGGCAGCATCTCGCAGGCAACCAAGGTGGCTCAGGCCATCCGCAACTCCAAGAGATAGAGTTCGCGCGCCTAGCCGGCCCCACGCGTCAGCGCGACGATGCCGGGCAGCTCGCGGCCTTCCAGCCATTCGAGGAAGGCGCCGCCCGCCGTCGAGACGTAGCTGAACTGTTCGGTCACGCCGGCCGCATTCAAGCGCCGCGACCGTGTCGCCGCCGCCGGCCACCGAGACCAGCTTGCCGGCCTTGGTCAGCTCGGCGGCCGCGCGCGCCAGCGCGAACGTGCCCTCGCCGAACGGGGCGATCTCGAAGGCGCCGAGCGGGCCGTTCCACAGCAGCGTCTTGCAGCGCCCGATCACGTCGGTGTAGTGCGCCACCGCCTTGGGGCCGACGTCGAGGATCATCTCGTCGGACGGCGTCTCCAGCATCGGCACCACGCGCGAGGGCGCGCCGGCCTCGAACCTCGCGGCCACCACCACGTCGGCCGGCAGCACCACCTCGCAGCCCTGCTCCTTGGCGGCGTGCATGATCTCGAGCGCGGTCTTGGCGAAGTCGGGCTCGGCCAGCGACTTGCCGATGTTGACGCCCTGCGCCAGGAAGAAGGTGTTGGCCATGCCGCCGCCGATGATCAGCTTGTCGACCTTGCCGGCGAGGTTGGTGAGCACCGGGATCTTGGTCGACACCTTGGCGCCGCCGATCACGGCGGCGATCGGGCGCTCCGGCTTGTCGAGCACGCTGCGCAGCGCGTCGATCTCCTCCATCAGCAGCGGCCCGGCGTAGGACGGCAGCAGGCGCGTGATGGCGTCGGTCGAGGCGTGCGCGCGATGCGCCGTCGAGAACGCGTCGCCGACGAAGATGTCGCCGAACTTGGCCAGCTCCTTGGCGAAGGCCGGATCGTTCTTCTCCTCGCCCGCGTGGAAGCGCAGGTTCTCCAGCACGGCGATGTCGCCGTCGCTCGAGCGAGGCCACCACCTTGGCCGCCGGCTCGCCGATGCAGTCGGCGAGCGAAGGCCACCGGCTTGCCGAGCAGCTCGCCCAGCTTGTCGGCGACGGGCTTCAGCGAATACTGCGGATCGGGTCCGCCCTTGGGCCGGCCGAAATGCGAGATGACGATGACCTGGCGCCGCGCTCGGCCAGATCCTCGAGGCCCGGCACGACGCGCTCCAGGCGCGTCGCGTCGGTCACCTTGCCGTCCTTGGCCGGCACGTTGAGGTCGGCGCGCACCAGCACGCGCTTGCCCTTCAGGTCGAGCCCGGCGGCGGTCTTCAGTCGATCGAGTTCCATGTCAGGCTAGCTCACCAGCTTCCGTGCTGCCGCCGCCACGATGTGGCCGGCCGTGATGCCGAAGTGCTCGTACAGCTTGGGCGCCGGCGCCGAGGCCCCGAAGCCGCTCATGCCGATGAACGTGCCGCCGTCGCCGAGCCAGCGCTCCCAGCCCATGCCGATCGCCGCCTCGACGGCGACGCGCGGCGCCGAGCCCAGCACCGCCTTGCGATAGCTCTCCGGCTGGGCGCGCGAACAGCTCCCAGCACGGCATCGACACCACTGCGGCGTGAACGCCGCTCTTCTGCCAGCTGTTCCCGCGCCTCCATGGCGAGGCCGACCTCGGAGCCGGTGGCCAGGATCGGTCACGTCGCGCTTGCCCCCGCCGGCCTCGGCCAGCACGTAGGCGCCCTTGGCGGACAGGTTCTCGCCGTCCGGCTTCGTGCGCAGCGCCGGCAGCCCCTGCCGCGTCAGCGCCAGGATCGACGGCGTGCCGCGACGGCCAGCAGCGCCACCTCCCAGCACTCCGCCGTCTCCACCGCGTCGGCCGGGCGGAACACATTGAGGTTCGGCATGGCCCGCAGCGCCGCCAGATGCTCGACCGGCTGGTGCGTCGGGCCGTCCTCGCCGAGGCCGATCGAAGTCGTGCGTCATGACGTAGATGACGCGCTGGCCCATCAGCGCCGACAGCCGGATCGAGGGCCGGCAGTAGTCGGTGAAGACCAGGAAGGTCGCCGCCGTACGGGATGATGCCGCCGTGCAGCGCCATGCCGTTCATGGCCGCCGCCATGCCGTGCTCGCGCACGCCGTAGTGGATGTAGTTGCCGGCGAAGTCTCCGGCCGACGACCGCCGTGTGATGCTTGGTGCGCGTGCCGTTCGAGCCGGTGAGGTCGGCCGAGCCGCCGATCAGCTCGGGCAGCACCGGCACCAGCTTCTCCAGCACCTTCTGCGAGGACTGGCGCGTGGCGCAGCTTCGGCGGCGCCGCGGCGAACTCCGCCTTGATCTCGGCGACGGCCGCCTTGATGGCCTCGGCCGCCTGGCTCGTCGATCGGATCGCGCAGAGCCGCCGGCGCGATCTTGGCCGCGCGCTGCTCCCAGGCCTTGCGCTGAGCTGGCGCCGCGCTCGCCCGCGGCCCGCCAGGCCGCCAGCACGTCGCCCGGCACTTCGAAGGCGGCATGCGCCCAGCCGAGCTTCTCGCGCGCGCCCTTGATCTCGTCGGCGCCGAGCGGCTCGCCGTGCGTGGAGGCCTTGCCCTGCTTGGTCGGCGCGCCGTAGCCGATCATCGTCTTGCAGGCGATCAGCGTCGGCCGATCGGACGGCGCGCGCCGCCGCGATCGCCTTGGCGATCGGCTTCGGGATCGTGGCCGTCGACGCGCGTCGCCGCCCAGCCGGAGGCCTCGAAGCGCTTCGACCTGGTCGTCCGACACCGCCAGCGATGGTCGGCCCGTCGATGGAGATCGAGTTGTCGTCGAACAGCACGATCAGCTTGCCGAGCCTCAGGTGGCCGGCCAGCGAGATCGCCTCCTGGCTGATGCCCTCCATCAGGCAGCCGTCGCCGGCGATCACGTAGGTGTAGTGGTCGACGATGCCGTCGCCATGCCGCGCATTGAGCAGGCGCTCGGCCAGCGCCATGCCGACCGCGTTGCCGAGCCCCTGGCCCAGCGGACCGGTGGTCGTCTCGATGCCGGCGGCGTGGCCGTACTCGGGATGGCCGGCGGTCTTGGAGCCGAGCTGGCGGAAGCGCTTCAGCTCGTCGATCGTCATGCCGGGATAGCCGGTCAGATGCAGCAGCGCGTAGAGCAGCATCGAGCCGTGCCCGGCCGACAGCACGAAGCGGTCGCGGTCCGGCCAGTCGGAAGCGCCGGCGTCGAATTTCAGGAACTGCGTGAACAGCACGGTCGCCACGTCGGCCATGCCCATCGGCATGCCGGGATGGCCCGACTTCGCCTGCTCGACCCCATCCATGGCCAGCGCCCGGATGGCGTTGGCCATGTCCTTGTGCATCGAAGCACCGTCTGCGCTCATCGTCACCGCCGGCTTCGCCACGCTGCCCCCGCTGTCTGGCTTTCGAGTTGTACGGGGACCATTAGCCGCCCCCGCCCGCGGCGTCCACCCGCGACGGCCCACTCTTCACAGACGCGGCTTCACAGACGCCGCGTCGAGTTGCAGGGGTCGCGGGTACGGGGTCGCCCTCGGCTGCAATCGGGGTTTTGCCCGAGTGCGCCGGAGAGGCTGGCCTGTCATGCTGAATCCACGTGCAATCTCCCGATTGCAGAGGAGGCTGGTAATGCGGAAAGACTTGGTCGGATGCGGTGTCGCGGTCGCGCTCTTCGCGTTTGGAAGCGGACCCGCTTCGGCCGGCGGCTTCGGGTGGGACGACTCTTACCCCCGCGCCTACTACTACGGCGGCTACTACGGCTACGGCGCGCCCGGCTACTACGTCTATGGCGCACCGGCGGTCTACGGCTACGCCGGCAGCGGTCCCGTCTACTACGTGGCGCCGCGCTACTATGCGCCGCCGGTCTACACCTACTACGCTCCGCCCTCGCGCTACTACTACAAGCCCACGACCTACGAATACACGGGCCCGCGGACCTACCAGTACCGGCCGAACTACGGCCGTCGTTACAAGTAGCGGATCGGCCTGCCCCGCACTCCAGTCCTGACGGCGCGCGCACGCGAAGCGCCGTACGCCCAACGCGTGGGCGCGGCGACGCAGCGGGATCGGCACAGCCTTGTCTGCTAGGCGGCCTTGGTGCGGACCTTCTCGGTGACGTTCTTGGCCACTTCCTCGGCGCCCGACTGCACGGCGTGCACGGTGTCTTCCGCCAGCGATTTGCCGAGCTTGCTCAGCTGCTCGAACTCGGCCTGGTAGTCGGCATAGGCCGTCTGGAAGAAGCTCGTTGTAGACGCCGTACATGTCCTGCACGGACTTGCAGGTTGCCAGCTGCTGCGGCAGGGCCAGCTCTTCCTTCAGCCGCCGATTGACGAAGCCGACCCAGTTCTTGTTCATGGCGGCGATGCCGTCGTAGACCTTGCCGTTCATCTGCGCTGCCGCCGTCAACGCCGGACGGTGGAGCTCCATCAACGCCTCGAACCCGAACGGCATCATCATCATGGGCGGAAACGCGAACTCGGCCCGCCCGTTGCTCGATTTCTCAGGCATGCACTCGATCCTCCTGCTGCTCGGGTGCCCCACTTGGAAATCTATCCGCGCCCTCGGCGCAGCGCACCATGGATTTCAAATCAAATATCAGGGAGACGGCCGAAATCTTGTGGATAACGTCGTATACGCCGCCTCGTTCCCCGCGGCGAGCAATTCCTCAACCCGAGTGTGACGCGAGGAAGGCATCGAGCTCGGCGCGCGTCGGCAATCCGGCCCGCGAGCCGAGCCGCGTGCACTTCAGTGCCGCCACCGCCGTGGCGATGCGCGCGCGCTCCGGCGAGGAGCGTCCTTCGGCAAGCATCAGCGCGATAGGCGCCGTGGAACGCATCACCGGCGCCGGTCGTATCGGTGACGCTCACGCCGAAAGCGGGGACGTGGCCGTTGGCGTCGCGCTCGCGCCAGGTATAGCCCTCGGCCCCCAGCGTCACGCCGGCATGCAGGGGCCCGAGCGACAGCACGTGATTGAGCCGCTCCTCATCGGTGTTGCCCGGCGCGAACTCGCGCAGCGCCGCCGTGCCGAAGATCGCGTAGTCGGTCATCTTCAGGATACCGCTCAGCGCCTCGCGCGCGCCGAGATCGCCGTCGAGGATGGTCGGCACGCCCTCCTTGCGGGCGCGGGTGAACACGGCGCGCAGGCCCTCCAGCCAGCGCAGGTCGCCCAGCACCGCATCGGCCTCCTTGACCCGCTCCAGCGGCAGCCAGCTGGTGCCGCCCGGCATGCCGGCATCGCGCTGCCCGACGATCAGCCGCTCGCCCTTGTCGTCGACGATGATGGCGGAGGTGGAGGACCGCGCCCCCTCGAAGGACTGCACGTAGCGGATATCCACCCGCTCGGCCTTCAGGCCGGTGCGGATGGCGACGCCGGCCGCGTCATCGCCGATGCGGCTCCACAGCTCGGCCTTGCCGCCCAGCCTGGCGATGGCCACGGCGGCATTGGCCGCCATGCCGCCGCCGGCCTCGATATGCTCGAGCGCGCGCACCTTGGTCGGCTGGGCCGGAAACGCCTCGATGCGATAGATGCGGTCGAGGGCGGAATGTCCCACGCAAAGGATACGCTTGGCGTCTGCCATTTCTGAGCCCGGCCGGATTCGCTCTTGAGTTTCAAGTGAGTTCCACGGGCACCCTAACCGATCATGGCGATCTGGGTAAGCTTCGCCGTGCAGGCCGCTGTCGATCTGCGTCGATCAGGTAACTTGTCCGGACGGTAACCCTGCCGCCCTGTCGCCTTCTTGACGGCACGGCGCTCCGCTATGGTCGCTCGCGCATATCGTCGTTGGGCCAAGTGCGGCCCGCGACCAGGGCTCGTCTTGGCATCATGGCGGATCTGTTGCGGCGCGTGGCAGAGCAGGCGGAGCCCGCCGCATTTCGCGAGCTATATCAGACCTATGGCCCGCGCGTGAAAGCCTACATGATGCGCTGCGGGGCGGACGCCGCCACCGCCGACGACCTGGTCCAGGACACCCTGCTCACGGTGTGGCGCAAGGCCGCGCTGTATGCCAGCGATCGCGGCAGCATCGCCACCTGGGTTTTCACCATCGCGCGCAACCTGCGCATCGACCGGCTGCGCCGTGAGTTGCCGTGGCATCAGCTGCCCGAGGAACGCCTGATGGAGGCCTCGGGCGACCTTCCCGCGGACGAGGTCGTGTACGCCAAGGAGCGCCAGAAGCGAGTCGGTGCCGCGCTCGCCGACCTGCCCGACGAGCAGCGCACGGTCGTCACGCTGTCGTTCGTGGACGGCCTGTCGCACAGCGCCATCGCCGAGCAGCTGGGCGTTCCGCTCGGCACCGTCAAGTCGCGCATCCGCCTCGCCTGCCAGCGCATCCGCCAGTCCCTCGGGGACCTGCAATGAGCATCGCCCATCATCTCGACGATGCCACCCTGATGAGCCTGGCGGCCGGCACGCTGACGCCGGCGCTCGCCGTCGTCGCCGCCAGCCACGTCGCCCTGTGCCCGCACTGCCGGCATGGGCTTGCGGCCTTCGAGGAGGCCGGCGCCGCGCTCCTGGCCGACCTCGCGCCGATCCCTCTCTCGGCAGAGCCGCCGCCGATGCCGCAGGACGCGGCGCACTCGCCGCACATCGAGCCACCATCGCCGGCTGAGCTGCCTCGACCGCTGGCTCGCCTGGTCGGGCGCCCGCTCGATGCCGTGCGCTGGCGGCCGCTCGGCTTCGGCATCTGGCATCATCGCATCGCGCTCGACGGCGCCGACAGCGGCGAGTTGCATCTCATTCGCGCCTCACCCGGGTACGGCCTGCCGGCGCACGGCCACAACGGCGCCGAGCTGACGCTGGTGCTGCGCGGCGCCTACCAGGACGAGGTTGGCCGCTTTGGTATCGGCGACGCCGCCGACCTCGACGAGAGCACCGAGCACCGCCCGGTGGCGGATGCCGCCGCCGGCTGCATCTGCGCGCTGGCCTGCGAGCGGCCGGCGCGCTTCCAGGGTCTGCTGCCGCGCTTGCTGCAGCCGCTGTTTGGTCTTTGATTTGGAGAAGTGGTCTGATGCGACGCGCACCACAATCGAACGCTCCCGCCGACGCAGCCGCGCGCCGCCAGGCGAAGCCGGTGATCTGCTACTCGGTGGATCAGGTCCCGCCCTTCGATGCGGCGTTCTATGCGAGGGCGAGACAGAACCCGACCAAGGTCGGCGAGATCATCGCGCCGCCGCGCGAGGCCGCATGCTTCGACGTGCCCGCCGGCTACCTCTTCCGCATCGTCAGCATCGAGGGGCCGCAGGTCGGCGACCTCAACCTGTGGAACGCGCACGACCTGTCGGAGCGCTTCTTCAGCGGCAAGACGCGCGCGCTGCACGCCACCCACGTCTCGACCGGCGACCGCCTGTGGAGCACGCTGCCGGCCCTGCGCCCGCTCGCCACCATCACGCACGACACGCTGGACTGGTACGGCTGGGACGAATACGGCGGCGGCATCCACGACGTGATCGGCACGCGCTGCGACCCCTACACCAACCTTCTGCTTGAAGGGCACCGAGTACCACCACTGCTGCCATTCCAACCTGACGCGCGCGCTCGCCGCCCACAGGAACCTGCCGCTGCCCGTCGCCGAGACGCACGTGCACGACGTGCTCAACGTCTTCATGTGCACCGGCTTCACGCTCGACACGCACCAGTATTTCATGAAGGCGAGCCCGGTGCGGCCCGGCGACTTCATCGAGTTCTTCGCCGAGATCGACCTGCTGGGCGCGCTGTCGGCCTGCCCCGGCGGCGACTGCAGCTCCGACCACTCGAGCGACGTGGCCAAGTGCTACCCGCTCAAGATCGAGATCTGGCGCCCGCACCCCGACGCCCTGTCGGGATGGCGCCCGGCGGCTCCCAGCGCCTACTCGCGCACGCACGGAGTGCTCTAGCCTAAAGCTCGCCGGTCTCAATCGGCCGCCGCGCTCCATGCCGGACGTGCAGGATGAAGATGTCCGGCAGGGCTACACGGTAGTAGACAAGGTACGGCAAACGGCCGACCGGCAGCCGGTAGCGGCCTTCATGATCGATGGGTAGGCCCAGGCGCGGAAACAGCTCGAGATCGTCGATGGCCGACTTGATCACCGCCAGGACACGGCGCGCAGCGAGCGGATTGTGCTGAGTGATATAAGCTTCAATGGCGATCAGATCCGCAAGAGCCCTTGGCGCATAGATGATGGCCATTCACAGCCCGTGGCGGTTCCAGAAGGCGCGCACGACTTCGTCGGGAACACGCTCATTGCGGGCCAGCTGAGCCTCGGCCTCAGCAAGCGCCGCACGCTCCGCCTCGTCGATCTCGACGGGCTGCCGGGGGTCACCTGCCAAGTGCAGCAAGTACCGGGCAAGCTCGTCCTGGCGGTCGCTCGGCAGCTTGGTCACGGCGTCAATGGCCTGCTTCAATAGGTCCGTCATGCCCGAATTATAGCACGGCGAGTCAAGATGCCCATCTTACCGTCCCGCTCCGACCAAAGCGCCGAGAGGAAGCTAGGTCTCAGCCTTCGACGGCCTCCCATTGGCCCGGAGGCCGAGCTTTTGCGGATGGCGTCGAGGGTCGCCATGATGTCGATCGACTCCTGCGGGGTG
Source organism: uncultured Alphaproteobacteria bacterium (assembly GCA_963735125.1). Taxonomy (GTDB): domain Bacteria; phylum Pseudomonadota; class Alphaproteobacteria; order Rhizobiales; family Hyphomicrobiaceae; genus AWTP1-13. Next base: position 99,208 of record CAVTJY010000011.1, on the reverse strand, counting down.
GCGCCCGTCCAATGCGCCTCGCCCTCGCGCAGCAGGCGGGCGAACGACTCGGCCTGCAGCAGGAAGCCGTTGCCGTCCGGAACCGGCGCCGGCTCGAACGCCGCCGTATTGGCCCGCCCCCGCTTGATCTGCAGCACGGCGGGGCCGCCTATCGGCGGATGATTGAGGTAGGTGGTCTCGATCACGCCGTTGTCGCCGGCAATCAGCGCGTGGCGGTGGTAGCCCGTGGCGAAGCTGCACGACATCTGCGCCAGCAGCCCGCTGGCGAAGGCCAGCGTCGCCACCGTGGTCAGGTCGACGCCGGTGGCCGCCCGCTCGGACGCCGCCTGCACCCGCGTCGGCCGCTCGCCCGCCGCCAGGCGCACCAGGCTCACCGCGTAGCTGCCGGCATCGAGCAGCGCGCCGCCGCCGAGCGTGGCGCTGAGACGGATGTTGGCCGGATCGTCGAAATATACCCCGAAGCTCGACCGGATCAGCCGCACCTTGCCGATCGCGCCCTCCGCGAGCCACGCGCGCAAGGTCGCCACGTGCGGCTGGGCCATGTACGGATAGCCCTCGCGCAGGATCACCTTGTGGCGGCGCGCGGCGTCGAACATCGACTTGGTCTCGGCGGCCGACATGGCGATCGGCTTCTCGCACAGCACGTGCTTGCCGGCCTCGGCGGCGCGGATCACCCATTCGGCGTGCATGCTGTTGGGCAGCGGGATGTAGATCGCGTCGATGTCGCGGTCGGCCAGCAGCGCCTCGTAGCTGCCGAGCGCGCGCGGGATGGCCTGCTCGCGCGCGAAAGCGTCGGCCTTGTCCTGGCCGCGGCTCGCCACCGCACTCACCACCACCTCTTTCGATGGCGCCACCGCGGTGCAGAACATGCGCGCAATGTTGGCGGCACCGAGCACGCCGATACGCAGCCGAGACGATGCCGTCATTTCGCGGTTCCCCCATGGATTTGATTCGATTGTTTGCCAAGCTGCCGGCGAGAGTGTACGGGTTCCCGCCTCCGCGGGAATGACGCCAGCTGGCCAGCGATCCCTCGCCACAGCCGTCGACCCCCGCGAATGTCCGGGGTCCCAGCTCACATACCCACATGATAAGCCAATATGGGCCGTGCCTTGCCTTCGCGGAAGTCCATCGCTTGATCTCGCTCCAGAACTGCGGCGAACAAATCTTCCCACTCAGGGTTCATGCTTTCAATGAGGCGAATTTTCCACGCCCGGTTCCATTTCTTCAGTTGCTTCTCTCGCCGGATCGCTTCGGGCATCGTGTGGTGCATCTCGTAGTACACGAGCTGATGCACACCATAATGCTTGGTGAAGCCTTCGATCAGGTCCTGCTTGTGAAGGCCCGTGCGCAGGAACAGATCGCTCGTCACGCCAACGTAGAGCGTGCCGTTGCGTTGGCTTGCAAGAATGTACACGCACGGCTGCTTGGGCATCGCACGATCACTGATGTACCCGCCGTTGCCAAGTGTACTGGGTTCCCGCCTCCGCGGGAATGACGTTCGTGGCGAGGGGTGCGCGACCCGTAGGCGTCACCCCCGCGTCGTGCCGGAGGCGCGCGCCAATCAAGGGTGGCCCACACAAGGGTGCCGGCCACAGGCGACAGCCGTTAAACCAGCCGGCTCTGCTCCACCGCGGCGCCGATGAAGCTCGCGAACAGCGGGTGCGGCTCGAACGGGCGCGACTTCAGCTCGGGGTGGAACTGCACGCCGATGAACCAGGGGTGGTCGGGCAGCTCGATGATCTCCGGCAGCAGGCCGTCGGGTGACAGGCCGCAGAAGCGCACGCCGGCCTTCTCCAGCCGCTCGCGGTACTTGGTGTTGACCTCGTAGCGGTGGCGGTGGCGCTCGGAGATCTGCGTGTCGCCGTAGATCTTGGCCACCTTGCTGCCCTTGGCGAGCGCGGCCGGATAGGCGCCGAGCCGCATGGTGCCGCCGAGGTCGCCGTTCAGCTTGCGCTTTTCCAGCTCGTTGCCGCGCATCCATTCGGTCATCAGGCCGACCACCGGCTCCTCGCTCGGCCCGAACTCGGTCGAGCCCGCCTTCTTGATGCCGACCAGGTCGCGCGCCGCCTCGATCACCGCCATCTGCATGCCGAAGCAGATGCCGAAGTAGGGCACCCCGCGCTCGCGGGCGAAGCGGGCGGCCATGGATCTTGCCCTCCGAGCCGCGCTCGCCGAAGCCGCCCGGCACCAGGATGCCGTGCACGTTCTCCAGATACGGCGTCGGGTCCTCGCTCTCGAACACCTCGCTCTCGATCCACTCCAGCTTGACCTTGACGCGGTTGGCGATGCCGCCGTGGAACAGCGCCTCGTTGAGCGACTTGTAGGCGTCCTTCAGCCCCGTGTACTTGCCGACGATGGCGATCGTCACCTCGCCTTCCGGGCTGGCGATGGCATTGGAGATGGTCTGCCACTTGTCGAGCTTGGGCGCCGGCGCGTCCTTGATGCCGAACGCGCGACAGCACCTGCGCGTCGAGCCCCTCGCGGTGATAGGCGAGCGGCACGTCGTAGATGGAGGCGACGTCCAGCGCCTGGATCACCGCCTCGGGCCGCACGTTGCAGAACAGCGCGATCTTCTTCCTCTCGGACGCCGGCACCTCGCGGTCGCAGCGGCACAAGCAGAATGTCGGGTTGTATGCCGATCGAGCGCAGCTCCTTCACCGAGTGCTGCGTCGGCTTGGTTTTCAGCTCGCCCGCGCTCGGGATGAACGGGATCAGGGTCAGGTGGATGAACACCGAGTCGCCGCGCGGCAGCTCGTTGCCGAGCTGGCGGATCGCCTCGAAGAACGGCAGGCCCTCGATGTCGCCGACCGTGCCGCCGATCTCCACCAGCACGAAGTCGATGCCGTCGTTGCCCGACAGCACGAACTGCTTGATGGCGTCCGTGACGTGCGGGATCACCTGCACGGTGCCGCCCAGGTAGTCGCCGCGCCGCTCCTTGGCGAGGATCTCCTGGTAGAGCCGTCCGGTGGTGATGTTGTCCGACTTCTTCGCCGGCACGCCGGTGAAGCGTTCGTAGTGGCCGAGGTCGAGGTCCGTCTCTGCCCCGTCGTCCGTCACGAACACCTCACCGTGCTGGTAAGGGCTCATCGTGCCGGGGTCGACGTTGAGGTAGGGGTCGAGCTTCCTCAGACGAACAGAATAGCCGCGTGCCTGAAGAAGTGCCCCAAGAGCCGCTGAAGCCAGCCCTTTGCCGAGCGAGGAGACCACGCCGCCGGTGATGAAGATGTACCGCGCCATGGGCCTGCAGAATACATCCGTCCCGTCGCGATTCGAAGAGTGTTTTTTGTGTTCCATCCACGGCCTTTCGCGCGCGGCGTAAGATCGCGTTGTAGCTGCCGTTGCCGGTGTCATCGCCGGCCTTGGGCGTCAGCCCAGAGCCGGACCTCAGGCGCGTTCAAGTCCGCATTGGGCTGGGTCCCGGATATGTGCTGACGCACATTCCGGGATGACAGGCTCCAACCTACTTCGATTGCGGCACGCGCGAGCCGCCGCCGGCCGGCGGGGTCTCGAACTTCTCCAGGATGCCGCCGCCGGACTTGGGCTGCTCCGGCGCCTTGCCAGCCGGCTCCTTGCCGCTCTCGGGAACGGTGCGTCTTGGAGGCCGGCCGCGACGTGCCGGGCTCGCTGCCGAACAGGGACGGCGCCTTCTCCGGCCGGTTCGGCCAGGATGGACAGCAGCAGGCTGGTGACGAAGAACGCCGCCGCCAGCCCGGCCGTCACGCGCGTCAGGAAATTGGCCGCGCCTCGGCCCGTCATGAACCCGCCACCGCCGCCGCCGATGCCGAGCGCGCCGCCCTCGGAGCGCTGCAGCAGCACCACGCCGATCATGGCGGCGGCAATCATCATGTGCATGATGAGCAGAACGGTGGTCATGAGTGTCTCAGCCTTTGCGTCCCCGGCGGCAGGCCGGCCGGAGGGACCAGTTGGGCGCGCTTCTACACCAGACGGCCGCCCGGTGCCAACCCATGCGCGTTCGCAGCGGCCGCGAGCGCGGCTACTGCCCGCTGCGATTGGGATTTTGCAGGCTGAACGGCTCCTGCGCCGGATCGGGCTTGGGCGGCTTGTAGGCGTCATCCGCCTTCTTGGGCGCCGGCTTGGGCTTGGCCGCCACCGTGGTCTCGGATTTGACCGCCGAGTTCCTTCGGCTTGGGCTGCACGGGGGCGGTAGCCTTGGGCGCCGCCGGCGGGGCCTTCTTGGCCGGGGCCTCGACCGCTGCCTTGCCGGGCGTCACGGCCGCAGCCTTGGGTGCCGGCGCCTTGGCATCCTTGGCCGGCGCGGCCTTGGTGGCGGCCGCCGCGCCGTCGGCCGGCTTCTCGCCATCCGGCGCGGTATCGTCCGTGGTGCTGCGACGGGATCGGCATCCACCGAGGAGGGCAGCAGCACCAGCGGCTTGCCCTGGCAGCGGAACAGGATCTGCTCGTCCACCTCGATCAGGCGGCGCACCTCCTGCAGCTTGTCCAGCGGCAGGTTGTCCTTGGCCCACGCCGCGCCCTTGGCCAGGTGGCGCGCACGCCGGCCTTCTCGAGCGTTGTCTGCTCCTCCTCGAGGCGCGCGCAGGCTGTCCTTGTCGAGCGTCGCGGCCTGCGCGCCCACTGCCCTGCAGCAGCAGCAGCCGTGAGAACGAGCGTCAGGCCCGCTGCGCATCATGCGATCCTCTCAGGCTCGGCTTCGAGCATCATGCAATGATTCGCCACTAAGTCGCTTTTTGGGCGTCGCGGTCAAGCGCGGCAGGCCGCGATGATAGCCAGGAAATCGTCGGCCTTGAGGCTCGCCCCGCCGACCAGCGCGCCGTTGACATCGGCCACGGCCATCAGCTCGCGCGCGTTGTCGGGCTTCACCGAGCCGCCATACAGGATGCGCATGGCGGCACCCTCGGCGCCGAAGCGCTCCCGCAGCGCGCGGCGCACGAAGCCGTGCACCTCCGCCACGTCGGACGGCTTGGCGGTGAGCCCGGTGCCGATCGCCCACACCGGCTCGTAGGCGATGATGGTGTCGCGCGCCGTCGCCTTGTCGGGCAGCGAGCCCGCCAGCTGCCGCCCGACCACTCGAGCGTCAGCCCGGCCCGGCGCTGACCGGCCGTCTCGCCGATGCACACGATCGCAGCCAGGCCGGCGCGGTGCGCGGCCAGCGCCTTCTGCCGCACCTCGCGGTCGCCCTCGCCGTGGTCCGCACGCCGCTCGGAGTGGCCGACGATCACGGCGGTTGCGCCGGCATCCTTGAGCATCTCGGCCGAAATGTCGCCGGTATGGGCGCCGCTCGCCGCGGCGTGACAATCCTGCGCCCCGACCTGCAGCCGGGAGCCGGCCGCCTCCTTGGCCAGCGACGCCACCAGCGTCGCCGGCGGGCAGATCATGGCGTCCGCGGCACCGTATTCGGCCTCGCCCAGGCGGTCGCGCACGCGGCGCGCCTCGCCCAATGCCGCCACCAGGCCGTTCATCTTCCAGTTGCCGGCCACCAGCGGGCGGATGGACGCAGGGGATGCCATGTTCGGGGACCTCGCAAATGCGCTTCAACCTATTCGGACGGAGCGCAACCGCTGTGACTTGCAGGCCGGTCGCTGGGTTCATAATATGCCGCGCGAGCGCGTCAAGGCGCTGGGAATTCCCTTGGGACCGGTCAACCCGCGGCTGCGCCGGAAAGCGGCTGCCGCTGACGCTCGACCGGCCGACAACTCGGAAACGTACGACCAATGCTCGATCAAATGCGCAGGGGCGTGGGCAACTGGCTCGCCAAGGGGCTGCTGGGCCTGCTGATCATCGCCTTCTCCGTCTGGGGCGTCGGCGACTACGTCGGCAAGGTCGGGCGCCCGGTGCCGGCCAAGATCGGCGGCACCGAGATCACCGCCGAACAGTACCGGCAGGCCTACCAGGAAGAGATCAACGCCCTCTCGCGGCGCCTCGGACGGCGGCTGACGCCCGAGCAGGCGCGGCTGTTCGGCGTCGAGCAGAGCGCGCTCGCGCGTCTGGTCAACGCGGCAGCCGTCGACAAGCACGCCGGCGAGCTGAACCTGTCCCTGTCGGACGCCGGCATCGCCGAGCTGATCAAGGCCGAGCCCGGCTTCCAGGGGGCCGACGGCCAGTTCTCCCCGGTCCTGTTCCAGAGCTTCCTGCGCCAGAACGGCATCAACGAGGCCCGCTTCCTGCGCGATCGGCGCCGCGAGGAAATCCGCGAGCAGATCACCGACAGCCTGCTCGCCGGCGTGGTGCCGCCCGCAGTCCGTGCATCGAGCAGCTGTACCAGTATCGCGAGGAGACGCGCGACATCGACTATCTCGCCCCCGACTTCGACAAGCTGATCAAGCTTGCGCCGCTGGATGAGGCCAAGCTGCGCGAATACTACGACCAGAACAAGCGCCAGTTCGTGACGCCGGAGCTGCGCAAGATCAACGTCCTGCTGCTGAGCCATGACTCCGTCAAGGCCCGCATCAACATCATCGACGAGGAGATCAAGGCGACCTACGAGAAGACCAAGGACAGGATCGACATCGCCGGAGAAGCGGCGCGTCCAGCAGCTGTCCTTCCCCGACAAGGCCGCGGCCGAGAAGGCCTACGCCGAGCTGTCCAAGGCCAAGAACTTCACCGAGGCCGCGACCAAGCTGGGCTTCAAGGAAGCCGACATCGAGCTCGGCCTGCTCGTCCCGCCGCGACATGATCGATCCCAAGATCGCCGAGGCCGCCTTCGCCCTGAAGAAGGACGAGCTGTCCAAGCCCGTCGAGGGCCAGTTCGCCATCGTGCTGGTGCGCGTCAGCGAGATCGTGCCCGGCAAGCAGCGCTCCTTCGACGAGGTGAAGGGCGAGGTCCGCGACAAGCTCGCCGAGGAGCGCACCAACCAGGAAATCCAGAGCCTGCACGACAAAGTCGAGGACGAGCGCGCGTCCGGCAAGCCCCTGAAGGAGATCGCCGAGCAGCTCAAGCTCGACTTCCGCGAGATCCCCGACATCGACCGCGGCGGCAAGACCGCGGACGGCAAGCCGGCCATCGAGGGCGCGGCAGCCGCCCAGGTCGCGCAGGCAGCCTTTGCCGGCAGCCCCGGCCTCGACGCCGAGGCCACCGAGCTCGCGGACGGCGGCTACGCCTGGGTCGACGTGGTGGCCGTCACGCCGGAGAAGCAGAAGACCTTCGAGGAGGCCAAGGCCGAGATCACGACGGCCGCCACCGAGGAGCAGCGGCGCGCCGAGATCGCCTCGCTCGCCGGCAAGCTGGTGGATCGCCTCGGCAAGGGCGAGATCGATCGATGCGGTCGCCAAGGAGGCCGGCGGAGCCAAGGTGCAGAAGGCCACCGGCGTGACGCGCAACACGGTGCCGCAGGGCCTGACCCAGGGCGCGGTCCAGCAGGCCTTCGCGCTGCCGAAGGGCGGGGCGGCCTCGGCGCGGACGGCCGACGGCAAGTCGCGCATCATCCTGCGCGTCGCCGACATCAAGCCTGCCCGCTGCCGCAACGCCCGAGCAGCTCGCCCGCCTCAAGGCCGAGGTCACGCGCCAGATGCAGGGCGACATCGTCGGCGAATATCTCGACGCCCTGCAGAAGCGCTACGGCCTGTCGGTCAACGAGGCGGCTTTGCGCCAGGCGCTGGGCACCGGCAGCGCAGCAGGATATCGAGTGATTGGGAAAGCAGGTTAGCGTTCGCCGAGGGATCGATCGATGACCAAGCTCGAAGTCGCAGTGCGGGATTTCGAGGCCGAGCCCGCCCGCGGCGTGTTCGCCAAGCACTACGCCGCCGGCACGCCGCAGGTGGTGTGGACGCGCCTCGTCGCCGACCTCGAGACGCCCGTCTCGGCCATGCTCAAGCTGTCCGACGGGCGGCCCATGAGCTGCCTGCTGGAATTGGTGGAGGGCGGCGCCGTGCGCGGCCGCTACTCCATCATCGGCATCAATCCCGACATCGTCTGGCGCGCATTCGGCGACAAGGCCGAGATCAATCGCCGGCCGCAGACCGACGCTCAACGCCTTCGAGCCCGAGAAGCTGCCGACGCTCAAATCGCTGCGGGCGCTGCTCGCCCAGTCGCGCATCGAGCTGCCCGCCGAGCTGCCGCCGATCGCCGCCGGCGTGATCGGCTACATGGGCTACGACACCGTGCGCCTGGTCGAGCATCTGCCGAACGAGCGGCCCGACGCGCTGGAAGTGCCCGACAGCGTGTTCGTGCGGCCGACGCGTCATGGTGGTGTTCGACGCCGTCAAGGACGAGATGATCGTCGTCACGCCGGTCTTTCCGCAAGCCGGCGCCGACGCGAAGGCAGCCTACGCCGCGCGCCATCGAGCGCCTGCGCGAGGTCGTCAAGGCGCTCGATGAGCCGCTGCCGCACGCCACCAGCATGTCGGGCGTCGAGCTGGCCCTGCCGACCGCCGTCTCCAACACCACGCCGGCCGAGTTCATCGGCATGGTCGAGCGCGCCAAGGAGTACATCGCCGCCGGCGACATCTTCCAGGTGGTGCTGTCGCAGCGCTTCTCGGCGCCGTTCCATCTGCCGCCGCTGGCGCTCTATCGCGCGCTGCGCCGCACCAACCCCTCGCCCGTTCCTGTTCTATCTCGACTTCGGCGCCTATTCGCTGGTCGGCTCTTCGCCCGAGATCCTGGTGCGCGTGCGCGACGGCGAGGTCACCATCCGCCCGCTCGCCGGCACGCGCCGCCGCGGCGCCACGCCCGACGAGGACAAGGCGCTGGAGGCCGAGCTGCTGGCCGATCCCAAGGAGCGCGCCGAGCACCTGATGCTGCTCGACCTCGGCCGCAACGACGTCGGCCGCGTCGCCAAGATCGGCTCGGTGCGCGTCAAGGAGAGCTTCGTCATCGAGCGCTACAGCCACGTCATGCACATCTCCAGCCACGTCACCGGCACGCTCGACAAGAAGCACGACGTGATCGACGCGCTGATGGCGGGCTTCCCCGCCGGCACGCTGTCGGGCGCGCCCAAGGTGCGGGCGATGCAGATCATCGACGAGTTGGAGAAGGAGAAGCGCGGCCCCTACGGCGGCTGCGTCGGCTACTTCTCGGCCGACGGCGAGATGGACAGCTGCATCGTGCTGCGCACCGCGCTGGTCAAGGACGGCAAGATCCACGTGCAGGCCGGCGCCGGCGTGGTCGCCGACTAGCGATCCCAAGGCCGAGCAGCAGGAGTGCGAGTTCAAGGCCCGCGCCCTGTTCAAGGCCGCCGAGGAAGCCGTCCGCTTCGCCGAGCGCGCCAAGCGCGGCAACCGGTAACCACGCTCGAAATGCGCCGTCCTTGACAACTGCCCCGCCGTCTCGCGTGATGATCGCAAAGGCTCTGGAGGGAACGCCATGCTGACGCGCCGTAAGACTGTAGCTGCTTTAGGTGGACTGGCCATGCTGCCGCTGTCGCGCGCGGCTTGCGCGCAGCAGGGCAACGTCCGCCTGGTGGTGCCCGCCGCGCCCGGCGGGGCGATCGATGCCATCGGCCGGCTCTACGCCGAGCGCCTCAAGGACATCCTCGGCCAGACCTGGGTGGTCGAAAATCGTGCCGGCGCCAACAACACGCTGGGCGCCGCCGAAGTGGCGCGTGCGGCTCCCGACGGCTCCACCCTGCTCACCAATGCCGACATCCACGTCATGGCCAAGCACGTCATGAAGCACGTGCCCTACGACCCCGTCGCCGACTTCACGCCGATTTCCAGGTTCGCCACCTCGCCGATGGTGTTCGTCGGCCATCCGGCCAAGACACCGGCCGACCTCAAGGCGCTGGCCGCCGAGATGAAGGCCACCCCCGACAAGCACACCTTCTCCAATTCCGCGCTCGGCGCCATGGGCCATCTCGCCACCGAGAGCTTCAACACCACGATCGGCGTCAAGACGGTGATCGTCAGCTACCGCGGCACGGCGCCGGCGCTGACCGACGTGATCGGCGGCCAGACCACGCTGATGGTCGCCCCGCTCGGCAGCGCCCTGCAGCAGATCCAGGCCGGCAGCCTGCGCGCCTTCGCGGTCATGTCGGATCGGCGCTCGCCCCTGCTTCCGGATGTGCCGAGCATCGCCGAGGCCGGCTTCCCCGGCTTGAACTTCCTGCTGTGGTATGCGCTGTGGGGCCCGAAGGGCATGGCGCCCGACCTCGTCGCCCGGATCAATGGCGCCGTGCAGACGGCCTCCAAGAATCCCGACCTGGTGCAGAAGCTGACGGCGCTCGGCGCCGAGCCGGTCACCGAGTTGGCCGCCGAGTTCGCAGCCTTCTTCACCGCGGAGGCGACGCGCAGCGCCGAACTCGCCCGCGTTGCAGGCATCCAGCCACCGGCCAATTGAGAGGCTCATGACCCCCGACCCCGCCCTGATCCGCGACGTCGTCGCAGCCAACCACATCCTCTACGACCACGGCGTGGTCGATGCCTTCGGGCACGTCAGCGTCCGCCACGACAAGCTGCCCGACCGCTTCCTGCTGGCCCGCAACATGGCGCCCGGCAGCGTCACCGCCGACGACATCCTGCAATTCCACCTGGATGGCTCCCCCGTCGATGCGAAAGGGCCGCGCCCCTATCTCGAGCGCTTCATTCACAGCGAGATCTACGCGGCGCGGCCCGACGTGATGGCGGTCGTGCACAGCCACTCGCATTCGATCGTGCCGCTGTCGATCTCGGTCGAGCACCGCCTGCGCGCGGTGTTGCATATGGCGGGCTTCATCGGCACCGGGGCGCCGCTGTTCGAAATCCGCGACACGGGCGGCCCCGCCACCGACCTGCTGATCCGCTCGCCGGAACTCGGCCGCGCGCTGGCGAAGTCGCTCGCCGGCAGCAACATCGTCGTCATGCGCGGGCACGGCTCCACCGTGACGGCGCCGTCGCTGCCGCTCGTCGTCTACCGCGCCATCTATGCCGAGCTGAATGCGCGCTACCAGTCCGAGGCCATGCGGCTGGGTCCCATCAATGCGCTGACCGCCGAGGAAGCGGCCGCCTGCGTCGTCTCCATCGAAGGCCAGGTGCATCGGCCGTGGGACCTGTGGACCCGCGAGGCTGCCGAGCGCCGCCACGCGCGGCTGAGTGCAGTTGGGCTAACGGTGTATCCGGGTCGGCGCCCGCTTGCGCTTCGTCGCCATCCCGGCGACGGGAACAACCGCGGCTCTGTCGATGGGTCGACGCGGTGCCTCGGTACTCGTGAAGTCCCCCACCGCCACCGGATCGCTGGCCGGGAACGTCCCTTGCAAGCCCTCGTCGAGAAGCTCGTCCAAGTGACGCGCCTGCCGATCCGGCTTGGATCCTGAAAAGCGCGCCAGCATTGCAAGCATTGTCTCCGCTTGCGCGATCTCGTCGGGGTCATCGCCGTCGAGCTTGCCTGCCGCCGCGTGGTGCTGCAGCCAAGCAAACTTCTCCGACGGCGTGCCCGGCACGTGCTCCATCACCAGCTCAGCGATGGTCGGCCAGGGACGTCCATCGCGCTTCGGAGCACGACGCGTTCGCTTTGCCCGGGAGAACATCGGCCACTCGCGCATCCTTGGCTGCGCGGGGTTCTTCGGCTCGGTCACGGCACCACTCCTTGTACAGATGCCATGTGCACACACTAACGCATCTGGCTCGCCAAGCCAGGGAGCAATCTCGCGGTTGCGCTAATGCAGCACCGCCACGTTTGGCCGGCGCAGCCGCAACAGCCGGGTGGAGTTCGTCGAACCCGCATCGCCTCCAGCTGCCGCGATTTGCTCAATCGCGCAACGCGGCCCTAACCCCGATTTCATCTCGCAAGTCACCGCGCGTCGTGACACTATTATGACGGTTAGGTGTCAGATCGGTTACAAGCGGAGAGCCAATGCGGTTGCTGTGGCAGGTGCGGTCAAGTCCTGTGGCTTGGTGGTGGGCGTTCCTGAGCCTGGCCAGCGCAATAAACATCGCGCTTTGGTTCCAGCTGTATCGCCAGTTCCACCTGCAGCAAGCTCACGGCCTGGACAGCGCCTCGGGCACTTCGCTGATGCTGTTCCTTTGCGCGGCTTATGTTTTTGGCTGCGCCTTCCGGTCGTTTCTGCCGCGCGCGGACGTGCAACGGATCTGCCTGTTCGATACCTGGCTATCCAGCGTTCTCATCGGCCGGTCCGTGGCGACGGTGGCCGAGGTCTGCTTCGCGGCGCAGTGGGCAATCGTCCTGCATCAGCTGGGTGGGTTGGCCGGAGCCGACAGCACCGTGGCCGTCGCATGGATGCTCGTGCCGATGATCGTCGTCGCGCAGTGCTGCTCCTGGTACGGCGTGCTGACGACCAATTACCTGGCCAACGCCATCGAAAATTCGATTTGGGCGGTGGCGTTCCTCGCGGTTGGAATTGCACTTTGCCGGCTGCTGCCGGAGTTCGATGGGCCGGTGCGCTGGGCGCTCGTCGTCGCGATCATGGGCATCGCAGCCTATCTGGCTTTCCTCATCACCGTCGACGTACCGATGTACCTCAAGCGATGGCAGGCGGGGCTGGCGGACGGCAGCAGGGTTCTTAGCCCTCTCGAAGGTTTCCGTGACGTGCGCTCACGCTGGATCGTGACGCACGACTTTGCGCAGTGGAAAGATGAGATCGCGTGGATGTCGCTCTATTTCACGATCGCGGTCTGGGCCAGTCTCGCGCTGTGCCTTGTCTACTCGCTCGCGAACCGTCTGCCGATGGTCGTGCCGTAAGGCGCTGGCTCTTGATGCAGCGCCACGAGGTTGGGCCGGTGCGGCAGCATCTCCGGCGTCTTGAGGTTCCACACCAGGCCGAGCTTCTCGAGCACGACCAGCACCCACCAGCCGGGATCCGTTTCGCCGGGGCCGACGCCGAGCCGCGCCGAGCCCGGGAAGGCGTGGTGGTTGTTGTGCCAGGCCTCGCCCATGGTGATCAGCCCGCAGTAGGGCACGTTGTAGCCCTGCACGCCGGCGCCCTCGATGTGCCAGGAGCGCGGCCCCTGGTTGTGGGCGAAATAGCCGACCAGCCAATGCCCGGTGACGGAAGCCGCCACTCGCGCCGCGATGCCCCACGCCAGCCACGGCATGCCGCCGATCGCGAAGAACAGTGCCGCCCACGGCAGCTGCTGCGCCATCCAGGTGCGCTCGATGAACCGGTAGAAGCGATCCTCGGCCACGTGCCGCTCCATCACCAGCTCAGGCGGATGGGCAAGCGTCAGCTCGCAATGCAGCTGCCAGAAGCCGTCGCGCAGCATGGACGAGCGATGCGCCAGGTAGGGATGGCACGCCGGCTTTGCGCTGTGCCCAGTCGCGGATGTCGTGCTGGCGGATCATGCCGTAGGGGCCCGCCATGCCGACCAGCGTGCCGAGATAGACGAACAGCCGCTCCAGCCACAGCGGGCAGTCGTAGGAGCGGTGGATGAGCCGCCGGTGCATGCCGAGCGAATGGCCGAGGCACACCGTGACGGCCGTCGTGGCGACGAACAGCGCCAGCGCGCCCCAGGTGAAATAGATCGGCCCGCCGATCAGCGCCGCCAGCGTCATGGCCGATATCCAGATCGACTTGGCGGGCTTCCAGTGCACGCTGCCCTCCAGCGCGCTGGTATCCTCGGCGTCGAACATGCGCGGCGAGCGCAATGAGCTGGCCGGATTCTGCAGCGCCTCGTCGACGGGATCGGGTGGGCATGCCGGCTGGTCCTGCTGCACCAAGGCCATGACCGATCTCCCTTACAATATGCGCACATCGAAATCCCCTGCCGCATACCTGACGTACGGCGAGGCTATAACCCGTCGCCACACCGGCGACTGATCTGTACCCACCTCAGGCAACGCGGAAGCGCTCGAGCGCGGCCCGGTCCACCTCGATGCCGAGGCCGGGGCCGGTCGGGATCGTCACGCGTCCATCGACAGCCTCGATCGGCGTCTTCAGGATCGCCTGGCGGAAGGGATGCTCCGAGCGGTCCAGCTCCAGCATCGGCTCGCGCGGCGTCAGGCGGGGCGGCACGTGCGGCAGCACCGCCAGCAGCTGCAGCGAGGCCGCCAGGCCGATGCCCGTGCCCCACACGTGCGGCACGTAGCGGACGCCGAACGCGGCGGCCATGTCGGCGATCTTCTTGCACTCCGACAGGCCGCCGGCCGCGCAGGTGTCCGGCTGCACGATGTCGATGGCGCGGCGCAGGAACACCTCGCGGAAGCCCCAGCGCGTGAACTCGCACTCGCCGCCGGCAACCGGAATGGGCTGGCCCTTGCGCACCTCGAGGTAGCTGTCGAGCTCGTCGGGCACCACCGGCTCCTCGAACCAGCCGATATCGAGATCCGCCACCGCGCGCCCGAGCGCGATCGCCTCCAGCACGTCGTAGCCGTGGTTGGCATCGAGCATCAGGCCGATGCGCGGCCCGATCGCCTTGCGCACGGCACTTGATGAGCTCGACATCCTGCGCCACGCCGAAGCCGATCTTCAGCTTGACGGCCTTGAACCCGTCGGCACGTGCCCTTCACCTCCTCGACGATGTAGTCGAGCGGATCGCCGGTGCCGCGCCGATAGGTGCCGGTTGCGTAGGCGTCGACGGCGGTGCGCGTCGCGCCGCCCAGCAGCATCGAGGCCGGCACGCCGAAATGGCGGCCCTTGATATCCCACAGCGCGATGTCGATGCCGCTGATGGCCGAGATGACCACGCCCTTCTGCCCGTAGTCGCGGAAGTGGTTGTAGAGATCCATCCAGATCACGTCGGTGGCGCGCGGGTCGCGGCCGATCAGGCGACCCTTGAAGGCCGCGACGATGGCCGCGTTGATGCGCGCCGGCCCGTAGCATTCGCCCCAGCCGGTGGTGCCGTCGTCGGCGCGGATCTCGACGATGCAGCTCGCCCGCACCGAGGTCGAGGAGAACGACCACCCGAACGGCTCGACAGCGGCGCTTCCAGCACGTGGGTTGCGACATCGGTGATCTTCAATAAGCCTCCCTGCAGTTCTCTCGCCTTGCTAGCGGTCCTGAAATCACCTTCGCTGGCGGTCTAGTCGGGCGCAAGCCGCTCGCGCCTCCCCTCCCCACTTGCGGGGAGGGGTCGGGGGTGGGGGTAAAGCAACTTGGTCGACCGTGCGATTTCACCCCACCCCTAACCCCTCCCCATCAAGGGGAGGGGAACAGGTTGCGGACGCCGCGCGGTCGCGGTGCGTCGATCCCGACATTAGCTCAGCCGCCGCGCCGGGATCGTCCAGGCCAGCAGCACGCCCATCGCCGTGAAGGCGGCGATGGCCAGGAACGCCGCGCGGAACGCGTTGGTGATCATGGCATGCACCTCAGCCTGCCGCTGCGACTGGCAGGCCCGCAACAACCTGCTGGCCCTCGCGCACCATGGCGCCGAACAGGTTGCGCCGCGTCCGGATCGCTCCAGGTCAGGACGGCAAACAGCACCGTGCCGACCAGCGCCGTGCCGAAGGCGGCGCCGAGCGCCCGCGACAGCTGCACCGAGGCGGCGGCCGAGCCCAGCGAGGCCACGCCGGCGGCGCTCTGCACCGTCACCTGCACCACGCCCATCACCGTGCCCATGCTGAGGCCGGTGCAGAACAGCAGCACGGCAAGTTGCGTGTGCGACAGGCTCGGCACCAGCAGCGCCGAGGCAGATCAGCAGGATGGTCGCGATGATCAGGCCGATCGGACGGGAAGATGGTGGTGTAGCCCGTGCGGCTGACCGTGCGGCCGGTCGCCATCGAGCCGGTGCCGATGCCGAACATCAGCGGCAGCAGCAGCAGGCCCGACTCGGCAGGCGACGTGCCCTGGGCGATATGCAGATAGAGCGGCAGGAAGGTGACCAGCGACACCAGCGCCGCGCCGTGGCAGGCCGCCAGCGCATCGCTGCGCCAGATGGTGGGCTGGCGCAGCAGCGCCAGCGGGAACAGCGGAAACGCTGCCTGCCGCTCGCGCCGCACCAGCAGGACCAGCGCGACCATGCCCACCGCCACCAGCGCGATCAGGGCCGGCAGGCGATCGAGGCGCAGCTCCTGGGCCTGATACAGCGCCACCAGCGTCGGCAGGATGAACAGGACGAACAGCACCACGCCGAGGCCGTCGAACGCCCAGGGTTGCACCCGCATCGGCCGCGCCGGCAGCCGCAGCGTCAGCAGCATGGCGAGCGCACCGAGCGGCAGATTGATGAGGAAGATGCTGCGCCAGCCGAAACTGTGCGCCAGGTAGCCGCCGACCACCGGGCCGAACACGCTGGAGGTGACCATCACGGCGGCGAGATAGCCCTGGTAGCGGGCGCGCTCGCGCGGCGGCACGCTCTCGCCGATCAGCGACTGCGTCAGCGTCATCAGGCCGCCGCCGCCCAGTCCCTGCAGCACGCGCGCGAAGATCAGCATCTCGATGCTGGTGGCGAGCGCGCAGAGCAGCGAGGCGGCGAGGAATACCGACAGCGCGATCAGCATCATGCGCCGGCCGCCGTGCATGTCGCGCAGCTGGCCATACAGAGGCGCGGCCACCGTGGTGGCGACCAGGTAGGACACCACCACCAGCGACACGCGGTCGATGTTGCCGAGCGAAGCGGCAATGGCCGGCAGCGCGGTCGCCACGATGGTCTGGTCCACCACCGCCAGGAACATCGGCAGCATGATGGACGGGAACAGGGTCAGGAAGCTGCCTGCCGCCGGGGGCTGCGGCTCGACGTCGTCTCGCATGGGCAGACCGTAGCGCAGGAGGCGCCCGGTTACACATCATGCATTCGCGAGGTGGCCAAACAAAATCGGCGGCCCGCGCATCGCACAGCCGCCGATAAACTGTTTGTATCCGGGCACATCGCCCGATACGCGACTTGGTGCGCGACTGGCTTACGCACGCCCGCCAAGCTCCTTGGCCCAGATCAGGGCGGAGGGACGCGTCGCCGGAAAGGCTTCGGGCTCGAACGACGCCTGGTCCCAGCGGCCGTTGCGCACCATATGCTCGGCCTCGCCGCGCGTGATGCCGATATCGGCGAGCAGCCGGTCGTCCATGCGCTGCAGCTCCATGACATCGCGCCGCTGGCGCTGCCACTGCACAAGAGCGCGAGCGACCGACTTGATGACGTTGAGCGAGGCAGCGAGCACACCGTTCCCGTGCGCCGACCCGCTCTGCATTCCGTGCGCTTGCAACAACGATCTGGCTGTATGCGTTTCCATGACAATCTCCTGTAATCCGCAATGACGACAAATGGCGTCGCCTTGGGCCGTACCTCTAACGCCGGCGGCGCGAACAGGGAAATCGATTGATCTTATCAATACGATAAGTATCTCTTCTCGAATGCGCAGGCTCAATCTCGATCAGCTGCAGAGCTTTCTCGCGGTGGCGGAGACCGGCAGCTTCTCGGAAGCCGGCCGCCTCCTCAACCTCACGCAATCGGCCGTCAGCCAGCAGATCAAGGAGCTGGAGGCGCGGCTCGGCACGCGCATCCTCGACCGCCTCGGCAAGAAGGCGCATCCGACGCCGGCAGGAGAACAGCTGCTCGAGCATGCGCGCCGCCTCATCCAGCAGGCGGACCTCGTCGAGGAAGCGATGCGCACGCACCGCGACGGCGGCTGGGGCCGCGTGCGCCTCGCCACCAGCGCGACGCTCGCCGCCTACGTGCTGCCGCCGATCCTGCTGGAGCTGCGGAAGCGCTATCCGCGTCTCGAGGTGGCCGTCACCGCCGGATCGGCCGGCAAGGTGCTGCGGCAGGTGGTCGACAACAGGGCCGACGTCGCCTTGGTCAACATGCCGGGCCCAGTGACCGACCCTGCGCTGGCCGTCCACACCGCCGGCGAAGTCATCGCTCATGGCGTTCTGGCCGCGGGCGTACGGGGCTCCTCCGAAGGCCGTCCGGCCGGACCATCTCGCCGACCGGCCGTTCATCTTCTACACCCCCGGCACGCTGACCTACGACCTCGTGCACGGCTGGTTCGAGAAGTCCGGCTGCAAGCCCGGCGCCACCATGGAATTCGAGTCCGGCCTGAGCATCATCGGGCTGATCGATGCCGGCCTCGGCGCCTCCATCTTGCCGAGCGAGGTGCAGCACGCGGCCGTGACGCTGCAAAACCTCGTGGTGCGGCCGATCGAGCCGGCCATCACCACGCGCCTGCACGTGGCCATCCACAAGGACAAGCCGCGCCACGAGGCCTTGCGGGTGGTGCACGCGGCGCTGCTGTCGGCCCGCATCGGCGACCGCAAGCGCACGCGGTCGGGCTAGCCCACGCACGGCGCAAGCGCGGCTGCAGCTTGCGAAGCCCTCACAGCGGCGACCTTGGGGTAGCCCTTGTGCACCACGCCGGCCGTCTGCATCGTCAGCACGACGAGCAGCTTCTCGATGGTCGCCTCCGGCGTTTCGGTGAGGCGCAGATCGAGCTTCTGCGCGCGCGCAATCATCTGGCGCAGCAGCTGGTCGACCGCATAGGCATGCACGCCGGTGCCCTCGGCGATGCGCGTCCGCAACAGCGGCCGCACCCGGCGCAGGAAGCGCGTGGCAGGCCGAGCCTGGGCGTCCTCGGCACCCGTCCGAGAATATGCGGCGCAGGTCCTGGTCGTAGTTGGCCGGCCAGTTCCAGGCGAAATACTTGCGCTTCTCGGCGTAGTGCTCACCCAGCGTATGGCGCAACGCGCTGAGCGGCTCGACCTCGCTCTGGTCCGAGACCAGCGGTGCCTTGCCGGCGATCTCGCGCATCAGCGTGTCGACGTACTCGAGCTTTTCCAGCGCCGGCCAGCCTCGGTAGGCTGCGCGCCAGTCGATGAACGGGTTGAGCCAGACCGCGAAGGTCTCGGCGAAATCTTCGACCGGGTGCGCCTGCGCGTACCAGCTGGTCAGATTGATGACGTACGCGCGGCTCTCCACCCGCGGCGTGTACGCAGCCGGATAGGCAACCGCCGGATCGCCGAACAGCTGCAGGTAGCGGGCCTGCTCGTGCAGCTTGAAGGCCTCGTCGATGGCGTGCCCGGCCTCGTGACGAAAGATGCGTCGGCACTCGGCTTCGCCGGCACCTTCCACTTCCAGCATCTGGCTGCGTCTCGAGCGCCATCAGCCGGGGATGCGCCAGGTAGAAGGGCACGGCGAAGCCAAGCATGCCGTCGGGGTTGAAGAACTCTTCCGACAGATAGACGTGCGGCAGAGCCGTGATGCCGCGAGCCTGCAATTCGCGATGCAGCCGCCTGGCCCGGCGGTCCATCAGAGCTGCCTTCCATCCGAACGGGAAGGTCGCAGAGACGCGTGGCCAGCAAAGTCTCGTCGTCGGCTTGCTCCAGCGCCAGCGGCCGAGCCGGAGCGCGGCGCCTCGGCGGAGCGCCCGAGCCCTTGCCCGCTGTCACGCGCTGTATCGCAATTCGGTCCGGCACGGGGGTCTCATCTGGTCTGTGGCGCAACGAGAACGCTCCAGCCAAGCCGAAGTTTCCACCTGATATGGCGCTGCCGCAGTGGAACCGAGCTTGATCGCTGGCGTTGCTCAGTCGACTGAGGCAACGCTCGAGGTTCCTGGATGGCCCGCACACAGCGCAAGGCTCGCAAGAAGCTGCGAGTCGTCATGCTGGCCGACGAGAAGCTGCTGCCTCAGGGCGAGCTCAAGGATTTCAGCGAGAAGCAGCGCGAATTGCGCAAGACGGAGTTCGACGTGCGCGACGCCATCGAGAGCCTCGGCTACGAGGTGTTTTCGATAGGCGTATCGGATGATCTTTCCACGATCCGCGGCGCGATCGACGCCCACAAACCGCACATCGCCTTCAACCTGGTCGAGGAGTTTGGCGGCATCGGCCATTTCGACCAGCACGTCGTCAGCTATCTCGAGTTGCGCAAGCAGCCCTACACCGGCTGCAATCCGCGCGGCCTGACGCTGGCACGCGACAAGGCACTGACCAAGAAGATCCTCGCCTATCACGGCTTCAAGGTGCCGGCCTTCGGCATCTTCTCAGCACGCCGTGCCGTGAAGCGCGCCCCCGACCTGGAGTTTCCGCTGTTCGTCAAATCGCTGACCGAGGAGGGATCGGCCGGCATTTCCGGCGCCTCGATCGTGCACGACGACGACAAGCTCAAGGAGCGCGTGGAGTTCATCCACCGCACCACCAAATCGACCGCGCTGGCCGAGCAGTTCATCGACGGGCGCGAGATCTATGTGGGCGTGATGGGCAACGACCGCGTCACGGTGCTGCCGCCGTGGGAGTTCTCCATGACCAAGAAGGAGAACGGCAAGCCGCTCATTGCGTCCGACCGAGCCAAGTGGGATCCCGAATATCAGCGCCAGGTCGGCTTGAAGACGGGGCCGGCCCGCCTGCCAAAAGAGCTGCAGTCCAAACTGGAGAGCGCTTCGAAGGAAATCTACCGCCTGCTCGGCATGAGCGGCTATGCGCGGCTCGACTATCGTCTGACCGAAGACGGTGAGGCCTACCTGCTGGAGGCAAACCCCAACCCGCAGATTGCCAAGGACGAGGACTTCGCGCAGTCGGCCAAGCATATCGGCATCGAATATCCGGCACTCATCGAGCAGCTGATGCAGTTCGGCATGAAATATGTACCGAGCCGCATCATCGGGTAGTCGCGGCGAGGCATCCCGCATCCGGTTCGCAAGGTCGCTTTACAGCCGAGGCGCCGCTGGCTAGGCATGCGCAGCATCCAACCTTCCTTGCACGGGGACCTCCATGCGCACCTACAAAATCGCGGCCATCCCCGGGGACGGCATCGGCACGGAAGTGATCGCCGCCGGCGTCGAGGTGCTGCAGGCGAGCGCCAAGCGGGACGGCTTTGCCGTCGCCGTCGACCACTTCGACTGGGGCTCGGAGCGCTACAAGAAGACCGGCGCCTTCATGCCCACGGACGGCCTCGCCCTCATCAAGGGCCACGACGCCATCCTGTTCGGCTCGGCCGGCGCACCCGACGTGCCCGACCACATCACGCTGTGGGGCCTGCGGCTCGCCATCTGCCAGCCGTTCGACCAGTACGCCAACGTGCGCCCGACGCGCATCCTGCCCGGCATCACCAGCCCGCTGCGCAACGTCACCGGCCCGGAGCTCGACTGGGTGATCGTGCGCGAGAACTCGGAGGGCGAGTATGCCGGCGTCGGCGGGCGCGTCCACAAGGGCCTGCCCGAGGAGGCGGCCACCGACGTGTCGATGTTCACGCGCGCCGGCGTGGCGCGCATCATGCGCTTTGCCTTCAAGCTCGCCCGCTCGCGGCCGCGCAAGCTGCTGACCATCGTCACCAAGTCGAACGCCCAGCGGCACGGCATGGTGATGTGGGACGAGATCGGCGCTGGAGGTGGCGGCGGAATTCCCCGACGTCACCTGGGACAAGATGCTGGTCGACGCCATGACCATGCGCATGACGCTGAAACCCCAGACGCTCGACACCATCGTCGCCACCAACCTGCACGCCGACATCCTGTCCGACCTGGCCGCCGCGCTGGCGGGCTCGCTCGGCATCGCGCCGACGGCCAACCTCAACCCCGAGCGCGCCTTCCCGTCGATGTTCGAGCCGATCCACGGCTCGGCCTTCGACATCATGGGCAAGGGCATCGCCAATCCGGTCGGCACCTTCTGGTCGACCGTCATGATGCTCGAGCACCTGGGCGAGCCCGCTGCCGCCAAGCGCCTGATGCGCGCCATCGAGCGCGTCACGGCCGACAAGTCCCTGCACACGCCCGACCTCGGCGGCACCGCCCGCACCGAGCAGGTGACGGCGGCCGTGTGCGATGCTTTGCTCGGCGACAACGAACGATAATCAACTCAGGGAGTGAAACACATGACAGCGATACGCTATGCCTTGGCCCTGGCCGCGGCTCTCGCGGCCGGCGCTGGCTAACGCAGCAGCGCAGGGCTATCCCAACAAGCCGATCACCATCATCGTGCCGGCCGGCGCCGGCGGCCCGACCGACACGGTGGCGCGGCTGGTCGGCGAATCCATGAGCCGCACGCTCGGCCAGCAGATCATCGTCGAGAACGTCGGCGGCGCGGGCGGCACCATCGGCGTCGGGCGCGTCGCCAAGACGGCCCGCCGACGGCTACACGCTGGTCGTGTGGCACATCGGCCAGGCCACCGCGCCGGCCCTGTACGAAAACCTGAAATACAACGTGCTGGAGGACTTCGACGGCATCGGCCGCATCACCGACGTGCCGATGACCATCGTCGGCAAGGCCGGCCTCGAGGCCAAGAACATCGGCGAGCTGCTGACCTGGCTGAAGGCCAAGCAGAAGGACGTGACCTACGCGCACGCCGGCATCGGCTCGGCCTCGCACCTGTGCGCGCTGCTGTTCATGAACGCCACCAAGGTGGACATGACCGCCGTGTCGTATCGCGGCACCGGACCCGCCATGAACGACCTGGTCGGCGGCCAGTTCGACATGATGTGCGACCAGACCACCGGCACCACCAACCAGATCAAGGAAGGCAAGATCAAGGGCTACGCCGCCACCACGGCGCAGCGGCTGAAGGTGCTGCCCGAGCTGCCGACGCTCGACGAGTTCGGCCTCAAGGGCTTCGAGGTGTCCGCCTGGCACGCCATGTGGGCGCCGAAGGGCATCCCGGCCGATGTCAGCGCCAAGCTGGTCGCCGCGCTGCAGACCGCGCTCAAGGACGAGAAGGTGATCGAGCGCTTCGCCAGCCTCGGCACCGAGCCGGTGGCGCAGACCCAGGCGACGCCCGACGCGCTCAAGGCGCAGCTGACGGCCGAGCTCGCCAAGTGGGCGCCGGTGATCAAGGCGTCGGGCGCGAAGGGCGGGAACTGAAGCCCACCTGTCATCCCGGCCTGAGCGCAGCTCAGAGCCGGGACCCAGCGCCGAAGCTGCGAACGGGAGTTCTCCTGGGTCCCGGATATTCGCTCGCGCGAATTCCGGGATGACAGGGTTGCGTCACGCCCGCCCGTTGCTGATGGCGACGAGCTTGTCGAGCGCGCGCTGCGCGGCGCCCGACTCGATGGAGTGGGCGGCCAGCGCGGCGCCGTCGAGCAGGTTGGCGGCCTTGCCGGCGACGATCAGGGCGGCGGCGGCAATTGAGGATGGCGATGTCGCGCAGCGGCGTCTTCTTGCCGGCCAGCACGTCGCGGATGGCCTCCGCGTTGTCCGTCTCGTCGCCGCCCTTGAGGTCGGACAGCTTGGCGGGCGCCAGGCCGGCATCGGCGGGCGTCACCTCGAACACGGTGACCTTGCCGTCCTTGACCTCGGCGACGTCGGTCGGCGCCCGTGGTGGTCAGCTCGTCGAGGCCGTCGTGGCCGTGCACCACCCAGACGTGCTCGGCAGCCGAGCTTGTTCAGCACGTGCGCGATCGGCTCCACCCACTGCCAGGAGAACACGCCGACCACCTGCCGCGTGCACGCCGGCCGGATTGCAGATCGGCCCCAGCAGGTTGAAGATGGTGCGGATGCCGAGCTCGGCGCGCACCGGCGCCCAGTGCTTCATGGCCGGATGATGCATCGGCGCCCACATGAAGCCGACGCCCGCCTCCGACACGCAGCGCGAGATCACCTCGGGCGGCACGTCGAGCTTGACGCCCAGCACCGTCAGCACGTCGGAGGCGCCCGACATCGACGAGACGCGCCGGTTGCCGTGCTTGGCGACCTTGAGGCCGGCGCCGGCCGCGACCAGCGCCGCGCAGGTCGATACGTTGTAGGTGCCGTGGCTGTCGCCGCCGGTGCCGACGATGTCGACGGCGTCGTCGGGCACCGCCACGCGGTTCATGCGGCTGCGCAGCATCTGCGCGGCGCCGGTGATCTCCTCCACCGTCTCGCCGCGCACGCGCAGGGCCATCAGGAAGGCGCCCATCTGCGCCGGCGTCGCCTCGCCGGCCGTCATCAGCTCGAGGGCGAGACGGATCTCCTCCTCGGCGAGCGTGGTGCCGGCCGAGACCTTCTGGATCAGGTGGCGAAGCTGGCTGGCGCCGTCCATGGATAGAAGGTCCATCAGGCGGCGTGGCGCGCGGGCCGGGCGTTCGGCGCCGCGGGCTGATGCCGGCCAGCTCGAGGAAGTTGGCGAGCAGCGCGTGGCCGTGCTCGGAGGCGATGCTCTCGGGATGGAACTGCACGCCGTGCACGGGATGCGTCTTGTGCTGCAGGCCCATGATCAGGCCGTCGCTGGTCTTGGCGGTGACGATCAGGTCGCTGGGCAGGCCTTTGCGCTCGACGATCAGCGAGTGATAGCGCGTCACCTCGAAGCTCTTGGGCAGGCCCTTGAACAGGCCCTTGCCGGTGCTGGTGATCCTGGACAGCTTGCCGTGCATGAGCACGGGCGCGCGCATGACCACGCCGCCGTAGACCTGGCCGATGCGCCTGGTGGCCGAGGCACACGCCGAGCAGCGGCACGGTCGGCCCCGCCTTCGCGATCAGCTCCAGGCAGATGCCGGCCTCGTTGGGCGTGCACGGCCCCGGCGACAGCACGATGCCCTTGGGCTTCAGCTTGAGGACGCCCGCCACGCTGATCTTGTCGTTGCGGAACACCTCGCACGGCGCGCCCAGCTCGCCCAGGAAGTGGACGAGATTGTAGGTGAAGCTGTCGTAGTTATCGATCAGGACGAGCATGGGAAGGATTTAGGGGAGCAGCGCGGCACAGGTCAAGGCTGAGCGGCGTGTCCCCTCTCCCCACCACTTCGTGGGGAGAGGGCTAGGGTGAGGGGCAGCGCTTGCCCGGCCGTCGAGTGTGTGGCTGCCCCTCACCCCGACCCTCTCCCCGCAAGGACGGGGAGAGGGGGACATCTAGTCACCCAGGCGCTTGGGGGTCATGAAGAGGCGCAGCTGGCCGATGCCAGGCTCGACCTTCGACCAGTCGGCCACGTCGAAATCGAGCACGGCCAGGCCGGCGGTCGGGAATTTGGCGGCCAGCGCCTGCATCGGCTTGGGCGCGCCGGAGCCCGCCAGCTCGACCGCCAGCCCATGCATGCCGGGGTCGTGGCCGACGATCATGATATGGCGCACCTTGGCCTCGACCTTGCGCACGCGGGCCAGCAGCTGCGACGCCGGGGCCAGATAGAAGCCGTCCTCGTAGACGACCGTGGGATCGCCGCCGAGGTGCGGCAGCACCAGGTCGAGCGTCTGGCGCGTGCGCACGGCGGGCGAGCACAGGATCAGCTGCGGCTGGATGTCATGCTCGGCCATGAAGGCGCCCATGCGCGGGGCGGCCTCCTCTCCCCTCGGTGCCAATGCGCGATCGAAATCCTTGACGCCCGGGTCGTCCCAGCTGGATTTGGCGTGGCGGAACAGCGAAAGGGTGAGCATGGCGCACCATAGCTCAAATGATGCGCACCCCAAGCCCTTCCGAGCAGCAGGACGGCGTCGCGGCGTGGCAAAAAAGACCCCGCGCGCACGCGAAAGTGGAAAAACGCCGCGCCAACATTGACCTGCCCATATTGGTCCATACAACGCCGTGCCCGCCGCACGGCCCGGCGCATGTCCTGAGCCCGGCGATCGGCGGCATATGCGGTCAAATTTGGGGGGTTTTCATGTGGTCATGGATTGGCGCGGCGCGTCTCGCCGCGGCGGTAGCGCTGCCGTTTGCCTTGTCGGTTGATGCGTCGGCGCTGGACGAGCCGAAGGAAGAGAAAGCGCAGCTCGAGGCCTGCGAGAAGGATCTGTGTACGCTGCTGGTCAAGAAGGATGCTGCGGGAAGCAACCTGCAGTGCAACCTGCAGAAGACCTGGGCCAGCAAGAAGATCAAGCAGGGCGTCGAAGAGAAGAAGCTGTCCTGGTCGCTCGGCGACCTGCGCTGCGGCGTCAAGTTCGACGCCAGCCGCCAGGATATGGTCGATGCGCTGACCAAGCCCGACTACGAGCTGAAGATCCCCTCGCATGCCATCAAGTGCGAGGTCGAGCGCGAGAAGGAAGTGCTCAACGTCAGCGTCAACATCGCCCCGCGCATCCAGTTCAAGGACGGCAAGGCGGTGAAGGCGTGGATCGGCGTCGGCGAGATCCAGGCGCCCACGGTGGTCAAGGGCGCGATCTGGTCGGCGGCGCAGCTGGAGGACACCTTCGGCGTGGTGCACAGCGACCTGATCAAGGAGATCAACCGCTTCGTCTACGAGCGCTGCCCCAAGCAGCTCAACTGATTGTTGCCAGCTTGATCGCTGCCGCGGGCGCGGATCTCACCGCGCCCGCGTCGGCGCCAAGCCCAGGTGCGAGCCGCCGTCGATCAGCAGCGTCTCGCCGGTGATGTGACGCGCCGCATCCGAGATGAAGAACAGCGCCGCGTCGGCGATGTCCTCGGGCTTGGCCGCGACCTGCAGCGGCACCGACTTTGCCACGTTCTCACGCACGCGCGCGGCCTTCTCCTCGCCGAACACGCTGCTGAACCAGCGCGTGTCCATGAAGCCCGGACAGATGGCGTTGACGCGGATCTTGGGCGCCAGCGCCCGCGCCAGCGACAGCACCATGGTGTTGAGCGCACCCTTGGAGGCGGCATAGGCGACCGAGGAGCCGCCGCCGGTCACGGCCGCGATCGACGAGGTCATCAGCACGCTCGGGCGCTCGGCGGCTTCCAGCAGCGGCCGGCAGGCGCGCAGCATCTGGAACGGGCCGACCGTGTTGACCGCATAGAGGTGCAGGAAGTCCTCCTTGCGACAGGCCGTCGAGGTTGGCGTGGTTCTGCACGTGCTTGGTGATGCCGGCGTTGTTGACCAGCGCATCGAGCCGGCCGAAGCGGGCCGCGGCTTCGGCGATGCGCCGGCAATCGGCGTCCTCGGCAACGTCGCCCTGGGCGATTGCGACCTCGGCTCCGGCGGTTCGCACGGCATCCGCCGTCGCCTCGGCCTCCTGGCGGCTTTTGGAGTAGTTGAGCAGCACCGCCTTGGCCCCGCGCCTGGCGGCGCCCACGGCGATGGCCGCCCCCAGACCGGTGGCTGAGCCGGTAACCAGGATGATCCGCCCGTCAAAATCGCCCATGTGAAGTCCCCCGTTGCGCCTCGACTTGCGCCGGTATTAGCCGGCCACAGTTAGGGATATCCAGCGATGCAGCGCCTCGCCGCACGCCGTCAGCCACAAAGCTGCCAAGGATCGGGCCATCCTGGTGCGGCATTCGAATTGCGCAAAAGAGGCTGACAAACAAAGTGCTTAGCTTGGCCCGATCCTCCCGGCCCCTGCTCGCCCGCCTGGGCGCTGCGGCTGCGCTGGCGTTGGTAAGCACCGCCGCCCTGGCTCAGGAGCGGCTGGTCATGCCGTACACCTGCTCGGCCTACGGCGGCCGTGTCGAACTCACGCCCTCGCGCGACGAGTCGTACCGCATCTACGGCCAGCGCGAGGAGCGGCCATATACGGTGTGCTCGCCGATCAACCCCAACGCCTGCCGCACCTGGCTGCTGCACCGCTTCGATCTCGACTGCGGCGGCGAGCGCGTCGACTGGCTGTCGGTGGTCGAGGCGGCGTCCGAGCAGACCACGGGGCGCGCCTGGGTCGAGAACGGCCGCCTGCGCATGCGCATGAACCAATACTGGAGCCGCGACGGCGGCGGCCAGGACGATGACCCGTGTCCGCGCTGGCGCCGGCATGGTCCCTATGGCGACGACTGCGCCGGCCGTGGGGGATCGCGGCGTCGCGGTTCGGTCGTGGAGATGCCGCCCGGCTTCGCGCCGGCGTTCGGTCTGCCCATCCGCTTTGTCGGCAGCGATCTGCCGCCGATGCCTGCCGACCCGCGCGGCGGCCCGGAGGCGTCGGCGAAGGGCGGACCCGCTTGGTCGGCGCGCGTCGAGCCGCCGCGCGATATGCCCACGCGTGACATGCCCGGCCGGGAGCCTTTCGCGAAAGAGCCTTTCGCGAAAGAGCCGTTCGCCAAAGATCCGCCGGCCAAGACCCCGCAGGTCGCGGGCGCGACGACCACGGCGCCTGGCACACCGACTGGCACGCCCAAGCCGGCAGTGCGTCCCGCAACGCCGGCGGATACTCCTGCCGACGCGAGCACGAGCAAGCCCGAGCAGGCCAAACCCAAGTCGCCGGAGCCTGCCGCGCGAAGTGGCAGCCGCCGACCCCGCCACATCGTCCGGAAGCGCCGGTACCGGCAGCATCGTGCCGAGGATCATCAACCGCCCGGCTGCCGAGCAGACCTCACCCGGCAACGGCATGGTCTCCAAGCCGACCACGCCGTACGTGGAGAAGGTGCCGGAGCCGGTACCTGTCAGAGTTGCCGAGGCCAAGCCGACGCATCGAGCCGGCCGCGACGTCGAAACCTATCATCACGTCCAGCGCCAAGCCCACAACCGTGTCCGAAGCCGCGCCGGGCCACTCGACGTTCACCGCGCTGACGCCGTCGGCGACGACGCAGGCGCTGGTCGGCTTTGCCGGGCTGGTAGCGGTCGCGCTCGGCCTGTTCGCCTGGACGCGCCACCGCGAGCAGCTGAGCCTCGCCGCCGCCGGAGGCCGCGAGTTCGGCAGCGTCAACTTTGCAACAGGCGACGCCAAGGGCGACCCCAAGTCGAGCGTGTGGTCGCGAGGCTCCGCGCTACCCCGCCCGCAACGCTGCCCGGCCAGCGCCACCGAAGACGCCGCCGCAGACCAAGGCTGCGGCTCCGGCAGACGTACAGGTCCCGCGCACGCGCGATGAGGCATGCGAGGTGCTGGGCGCGAGCCCCGATGCCGGCGAGGCGGCCATCAAGAAGATTGTCGAAGGCCTGCGCCAGAGCTGGCATCCCGACCTCGCTACCGGCGAGGCGGACCGCCAGCTGCGCGAGCAGCGCACGACGCAGATCAACGTTGCGTGGGAGATTCTGTCCGGCAAGCGCCAGCCTGCCTGAGCACTGCACGCGGAACGTGCGGCAATGCAATTTTTTCGGGACCCAAATCCCTACGTGCCGCGTTGTCGAAGCATTCCCTCGCAGGTTGCGATACTCCCTCCACTTGCGCGTTCTGCGCGCCGCATCCGTTCAGTAAATCGCAACCACATTCTGTGACTGTGGATAAGCAACGCGCTGCGTTTGCCTCACCGGAATCGTCCGACTAGCTTCCGCGCCGACGCGGGGTATTTCGGCGATGTGCCAGTGAGTTGCGGAACTCCCTGATGCACCGTCGCGAGAGCTGAAAGAGGGTAGAGATCATGTCCAACCTGTATGGAGTGCTGGGCGTTTCGAGCAGGGCCGACGCGGTCGCAGTGAAGGCCGCCTATCGGCGTCTGGCAAAGGCCTCGCATCCGGATCTCAATGCGGGCGATGCCTGCGCCGAAGAGCGCTTC
The DNA here is from genome assembly GCA_963735125.1 of uncultured Alphaproteobacteria bacterium. Classification (GTDB taxonomy): domain Bacteria; phylum Pseudomonadota; class Alphaproteobacteria; order Rhizobiales; family Hyphomicrobiaceae; genus AWTP1-13. Next base: position 70,240 of record CAVTJY010000011.1, on the reverse strand, counting down.
AAGGAGGTCAGTCTCGCCTACGAGACGCTCGGCGATCCGGAAGCGCGCGCGACCTACGACGCGGTGTGCGCAGCCAAGCGACGCAGCGCGGCGCGCCAGCTGCGCAGCGTCGCCACCACCATGTCGGCCTCGTTCGTCTTCACGGTGAGCTGGGGTTACGTCGCCGCCAAGTGGTGGCTGGGCGTCTAGCTGACGCGCAGATTCGAGACGGAATTGGAAAGCGCCGCCGCACCCGCGACGGCGCTTTTGCTTTTGCGGCCATGCCGCCTGCGGTTCGCGCGCAACACACAGCGCCAGCTGGCACGCTCGGCCTGCTTCAATTGTTGTGCGTCGAAGGGCTCCGGCTAGGATAGCGCGCAGCATCGCGAATATTCCCCGATGACCGGCCTTCTGCGGGTGGGCCGCTAGAGGAGTGCTGGCATGACTTCCTCCACCCCGCCCGCCGCTGACGATGAGGACGCCTACATCTTCATCGATAGTCACGAGGAGCCAGGGGTAATCATCCCGCAGGTATCCAAACGGCTCGCCCCGGAGCATGCGCTCACGGCACGCGTGGCCGAGGACGTAGATCATTTGTTCGTTGCTTTTCGCGGACAGGAGCATCGCATCCCGCTGACGCTCGCGTGGTATGATCAATATGTGGAGATCTCATCGCTGGCCGAGCTTTTGAAGGACGACTACCGGTTCTTCGTGCTGGCGCCGACACTCGGCGATGATACCCATGGGCTGCTGGTCGCGCCGGTCGCGAGCGCGCTGGCCTGGGTGCCGCTGCCCGAACACCTCATACCACTGCAGCTCGGCTTCGATTACTTCGGCAAGATCAAGGTTCCCTACCTAAACCACGAGGATTCTGCGCCTGATTTTGCGCGCGAGAGCGGGGCGGCGGGCGACATGCAGGATGCCCTTCGCCAACTGTTCTCCGGGTTCCTTTCCGGCAAGGCGGACCCCGAGACGTCGGCGGCCCTTGCCAAGGCGATCATGACGCACCTGAGTTTCGATCGGCTCGCCGACATGCCTGACACCGCGTCCGAGACCGAAATGGTGGCCGAAATCCAGAAGGCCATGGAGGAGTTGCTGCAGGACCCGGAGCTGACAGAGGGCCGTCGCGAGATCGACGACGCTTTGCAGGAACTGCGCAAGCTCACCGGCGACCCGCCGAACAAGCCAGCCTAGTGTGATCCAGCCGAGTGTGACGATGGAGGATGGGTTGGCAAATCCTGCGTCCCGCGCTCCGCGTCTACGCGTTGCGGCTGTATTGACGGCGTTGCCATTAGCCATATGCCGGAAATTCTACCCCGCCCTTATCCTCGCGCGTTCTGGCCGTCGGAGAATGGGCGCACCTCGGCTCAACGAGGGGTGCCCGCTCGAGAGGGTCACCTTGAGAGCAGCACGAGCCGGGGGTCGCGCGACGGTGACACGGTTCGAACCCGTGCACCCGGGTCGATGGGAACTTGGACCATTCAGCCGGATTCCAGCGCGACGGCGAGGCTCAGGAGCCGCGTCTTTTCTTGTGGTCCGGCGGCTGCTGAGCCTTGTTCCCTCTTTTCGAGCTGACACCCGTTGAGCGGTGTCAGAAACAAACTGCGCGTGCGCGTGTGGATGGCCGGCGCAGAACTGTGCGCCGGGCTCGCCGGTCGCGAGCCGACCCGGAGGGTCTGACACCCTGGCGGGTCTGAGATTGCCCGATTGCGCACCAGATGACATGATGCCCTCCGCAGGCGGCACAAAGTCCGCGCGCCAAGACGCAACGAGCACTCGAGAGCCGGGTGCCGCGAAGGGAGAAATGCCGACATGACCAGGGGCCTCCAGCTCAGCTTTGCCTTTGCAGGTGCACTCTCGCTGTTCGTGACCGCCGCTTCCGCGCAGGACATCAAGCTGCCGGAGACGATGACCTTCACCGCCTACGACACCGGCTCGTCGGGCTTCAATATCGCGGTGGCGGTCGGCAAGGCGCTGAAGGACAAGCACGGCTCCGATGTGCGCGTGCTGCCGGCCGGCAACGACGTGGCCCGCCTGGCGCCGCTGAAGGCCAACCGCGCGCAGGTGTCCGCCATGGGCATCGGCACCTACTTCGCGCAGGAGAGCGTGTTCGAGTTCGCCGTCAAGGATTGGGGACCGCAGCCGTTGCGGCTGGTCCTCTCGGTCACCGACTGCAACGCGGTGTCGCTCGGCGTCGCCAAGGACACCGGCGTCAAGGAGGTCAAGGACCTGAAAGGCAAACGCGTCGGCATGGTGGTGGGCTCGCCCGCCCTCAACCAGAACGCCTTCGCCGTGCTGGCCTTCGGCAACCTGACGAAGAGCGACGTCAAGCTCGTCGAGTTCTCCGGCTACGGCGCCATGTGGAAGGGCATGGTCAACAACGAGGTCGACGCGGCCATCGCCTCGACCATCTCGGGCCAGGTCAAGGAAGTCGAGACCTCGCCGCGCGGCATCATCTATCCGCCGACGCCGGCCGCCGACAAGGAAGGCTGGGCGCGCGTCAACAAGATCGGCCCCTACTACTATCCGCACAAGACGACCTGCGGCGCCGGCATCCCGCAGGGCGGCTCGGTCGAGCTGCCGTCCTACCCCTATCCGATCTTCATGGTCTACGCCTCGCAGCCGGCCGATGTCGTGTACAGCCTCGCCAAGGCGATGATCGTCAGCTACGACGCCTACAAGGATGCGGCGCCCGGCACCGCCGGCCTCGCCGTCGATCGCCAGAACCTGACGTGGGTGATCCCCTATCACGAGGGGACGGTGAAGGCGCTCAAGGAAGCCGGCGTCTGGAAGGCCGAGCACGAGGCGCACAACCAGGCCCTGCTCAAGCGCCAGGACGCGCTGGCCGAGGCCTGGGCGGCCTATCTCAAGAGCACCCCGCCCGACGACAAGGACGCCTTCACCAAGGGCTGGATGGCCGCGCGCAAGGATGCGCTCACCAAGGCCGGCATGGATCCGATCTTCGAATAGCCGCGCGGCGTGCGAGCCGGTGCCGGCTGCACGACAGATGCGGGGCCAGCGCGAACCATCGAGGAGCGCCCATGTCGTCACTCGCCGATCCGGCCACCGCGGCCCGCCCGCGCAAGATCGAGTTCGACGACCCGCACGCGCAGGTCGGACCTGCCGAGGCCGAGACCACGCGCGTGCGCACGCTCACCGGGGTGTGGCGCTGGCTGCTGATCCTGGCCACCGCCGCCACCATCTTCCTGTGCATCAATCAGCAGTTCACGCTGCGCTTTTTCATCGGCTACACGCAGCTCAACACCGAATATTTCTACCTGCTGATCGCCTGCATGCTGCCCTTCACGTTCCTGATCTTCCCCGCGAGCAGCTCGGCCCCGCTGGACCGCGTGCCCTGGTACGACGTCGCCCTGTTCCTCGCCACGCTCGCCGCGGCCGCCTACCTGATGGCCAGCGTGCGCAAGGCGGCCGAGCTCGGCTGGGAGTTCGCCGGCGCGCCGATGCCGGTGATCGTGGCGGGCTTCGTCTTGTGGGTGCTGCTGATGGAGGGGCTGCGCCGCACCGGCGGCTGGAGCCTGCTGCTCTCCGTGCTGCCCTTCACGGTCTATCCGCTGTTTGCCGACCAGCGCTGGCTCGGGCCGCTGCGCGGCCAGCAGTCGACCGCTCGAGCAGGCCACCGCCTATCACACGCTGTCCAACGAGAGCGTGCTCGGCATCCCGATCCAGGCGTTCGCCGACACCGTGATCGGCTTCCTGGTGTTCGGCACCGCGCTGATGATGACGGGTGCCGGCAAGTTCTTCATCAACCTCGCCTTCGCCCTGTGCGGCACGTTCCGCGGCGGCGCCGCCAAGGTCGGCATCTTCGCCAGCGGCCTGCTCGGCATGATGTCGGGCAGCATCGTCTCCAACGTGCTGACCGCCGGCACCATGACGATCCCGGTGATGAAGCGCACCGGCTTCCGCGCCTCGTATGCGGCTGCCATCGAGGCGTGCGCCTCGACCGGTGCCGTGCTGGCGCCCGCCGGTGATGGGCGCCACCGCGTTCGTGATCGCCCAGTTCCTCAACATCAGCTACGCCGAGGTGGCGCTCGCCGCCATCATCCCGGCCCTGCTCTACTACGTCGGCCTGTTCATGCAGGTCGACGCGTATGCCGCCCGCCACAACCTGAGGGGCATCCCGCGCGCCGAGCTGCCGAGCGTCATCACCACCCTGAAGGAGGGGTGGTACTACGTGTTCGTGATCGCGCTGCTGGTCGTCATGCTGCTGCACTTCAAGCGCGAGAGCCACGCGCCGTTCTATGCCACCGCGCTGCTGCTGGTGCTGAACCAGCTGTTCTCCAAGGAGACGCGCTGGACGCTCAGCACCATCCCGCGCTTCCTGGAGGTCAACGGACGCACGTTCGTCGAGCTGATCGCCATCCTGGCCGGCTGCGGGCTGCTGATCGGCGCCTTCTCCATGACCGGCGTCGTCTCCTCGCTCGCCAACGACCTGCTGCGGATTGCCGGCAACAACGTGTTCCTGCTGCTCGTCATGTGCGCCATCACCAGCCTGGTGCTGGGCCTCGGGCTGACCACCACCGCCTGCTACATCTTCCTCGCCATCCTGGTCGCGCCGGCGCTGGAGAAGCTCGGCCTGAACAAGATGGCGGTGCACATGTTCATCTTCTACTGGGGCATGCTCTCGTCGATCACGCCGCCGGTGGCCATCGCCTCGTTCGCGGCAGCCGGCATCGCCGGGGCGCCCGCCATGAAGACCGGCTGGGAGAGCATGCGGGTCGGCAGCATCATCTATTTCATCCCGTTCTTCTTCGTGCTCGCGCCGTCGCTGCTGCTGCAGGGCGACAACCCCTACCTGGAAGCAGCAGGGCTGACGACGCTTGCCATCATCGGCACGCTCTTCATATGCGGCGGCATCCAGGGCTTCCAGGCCGGCATCGGTGATTTGCGCAAGGCGGGCTGGCTGGAATGGCCGCTGCGCTTCGTGCTGATCGTCGGCGGCTTCATCCTGGCAACGCCGGGCGGCGGCATCCTGCCGTTCTCGCAACTGCAGGTGACGGGGACGGGCCTCGCGCTGCTGGTGCCGGCGCTGTTGCTTGCCGCCCTGCTGGTGCGGCGGCGGGAGCTGACGATTGCGTAGGTTGGGTTAAGGCGAAGCCCGTAACCCAAAAACTCCGAGTGCCGACCGTGTTGGGTTACGCGCAGACTCGCTAACCCAGCCTACCTGCTAACCCACCTAAGTGCCACCTAATCGTGCGCCAGCAGCTTGCCCTGCAGTTGCAGGATGCAACCGTCGATGTTGTGCAGGATCTCGTCGATACTGCGCATCTCGCGCTCGATGTCGGCTGGCGTCGGCGGACGTGCGGCGGGTGCCGCTTCGGGCTTGCCGTCGAGCATCTTGCTTGCTCATCGCCGCGGTGCTGGTGCGCCGCGGCGAGCGGGCTGAGTTACGCGCTGCCGCCTAACGGGGTCCTATTTGTCCTTCAAACGCCAGAAGGGCCACGCCTTGTTCTCGCTGTAGGGTATCTCAACGAAGTCTGGCGACCGCTGCTTGGGGGTCGTGGTGTCGTCCTTGCCGACCGATCTCAGGATGCGCTGGATATCGGCGCGAACGCCTGTGCTTTGCAGGAAGTAGTCGTGGCCGTAGCCCGACAGGATGCGGTCGAGCCGCCACCAGCTCTCCTTGCCGGTCGCGTCTATGACATGCACATTCCGCACCTCGACCAGCAGCGGCTCGCCATTCTCGTTGAGCTGGCCCATGCGGCCGGCGCCGCTGCGCAAACTTTCGACGCCAGCAGGCCGCATCGGTCAAAGATGCGTAGACCGTAACGCGATCGGCGTAGGGGGCGATGCGGCGGATCTTCTGGTCGAACACGGCATGGCTACGTCGGGCGCCGCGAACATGATCTGGCCGATGCGGATCGCCTGCTGGCGGGCCACGCCCTGGCGTTCCGTCTCGAACACGAGCGCAGCGCGCTGAGCGCCCGCAGCGCCGATTGCGAGCCCATGCTGTGCACGAGGATTCGATGCGTCGATATCGGCATCGCGCATCAGCAGCTTCATGAACGACTGCAGAACGGCTCGGCCTGCTCGGCCTTGTCCATGTCGCCGATTAGCCCAACATGCTCGCAGCGGAGGGCCAGCTGTACATGTAGACGCGCCCGGGATAATCGGTCGCGGCTGCGATCTGCGCCACTGTGAACAGGGCCTCCTTGAAGGACGTGTTGTAGCCGTGAATGAACACCAGCGCACTGCTGACGCTCTCCCCGCTGACGTTCACGCGTTGGTTTGTTGTGCGTTCACCCGTGCGCCGCGCGTGCGATCCTCTCGTCCGGCGAACCGATTGGTAGTCTGCGAGCTCTCCGCGACCTCATCGGCCAGAAACAGCTGTCGCCGATGTCGGCCTTCCTGGTGGAGTGCAGCAAGCGGTAGTCCGTGATCCTGCTCTCTCCCAGATCACCGGATTTCTTGACCTCCTTGGTCGCACGGAGACATACGCGCAGCCCAGTGCAACTGTTGCCGGGCGCGTTGTCGAACAGCGCATCGGGATCGGCAACGGCTCCGCCTTTCTGCTTCAAGCACCGGTCGCCTTGCGATCCGTGCCGAACAGATGCGCCGCACGCCGCCTGCAGCTGCCAGGCACGGGCGCGTGCTCACACGCTCCCAGCCATTGTCGTCGAAGGGGAACTCCGAGATCACTCGGTTGCGACGCCTTGCATCAGAGCTGCCAGGCCCTGTCCTTTGGATCCGGTATGGACTCGCTCGCCGATGCAGGCTCGGTCGCAACTACAGGCCCCAGAAAGTCCGGCCCTTTGGCGGCCTTGTGCTGCTTGGCGAGCGCACCGCGCAGGAACTTCAGCTCGCGCTTTTTGTGCCGCAATTCCTTCAGCGCCGCCTTGGCCTCCGCGGCCGACGCGACGTTGACGGCAACCGTGGTGCCTTCGATTTTCGTGAAACGCAGAGGAGCAAGTTGCACGGCAAGAAACCCTTATGCAGCGGCGGTTTGCGCACAATAGCGAAACTGTGCGCCCTGTGCGTGGCACGAACAACGCACTCTCGCCGCGCACGAAAAACGGCCCAATTCTCGCCACATGGGCCGCCCAGTACACGCGCCACCTGAAGATCGGTCCCAGTTGAGCGCCAAGAGGGAGCCGGGCGCGCAACATCCACGGAATCGGTCAGTGAGGGAAGGGCAGCGGGGCGGTACGCGCATCTGCGCAGCAGAGCGTACTGGGCTGTCCCTGAGAAGCGCCACCGGGCAGGCCATCGGCCTTGCAGCCCGGCCGGCATAACTCCAACTGCGAAAAACCCAGGAGAATACATGAGTAAGCGGCTCATCACCGCCACCGCCGGATTTGCGTTCGGCGCGCTGGCCCTCGGCATGCTGGCAACCGCGGCCGAGGCTCGCCCCCACCAGGGCTCCTATGGCTCCCGCTACTCCAATCACTCGTATTCCGACGATGACGGGGGATATGAGCGCAAGCGCAGCTACCGCCGCCACGCTGGCAAGCGTTCAGGCAAGCGCTATGCGACCAAATCGGGCAAGGGGCGCAGCTACGCGCGCCGCGGCGGCTCGTCGCGGTCGGCGTCGGCCGGCTCTTCGCGCGGCTGCCTGACGCAGGCGGCGCGCGGGCTGCTCGGCCGCATCGAGGCGCAGTTCGGCGCCATGCAGATCATCTCGACCTGCCGGCCGGGTGCGCGCATTGCCGGCTCGGGGCGCATCTCCAAGCACGCCAGCGGCAACGCCGTCGACTTCAATGCCGGCGGCCGCAAGGGCGCGGTGGTGCGCTGGCTGATCGCCAACCACAAGTCGGGTGGCATCATGACCTACAGCGGCATGAGCCACATCCACGTCGACATCGGCCCGCGCTTCGTGTCGCTCGGCTCGCGCAGCGGGGGGTAGCCCGACCTCTCATCCCGGACGTCGCGAAGCGACGATCCGGGACCCAGAATCAGTCATCGGGCGTACTTGGCGCCCTGGGTCCCGGATGCGCGCTGAAGCGCGCTCCGGGATGACAGCGGGTGTAAGCTACGCCGGCGCGGCGACCAGCCATAGGCCGCGCGCGAGGTATGTCACGCTGACGCTGAGGGTGACGCGGCGGCTCCACATGCGGAAGCCCTCGTCGGTCATGCGGTGCAGCACCAGCGCCGCCGTGGAGGTGCCGGCGAACGCCAGCCCGATCGCCACCACGTAGGCCCACCACGGAATGCTCTCGTCGAAGGTGGCCGCCGAACGAGCCGAAGTAGATGATGCGGTAGAAGTGGCCCGTCACCTGCGTCACCGCCTTGGTGGCGACGATCGACTTGCGGTCCATGCGGCTCTTCTGGAAGAACACGTCGAGGATGTGTCCCGCGGCACCCGCCAGCAGCTGCAGCAGGATGATGAAGGCGCCGCAGATGTAGGGCGCGCCGGGCCGCGTGATGTCGGGCGTCAGGCGCTTGGGCAGCAGGTCGGCGGCGAACGGGATGAGGCCGAGCCCCAGATAGATCACGGCCTTGCTCGGGATGATCGCCACCGAGCGCAGCGCCAGGAACATCAGCGTCGATCCGACCAGATAGCGCCACACGATCCCCCAATCGACGTAGCGCAGCCACAGCGCCGCGCGCCAGCCGTTGGAGGCCATCTGGATGGTGCCGAACAGCATCATGGCCGGCGCCACGTCGAGGAAGATCAGCAGCACGCCGAGCAGGATGATGCCGCCCGCCATGCCGAAGATGCCGGAGATGAAGGACGTGACGAGGATGGTCGCGGCGACAATGGCGAGAACGGCGGGCGCCATCTAGCCCCCGGTCGCCAGCAGCGCCTGCGCCTTGTCGCGCACCGCGGGTGGAAACGGACAGGCCTTGTGCGCCACCTTGTCGAGGTGCACGGCGGTGATCTCGGTCGATGCGGCGACCTCGCCGCGCTCCACGTTGTACATCGTGTGCTCGAAGCGGATGCGCTTGTCGGCGATCTCCAGCACGCGCGAGCGCACCTCGACCACGTCGCCCGCGAACAGCTCCTGCCGATAGGCGAGGTTCTGCTGCACGGCGGCCATGCCGAAGCGGTCGGCGCGCAGGTAGGACGGCGTGAGGCCGAGCGCGCAGAAGAAATTCCAGCTCGCCTCGTCGAACTTGGAGACGTAGGAGGCGACATTCATGTGGCCGATATGATCGCAATGGGTGGGATAGACCGCGCCCCGGTAGGTCAGCAGCCCGCCATCCTCGTTCGCCATGTCGCGTCCATCCCCAATCGCCCTGCCGGCGCAATCACGCCGAACTGTGCCTCGCGAGTTCGGCCGGCACAATGCATGCTATTGCATTGCCGCTAGACGCTTATGCCAATACTCGTATCGGCGATTGATCCGACCCCAGCGAGACCGCCCGATGATCCACCTCGAGCCGCCCTTCCGGCCTGCCACGCCCGACGATGCCGCGGCCCTCACCGATCTGGTGCATTTCGCCAGCGAGGGCCTGGCGCTGCACGTGTGGACGCGCATCGCCGGTGCCGGCGGCGATGCCTGGCTGATCGGCCGCGAGCGGGCGCGCCGCGAGACGGGCAGCTTCTCCTACCGCAACGCCGTGGTGGCCGAGGAGCCTGCCGGACAGGTGGCAGCCGCCCTGATCGGCTATGCGCTGCCGGATGACCCCGAGCCCATCTCCGACGATATGCCGCCGATGTTCGTGCCGCTGCAGGAGCTGGAAAACCTGGCGCCCGGCACCTGGTACGTGAACGTGCTGGCCGCCTATCCCGAGCATCGCGGCAAGGGTTATGGCCGCGCGCTGCTGGGCATCGCCGACCGCATTGCCGCCAGCGAGAAGCGGCCTGGGCTCAGCATCATCGTGTCCGACGCCAATGCCGGCGCCATGCGCCTCTATCAGCGCTGCGGCTACCGGGAGCAGGCCCGGCGCGCCAAGGTCAAGGAGGATTGGGTTGCGCCCGGAACCGACTGGGTGCTGTTGGTGAAGCCCGCGTAAACGGCACCGAACGCCACGCGCCGCGTTGTAAAGGCAGCGCCGGCTGCGCCGGCAAAGGTAGCAACAGGGCGACGCTCGTCGTAATCTCACGCCATGACCGACATCCTCACCAAGATCACCACCTACAAGCGCCAGGAGATCGCCGAGGCGCAGGCCGCCCTTTCGCTGGAGCAGGTCGAGGCGGCCGCCCGCAAGGCGCCGCCCGTGCGCCCCTTCGCCAAGGCGCTGGAGGCCAAGATCGCGGCCGGCCAGTTCGCGCTGATCGCCGAGGTCAAGAAGGCGAGCCCCTCCAAGGGCCTGATCCGGCCGGACTTCGATCCGCCGGCGCACGCCAAGGCCTACGAGGCGGGCGGCGCCGCCTGCCTGTCCGTGCTGACCGACGGCCCCTCGTTCCAGGGCGCGCCCGAGCATCTGCGCGAAGCGCGCGCGGCAACCCTGCTGCCGGTCATCCGCAAGGACTTCATGCTCGACCGCTACCAGGTGCCCCAGTCGCGCGCCTTGGGTGCCGACTGCATCCTGATCATCATGGCCGCCGTCGACGACGTGATGGCCGGTACCCTCGCGCCTACGCCAAGGCCTGGGAGATGGATGCCATCGCCGAGGTGCACGACGAGCACGAGCTCGATCGCGCGCTGATGCTCGACTGCCGGCTGATCGGCATCAACAACCGCGACCTGAAGACCTTCAACACCACGCTGGAGACCACCGAGAAGCTGGCGCCGCGAGTGCCGAAAAACCGCATCGTCATCGCCGAGAGCGGCATCAACAGCCATGCCGATCTCGAGCGCCTCGCCAAAGCCGGCGTGCATGCCTTCCTGGTCGGCGAAAGCCTGATGCGCCAGCCCGACGTCGCCGCCGCGACGCGTGCGCTGCTGGGCACTGGAGTGAAGTGATGCGGGCAATCGCCTCATCTCGCGCCGCACTGCTTCTCCCCTCCCCCTTGCGGGGAGGGGTCGGGGGTGGGGGTGGGCGGTCATGAGCGTCGGACGACTGATGGGTTCACCCCACCCCTAACCCCTCCCCATCAAGGGGAGAGGGAATCCGCGTTGCGCAAGCGGAGGGTGCGCCGCCCCATGACCAAGCTCAGCCATCTCAACGAGAAGGGCGAGGCGCGCATGGTCGACGTGTCGGACAAGGCCGTCACGCAGCGCAGCGCGCGCGCCGAAGGCTTCGTGGCCATGGCGCCCGAGACGCTGGCGCTCGTCGAAACCGGCACCGCCAAGAAGGGCGACGTGCTGGCCACCGCGCGCATCGCCGGCATCATGGCGGCGAAGAAGACGCACGAGCTGATCCCGCTCTGCCACCCGCTGGCGATCACCAAGGCGACCGTCGAGTTCGAGGCTTCGCACGATCCGGCCGGCCTGCGCGTCACGGCCGAGGTGAAAGTCGGCGGCCAGACCGGCGTCGAGATGGAGGCGCTGACGGCCGTGTCGGTCGCCTGCCTCACCATCTACGACATGCTGAAAGCCGCCGACAAAGCCATGGTGCTGGGCGACATCCGCCTGGTCGAGAAGACCGGCGGCCGCTCGGGGACGTATCGTGCGCAGAGGAGTCGCGCCGTTGAGCCCAATCGCACACTCTGTCATCTTCCGTGCGGAGCGCGCAAGCGTGCAGAGGCCGGGACCCAGGATCTACAGGTGCATGGTCGTGCGCCGCCCTGGGTCCCGGATCCTCTGCTGCGCAACGTCCGGGATGACGAGCAGCACAATGCGGAGTAGGCCGATGGCGCTCCTGCCGGTCGAGGAGGCACTGCAGCGCATCCTGGATGGCGTCGAGCCGATGCCCGCCGAAAGCGTGCCGATCACCGCTGCCGCCGGCCGCACGCTGGCCTCGCCGCTCGCCGCGCGCCTCACCCAGCCGCCGTTCGATGCCTCGGCGATGGACGGCTACGCCGTGCGCCATGCCGATGTTCGCACGCTGCCCGCCACGCTCACCGAGATCGGCCAGGCCGCCGCCGGCCATCCGTTCGCCGGCAGCGTCGGACCCGGGCAGGCGGTGCGCATTTTCACCGGCGCACCTGTGCCCGACGGCGCCGATGCCATCGTCATCCAGGAGAACGTCTCCCGCGACGGCGCCAACATCATCGTCCGCGACGGCGTCGCCGAGCGCGGCAACATCCGCGCGCAGGGCTGCGACTTCCGCATCGGCGACACCCTGCTCGAGGCCGGACGCCGCATCGGCCCGCGCGAGCTGTCGCTGGCCGCCGCCATGGGCTACGGCGAGCTGCCCGTTCGCCGGCGGCCGCGCGTGGCGGTGCTGGCAACCGGCGACGAGCTGGTGCAGCCGGGCGGCAGCCTCGGGCCCGGACAGATCATCGCTTCCAACCATCTGGGCGTCGCCGCGCTGGCCGAGGCCAGCGGTGCCGAGGCCCGCCTGCTCGGCATCGCCCGCGATACCCGCGAGAGCCTCGATGCCCACATCGCCAAAGCTGGCGACGCGGATGTGCTCATCACGATCGGCGGCGCCTCGGTCGGCGACCACGACCTGGTGGCGCCGGTGCTGGAGGCGCGCGGCATGGCGCTGGCGTTCTGGAAGATCGCGCTCCGGCCGGGCAAGCCGCTGATGTTCGGCCGCCTGGGCGACGCCCGCGTGCTGGGGCTGCCAGGCAATCCGGTGTCGGCCATCGTCTGCGCCCGCGTGTTCCTGGTGCCGCTGATCCATGCCCTGCTCGGCCGGCCGGATCAGGACCAGGGCTTGCAGGCCGCCCGCACCGCCGTGGCCCTGGAGGCCAACGGCCCGCGCACCCACTACATGCGGGCGACCTCGAGGATGCGGCGCCGATGGTCGGTCCGAGGTCACCCCGGTGCGCTCGCAGGACAGCTCTCTCCTGGCCCCGCTGGCGCAGGCCGACTGCCTGCTGGTCCGCCCGGTCAACGCGCCCGCCGCCCCGGCCGGCAGCCCCGTGCAGATCCTGCCGCTCGACTTCTGATCCGGCCGCCGCTCGCATCGCCACGCAAACGCCTTGCGGAACATGACGCGAACAACTATGGTGTTCCCGGTTTGTACGGTGGCATCCGAGTCGCAGACATCCACCCACGCCAACGGCCACGCCGCGGGGAAGCCATGCTGACGACGAAGCAGAAAGAGCTGCTGACCTTCATCAACGCCCGCCTGCAGGAGACCGGCGTGCCGCCCTCCTTCGACGAGATGAAGGAGGCGCTGGCGCTGCAGTCGAAGTCGGGCGTGCACCGCCTGATCATTGCGCTGGAGGAGCGCGGCTTCATCCGCCGCCTGCCGCACCGGGCGCGCGCCATCGAGGTCATCAAGCTCCCCGATGCCATGTCCTCGGAGTCCGGCAGCGGACCGCGCCGCACCGGCTTCAGCCCCAACGTCATCGAGGGCTCGGGGCGCCGACCGCCGCCGCAGCAACTGGCCTCGGCGCCGTCTGGCTACGGCAATCCCGGCGCCTCCAGCGTGCCCCTGATGGGCCGCATCGCCGCCGGCGTGCCGATCAGCGCCATCCAGAACCACACGCAGGACATCGGCGTGCCGCCGGACATGATCTCGGGGGGCGAGCATTTCGCGCTCGAGGTGAAGGGCGATTCGATGATCGATGCCGGCATCAACGAGGGCGACATCATCATCTGCAAGCGCTGCGACACCGCCGAGAACGGCGACATCGTGGTGGCCCTGGTCGAGAAGGAGGAGGCCACCCTGAAGCGCTTGCGCAAGAAGGGCGCCTCGATCGCGCTGGAAGCCGCCAATCCCAACTACGAGACGCGCATCTTCGGCCCCGACCAGGTCGACATCCAGGGCCGCCTGGTGGGATTGATCCGCCGATTTTGATGCACCCGTCATCCCGGAAGCCGAGGCCTGCCGAGGCTATCCGGGATCTCGTGCTGCCAAGACAATGAGGTCCCGGCTCTGAGCAAAGCTCAGGCCGGGATGACGGGTGATCTGCCCTAAACCTCGCTGCGGGCGCGCAGCCAGCGGGCGAGGTACCAGGCGATCGCCGCCGGCACGCCGAACACCACGGCCAGCACCGGGATCTCGGTGCTGAGCGGCACGCTCGCCCAGTACACCCCGATCACCATGTTGATGACCGAGGCGGCCAGCCACGGCAGGATGAAGATGCGCGCGCCGTCCGCCGCCCTTCGGCCGAGCAGCGTCGCCGCCAGAATGAAAACGCCGAGCCCCGCAAGGCCGCCCACCACCATCTTCAACGTATGCATGTCACCCTCCGTTCACCCGTCAGCCCTCGCGTCTCAGGTCTTCTCGCCAGGCTCGCCGGTCGGCAGCTTGCCGGCCTCCGGCTCCGTATTTCCCGTGCCAAGCGAGCGCGTCTCCCACACCGCCACCATCACCAGCACCAGGTTGGCGGCCGCGGCAAGCGTCAGCGGCTGCAGCAGGGGCGCCAGCGGCACAAGGCCCGCCAGCAGGATCAGGCCGACGATATGCGACAACGCCAGGCGATTGCCGGTCGCGTGCTTGAACATCAGGTTGCCGATCAGATACAGCGTCGGCCCACCGAGAACGGCCGCGGCGGTCTTGACATCGACGTGCCCGGTCGGATGCGCCAGCAGCAGCTCGTCGCCCACCGCGGCAACGACGATACCCGCCACCAGCGGCAGATGCATGTAGGTGTAGGCGAGCCGCGCCAGCCGGCCCGGATCGCTCGACTGGGAGATGCGCTTGCTGCCCCGCTCGGCGCCGATGTTGAAATAGATCCACCACATCGCCGCGCTGCCGACGAAGGCCGTCGCGAAGGCTGCCACGGTCGCCGGCGACCACGGCAGCTTGGCGAAGGTCGCGCCGGTCACCAGCACCGACTCGCCCAGCGCGATGATGATGAACAGCCCGCAGCGCTCGGCGAGATGGCCGCCTTCCACGTCCCAGTCCGCGGTGGTCGAGCGGCCGAGCCCGGGCGTCCAGAAGCCGAGCGAGGGCGCCACGTACTCGATGGCCAGCGCCGCGATCCACAGCCCGAGCCGCGCCTCCCCTTCAGCGAACGCGCCGGCGATCCAGAACACCGCCGACAGCGCCAGCCAGCTGTTGATGCGCAGGAAGTTGCGATAGTTGACGGCGCTGTGCCCGCGCAACGCCCACAGCATGAACAGGCTGCGGCCGAGCTGCATGAAGACGTAGGCGCCGGCGAACGCCAGCGCCCTGCCGCCGAACGCGTCGGGGATGGAGGTCGACAGCACCAGCCCCGCCAGCATCAGCGCGAACAGCATCAGCCGCACCGGCGTCTTGTCGGGATCGAGCCAGTTGGTGACCCAGGTGGTGTAGATCCACACCCACCACACCGCCATCAGCAGCAGCACGGTGTGCAGGATGCCTTCGAGCGTGAAGTGTTCGAGCAGCGTGTGCGACAGCTGCGTGACGGCGAACACGAACACCAGGTCGAAGAACAGCTCGACGAAGGTCGCCTTGCTGTGCTCGTGCCCGTCCCGGCTGCGCAGCATGTGCGGTGCCGCATATCGGCCGGCCATGGCTCTCCCCTGCGCTGGTTGCGTGCTCATGTCATACCGAGGCTTGGCGCCGGTATCCAGCCATCAGCCGGCATCACGGGACGCGCTGGGACCCTCCACCTAATCGATGCTGGCCTTGCCTTTCAGGTGCTCGACGCACTGGCCGCGGATGTCCTTCAGCTCGCGCAGCGTGCGGTCGAGGTCGGCGCGCTTGATCTGCAGGTGGTCGATGGCGTCCTCGACGCGGGCCAGCAGCAGCCGGGTCTGCGCCACCTGCGTCGGATCGGCGTCATAGAGTTGCAGGTACTGGGCGATCACCTCCAGGCTGAAGCCGAGATTCTTGCCGCGCAGGATCAGCTTCAGCCGGGCGCGGTCGCGCCGCCCGTAGCAGCGCGCCACGCCCCGCCGGGCCGGCATGATCAGCCCCTTGGCCTCGTAGAAGCGAATGGTCCGCGTGGTGACGTCGAACTCCTCGGCAAGTTCGCCGATGGTGTAGAGGCGGTCTGGATCTTCTGCTGCGGCAGAAACAGACACAGGCTTGGCCCGCTCCTGTGGTGTCCTGGTATTCATTTTCCTCTCTGTCGCGCCGCCTCTTCGGCCTTCAGCTCCTTCTTGGAGAGCTTGCCGATCATGGTCTTGGGCAGAGCATCGCGGAATTCGATCTCGGCCGGCAACTCGATCTTGGACAGCTTGGTTTCCAGATGCTTGCGGATGTCGGCCTCGGTCGCCGGCATGCCCGCCTTCAGCTTGATGAAGGCCTTGGGCGCCTCGCCGCGATACTGGTCCTTGATGCCGATCACCGTCACCTCCTCGACCGCGGGGTGCTCGTAGATCGCCTCCTCGACGCGGCGCGGATAGACGTTGTAGCCCGAGCAGATGATCAGGTCCTTGATGCGGTCGACGATGAAGATGAAGCCCTGCTCGTCCATGATGCCGACATCGCCGGTGCGCAGGTAGTCGCCGACGAACTGGTTGGCGGTCTCCTCGGGCCGCTTCCAGTAGCCCTTCATGACCTGCGGGCCCTTGATGCAGATCTCGCCCTTCTCGCCCATCGGCACCTCGCGCGAGGGATCGGCCAGATCGCGCAGCGAGACGATGGTGCCCGGCAGCGGCTGGCCGATCGAGCCTTCCTTCACTGGACCTTCCAGCGGGTTGCAGGTGGCGCCGGGCGAGGTCTCGGACAGCCCATAGGCCTCGACCAGCTTGCAACCGGTCAGGCTCTCGAAGCGCTGCTTGACGTCGACCGGCAGCGGCGCACCGCCCGACAGGCAGAACTTCAGCGACGACATGTCGAAGCTCTTGAGCTTGGGGTGATTGAGCATGGCGATGAACATGGTCGGCACGCCCGGCATCACCGTCGGCTTGGTCTTGTCGATCAGCTTCATGGCGTCGTTGAGCACGAAGCGCGGCATGATGATGAGCTCGGCCCCCTGCGCCAGCGCGAAGTTCATCACCGCGGTCATGGCAAACACGTGGAAGAACGGCAGCGCCGCCAGCACCCGCTCGTCGCCCGACTTCAGGTTGGTCGCCCACGCCTTGCTCTGCTGGGCGTTGATGCCGACGTTGGCGTGGGTGAGCATGGCGCCCTTGGGCGTGCCGGTGGTGCCGCCGGTGTACTGCAGCACCGCCACATCGTTGACGGGGTCGATCTCGACCCGCTGGTACTTGCCGTCGTTGTTGCGCACCTCATCGTCCGACACGATGCTCGCTCGCCACCGCGGACTTGTCCGGGTGCGCCATCTCCTTGGCCTTGAACAGCTTGAACAGCACGGACTTGGCGCCCGGCAGCAGGGACGGGAAGGAGGCCACGATCGACCGCTTGAGGGTGCCGGCCTTCATCAGGCCCTCGACCTTGTCGAACAGCACCTTGAGGTCGAGCGTGACCATGATCTCGGTCTCGCTGTCCTTGACCTGGAAGGACAGCTCATCGAGCGTGTAGAGCGGGTTGTAGTTAACGACCGTCGCGCCGATCTTGAGAGCGGCGAAGTAGTAGATAATGAACGTTGGGCAGTTCGGCAGCAGCAGGCCGACCTTGCTGCCCTGCCTGATCCCCAGTTTCTGCAGGCCGGCCGCGGCGCGGTTGGTTGCCTGCGTAATTTCCTTGTAGGTCAACGTCTTGCCGAGGAAATTCGTGGCCGTCTTGGAGCCGAACTTGGCAGCCGCCGAATCGAGCAGCTCGTACAGAGGGGCAGGCGTGAAATTCTGGTGCCAGTCCACGTCCTTGGGGTAATGGCTGAGCCAAGGATAGGCAGCGTCGCGAGCTCGCATGTCCGCAGTCTGTAGCGCCGATGTCATGGTTGCTCCTCCCCGGATTCCCGAAGGCGGGCGGTGTGCCTGACGGCCTTCGCGCTTGGTTTTTTGCTGATAAACGCCCGCGTGACGTATTCAACACGCTTTTGTGTCGGCTGACCAGATCGGTCTCGTACTGGCCTGCGGACGGCCCCTGTTAGGCATGGGTTTTGCTCGCTGGGTCGTTCGGCTAGACTAATCGGGGATTTGCGTATATGTGACGCCTCGACTTGGGCATCCGGGCGGCCCCGGAAGGCGGTTCGTCAATCAACAAAGGTCCCGACATGCCACGTTTGGGCACGGTGGGAGAGCGATAATGGACGAAGTGGCGACTAAGATCATCGACATCCTGAAGAAGCACATGAAGGAGCCCCGTGACGACATCGGGCTCAGCACGGCGCTGACGGATCTGAAGATCGAGTCCCTGGATCTGGCGATGATCGTGTTCGACATCGAGGATTCCTTCGGGATCGAGATTCCCTACAACGCCAACGAGGAAGCCGCCGACTTCAAGACGGTCGGCTCGGTGGTGGAGCGCGTTCGCAGCCTGGTCGCCGCACCAGGTGCGGCGGCTGCCAAAGCCTGACAACGCCTGCCTGATCAATCGCAGCGCCGCCGGCGCCTCGAGTACGGACACAGGGCTTAGATGAGCGAACCTGGCGCAACCCGCCGCGTCGTCGTTACCGGCATGGGCGTCGTAACGCCCATCGGTACCACCGTGCCCGAGTTCTGGGCGGCCTGCCAACGCGGCCAGTCCGGCGTCGGCCCCCTCGATGGCTTTCCCCTCGAGGACCTGAAGATCCTGATCGCGGCGCAGATCAGGGACTTCGACCACAAGGCCCGCCTCAAGCACTTCCGGCGCGACAAGATCATCCTGCACGCCGACCGCTACTCCTGGTTCGCGGCCGCCGCGGCAGACGAGGCCGTCAACCAGGCCGGCGCCGAAGGATTGTTCGACGACCCCTATCGCGCCGCCTGCATCATCGGCTCGGGGGCCGGTGGCCTGGTCACGTTCGAGAAGGCCTACCGCGACCTGTTCATCGCCAACAAGCGCGCCACCCATCCCTTGACGCTGCTGCGCATCATCGGCTCCTCGGCCGCCGCCCACCTCGGCATCGAGTACGGCATCAAGGGCCCGACATTCGCCACCTGCAGCGCCTGCTCCACCGCCGCGCACGCCATCAACCTGGGCCGCGACTACATTCGCAACGGCCTGGTCGACGTGGCCATCGTCGGCGCCTCCGAGAGCGTCATCACCTACGGCACCATGAAGGCCTGGCAGGCCATGCATGTGCTGTCGCCGGAGGGCTGCTTCCCGTTCGCCAAGAAGCGCAACGGCACGGTGCTGGGCGAAGGCGCCGGCATCCTGGTGCTGGAATCGGAAGAGCACGCCAAGAAGCGCGGCGCCAAGCCGCTGGCCGAACTGATCGGCTGCGGCATGACCTCCGACAGCAAGGACATGGTCAACCCCGACATCGAGGGCCCCAGCGAGGCCATGCGCATGGCGCTGGCGGATGCCAAGCTCAACCTCGACCAGATCGACTACCTGAACGCGCACGGCACCGCCACCACCATCAACGACAAGAACGAGACCAACGCCATCAAGAAGGTGTTCGGCGACCACGCCCGCAAGCTCGCCATCTCATCGACCAAGTCGATGCACGGCCACCCGCTGGGCGCCGGCGGCGGCATCGAGGCGGTAGCCTGCGTCAAGGCCCTGCAGGACAACTGGGTGCCGCCCACCATCGGCCTCGACGAGCCCGATCCCGACTGCGATCTCGACTACGTGCCCAACGTCGGCCGCGAGATGCGCGTCCGCTATGCCATGTCGAACTCGTTCGCGTTCGGCGGGCTCAACGCCGTGCTGGTATTCGGTCCGCCGCCGGGCTGAGCCGCGCCGCCGATACATGCCTGGGGTGGAGTGAGGCATGGGCGAGGCTCGGCTACCCGGCTTGTCCGTCTTCCTGATCACCCTGAACGAGGCTGACCGGCTGGGCGAGACGCTGGCGGCCGTATCCGGCATCGCCTCCGAGATCATCGTCGTCGATTCCGGCTCCACCGATGCCACCGTCGAGGTGGCGCGCACCGGCGGCGCCCGCGTCATCCGCGAGCGCTGGCGCGGCTACGGCCCGCAGAAGCGCTTCGCCGAGGAGCAGTGCGCCGGTCCCTGGCTGCTCAACCTCGACGCCGACGAGTTCGTGCCGCCGGCGCTGGCCGCCGAGATCCGCGCCCTGTTGGCGCACGGCGAGCCCAGGCACGTCGCCTACAAGGTCCAGATCGCCGACCAGCTGCCCAATTCGACGGCGCCCAAGCGCTTCGCCTACGGCCCGAGCCCGGTGCGCCTCTACCGCAAGGATGCCGGCCGCTACAGCGACAGCCCCGTGCACGACCGGGTCGACCTGAAGCCCGGCAGCTCCGTGGGGCGCCTGCGCCAGCGCATCCACCATCGCTCCTCGCGCTCGCTGTCGCACCAGCTGGCCAAGATCAATTCCTACACCGACGCGCAGGTCGCCGACCTGGTGGCGCGCGGCAAGACCATCGGGCAATGGCGGCTGCTGGTGGAGATGCCGCTGTGGTTCTTCAAGTACTACGTGATGCGCCGCCAGTTCATCCACGGCTTCTACGGCTTCACCACCTCGGTCGGCGCCGCCTACGGTCGCTTCCTGCGCGTCGCCAAGCTGATCGAGGCGCAGCGCGAGCACGCGCG
Source organism: uncultured Alphaproteobacteria bacterium (assembly GCA_963735125.1). Lineage (GTDB taxonomy): Bacteria > Pseudomonadota > Alphaproteobacteria > Rhizobiales > Hyphomicrobiaceae > AWTP1-13. The sequence continues at coordinate 49,939 of CAVTJY010000011.1, read as the reverse complement.
CAAACAGCGCAAGCCGTAAGCAATTCTTTACCCCGCTCTGCGAACGCGCGCTTCGTCGCAGTGCGGAACGGCAGCCGGCCCCCGAGGTTCTCCGCTCAAGGAGGACCCGATGTACGATCGGCTCTTGAAGGACCGTGCCAGCCAGGAGCGCAACGCCAGCGCGACGCCCGCGACACGTGGGCCTGGACCGTGATCGGCCTGATCTTCCTCGGCACGCTGGCGATCGTCTGGGTGCCGCTGCTGATCGCGGCCTATCACGCCTGAATTGGAATTGGTGGGCCCGCCAGGACTCGAACCTGGAACCAGACGGTTATGAGCCGCCGGCTCTAACCATTGAGCTACGGGCCCCCGCGCGCCTGCCTCGGATCATCTCCGGGTACGGCGCTCCCGAACCTCGAGAATTCCTTCCTCGAAACATCAAGTTAGGCCAATCTGTACTCGGCCCGGCGCGGACCGCCTCTATTACACGATCCGGCAGCCCGCGCAAAACGCTCGTGCCGGGCCTTGTGCTGACACGAAGCTCGTGTCTCATGGCCGCATGATCGCCCGGGCTTCGCGAGGATTTTCCGATGCGCTCTTTCACTCAGGCTTTGGCGGTTGCGGCGCTGCTGGTGACGGCGGCCATGATGATGGCGAGGCCCGGCATGGCGGCGGATGATGACAAGACGCGAGCGGTTCGTCAGCGTATCGGCCACCGGCTCGGTGTCGGCCGTGCCCGACACCGCCTACATCACGGCCGGCGTGCTCACCGAGGGCGACACGGCGCGCGATGCGCTGAGCCGCAACAACGTCGCCACCGCCAAGCTGATCGACGGCCTGAAGGCTGCCGGCATTGCCGCCAAGGACATCCAGACCAGCCAGCTCAACGTGTCGCCGCGCTATGCGCAGCCCAAGGAGGGCCGGCCCGCGACGGTGAGCGGCTACACGCGTCAGCAACCAGGTGCGCATCACCGTGCGCGACGTGAAGCGGCTGGGCGAGATCCTCGACCAGGCCATCACGCTCGGCGCCAACCAGATGCACGGCATCGCCTTCGAGGTGTCCACCGCCGAGTCCCTCAAGGATGACGCGCGCAAGGCCGCCATGCAGAACGCACGCCGCCGCGCCGAATTGTACGCAACGGCCGCCGGCGCCCAGCTGGGGCCCGTGCTGCGCATCTCGGAGGACGTACGCGAGGCCGGCGGCCCCATGCTGCAGAAGAGCCGCGTGGCCCTGGGCGCCGTGCCGGTCGAGGCCGGCACGCAGACGCTCGAGGTCGAGGTGCACGTCACCTACGCGCTGAGGTGATTGCTCGCAGCTCTGTCATCCCGGCCTGAGCGCAGCGCAGAGCCAAGAACCCAGTCGGCGCCGATCGCAAACTGTGCTGGGTCCCGGATATCGTCTCGCGCTGCGACGCAAATTCCGGGATGACACGCCGACCTACGCCGCCATGCGCATCTCGGCCGCCTTGGCGCTCTCCAGGATGGCGGAGACGCCCATGCCGCCGGCCGTGCACACCGAGATCAGGCCGCGGCCACCGTGCTCGGCCAGCAGCTTGGCGAGGTTGGCGATGATGCGCGCGCCGGTCGCCGCGAACGGATGGCCGTAGGCGAGGCTCGAGCCCTTCACGTTCATCTTGGCGCGGTCGATCGAGCCGAGCGGCGCGTCGCGGCCCAGCCGCTTCATGCAGTAGTCCGGGTCCTCGAACGCCTTCAGCGTCGCCAGCACCTGCGCCGCGAACGCCTCGTGGATCTCGTAGAAGTCGAAATCCTGCAGCTTGAGCCCGGCGCGATCGAGCATCTTCGACACCGCGATGGTCGGCGCCATCAGCAGCCCCTCGCCCTCCACGAACGCCAGCGCCGAGGTCTGCGAATAGGTCAGGTAGGCCTGCACCGGCAGGCCGCGGCTCGCGGCCCATTCCTCGGAGGCCAGCAGCACGGCGGCCGCGCCATCGGTGAGCGGCGTCGAGTTGCCGGCGGTCAGCGTGCCGCGCTCCTTGTCGAAGGCGGGCTTGAGTTGCGCCAGCCGCTCCAGGCTGATGTCCTCGCGCAGGTTGTTGTCGCGGAACACGCCGGCGAACGGCACGATCAGATCGTCCATGTAGCCGGTGCGATAGGCCTCCGCCGCCTTCTTGTGGCTCTCGAACGCCAGCCGGTCCTGGTCCTCGCGGGCGATCTTCCACTCCTGCGCCATCAGCTCGGTGTGCTGGCCCATCGACAGCCCGGTGCGCGGCTCGCTGGTCGAGGGCGCCACCGGCACCAGCTCGGACGGCGAGAAGCCCTTGAACGCCTTGAGCCGCTCCATCGTCGAGCGGGCGGTCTGCACCTCCACCAGGCGATGCGCCAGCTTCGGCTTGACGACGATCGGCGCGTCCGAGGTGGTGTCGGAGCCCATGGCGATGCCGCTTTCGCTGGAGCCGGTGGCGATCTTGCCGCCGATCATGATGGCCGCCTGCAGGCTGGTGCCGCACGCCTGCACCAGCGTCGTGCCGGGCGTCGCCGGCGACAGCTTGGAGCCCAGCACCGCCTCGCGCGCCAGGTTCCAGTCGCGCGAATGCGACACCACCGCGCCGCCCACCGCATCGTCGATGACGCGCGCCCTTCAGGTCGAACTTGTCGACCAGGCCGTTCAGCGTGGCGGTCAGCATCTCCAGGTTGGAGCTGTCGGCGTACAGCGTGTTGGAGCGGCAGAACGGAATGCGCGAGCCGCCGATCACCGCCACCCGCCGAAGTGTCTTGGGTCATGTGAGTGCTCCGATGAGGTGTCAGACCCTCGCGGGTCGATACCGCTTCCAACCGTTGCGTTCGGTCATCAGACCCGGAGGGTCTGACCCCGCTTGGCCATCACTCCGCCGCCGGGCGGCGCAGCATGGCGACGTTGGATTTCTCCTCGGCTGCCTTGAAGTGCAGCGGCCCGCCGCGGAACGGCGCGAAGCCGGTGCCGAAGATCACGCCCGCATCGACCATGTCGGCGCTCTCGACGATGCGCTCGTCGCGGCAGCGCTCGCACTCGGCGATCAGCGGCTCGACCAGCTCGCGCCCCAGCCGCTCCAGCTCGAACTTGTCGTAGGGCTTGTCGGGCTCGCCCTTGGCCGGCTTGCCGTCCTTCCAGACGTAGAAGCCTTCGCCCGATTTCTTGCCGAGCTTGCCGGCCGCGACCATCTGCTCGACCTTGTTGCCGCCGGCCGGCGTCAGCCCCAGGATCTTGCCGACGTGGGCGATGATGTCGAGCCCGACCGTATCGGCCAGCTCCACCGGCCCCATCGGCATGCCGAACGCGCGCGCCGCCTCGTCGATCTTCTCCTTGGCCTCGCCCTTCTCGACCCGCTGCAGCGCCGCCATCATGTAGGGGCCGAGCACGCGGTTGACGAGGAAGCCCGGGCTGCTCTTGACGATCAGCGGGAACTTGCCGAGCGCGGTGACGAAGATGCAGCCCTTGGCCAGCTCGTCCTCGCGCGAGCCCTCGCCCTTGATCACCTCGACCAGCGGCATCTGCGGGACGGGATTGAAGAAGTGCAGGCCGATCAGGCGGCTCGGATCGGCCAGCGGCTCGGCGATCTTCTCGATCATGATCGAGGAGGTGTTGGTGGCCATCACCGCGCCGGGCTTCAGCTTGTCCTCGATCGACTTGAACAGGTTCTGCTTGACCTCGAGCTTCTCGACGATCGCCTCGATGACGACGTCCGCCCGGCCGATGTTGTTGCCCATCGGATCGGCGATCAGCCGCGCCTTGGCCGCCGCGCGCTGCGCCTTGGTCTTGAACTTGCGGCTGAACAGCTTGCCCTGCGCGGCGATGCCCTTGGCGATCTGCTTCCGCGCTGATGTCCTGCAGCGACACCTCCATGCCGGCGGCGACGCACACGCCGGCGATGTCGGCGCCCATCGTGCCGGCGCCGATCACGTGCACGCGCAGCGGCTTCCAGTGCATGTTCTTGGGCGCCTGCGCCTTCATCATCTCCGACAGGCGGAACACGCGGCGCAGGTTCTTCGACGTGTCGCTCAGCATCAGCGGCGCGAAGGCGCGCGTCTCGGCGACCTTCATGCCTTCCAGGTTGCCGGCGTGCGTCTCGAACAGGTCGATCAGGCGGAACGGCGCCGGATAGTGATCCTCGCGCACCTTCTTGGCCGTCTCGGTGCGCAGCTTCTTGGCCAGCAGGCCGCGCGCCGGCCACTGCCGCGCCAGGTCCTTCCAGAACGGCGCATCGCCCGAGCGGCGCTTGCGCTCGATGGCCTTGCGCGCCATCCAGCGCAGATTGAGCGGGCTCGGCGCCAGCTCGTCGACCAGGCCCATGCCGCGCGCCGCCGTGGCGCGGATGAAGGAGCCGGTCAGCATCAGCGGCATGGCGGCCAGCGCACCGGCCTGGCGGATCGAGCGCGCCGTACCATTGAAGCCGGGGAAGATGCCGAGCTTCACCTCGGGGAAGCCCAGCCGGGTGTCGTCGTCGCGCGTCGCGATGCGCCAGTGGCAGGCGAGCGCCAGCTCCAGCCCGCCGCCCAGGCAGTAGCCGTGGATGGCGCACACCACCGGCACCGGCAGGCGCTCGATGCGGTTCAGGTAGGCGTTGACCAGCGTCACGCTGTCGGCCACCTGCTGCTCGGTCTGGATCTGCTCGAACTCGCGCACGTCGGCGCCGACGATGAAGCCCTTCTCCTTGCCGGACATGATGACGAGGCCGCGGATGGTCTTGTCGCGCGCGCCCTGCTCGACGCGCTCGACGATGGCGCCCAGCTCTTCCAGCGCCCGCCGCGACAGCGAGTTCTGGCTCTCGCCCTCGCGGTCGAAGATCGCCCAGGCGATGCCCTGCGGATCGATCGAGAACCGCCAGTCCTTCAGCCCAATCATGTCCACCATGGCACTACCTCGCTGGCCTCATTTGCATCGCGCCGTCATCCCCGCGCAGGCGGGGACCCACGCAAGCAGCTAAACCGCAACATCCGCTGACGTGGATTCCCGCCTGCGCGGGAATGACGTTGGAATGATGCGGCAGCGATTTCTCATCACTCACTCTGCCGCCGCCCGCGCGTTGTGGCCCGGCGTCATGAAGTGCGGCCGCACCTCGGCCGGGTCGAAATGATCGACGGCGATCACCCGCTCCGTCAGCGCCTCCAGCTCGCGCAGCTGCTCGCCCTCGGCAGCCGTGATGATGCCCTGCTTGACGGCGTCGGCGAACCAGTCGGTGCCGTGCACGCGCTGCACGCGGCCGTCACGGATGGCGCGGTTGAGCTTCTTCTCCACCGCCTCGGCCGCCACCGCCTTGACGAACGCCAGCTCCAGGGCGCCCGTCGCGTCGTTGGGATCGCTCGACACGAAGATGTAGCGCGTCAGCCGGTCGCGCACCTCGCCCGGCACCAGCACCAGCTCGACCGCCTTGTGGCCGAGCCAGTCCGGCGCCGGCTTGTAGTGCGCACCGAGCGGAAACACCGCCAGCCGCATCAGCCAGCGCACCGGCGCCACGGGGAAGTTGTCGATCGTCCCGCGCAAAGCCTCCTGGAAGTGGAACAGCCCGTTGCGCGCGCACAGCGCCACGATGTGCTTGTCGTTGGCCGGCTTGCCGTCGTCCTCGTAGCGCTTCAGCACGCACGACAGCAGGTACAGCTCCGACAGCGCATCGGCGAGCCGACCGGTCAGCTTCTGCTTGGTCTTCAGGCCGCCGCCCAGCACCGCCACCGTCAGGTCGGCGACGAGCGCGAAGTTGCGCGAGGCGCGCCACAGCTGGCGATACCATTCCGCCGTGCCGTAGGCCTTCTCCGGCACATGCCCGAAGATGCCGAACGTGACGTTGTGGAAGAACGCGCCGAACATATTCGACAGCGCGAACGACACGTGGCCGCGGAACGCCGCGTCGAACGCATTCAGCCCCCGCTCCTCGTCGAAGTCCTGGCAGGCCTGGATCTCCTTGTAGAGATAGGGATGCGAGCGCAGCGCGCCCTGCGCGAAGGTGATCAGCGAGCGCGTCAGGATGTTGGCGCCCTCCACCGTGATGCCGACCGGCATCGCCTGGTAGGCCGCCTGCAGCCAGTTGGTGGGCCCGTCGCACATGCCCTTGCCGCCGTGCAGGTCCATGGCGTCGTTGAGCGCGCGGCGCATGCGCTCGGTCGTCTGGTACTTCATGATGGCCGAGATCACCGACGGCTTCTCGCCGCGGCTCACCATCGCCGCCGTCACGCCGCGCGCGGCCTCGTTGACGTAGGCCACCTCGACCATGCGGGCGAGCGGCTCCTCGAGCCCTTCCATCTTGCCGATCGGCAGGTCGAACTGCTTGCGCACGCGCGCATAGGCCGTCGAGTTGCGCAGCAGCGACTTGGCGCCCGCCGCCGACGACGACGGCAGCGAGATCGAGCGGCCCGCCGCCAGGCATTCCATCAGCATGCGCCAGCCCTGGCCGACCATCTTGTCGCCGCCGATCACCCACTCCATCGGGATGAACACGTCCTTGCCCCAGTTGGGCCCGTTCGGGAACGCCGAGCCCGACGGCAGGTGCCGCCGGCCGATGTTGACGCCCGGATGGCTGGCCGGGATCAGCGCCAGCGTGATGCCGAGGTCGGCGCCGCGATCCAGGATGTTGTCGGGGTCCATCAGGCGGAAGGCGAGGCCGATCAGCGTCGCGTTGGGCCCCAGCGTGATGTAGCGCTTGTCCCACGACACGCGGATGCCGACCACCTCCTTGCCCTCATGCCGGCCGCGCGTGACGTAGCCGACGTCGCGCATGGTGGCGGCATCCGAGCCCGAGGTCGGCCCGGTCAGCGAGAAGCACGGCACCTCCAGGCCCTTGGCGAGGCGCGGCAGGTAGTGCTCCTTCTGCTCCGGCGTGCCGTATTTCTCGATCAGCTCGCCCGGCCCCAGCGAGTTCGGCACCATCACCAGCGTGCACACGTCGGGCGAGCGCGAGGCGATCTTGCCGAGGATCAGCGACTGCGCCTGCGCCGAGAAGCCGAGGCCCCCGTGCTCCTTGGAGATGAGCATGCCGAGGAAGCCGTTCTTCTTGACGAAGTCCCAGATCGGCTCGGGGATCTCATGCTGGTCGTGGCGGATCTTCCAGTCGTCGACCATGCGGCACAGCTCGGCCGTCGGCCCGTCGAGGAACGCCTTCTCCTCCGCCGTCAGCGTGATCGGCGGCACGGCGCGCAGCTTCTCCCAGTCGGGCGTGCCGGAGAACAGCTCGGCGTCGAAGCCGATGGTGCCGGCGTTGAGCGCCTCCTGCTCGGTGGCCGACACCTTGGGCAGGATGCCCTTGACCTTGCGGAAGATCGGCTCGATCAGCGCCACGCGACGCAGCGGCGGGATGCTCAGGCCGGCCAGCACCACCACCGGTATCCACGCGAGCAGCTGCAGCAGGGTGAATTCCGGCTCGTCCATCTCACCGTGCAGCATGTCCGTCTGCCAGACCAGCGTCGCACTGGCCAGCGCCACGGCCCACAGCCACAACGGCGCCCGCTGCATGGCGAGCGCGAATACAGCGATCAAGCAAAGTACAAAAAATACCGGCTCTGCCATGGTTTGCCGCCTCTCAGCGGCGCCGAAGGGCGCCATACCGATTGCTGGAATTTCAGGGCCTTATACCTAATCAGAGTTGACGTATGCGTCAACTTCTGTGATCCGCGGGCCGCGCTACGCCGCCAACTCCCCACACCCGCCACAGGGGTATACGAACGACCCCTATTTTTTAGTATAGCGATTGTGGTCTCTCGACGAAAATCACGGATACAGCATCTCCCGGACACGCATGGCCACCTCGAAGCTCGCACGGACATTGAGCAAACCCATGCACATCTGGCTGGTTCCACTCGCCGTTGCCGCCATGCTGCTCATGTGTGCCGCGGCTCGCGGCGCCGACGAGGCCAAGCTCAAGAGCTACGGCCAGCACCTGTCGCAGGAATGCACGTCCTGCCACCGCGTGGACGGTATCGACAACGGCATCCCGTCCATCACCGGCTGGCCGGTGGATGTGTTCACGCGCACCATCAAGTTCTACCAGCAGGGCGCGCGCAGCAACCCGGTGATGGTGTCGGTCGCCAAATCGCTCGACGACGACCAGGTGCACGCGCTGGCCCTCTACTGGTCGAGCGTGCCGCGCGTCCTGCCCAAGGCCCAGCCGAAGGCGAAGAAGTAGCGCCTACGGGTGCTCCACATCCGCCGCATCATCTCGTGCTGAGCCTGTCAGCACGACGGCGGCGGGACTTCACGGCTCGGGCGGGATCGCGCCAGCGGCCTACCACATCGTCTCCTTGGCCCGCAGCGGCCAGACGCGATCGTACTCCTCGCCGCCGACGCGCATTGGTGATGCTGGCCAGGATCTCGCCCGGCGTCGGCAGGTCCTTGGGGCCGACGTGCTTGGCCGGGTTCCACAGGTCCGAGCGGATGATGGCCCGCGCGCACTGGAAATACACGCTGTCCACCTTGATCACCGTGACGCTGCGCGGCGCCTTTCCCTCCATGACGAAGCTGTCCAGCAGCGCCTGGTCCGTCGACAGGTGCGCGCGGCCGTTGACCCGCAGCGTGCTGCCCGATCCCGGGATCAGGAACAGCAGTCCCACGCGCGGATCGCGCACGATGTTGCGCAGCGAGTTGACCCGGTTGTTGCCGCGCCGGTCGGGCAGCATCAGCGTGCGCGCATCGTGCACGCGCACGAAGCCGGCCAGGTCCCCGCGCGGCGAGCAGTCGAGCCCCTCCGGCCCCACCGTCGCCAGCGCCACGAACGGCGAGGCAGCGATCATGCGGCCGTACTCGGGCGTGACGTAGTCCGTCTCCTTCACCAGCGCCGGCTCGGCCGGATCCTTGTAGATGGTCTCGAGCTGCTCGATGCTGCTGATGACATGCGACGGCGCGGTCATTGCGGGAAGCCTCCGGCGGGTCGAACCTGTGCGCGCAAGGTGCCACACATGGCCGCCCACGCGACTTCCGCGGCGACGCACCGTCCCCCCTCCCCATTTCATGGCGCAGGGCCGGGTGCAGGGGCCGCCCAGTGATCCGCGCACGAGGCGCGCCCTCACTTCCTATTCGCTTGTTCCACGCGCCCGCCTGCGCCGCACCTTCGCCGTCTCGTCGAGGCCGTCAGGCGTGCGCGCGCGCCGCCGCCCCACCTCGTCCTGCCCGACTGCCGCACCCTGCCAGGCTCGCATCTCGGCCTGCGCCTTCAGGTAGGCCGACTTCGCCAGCGTCAGCTTGGTGCGGACCTCCAGGCGCGAGATACGCTCGTTGATCTTGCCCTTCCATTCATTGAACGGTCGCCACCGCTCTTTGAGCCACTTGTCGAACTCCTTGTCGTTCATGTTCGCTCCTGTCAAGGTTGGCCGTCATGCGCAAGCGGCATGCGCCGTCCGCCTCGCGGGTTGTTGCGCCCCGAGGGTTGGCGGCGATGAGGGGCGCGGGGGCGATGTCTGCCGCGTCGATTGCTAGCGAAAGAGGCGGCCGACACCGCCCCCGCAGCAGGATTTTTGGCCTAGGCACCACATTTAACGTTCACGCGCGACCTGGCATTGCAGCCAGGCTGTGATGCGGAGCCCCGGTTCGGCGAGGTGCGTGCCCCGCCGGCGGCCTGCAGCCCATCCTCCCGTAAAAGACGCCTCTAGAACGCGACCCCTCGTCGGATGGGATGCCCCAGTATGCGGCTGCCGGGGATAGGCGGGGATAAGTCCCCACCGCTCATTCCGCGCGCCATGGTGAATTTCCTCGCTCATCCCGGCCTGAGCGCACCCTCAGAACCGGGACCCAGAGCCACAGATGACTGCGATGTGCAGGGTCCCGGATATTCGTCATGCCGGAGGCATGCTTCCAGCATGTCGCGAACTTCCGGGATGACAGCGTCGCCGTGGCGACCCGCGCGACTCACGCGTTGCAGCGCGCCGTCCGCTCGGCCCTCAGCTCGGCCTCGACCTCGTCGCTCAGCATGCGCGCACGTGCAGCCTGCGCCGGCGAAATGCCGGCCACCGCACCCGCCAGCGGCTTGCGCGCCGCCTCGATCTCGGCCAGCGCGATGACGAGCTCGCTGCAGGTCAGCCTCGCCCGCAGCACGCGATAGGCGAACAGGCGCACGCCGCGCGCATATTCGGCCGACGGCAGCGGGCTGCCGATCCAGCGGCGCTCGGGATCGTCGATCAGGGCTCTCAGTTGCGACAGGCAGGCGGCGTCCGAGCCGCAATCGAGCTGGCCGCCCGGCGGCCGTGGCGCCTCAGGACGCGACGGGCGCACGCGGCGGCTCCGGCGCAAGGGGACGCTCGACACGTGCGGTCCTGACCCGAGGCGGCGGGCGCGGCCGGGCAGCCGCAGGCGGCTCCGGCCGCACCTCCGTCTCCCAGCTGTCCTTGATCGACGCTGTTGCAGGAGCATAGCCGTACGTCTGCGGCGGATAGCGGACGCAACCCACCAGCAGCGCGGCTGCGGCAAGCAGGCAGGTCGAGCCGACCCGGCGCAAGCACGCCGGACGCGATAACAGGAGGTGGCTGGACATGGGTCCTTGCGGAATCTGACCGATTGTCCGCCATAATCCGCCACGCACGCTAAGATTGCGTTAATCCTGAATTGACCACAACGCGGACGGGCAGACGGGTGTCAGACCCTCCGGGTCTGACACCACCTCCCAACCTCACGCACTCTGCTGCGCATGCAGCCGGCCGCGCCGGGCCATCAGCTTGTTGAGCGCGCCCACGTAGGCCTTGGCCGAGCGCCACCAGCGTGTCCGGATCGGCGGCCCGCGCCGTCACCGCGCGGCCCTCCTCCTCGTCCTCCAGCCGCACCGACACCTCGGCCTGCGCGTCGGTGCCTTCCGTCACGGCGTGCACCTGGTAGAGCGCCAGCTTGGCCTGGTGCGGCACCAGCTTGTGGATGGCGTTGAAGATTGCATCGACCGGCCCGTTGCCGGTCGACTGCACGGTGACGTGGGTGCCGTCGATGTCGAGCGTCAGGGTCGCCGACTGCGGGCCCATGGTGCCGGCGATCACGGTCAGCGCCACCACCTTGGTGCGGTCCTGCTGGGTGGCGATCTCCTCGTCCACCAGCGCCTCCAGGTCCTCGTCGTAGACGTGCTTCTTGCGGTCGGCCAGCGCCTTGAAGCGGTTGAAGGCGTCCTCGAAGGCGTTCTCGCCCAGGTCGTAGCCCAGCTCCTTCAGCTTGGAGCGGAAGGCGTTGCGGCCCGAGTGCTTGCCCATCACCAGCGAGGTCTTCGACACGCCGACCGACTCCGGCGTCATGATCTCGTAGGTCTGCGTGTGCTTCAGCATCCCGTCCTGGTGGATGCCGCTCTCGTGCGCGAACGCGTTGCGGCCGACGATCGCCTTGTTGTACTGCACCGGGAACGAGGTCGCCGCCGACACCAGCCGCGAGGCGCGGTTCAGCAGCTTGGCGTCCACGCCCAGGTGATAGGGCAGCACGTCGCTGCGCGTCTTGATGGCCATCACGATCTCTTCCAGCGCCGCGTTGCCGGCCCGCTCGCCGATGCCGTTGATGGTGCATTCGACCTGCCGCGCGCCGGCCCGCACGCCCGCCAGCGAGTTGGCCACCGCCATGCCGAGATCGTTATGGCAGTGCACCGAGAAGATCGCCTTGTCCGCCCCCGGCACGCGCTCGCGCACGCGTGCGGAACATCTGGAAGTATTCCTCCGGCGTCGCATAGCCCACCGTGTCCGGCAGGTTGATGGTGGTGGCGCCCGCCTTGATGGCCGTCTCCACGCAGCGGCACAGGTAGTCGATCTCGGTGCGCGTCGCATCCTCCGCCGACCACTCCACGTCCGCCACCCAGTTGCGGGCTCTGGCGACCTGGAAGTGCACCATCTCCAGCACCTGCTCGGCCGACTTCTGCAGCTTGTACTTGCGATGCACCGGCGAGGTGGAGATGAAGGTGTGGATGCGCGGCCGCCTGGCGCCCTTCACCGCCTCGCCGGCCCGGTCGATGTCCTTCTCGCCCGCCCGCGACAGCCCGCACACCACCGCCCGCTTGGCGCGCTTGGCGATCTCGGAGACCGCCGCGAAGTCGCCCTCCGACGCGATCGGGAAGCCCGCCTCGATGATGTCGACGCCCATCTCGTCGAGGAAGTCGGCCACCTCCAGCTTCTCCTCGAAGGTCATGGTGGCGCCGGGGCACTGCTCGCCGTCCCGCAGCGTGGTGTCGAAGATGTAGACGTGGTCGTTGTCGGAGGTGCTCTGCCCGGCTTCGACGGCGGGGCCCTCTGCGGAGGGGATAGTGTTGTCCGGCATGTGTCTGGTCCTTGTCAGCGGCCGGCTCATTGTAGAGCGCGGGCCCAAAACTCTTAAGTGATGGCTAGCTGCAATCCCCTGAGCGACTGTCCGGACGGGCCGGCGCGTCGAGGCTCAGGGGCTGGTAAGGAGGAGGGTCAGGAGGCCGAGCGCGGCCGTGCCGGGAAGAATTCCCAGCCGGGTCGGCGCTGCGATGGAGCCGCAAGTGCTCACGGGTCGATCCTGACGTGCAACGAGCCTGCCGCCCGTTTCGGCCGCCAATAAGCCAAAATGCATAGCTCCTGGCAAGGCAAATCGCCAATTGCCCCCGGCGCGCAACCAACCGCCGGCGAGGTGGCCATTAACCCCGCCCGGCACAGTGGGAAGTAATAAAGTGACCGAACCCCCGCAACAGCGTATGGTGCGATGTGCTCTGATGAGCGCACGGCGCAACAGCCTGTCGCTGATGGCATGGCGATTAGCACCCTGGCCCGTTCACTGGATGTTGCGCTCTTGGGTGTGATCGGGGCTTGAGACATCGCGATCGATCGCGGCTGGCAACGGTCCGTTTGATCAAGGTGCCTTCGGTATATGCGCGTTGCCGCGCGCCGAGGACCGTCTCGTGCATCAATTCCCGAGCGTCTGCCTCTCGATCCTTGCGATCGGGAACGAGGCCGCGTGCGCAGCATGACCTCGCCCCCCTTCGACTATGATGCAGCCGCCGAGATCTATCCCAGCCGCGCCCGCGGCTCGCGTCGGCATCCGGTCGGCTACAAGCGCTTCGACAGCGCCGCGGAAGCCCTGCAGTTCGCCATCGAGCAGCTGCCCGCCGACGCCCTGGTAGGCGCCTACCTGGAGATCGGCGAGGAGCGCTACGACGCCCGCGAGATGCGCACCTTGTATGACGCGCCGGCCTATCCCTTGCCGCGCACCGCGCCGGCCCCCGCCGCCGACGCCGCGTCGGTACGCGCTGCGGACACGCCCGGCAACGGCCGGCCCCGACGCACATGAGGCACACGCACCCACCCGTCACGATCAAATTCCACATGCACGAGGACACATGACGCAGCACAAATACAAAGTCGGCCAGGTCGTCGACTATGATCCCGGTCGCTTGGGCATGCGGGCGTCATCGCGGGAATACAAAGTCGTGCGCCTGCTGCCGCCGGAGGGGACCGAGCTGCTCTACCGCATCAAGTCCGTCGGCGAGACGTTCGAGCGCGTGGTCAAGGAGCGGGAGCTGTCGCGGCGCCAAAGCCGTTGAGCCTAGCCGTTGAGCCCAGCAGGAGAGGCGCATGCACAGCACTGCCCGCATCTATTTCGACGCCACCGTCGCACTCGCCATCATGGCGACGCTGGGCGTCATTGCCGGGTTTGTAGCCATCGCGGCAACCGGCGACCGCCTCTGGCTTTTTCGGCCACTCTTGCCGTGTTCGTTCTTGCCGGCATCGTCGCCATGATCCGCCTCTGGCGCTCGACGCGCGAACCGGCGCCATCCGAACCATGAACGAGACCCTGGTTGAAATCCAGCGCCTGCTCCAGGAGATCGCCGCCCATCTCGGGGCCGCCACCAAATCCGAGGACCGCAAAGCCGTCTCCAAGCTGGAGCGCATTTCCGCCCTTGCCTCGACCTCCGCCCTGACCATCCAGGTCGTCCGGCGCTAGCTGTCTCCGCCTGCGATTAAATCGCGCCGTTCCCCTCTCCCCTCGGGGGAGAGGACATGAGGCCATGACTTACGGCCGCGTGGTGGGCGCTGACAACTAACGTCACACTTGATGGCGCGGTCGAAGTCATATGGCCGAATTGGTGAGGGGCGACATTCCGGCCGGAAAGGCTCTAAAGCAGCCATCATCCACAGCCCTGTCGCTGGCCCAACCACCGCCAACCGCGCGCTGCAGCCGCATCGTCAGATAAGCGTCATCGTTCCGACACCGGACTGCAATCCCACAGGTGTACGCGCCCCCTATCAACCTCCAACAGAGGCGAGGGACATATGCGCATAACACTGACGATCCTGGCGGTGACCATGGGAGCCGCGGGGGCTGCCGCCGCCGAGGCAACCAAATTCCCGGCAACACTCATGGGCCACGCCGTGCTGGCGGCCGAGACCTCGGTCGCGGCTCCGGGCGATGCCCCGGCCGACCTCAAGGTCGCCGGCAAGTTCACGGCCCCCGACGGCCGCCGCGTCGACAGCATCGGCGCCATCGAAGGCACCTCGTTCCTGTCCGCCAAGGAGGCGCCGCGCAAGACCGGCCACAAGATGCCGATCCAGGGCCAGTCCGTGCAGGGCATGTCCGGCATCAAGTCGGTCGGCGACGGCACCTACTTCGTGCTGACCGACAACGGCTTCGGCGCCAAGGCCAACTCCTATGACGCCATGCTGATGTTCCACAAGGTCAAGCCCGACTGGACCACCGGCAAGGCCGAGCTGGTCTCGACCACCTTCCTGTCCGACCCCGACAAGAAGGTGCCCTTCCGCATCACCAACGAAGGCACCGACAAGCGCTACCTGACCGGCGCCGATTTCGACATCGAGTCGATCCAGCCGATCGGCAGCGAGATCTGGTTCGGCGACGAGTTCGGCCCCTACCTGATCAAGACCGACCTCGCCGGCAAGGTGCTGGCCGTGTTCGAGACGATGGTCGACGGCAAGCTCGCCCGCTCGCCCGACCACTTCCAGGTCAGCACGCCTGCGGTGCCCACGGGCGCGGCCGCCTTCAACGTGCGCCGCTCGCGCGGCTATGAGGGCATGGCCGCCTCCAAGGACGGCAAATTCCTCTATCCGCTGCTCGAGGGCCCGCTCTGGGACGCCGACAAGAAGGAGTGGGAGAAGGCCGACGGCAAGGAAGTGCTGCGCATCCTCGAGTTCTCCGTCACGGACGGCAAGTGGACCGGCCGGCACTGGAAGTTCGCCCTCGAGATCGACGGCAACAACATCGGCGACTTCAACATGATCGACGCCACCACCGGCCTCATCATCGAGCGCGACAACGGCGAGGGCACCGCCGACAAGGCCTGCCCCGAAGGCAAGCCGGCGGCCGACTGCTTCAACGTCCCGGCCAAGTTCAAGCGCGTCTACAAGATCGAGATGACGGACGCCAACGCCGGCGGCCTGGCGCGCAAGATCGGCTACATCGACCTGATGGACATCGCCGATCCCAAGAAGCTCGCCAAGCAGGGCGGCAAGGACGGCAAGCTCGCCTTCCCGTTCGTGACCATCGAGGACGTCGATATCGTCAGCCCGACGCAGATCATCGTCGCCAACGACAACAACTTCCCCTACTCGGCCGGCCGCGAGCCCAACAAGCAGGACGACAACGAGTTCATCCTCCTCGACGTCGCCGACTTCCTGAAAGCGAAGTAGCCCGCCAGAACCCTGAGGGTCGGCCCCGGCGAGGCCGGCCCTCTCTGGATTGGACAATGCACGCAGGCGCTCCCATGTTAGGGGATAACCCCCAGCCAAGGGATCGCCCGTGCGCCTGTCCGTTCTCGACCAGTCGGTTGCCGTGGTGGATCGCCCGCAGAGCGAGGCGATCCGCAACACCATGGCGCTGGCCAAGGCCTGCGAAGGCTGGGGCTATCATCGCTTCTGGGTGTCCGAGCACCACGCCAACCCCACCATCGTCGGCACCGCGCCCGAGATCCTGATCGCCGCCATCGCCGCCACCACCAGCACCATCCGCGTCGGCAGCGCCGGCGTGATGCTGCCGCACTACTCGGCCTTCAAGGTCGCCGAGCAGTTCCGCGTGCTGGAGGCGATCGCCCCCGGCCGCATCGATCTGGGGCTCGGCCGCGCGCCGGGCTCCGACGGCCGCACGGCCTTCGCGCTGAACCCGCTCGCCAACGAGCGCCCCGCCCAGTTCCCCAACGACGTGCGCGACCTGATGGCCTGGACCACGGGCGGCGAGCTGCCCGAAGGCCACCACTTCCGCACCGTCAAGGCCTACCCCGAAGGCGACACCGCGCCCGAGATCTGGCTGCTCGGCAGCTCCGACTACGGCGCGCAGGTCGCGGCGCACTTCGGCCTGCCCTATGCCTTCGCCTGGTTCTTCACCGAGGGCGTCGGCGCGCAGCAGGCGCTCGACTTGTACCGTCAGCACTACAAGCCGAGCCCGCGCCATCCCGTGCCGCACGCGGCGCTGTGCGTATGGGCGCTCGCCGCCGACACCGAGGAGGAGGCGCAGCACCACTTCACGCCGCGCGCCCGCTTCCGCCTGCTGCGCGACCGCGGCATCTTCTCGCCGCTCCTGTCGCCCGAGGCTGCCGCCGCGCAAGCCTACACGCCGATGGAAGAGGCGCGCATCGCCGAGCTGCGCCGGGAAGCGTTCGTCGGCACCAGCCAGCAGGTCGCCGCCCGCATCACCGAGCTCGCGCAGCGCATGGACGTGCAGGAGATGGCCGTCGTCACCTGGGCCTACGACGAGGCCGCGCGCCACACCAGCTACCGCCTCCTCGCCGAGGCGCTGGGTTAGCATCTGGATTGATAGAGCGCGAACGGCCCAGCCTTCGCGACCTATCCCCCCCACGCCGGAGGCGTGTCTTCGACACGACATGGGGAGGGGTTATGGGGTGGGGTGAACCCGCACAGCCGAACCTCTCACGCCGCCCCCTTCACCAGGGTGCCGATCGAGGCCTCGTCGTGGGCGGACACTGCCCCGCGCCAGCCGACGCTGCGCGCATACATCAACGCCTGCGAGCGCAAGGTGTAGGTGCTCTCGTCGCCATACGGCTTGCTGGGCGTTTCGCGGCGCATCAGCATTTCCGTCTTCTTGGCCAGCTCCAGCACGTTGCCGATGTCGAAGCGCTCGCAGTTCCTGTAGCGGATCAGGCGGAACAACTCGTCGAAGGCAAACGACGTCGAGCACAGCACGCGCGGCGCCAGCTCGAGGCAGATCGAGGCGATGCCGGAGCCGTCCTGCCCGTTCTCATAGTAGGGCAGCCACACCACATCCACCGATGCAGCCGCCGCCTGGAAATCCTCGTGACCCAGCTCGCCCATGAAGAACACCCGGTCGTTGATGTTCTTCTCCAGCACCTTCGCCTGCAGCTTCTTCAGGTATTCATCCACGTTCCCGTCCGTCTTCAGGGTTTGGGGGTGCTGCCTGCCGAAAATCAGCAGCTTGTAGTTCGGCGGCAGAAACCGCAGCGCCTCCAGCGCGTCGAGATGGCCCTTGTAGGCGCTGATGTAGCCGAACATGCCGATGACGGTATCGTCCTCCGCTATGCCCACGCTCTCACGGATGCGTCGCAGGAAGTTCGGCTGATCCGCATGCGGGTGCTGGATGATGCGCAGCGGATGCACATCGACATTGTCATAGTGGTAGACAGCTCTGATCTGCTCGCGCGCCCGCTCCGTGTGCACGATCAGGCGGCAGCCGCGGCGGGCGAGAAATTCGATCACCTGCTTGTTGATGCGGACCCCCGCCTTCTTCAGCTGCGATCCGATCAGCTCCTTAATTCCGGCGCCTACCTGCAAGGTCAATACCTTCTTGATCCCCTTGCGAGCGTCGGAAGCGCTGGCACTCACCAGACGCGGGGCGTGCAGCGTTACGGAGGTATTCTTGTTGGCGCTGGCCAGCATCTTCAGCCGCCGCACGATGTCGCCCGGATAGGTGCCGTACAGCCCGGCCTCGAACTGGATGTTGACGCCGTCGACGTTGCGCAGGGTCTGGCAAAGCTCCTTGAGGTGATGCTGCGCCGCCTCGCGGAACCGTCGGTCCATCGACTGCGTCAGCGACAGGTTGAGTTCCGCCACGTCGACGCTGATCGGGGAGTATCTCTCGATCGAGTCGCGCAGCACCTCGGTGAAGGCGGCATTGCCGCAGCTGTCGGAAAAGCTCGAAACGATTGCCATGCGCATCGGAGTTTTGCTCATGTTCTCGCGCTCGCTCGTGTTTTGAATACCATTCGTACGCGGCTCGCAGTCCATCCTCGAGCCGGATGGCCGGCTCGACACCCAGGCGTCGCATACGCGTGTTGTCGACCACGCGGCGGGCGATGCCGGTCGGCTTGCCAGGCAGGTAGACGACGCCCGGCAGTCCCGCTGCCTCGGCGATACATTCGGCGAGCGTGCGCATGCTGACGCCCCTGCCCGAGGAGATGTTCGCAGCAGCTCCTTCTCGTCGCTGCCGAGACAGGCGATGACGGCTCGCGCGGCGTCGTCGGCATGCAGGAAGTCGCGCTCGGCGCTGCCGTCGCCCCACACTTCCAGGTGGCCGTTGCTCTGCGCCGCGGCATGGGCCTTGGCAATCAGGGACGGGATGACATGCCCGTCATCGGTATTGAAACGGTCGTTCTCGCCGTACAGGTTGGTGAAGATGCCATAGGCAAAGCCGAGCCCGATGTCCTTGGCCAGCAGATGCAGATAGCAGTAGGCGTGCCGCTTGGCCGCGCCGTAGCCGAACTCGCCGGAATGCGGCAGCCCGTTGAAGAATTCGTCTTCGCGCAGGGTCTCCGACTTGTAGGGGAACGGATAGGAGGCCACCGTGCCCGCATAGAAGCACTTGCGTACGGGATAGCGCGCCATGGCACTGAAGATGTTGTTATTGATCAGGGTATTCTGCGCGAGAATGCCGGTCTGACTGCCAAGGTTGCCGCCTAGCCCGAACACCACGGCGGCGAGATGCACGACGGACGCGGGGCGATGCCTGGCGAAATAGCGCTCGGTCGCATCGGCATCCAGCAGGTCTAGCTCGGCCCGTGACGGAGTGAGGATGCCCGGCACCTCGAGGCGCGCCAGCGCCTTGCCGAGCGCGTTCCCAGGAGACCGCGCGCACCCGTGACCAGGATCGGCGACAGATCGGCCATGCGTGCGCGCATCTCACCCGTCCCCGTCGTTGCGCCGCGCAGTCTCGTGTACCCCGCCATGTCCAAGTACAGGCCCCCTCCGCCTCTCAGCCCCCGAAATACGCGCGGGCCACCTCGGCTGCCGGGCCGTCCATCCGCACCTTGCCATGCTCCATCCAGACGATGCGCCTGCAGTTGGCAAGCAGCAGATCCTTGGAGTGGCTGGCCAGGATCAGGATCTTGGTGGAGTTGACGATCTCCTGCAGGCGCCGGTTGGACTTCTCCCTGAAGTTCTCGTCGCCCGTCGATAGCCACTCGTCGAGCACCAGGATCTCCGGCCGAATGGCGGTCGAGGTCGAGAACGCCAGGCGCAGCTGCATGCCCGAGGAGTACGTGCGAAACGGCATGTCGAGGAATTCGCCGAGCCCACTGAACTCGGCGATCTCGTCCATGCGGTCGGCCAGGTCCTCGGCAGGAATGCCCATGATGGCCGCGCGCAGCTTGATGTTCTCGCGCCCCGTCGCCTCCGGATCGATGCCGAGCGACATGTTGATCAGCGACACGCACTCGCCCTCGATTTCCGAAGTGCCTTGCGTGGGATGGTAGATGCCCGACAGCACGCGCAGCAGCGTGGTCTTGCCGGCGCCGTTGTGGCCGACCAGCCCGAGCCGTTCGCCTTCCTCGAGCGACATCGTCACGTCCTGCAGGCCGCGCACGATCACGTGACCGTCGTAGCGGCGGTCGACCATGCCGCCGGTGGCCGCGCTCAGCAGCCGGTTCTTCAGCGAGCGCGTCACCGCATTGAAAACGGGAAAGTCGACCGACACGTTGCTGAGACGGATGGAAGCCATGGATTTCCGATCAGAGCCAGTAGGGGATGCGGTGCCGGTAGCGGCCATAGACGTGCAGCGCGACCGTCCATCCCGCGATGGCCAAGCCGATGCACACCAGCCAGTTGGCGCTCGTCGGCAACTCGCCGAACAGCGGCGCGCGCACCAGCATCATCAGGTGATTGAAGGGATTGAACTCCAGGATGAGGCGATAAGGCCCCTCCGGCAGGGTCTGCGGCATCCACATCAGGGGCGTCAGGTAGAAGATCACCTGCAGCAGGTTCTGCACGATATGCGTGAGGTCGCGATATCGCACGCACACCACGCTGAGGATCAGCATCATCCACAGCACGTTGAGCGCAATCAGCAGCACACCCGGGATGGCAAGCAGCGCATGCCAGGTCGGTGGCCGGCCGACGACCAGCAGCACCAACGGCAGGATCAGTACATTGTGCCCGAGCACGATGCCGTTCCGGTAGATGGTGCGCAGCACATGCACGAACAGCGGAATGCGCACCTGCAGGATGATGCCCTCGGAGTCGACGAAGCTGGTGCAGCCTTCGTTGATGCACGACGCGATGAAGGTCCAGAAGATCAGGCTGATGCAGATGTAGGGCAGGAACTCCACGATCGGCACACGAAACAGGGTGCCGAAAATCAGCCCCAGCGCGCCGATCGTGACGCTCATGTTGAGCGTGACCCAGAACGCGCCGACCCGCGACCGGCGATAGCGGTGCGCGATGTCCTGCCAGCCGAACATGGTGGCGAGGTGATGCGCCCGCGCCGTGGCGCGAATATCCGCAAGGGCGCGGTCGAACGTCGATGCCTGATCGCTCATGCGCTGGTTCTGATCGCTTGTTGTTGGCGCCTTGCGCTCCCGTTGTTTTGCTCGGTACTCCATTCACCGGCAGCCAGCAATGCACCGGCCTGTGCACAGCGGGCCTAATGAACAGATTTGGCGGGATGGCGTGACAAAATAACTGCGCAATGCGCGCTGCAATCGCCCGAGAAATTGTGAGGCAAAACCCGCGCCGAAAAATCAGGCAAACGGGGAAGCGTATCTAGCTGCTTAATATCCGATATCTTATATCGGATACTGTTATCGCGCTTTGACAGCGCTACACCTCGATCTTGCCCTCGGCCACCCGCACGGCATGACCACCGACGCGCACCGTGCCGAGCTTGCCGGCCACGACCTCGAGCGACAGCGAGATCAGGCTCGGCCGGCCCATCTCGAAGCCTTGCTCGACGATGCGCCTGTGCATGCCATCGGGCAGCGCGTCGAACCGGTGCACGACGCCGGCGAACGCCGCCGCCGCCGAGCCCGTCGCGGGGTCTTCCGGGATGCCATTGTGGGGCGCGAACATGCGCGCATGGAAGGCCGACGTCGTATGCACCGTCTGGCGGCAGTACAGGAAGGCGCCCTGCTGCTTGACCGCCTCCCAATGCGAAGACGACACCCTGGCTTTCTCCATGGCCGCCAGCGAGGCGACCGGCACGAATGCAAAGGCATTGCCGGCCGTATAGCGCGTCGGCCGGTGGTTCTCGAAGCCGATCTCGGCCGGGATCAGGCCCAGCGCAGCTGCAAGCAGCTCCGTCGCTGGGGCGCTGCCGCTCTCCTCGGGCAGCTTTGGCGCATCGAACTCAGCATAGGCCGCCGCTTCGGGCCGCAGGCGCACGCCCACCCGGACGATGCCGATCGTCTCCTCCAGCACGATCAGCGCGTCACCCTGCCCGCCGTTGTCGTTGGCCGCCGGCGTCCGCAGCTCGGCCAGCAGCGCGGCGGCGCCCACGGTCGGGTGCCCCGCGAACGGCAGCTCGGCCATCGGCGTGAAGATGCGCACGCGCGCCGTATGCGCGCGGTTCTGCGGCTTCAGCACGAACACGGTCTCCGACAGGTTGAACTCGCGCGCGATGGTCTGCATGCGCGCCGCATCCAGCGCGTCGGCATCCAGCACCACGGCCAGCGGATTGCCGCCGAACCTCGTGTCCGTGAAAACGTCGAGAATGTAATAGTCGAGGCGCATCATCGCGATCCTATTCAACAAGCGGGCGCACTCTGGCGGATTTCTGCGGCGGCTCCAAGCGCCGTCATGGTTCACCGATTTGTACGATTGTTACTCTCAATCAATTCTCGCGGGAGAATGGAAAGAGCCTGGGGAATGCCCCTTTATCGCCGCGATGCCGCCACCATCAAGGTCATGCTGGCGGCAACTAATTGCATAGCCAGAACATACGGGTGGATCGCTGAGTGCAGGCACTCATTGCCTGCTAAAGGACATGGTCCGGGGGCGCGGCAGTCTTTTCTCCGCCATCCGAACCAATTGATGCCCGTACCCAACGGGGGAGCGCGCTAAACGCGTTAGCCCGAAGGGGGCGGTGGAGACTCCCCGCGTCTCCGCCGCCCCTACGTTTCTGCCGCCCCAGTCTCTGAATGACCAGCCAGAGCCGGCCTCCCGCAGGCGCTACGAACCCTTCCCGTCACGAACCCTTCGCATCCGGCCGGTGCTTGTTTCTCGGCACGAAGCCTGATGGCTCCGCCTGGCGCGGCTCGCGCACCCACACCTCGCGGTTGGGATGCAGGCCGCCGCCGCGCGTGGCCGGCACCGCGGTGTGGCGCGCGCGATGCAGCAGGCGCGTATCCGCGACGCCGCAATTGGGATGCATGCCGCCGTTCGCCTTGACCTCCTTGTCCCATTTCGCCTTGCGGCGGGCGAGAGTGGCCGGGTCGAGCAGCGCGGTGCAGGTAAGCTCGTTCTTGTTGAGGTCGGCGATGATCTCGTCGCCCTCCTCGATGAAGGCGATCGGACCGCCGAGAGCCGCTTCCGGGCCGACGTGGCCGATCACCAGGCCCACCGAACCGCCCGAGAAGCGGGCATCCGTCATCAGCGCCACGACCATGCCGCGCTCGCGGCAGAGCGCGGTGATGCGCGAGGTCGGGTCGAGCATCTCCGGCATGCCCGGCGCCCCGCTCGGCCCCTCGTAGCGCACGATGATCATGTCGTTGTTCTGGAAGCTGCCGGGGTCTTGGTCGAGCGCGTCGATCAGGCCCTGCTCACCCTCGAACACACGCGCCTTGCCGCGGAAGACATTGTTCTCGAGGCCGCCCTCGTAGATCTGGGCCTTGCTCATCACGCCTTTGGTCTGGGGCCCTCCCTTGTTTTGGAGGCCATTGTCCACGCCGGCGAGCTTCAGGATCGCCGAGAAGTCCGGCGACAGGTTGCCGCCCAGCACGCGCAGGCCGCCGGTCGGCTTGTAGGGCTTCGCGACGGGATAGATGACCTTGCCGTCGGCGCGTTTGGCGCCGAGGCGCTCGACCTGGCGTGCGAGCGTTTCGCCCGTACAGGTCAGAACGTCGCCATTCAACAGCCCGGCATCCAGCAGCTCGCGCACGATCACCTGCACGCCGCCGACCTCGTCGATGTCGACCATCGAATACTTGCCGTAGGGCCGCGCGTCGGTCAGCACGGGCACGACATGCTGCGACAGGTGGTTGAACTCCTCGGGAGTCATCACCTCCTTCCAGAAATCGCCGAAGCCGGCGGCGCGCGCGATTTCAGGCGTATGCAGCGTCACGTTGGTCGAACCGCCGATGGCCATCGCCACGATCACCGCGTTGCGTATGGAATCGCGCACGACGATATCCCGCGGCTTCAGGTCCTTCTCCATGAGCTTGGCGAGCAGGTCCACCAGTTCGGCGGGGAATTCCTTGACCCTGCGCGGGTCGTCGGACGGCGGCGCCACCATGTGCAGCGGCTGCATGCCAACCACGCCGATGAACGTCTGCATGGTGTTGTAGGTGAACATGCCGCCGCAGCTGCCGATGCCGGGGCAGGCGTTACAGGCGATGCGCAGGCGCAGCTCGGCATCGGGGCTGCCCGCCACCTGGTAGGCGCTGACGATGTCGAGGGCCTCTCCGGTCTTGGGATCGGTGCCCGGATGAATCGGGCCGTCCGACATGATGATGGCCGGCTGGTTGTGCTCGAGCAGCGCGGCCAGCGTTCCGACCGGCGGCTTGTCGCAGGCCACCACCGCGATCGTGCCGGCGAGGCCCGTCGCGCTCAGGTGCTCGCACAGTGCCTCGTTGGTCACCTCGCGCCCGATCAGCGAGTAGCGCATCTCGCGCGTGCCGTTGCGGATGCCGTCGGACGTGGCGATCGTGTACTCCGGCTGCACGAGGCGCAGTTTGAGCTGGCCCGGCCCCTTGCCGACGCGGCCTTTCAGCTGCTCATGGATCGCTTCGACCTTGGCCATGACGCCGAGATAGCACTGGCTGTCGCCCTTGGTGCCGACCACGCCCACCGACGGCTCGTGGATCAACTCGGGATCGGTGCCGAGCTCGCGGGCAATCCCGATGGTTTGCGACGAGCGGCCCGGGTGGCGGTCGATAAGCACGATGTTGGAGTTCTTCACGCGGGGCTCCTTCTGGCGATGCGATGCGTTTGATCAGCGATGCGCGGTCGATCGGCCGATATCGCAACCGGCCGGTTCCGGCGCTCGCGCACGATGCCGGTCTGCATAGGTTCCGTGTTGATACGCTTGGCCTATTCGAGGTTGCAAGCACAATACCCGCGCCCGCCGGCCGCAGGCTAGACACCCCCTGCCATGACGCCCGCCGGACCGGTTGCCGCCGCCCCTGACGATGCGAAACATTAGGCAATTTCCCCTACACCGATCTCCATCCGCCTCGTGACCCCCGTTGCGAGCGGCGCGTAGGATTTTCGGGGCTGTCGAGCGTTTCATGGTTGTCGCAGCAAGAACCATCGGCGAGGCGATGCCGGCCTACGATGCGGTCGTCATCGGCTCCGGCTACGGCGGCGGCGTAGCCGCATCCCGCCTCGCGCGCATGGGCCTGCGCGTGGCGGTTCTCGAGCAGGGCCGGCTCTGGCGGCCCGGCGACTTTCCGACCACGGCCAAGGCCCGGCGCAAGGCAACGCGGCTGACGGGCCGCGCGCCGAAGCTGGGCGACCCTGCCGGGCTCTACTACCTCTCGGTCGGCAAGGGGCTGACCGTGTTCGGCGCGTCCGGCCTCGGCGGCGGCTCGCTGATCAACGCCGGCGTCGTGCTTCGACCCAGTCTCGACAGATTGCGCAAGGCCGGCTGGCCGGAAGCGGTTACCAGCGATGGTCTCCTGCTCGAAAGGACTGGCGCGCGCGGAGCACATGCTCGGCGTCGGCCCGGTGCCCGAGCCCGAGCGCTTCGCCAAGTTTGCCGGCATGCGCAAGGCGGCCGAAGCCTCGGGCCTTGCCGTGCAGTTGCCGTCCATGACCATCTCCCACAAACCCGGACCGAACTCGGCCGGCGTGATGCAATACGCCTGCCGCTATTGCGGGGACTGCTGGTCGGGCTGCAACGTCGGCGCCAAGAACACGGTCGGCATCACCTACATCGCCGATGCGGCCGATCACGGCGCAACGGTATTCTGCGAAAGCCGGGCCCAGTCGATCTGCAAGACCGAGAGCGGCTGGGAAATCCTGGTGCAGGACCTGTCGAAGGCGGGCCCAGGCCAGCGCATCGAGGCGCCGATCGTGGTCCTGGCCGCCGGCACGTTGGGCACCAACGAGCTGCTGCTGCGGGCGCGGCAGCGCGGTCTCGATGCTCTCGGCGAAGCTGGGCGAGCAATTCTCGGCCAACGGCGACGATCTCGTGCTCGCCGACTATCTCCCCGAGCCGGTCCATTCCATTGCCACCGGCTTTCCGCCCCAGGCGCCGCGCGGCGCCGCCCTGGTCGGGCCGCACAGCATGGCGCTGATCGACCTCGGCGACGAGCATGGCCCCTGTTGGGTCCACGACGGCACCATGCTGACCATGATGGCGGCGCTGGCCCCTCTCGAGGCACTGCTGCAACTGAAGATCCGCAATGCTGTCAAGCTCATGAAAGAAGGCATCTACGGCGACGAGTTGAGCCGGTCGCAGCTCCTCTACGTCGTCGCCCAGGATGACGCGAGCGGCCGCCTGCGCCTGCACAACGACCATGTCGTCGTCGACTGGCCCGGCTACAGCAACGCACCCGAACGCATCCGGGCGGAGCGCAAGGTCAAGGCGATGATCGAAAGCATGGGCGCCGTGTTCCACACCAACCCGTTCGCCATGACCGCGTTCGGCGGCAACCGCATCATTGCCCATCCGCTCGGCGGATGCGCGATGGGCGAGACGGTGGAGACCGGCGTGGTGGCGCCGGACGGGCGGGTGTTCGACCCTGCCAAGGGGCCGACGGGCGTTCATGAAGGGCTATACGTGTGCGACGGGGCGGCGATCCCCTCGGCGGTCGGCGTCAGCCCGCTCCTGACCATCACGGCCCTGGCCGAGCGCGCCATGATGCTTGCGGCGCAACGGCTCCAGAGACCCCTCGACGTCGACGCGACGCCGCATCGCCCGCTGCGCGACGCCGCCATGTAGGCCAATCAGCTGAGGTGGGCCCTGGTCAGTTCAGGCTGGGCTCGGGGGCGACCTGCATCGCCCCCTTCCTCACCCCGTACGTCCGCTATTACAGGCAGTTGAGGCCCGCCGCGCCGCACTTGGTGTAGTTGATCTCGTGCCAGACGCAGCACAGCTCTTCCTTCTTGCACACCCAGGTGCGGACCTCGCCGCTGTACTTGAGCTTGGTGCGGCACACCTTCTCGCCCTTGCCGGCCACTTTCGGCGCCGCCTTCTGCGACTGCTGCGCCATCGGCGCGGCCGGGGCCAGGCTCACGCTGAGCGCCAGCACCAGCGAACCAAGCAACAGCTTCATCTTCCACTCTCCATCGCTGATTGTTGTATGAACGCCCGCCATTTATCTCGACACCTGATGCGCTGGATAGGTCGCAAAAGCCTCAATGCACGACCTTTTCTCGGGATTCGCCCGTCGCGCCGGCGGGGCCGACATGAACGCAGGATAAATGCCGCCTTCATGCAGCCTTCAGCGCAGGAGCAACTGGGCGCCGTATTGCTCTGGCTTATTACAAACACGCCTCGACGTGAGGACTGCTGCCCACCAAGAAGCAGCGCCACACGAGGATGCGAGACTGGCAGCGCTCCCCCGTGCGCCAGCCGCGGAATTGAATGACCCCGGCGCCACCCCCTCGGCCGGGGTTTTTCTTTTGGGGCGGCCCTACACGCCCTTCACGGAACGCGTCGCGATCATGTCCTCGAGCTGGCGCTGCTTGCTGTTGGCGCGCCACACGTTGTGGATCTCGAACGTATCGCCCGACGCCGGCTTGACCACGAAATCGCCCGTGCCGAACCCCAGCACGCGATGCCGGAACAAGTCGTCGGGCAGCCGCTGGATGATCATGCCCTCGGTGTTGAAGGCATGCCCAGTCGCCTGCCCCACCCGGTGCTCCTCGATCACCTGGCCCGGCGAGAAGCGCCACCACGTGAAGCGGTCGACCAGGAAGATGACGAAGAACCAGATCATCATCAGCAGCACCGAGAACGTCAGGTAGAAGGCAAGGTTGAGGTGCACGCGCAGCAGATTGACCCAGCCGTACGCCATCTGGATGCCGGGGATCTTCTGCACGCCCCAGATCGCCACTCCGGTCAGCAGCAGCAGCACGATCGAATAGACGCCGCGCGCGCGCACGTTGGTGAAGACCACCACGAACAGCATCAACCCGATGAACGACAGCCCGAGCCACGGCGAGGGATGGAACAGGATGCCCTTGTCCGCGCTGCCCGTGCCCACCGCCAGCTCCTTGACGCCGATGCCCCACAGGTAGGTGGCCGCCGCGCACACGAACCCGTACACCCACACCACCCACCAGTACGCCAGGTTGGAATGCTGATAGATGCGCAAGTCGGCGGCCTTCTTGGGAGGGGAGGCGGGTCGCGCACGCTCCTGCAATCCACTCAGCACTTTGCCGCCCGCAACCACATCCTGGGTCGCTATCGGTGCGTTCACGGCCATCTACCCTCCGGGCTACTGAAGAAACGACGAGATCAGGCCGTGCACCTGATCGATCCAAGACTGCGCCCACGCCGGGAGCCAGCTGTAGATGAAGCCGCCTACGCGGTTGGCAAGCGCGAACACCAGGCCTCTCGCCAGGAACACCAGCAGGATGACGATCGCCAGCGTCGTGGTGCGGCGCAGGACGGCGGTGTTGTGCCGGGTGGCCGCCGACTGGCCGACCAGCGCGCTCGTTTCGATGGTCTCGCTGGTGGTGAGCAGGCGCGAGCGCACCGCGCGCATGCGCTTGCCGACGCTCGACATGTAGTCGAAGGCTGGCGCCAGCCCCCGCTGCACGAACTGCTCGTAGGATATCCACGACTGGATGTTGGTGACGTGCAGCGTCTTCAGCAGAACCTTGAACTCGCGCACGTAGAAGGCCGACCGGTTGAGCCTGAAATGCAGCCCGCCGACGGTGCCGAAGCCCAGCTCGTCGAGCTTGGAGGAGATGTCGATCAAATCGGTTTCGACCTCGTTGGAGATCTCGTAGAGCGCCGAATGCCGGATATCGGCGACGAGGTCGTTCTCCATGCCCTTGAGCAGTTCGGAGTAGCGGCTCCAGTTGTAGAAGAAGCGCAGGAACAGCAGCACGCGGATCACCAGCGGCGCCGGCCGCCGCGGCGTGAACGTCGGCATGGTCCGCTTCAGGCGCACGAGATCAGCGCCCGACCAATTTTTGTCACCCTTGCGCACGTCGTAGGATGCAATCAGCGCGTTGCGCTCATCCTCGCTACGGCATTTCTTGAGCTTCGCGTCGAGCTTCCTGATGGCCGTCTTGGCGGCGCGAATGATGGTGAGGCTGGTCAGCCCGTTGACGAGCTTGCGATCGCTGCCCCATCGCTTGGTGATCTGGTCGAGTTCCTGTCCGAGGATGCGGATGTAGGAATCGACGTTGCGGATCGCCGACCAGTCCTTCAGCGCATAAAGGCGCATGGTCCCCATGGTGTTGATGCGCTCGGCGATGCGCCCGATCTGGCGCGGATGCGGCTCGTGCTTGGTCAGGAGCAGGTATCGCACCGGATGATTGTTGCCCGCCCGGGCCTCACGCTTGTGTACGAGGCGATCGAAGTGGCCATCGGCGGAAGCCTGTGCCCGGCCTTTGTCCGAGGCCTCCAATAGCGACTCGGGAACGCGGATGGCGGCTTCGCCCGCCTCCAGCCGATCGCTTTCCTGGCGCTCGATATACTGGCTGCTCGAACCCAGGGCGGTGATGTAGATGGCCCGCCAGTTGAGCACGCCGCAGGCGATGAACTCGCGATAGTCCGCGCGCGGCGTGACGCGGCGCACGAACGGCCAGAACGCCTTGGCTACCGCATTGGCTTCGGCGCCGTCGGCGGTGAAGGCGGGGTTGCGGCTGAAGCTGGCGAATGGCGCGGTTCCCACCGATGCCGTCTCCGCGCCGCGCGGATCGCAATCGGGCGCCGTGTCCGCCAATCCATTGGTGGACATGATGAGGCCGCGAATGTTGGCGAACACCTCCCCGCGGGCACCACCTTCCCTGCCCGGCCGTTCGCCGACGATATCCTCCAGGCGGCAGCCCATCTCTGCCGAGAACCTTTCCCAGATGTCGACGTAAAGCAGGTTGCGGGCATCCCGCAGCGCTGCATCCAATCCGGCAGCGGCATGCCCGTCGGGAGCATGCAGGGCCTCCGGTAGCGCCGGCAGATCGACCGCTACCCTCCCATCGGTGTCGGGCTTGAGCTGCTGCTCGCAGATCGTGCGCACGGTCTCGACGGCCGCCAGCAGTCGATCCCGTCTGGTCCGTTTCGGTTCAGCGGGCACCGCGCTGTACGGCCGGCTCCAGCGCTGAGCGACGTCCATGTAGAAGCTGATGCAGGCATAGTCTGCATTGAGCTCGGGGTGCACGCACACTCGTATCGCCGCCTCTTCGCTGTCGCCGGCGCTCGGGTCCGGCCACCACAGCGTGAAAGGCAGCGTGTCCTGCTCCAGGATGGTCAGCGGCTTGAAGAACTGCTCGGGATCGCCGCGCGCCACCTGCCAGGGCAGATCATGCGGCATCAGAGGCTTGAATGATCTGGGCACCGGCCGGACGCCCGATCCCATCGCCCGACTTTTGCGCTGCAGGGCCTCCAGGAACTCGTTGAACTGCCCGATCCAAAGATTGCGCCGCTCATCGAACGCCTGCCTCGCCTCGACGTGGCGCTTCCCGGCCGTGTCGTGCGGATCGCACGGCTCCAGCGCTCCGTCCTCGCGCTCCACCATCCGGCGCGGCCAGAAGGCGACATGCCACACCAGGGCCGGGGCATTGAACGAGGGCGTCGGCCGCGTATGCCCCCGCGATACGATGGTCTCGTATTGGCTGGCGTAGGGCGACCGGCCGCTACTTGGCGCGCGTTGGACGCCTTCCGCACTCGGCCGATCCTGCGGCTCGGGCAGGGGTCTTGGAACCTTCAAGCTCATGACGCGGCACACCCGGACTAAACGCCCCTTGGTGCCCGACAATATGCGGTTTTGTTATAATCGCAAGAGATTGGTGCATTATTGGCGTTTAACGCGTGCGACCGCTCGCACAAAAAAGCGCGCCGGCCTGGGCCGACGCGCTCCATTTGTCCGTTGCTGATAGTCGCGCCGCCCCTAGTTCCGGGCCTTGTCGACCAGCGCCTTTTCCTTGATCCAGGGCATCATGGCGCGCAGCTTGGCGCCGACCTCCTCGATCTGGTGCGCGTCGTTCAGGCGCCGGATGGCCTTGAACTGCGGCTGGCCGGCCTTGCACTCGCGGATCCATTCGGACGTGAACACGCCGGTCTGGATGTCCTTCAGGATGCGCTTCATCTCCGCGCGCGTCTCGTCCGTGATGATGCGCGGGCCCGACATGTACTCGCCGAACTCGGCCGTGTTGGAGATCGAGTAGTTCATGTTGGCGATGCCGCCCTCGTAGATCAGGTCGACGATCAGCTTCACCTCGTGCAGGCACTCGAAGTAGGCCATCTCCGGCGCATAGCCCGCTTCCACCAGCGTCTCGAAGCCGGCCCGGATCAGCTCCACCAGCCCGCCGCACAGCACCGACTGCTCGCCGAACAGGTCGGTCTCGCACTCCTCCTTGAAGGAGGTCTCGATGATGCCGGCCCGGCCGCCGCCGATCGCCGCGCCGTACGACAGGAACAGGTCGTGCGCGTTGCCGCTCTTGTCCTGGTGGATGGCGAGCAGGCACGGCACGCCGCCGCCGCGCTGGTATTCCGAGCGCACCGTGTGGCCGGGGCCCTTCGGCGCGATCATGCCGACGTCGATGTCGGCGCGCGGCTCGATCAGCGCGAAATGCACGTTGAGGCCGTGCGCGAACATCAGCGCCGCGCCGTTCTTCATGTTGCCGTGCAGGTGGTCCTTGTAGATGTCGGCCTGCAGCTCGTCGGGCGTCAGCATCATGATGACGTCGGCCCACTTGGCGGCCTCGGCCACCTCCATGGTCTTGAGCTTCTCCTTCTCGGCCTTGGCGATGCCGGCCGAGCCCTTGCGCAGGGCCACCGCCACGTCCTTGACGCCTGAATCGCGCAAGTTGAGCACGTGCGCATGGCCCTGGCTGCCGTAGCCGACCACGGCCACCTTCTTGCCCTTGATCAGATTGATGTCGGCATCACGATCGTAATAGACGCGCATGTCACGTTTCCTTCCTGTGGTTGATCTTCGTCCTGCCGGCCGCAGCCGGCGCTTTTCCCGCCCCGTAGAGCGTCAGAAACTGTTGCGTCGCGCGCCGTGCATCGCGCGCGACCTCGGCCTCGCTCAGCCGCAGCTTGTCGCCGAGCAGCAGCCTGATCTGCACATCGCGCCCGACCAGGCCGAAGAAGGTGCGGAACGCCGTCTCCGTGTCCTCGAATGCGATGAGCCGGGCCTCGCGTGCGGCCTCCAGCAGCGGCTTCAGGCGCTCGCCGATGGCGAAGCGGCCGTTGGCCAGCACAATGCCGCCGAGGTTGCTTCTGCCCGACTGTGCATGGCTGACCGCCACCCGGTTGAGCGCGATCGACGTACGCGATGAGATGACTTTGAGCCAGTTGGCCGCGAACGCCTCCAGGCTCGCCTGCAGCGACGAGGCATCGAGCCGGGCGGCGTCGTAGCTCCCCGCCCGCACCTTGGAGGCTTGCCAGCGGACGGTAGCCGTGAGCAGCCCCTCACGACCGCCGAACCATTTGTAGAGGGTTTCCTTCGAGCAGCTTGCCCGCTGGGCGACGGCCGACATGGTCAGCGCATCGACGCCATCGGCGAGCAGGTCGAGCACGGCATCGAGCACCTCCTCCTGACGGGGGCTCGGACCGTTGCCCGCTTCGATGTCTGTCGCTGCCCGCACTGTTACTCACTCGAGACGGCATCCGCCGACGCCGGCTCCAGCCTCTGCTTGCCGTACCGTACGTTACGGTACTACGACGAACGCCGGACGCATCGCAAGTCCAAAAGCGCCGCGCGGGCCCGACCCGGCCGCCGCCGATCACCCTGCGTGTCCACCCGTCATCCCGGCCTCGATCATTTGAGCGCACAGCGCGAAATCATCGAGAGCCGGGACCTCGAACGATCCAATTTGCGGGGTCCCGGATAGCCTCGGCGCAGCCGCCTCGGCTTCCGGGTCATGCTGGAAGCATGCCTCCGGCATGACGGGTACTGGCCCTGCTCCTTTATTTCGCGGGAGAGCGAACTCGCGCATCGCGAAGCGGCTTGGCTCCTTGTCGAGCAAGGATATTCCGCTTTTCCGGCGGATTGTCGCCCCGCCCTCGCCCAGCCGCCGCCGCATCGACCAATTACAGAAGGTCGCCCGCTGTCACCTGCTTGACATATGACCATCGGGTGACGGACAGTCACGTCCAGGGAGCGTTTTCGGTTCGGGGGAGCCGTCCAGTGTTTCGCGTCGCTACCTTCTTGATCAATCTCGACAGGTCACCCGAGCGCCTTGCCGCCATGGCAAGCCAGCTCGAGGCGCTGCGCATGCCGTTCACCCGCATCGCCTGCGGTGGACGGGCGTCAGGTTGGAGCGGCCGATCATCCGGATCGACGCCCAGCGTTACCGGCGCCGCCACGGCCGCGAGGTGCGCCCGGGCGAGATCGGCTGCTATCTGAGCCACATCGCCGCCATGCAGGCGTTCCTGGCCACCGACGCCAGCCACGCGCTCATCCTGGAAGATGACGCCACGCTGCTGCCCGCGTTGCCCGAAGTTCTCGCCCGCGCCACCAGCCGCGAAGCCGTTTCGACCTGGGACGTGCTGAAGCTGGAAAGCCGCCGCCGAGGGTTCAAGCTCGCCCTGCTGCAGCTCACGTCCGCCCACGCGCTGTGCGTCAACCTGTTCCGCTCGACCGGCTCCGCCGCCTACGTGCTCTCCAGGCATGCCGCGCAGGTCTATCTGGACAAGCTGCTGCCGATCGGCCAGCCGTTCGATCACGCGTTCGACCGCGGCTGGTTCCTCGGTCTGCGCATGCGCGAGGTCACCCCGCTGGTGGTGTCCGGCGCAGATGTGCGCCAACGCCGGCCAGTCGACCATCACGCCAATGCGCCCCGGTCGTCAAGCTGACCGGCTTCGCCAAGCTGCCGAGCCTGGCCTTCCGCACCATGACGGAGACCATGCGCGTCGTATCCGGCATCGCCGCGTGGACCACGTGGCGCGTGCTTGGCGGCCCCCGCACCGCGCCCTGATCGGCATTCGCCGTCGGCTGTGCAAACGGCTGCGGCGACTGCCGGATCGACAACATTTCCGAATTTTAAGCATTTCTCCCCATTTCGGCCAACTCGCGCGCGCATGACCTCGCGCGGGAGGCGGTTTCAACGAATTGGGGTAGCCCATGTGGAACCGCATATTGCATTCGCTGTGCCTGCACGCGCTCTGCCTGCTCGCCGGTAGCCTGGCTTTTTCATCGTTGGCGTCGGCGGCCGATCCGAAGGCTGGCCAGAAGATCGGGCTGGATGCACGCCTCGCCATGCCTGTCATGAAGGGCGGCGAGGCGCAGAAGAACTATCTGCGCGTCGCCCTCAAAGGCTGCACGCCCGAGCCCAACCAGTCGCGCACGCCCGTCAACGTGGCGTTCGTCATCGACCGCTCCGGCTCGATGGACGGCGAACGCATCGCCCAGGCCAAAGCGGCCGCCATCATGGCCGTCAGCCGCCTCGATCATCGCGACATCGCCTCGGTGGTGATCTTCGACAACGTCACCGACGTGCTGATGCAGGCCCAGCCCGTCCACAACCCCGCTCCTGTTCGTCAACGCCATCCAGCAGATCGCCGTGCGCGGCTCGACCGCCATCCATGCCGGCGTGCAGGTGGGTGCCAACGAGGTGCGCCGCTACAAGGAGCCCAAGCGCCTCAATCGCGTGATCCTGCTGTCGGACGGGCAGGCCAACGTCGGCCCGTCGCGCCCGGCCGACTTCTCCGTGCTGGGCGGCGCCCTGCTCGGCGAGGGCATCTCGGTCAGCACCATCGGCCTCGGCCTCGGCTACAACGAGGACCTGATGCTGGCGCTTGCCCGTGCCGGCGACGGCAACCACGCCTTCGCCCGCGAGCCGACCGATCTCGTGCAGATCTTCAACAAGGAGTTCGACGACGTGCTGGCCTCCTGCGCCCAGACCGTCTCCATCGACATCGATCTCAAGCCCGGCGTACGCGTGGTGCGCGCGCTGAGCCGCGACGGCACCATCGAGGGCAATCGCGCGCAGTTCCGCATGAACCAGGTCTACGCCGCCACCGAGCACTACGTGCTGATGGAGATCGAGGCCGACCAGAGCCTGAAGGCCGGCGAGCAGGACCTCGGCATCGTCAAGGTCGCCTACACCCTGCCCGGCAACGGCGCCCGCGAGACGCAGGACATGACCGTCCGCGCCCGCCTCGGCGCCAGCGAGGAGGAGGTGAAGGCCGCCTCGGACAAGACCGTGGCCGAGGCCGTCGTCGAGCAGGTCACGCGCAACCGCACGCAGGAGGCGATCGCCCTGCGCGACGCCGGCAAGACCGAGGAGGCCAACAAGCTGCTGCTGCAGAACGCCGCCGAGATCAACGCCTTCGTCAAGACGCAACCCGGCGCCTCGCAGCGCCTGCGCGACCTGGAAAGCCAGTATTCGGCGATGGGCTCCACGCTGCCGGCCTCGCCGGCGCAGATGGGCCTGCAGCGCAAGGTGCTGCGCAGCCTCGACACCTACGGCGCGGGCTCCGCCACGCGCTACTGACCACCACCCGTCATCCCGGCCTGAGCGCCAGCTCAGAGCCGGGACCCTCACGCGCGCGTCTTCACCACCGCGTCGATGGCCATCAGCTCGCGCATCAGGCCTTCGAATTCCCTCAGCGGCACCATGTTGGGTCCGTCGGAAATAGTCGGATCTCGATCGGGCGCCTCATGCGTCTCGATGAACAGGCCCGGCCACGCCGACCGCCACGGCGGCGCGGCCCAGCACCGGCACGAACGTACGGTCGCCGCCCGAGGAGGTGCCCTGCCCGCCCGGCTGCTGCACCGAATGCGTGGCATCGAAGATCACCGGGCAGCCGGTGCGCGCCATGATCGGCAGCGAGCGCATGTCGACCACCAGCGTGTTGTAGCCGAACGAGGCGCCGCGCTCGGTCACCAGCACGTTGGGGTTGCCGCTGCCGGTGATCTTGGCGACCACGTTCTGCATGTCCCACGGCGCCAGGAACTGCCCCTTCTTGACCTTCACCACGCGGCCCGGTCTTGGCCGCCGCGATCAGCAGGTCGGTCTGCCGGCACAGGAAGGCCGGGATCTGCAGCACGTCCACCACCTCGGCCAGCGCGGCGCACTGCCCGGCCTCGTGCACGTCGGTGACGACCGGCAAGCCCGAGCGTCTCGCGGATCTCGGCGAACACCGGCAGCGCGCCCGCCGAGCCCGATGCCGCGCTTGCCCTTGAGGCTGGTGCGGTTGGCCTTGTCGAAGGAGCTCTTGTAGACGAGCCCCAGCCCGAGCCGGCCGCAGATCTCCTTCAGCGCGGAGGCCATCTCCAGCGCATGCGCCCGGCTCTCCATCTGGCAGGGCCCGGCGAACACCGCGATCGGCCGGTCGTTGGCAAACGTGACATTGCCGACGCGTCACGGCGGCATTGGGCTTTGGTGAATCGCTCATGCAGGCCTTATAGCACGGCTCAGGGCCTTGCGCTTGTCATCCGGGAACGCGCATCAGCGCGTATCCGGGACCCAGCACCAGGTAGCCGCTGCGGCGGACCGCCTAGAAATACGCGATCAGCCGCCCGCAGGCCGCCACCGACACCCAGATCGCCAGCGACAGCACGGCCGCCGCCCGCACGCGCGCCGGCAGCGGCTCGAAGGCCGGCGTCTCGTCCAGCGCCGGCACGAGCGACGCGCGGCGACCAGCAGCGCATTGGCGACGCCCAGCGCGATCAGAACCGCCTTGATCTGGAACACGCCGTTGCCGGCCACGTGGCGTCGCCTCGGCCGCAAACAGCACGAAGCCAGTGGCCGCCATCAGCAGCAGCGCCAGCATGGCGACGCGGCGCGCGGGCCGCACCACGGCTGCCGGCGGCGACGCCGCGAAGGCGCCCAGCAGGCGCAGGTCCATGATCGAAACGGCGGCGGCGAACACCGTCAGCGCCAGGATGTGGCCGACGTTGGCCGTCAGGATACGCCCAGGTCGACTGCCGGATGGCCGACGCGAACGCCGACTGCTCGAGCGCCATGGAGGAACTGCGGCGCGCTCGTGCAGCATCTAGCGCATCTCGACCGTCTTGCCGTCCACCGTGATGCGCTCGGCGCGCATCTCATCGGTCTCGACTCGTCGAGGCGTAGCCCTCCGCCTTCACCGTCTTGCCGACCGCCACCAGCTCGGCCGGCGCGCCGCGGCTCTGCATGCGCGAGGCCGGCGCCAGCGTCACCGTCCAGGTCTTGTCCGCCGCCTTCACCGTGATGGTGGCATGCGGATTGGCGTAGTTGGACGTCTCGATCGGGCCTTCCACGACGACGGTCTTGGACGCATCGTAGCTGCCCCAGCCGTGATGGGCGAGCACCGCCGCCGGTGCGCCCACGCTGAAGGCCAGGCCAAGCCTAGAGTGCGAAGCATGCTCGATCTCCTTGTCGGAAGTCTGCGCTCGCGCAAGAGATATGTGGCTCCGACGGCGCAACCGCAACACGCGCACGGTCTCCGCACTCACGCGCCGCGCGGCCCCTTGCGCACCGGCTTGGCGCCCCTGCCGGCCGTCGCGGCATAGCGCGGCAGATGATCGCTGACCTCGAACCACGGCAGCTGATCGGCGACGTAGCCGTGCGCCGTCGGCGGCCATTGCGCGGGTCGTCGAGCGTGCCGTGGAACAGATGCACCTCGCCCGGCCAGCGCTCGCCCGTATAGGCCATCGGCGAGCCGCAGGTGGCACAGAAGTAGCGTTTCACGCCGGGCGAGGACTTGTAGTGGGTCGGCTCGCCCTTGAGGTAGCGGAACTGCTCCAGCCGGACGCCGAGGTAGGTCGCCACCGGCCGAGGACACCGCCCGCCGGCAGTTCTCGCAATGGCAGTGCATCACCCAGCGCGGCGCGCCCTCGAACTCATAGGCGATGGCGCCGCACTGGCAGCGGCCCTGGGTCGTGGTCATGGCCCATCCTTGTGTGTCCGTCCGCGGTCATTCTATCCGCCACAACCGATGGCCAGCCATGGAAAAGAGGCAGCCTGCCCTGCCTGATATTTCAGTCCACCGCATACGTCATCGGGACTGCGGCACGAGGTCATAGTGCGCGCGAACGAGCAGGCGGGAGCACAACGTAGTGTGCCGGCCGCGCCCCGCCCGGCCCATCGCACATCGGCGCAACATGAATGCCAACGCCCCGAAACCCGGGGCCAGACCGATCTGTTGCTTCATTCCTGATCCGGCATTGACGACCTGATAATCCCTGGCGGTTCGGGCACCGGACGCGGTGGATTAGCGCATTTCCGGCCATTACATGCGTGTTCCTGCCGCAAAATATGTGCTAGTTCGCGGTCTCCGATTCAGAGAGGGAGAGCCCCATGGCTGCGAAAACCACTGCTAAAGCCACTGCTACCAAGGTCGAGACCGTCACGCTTCGCCACCTCAGCGAGAGCCTTTCCGAGACGCACGAGCTGTCCAAGAAGCAGGTCAACGCCATGCTCGAGGACATGGTGTCGAACATCACCAAGCACCTCAAGAAGGGCGCCCGCATCCGCATCGGCGGCCTCGGCATCCTGCAGGTGCGCAAGCGCGCCGCGCGCATGGGCCGCAACCCGGCCACCGGCGAGCCGATCAAGATCAAGGCCAGCAAGAAGGTGGCGTTCCGCGCCGCCAAGGAGCTGAAAGAGTTGGTCTAGTTTGATCGCTCTGGGATAGTGCACAGCCGCGTGGGGCCACCCGCGCGGTTTTGCGTTTGAAGGTTGAGGCCGCTGTTCAAGCTCCGCATACGTGTCGCCGATCTCGATGCCGGACGATCCGTGTCGGGATTGCTGGGCGAGGTGATCGAGCCGGAGCCGCTGGCGGTGACGCTGTTCGAGGACGAGCCGCCGGCTTTCATCGTCGAAGCCTACTACGAGCACGAACCGCCTGCGTCCTTCATCGATCGCGCGCTCGCCCATCTCGGCTCGCGCATCGGCAGCGCCACGGTCGAGCCGGTGCCCGACGCCAACTGGGTTGCGATCTCGCAGGCTGCCCTGCCGCCGATCCTCGCCGGCCGCTTCATCGTGCACGGCAGCCACGACCGCATCCGCGTCGGCCTGCGACCGTCTGCCATCGAGATCGAAGCCGGCGAAGCCTTCGGCACCGGCCACAACGCCACCACGTCCGGCTGTCTCGAGACGATCGACGCTTTGACCCGACGTCGCCGCTTCGCGCGCGTACTCGACCTCGGCTGCGGCACCGCCATCCTGGCCATCGCCGCGGCCCGCGCATTGCCGCGCGCTCGCGTCGTCGCCAGCGACAACGATCCCATCGCCACCGGCATCGCCAAAGACAACGTGCGGCTCAACCGCGTGGCCGCGCGCGTGCGCGTGGTGACGGCTGCGGGCTTCGCGCATCCGCTGCTGCGCCGACCGCAGTCGTTCGATCTGATCGTGGCCAACATCCTGCCGCGCCCGCTGATCGCCCTGGCGCCGGCCATGCGCCGCGCGCTTCGCCCCGGCGGCATCGCCGTGCTGTCCGGCCTCCTGAACCACCAGGCGCACCAGGTGCGCGCGCGCTACCACGCCGCCGGCTTCCGCCTGCTCTCCGCCCGCCGCCACGCCGGCTGGACCGTGCTGGCGCTGCAGCGCGCCTAGCGTTCTGCCAATTGAGCTTGCAACGTCATCCCGGCGCCGCGCGCAAGCGAAGCGCGCGAGCGGGACTAGCCGGGACCCATGCAGGTCGGAGCAAGATGATCTCCGCCAATCACAACGTCGTCGCCGGCATTGCGAGATCACACGCGACCGCCATAATGGCTCACATCGAACCGCTGGACACACAGCGGCCACCAGAGGGAGCGCCATGAAGGTCACAGCCATCGAGACGATCCGGGTCGATGAGTTCCCGAACCTGCTGTGGGTACAGGTGCATACCGACGAGGGCCTGATCGGCCTCGGCGAAACCTTCTACGGCCCCGAGGCCGCCGAGGCGCACATCCACGGCATCATCGCCACCGCCCTGCTCGGCCGCGACCCGCGCAACGTCGAGGGCATCCAGGGCGCGCTGACCGGCTACGTCGGTTTCTCCTCCGCGAGCGCGGAGATGCGCGGCCGCTCGGCCATCGACATCGCGCTGTGGGACATCCTGGGCCAGGCCGCCAACCTGCCGCTGTGCGATCTGCTCGGCGGGCGCGTGCGCGAGCAGATCAAGGTCTACAACACCTGCGCCGGCTATTCCTACGTGCAGACCAGGCCGACGCAGGGCACGGACAACTTCGGCCTCGATGCCAAGAAGGGCCAGTACGAGGACCTCGACGCGTTCCTCAATCGCGCCGACGAGCTGGCGCTGTCGCTGCTCGAGCAGGGCATCGACGCCATGAAGATCTGGCCACTCGACTACGCGGCGGAAGCCTCGCAAGGCTACTGGATCTCGCCCGCCGACCTGAAGAAGGGCCTGCTGCCGTTCGAAAAGATCCGCAAGGCCTGCGGCGACAAGATGGATGTCGCCTACGAGTTGCACTCGCTGTGGAGCCGCCCGCAGGCCATCAAGATCGCCCAGGCGCTGGAGGACTACGCGCCGATGTGGGTCGAGGACCCGGTGTTCATGGAGCACATGGCCTCGATCGGCGAGGTGGCGCGTGCGACGCGCTCGCCCATCGCGGTCGGCGAGACGCGCGGAGGCCGCGCCGACTTCCGCTATCTGCTCGAGCTGGAGGCCCTGTCGATGGTCATCATGGACGTCACCTGGTGCGGCGGCGTCTCCGAGGCCAAGAAGATCGCCACCATGGCCGAGCCCTATCAGACGCCGGTCGCCTTCCACGACTGCACCGGGCCGGTGGCGCTCACCGTGTCGACGCACCTGGCGCTCAACACCCGCAATTGCTGGGTGCAGGAGATGGTGCGCGCCTTCTACTACGGCTGGTACCACCGCTTCGTCACCGAGCTTCCGCCCGTCACCAACGGCATGATCACCGTGCCCAAGGGGCCAGGCCTCGGCACCCGCCTCGATCCAGCCGTGCTGCAGCGCGCCGACGCCAAGGTCCGCAGCAGCACCGCCAGGGACGCTTAGTCGGCAACACACCCGTCATCCGGCCAAGATGATTTGAGCGCACAGCGCGAGATCATCGAGAGCCGGGACCTCAAACGCTTCAATATACGAGGTCCCGGATAGCCTCGGCGCAGGCACCTCGGCTTCCGGGTCATGCTGGCAGCATGCCTCACGGCATGACGGGTCAATCAATTTGCGTGGCGGTATTGCACCTCTCGCTACCCCTTCCCGCCCGCCAACACCTTGGCCCAGGTGTCGCGCAGGCCGACCGTGCGGTTGAACACCGGCTTGCCCGGCTTACTGTCGGCATCGCGGCAGAAATACCCCTGCCGCTCGAACTGCACCGGCTCCGGCGCATTGTCCGCTGCCAGCGCCGGCTCAAGCATCGCGCCGCTCAGCACCTCCAGCGAATTCGGGTTGAGATCGGCGGCGAAGTTGCCGGCATCGGGATCGGGCTTGGCGAACAGCGGGTTGTAGAGCCGCACCTCGGCGGGGACGGCGTCGGCCACCGACACCCAGTGCAGGGTCGCCTGCACCTTGCGACCGTCCGGCGAGTTGCCGCCCTTGCTGGCCGGATCGTACGTACAGCGCAGCTCCACTACCTCGCCGTTGGCGTTCTTGATCGCCTCCTTGCAGGTGACGAAATAGGCGTAGCGAAGGCGCACCTCCTTGCCGGGGGTAAGGCGGTAGAACTTCTTCGGCGCGTTCTCCATGAAGTCGTCCTGCTCCACCCAGATCTCGCGGCCGAAGCGGATCTTGCGCGTGCCGGCGGCGGGGTCGTCGGGATGGTTGGCGGCTTCCAGCTCCTCGACCTTGCCCTCCGGCCAGTTCTCGATCACCACCTTGAGAGGCCGCAGCACGGCCATACGGCGGAGCGCGCGCTTGTTCAGCACCTCGCGTATCGAGAAATCGAGCACGCCCGCATCGACCACGCTGTTGGCCTTGGCGACGCCGATGCGCTTGACGAAGTCGCGCAGCGCTTCCGGCGGCACGCCGCGGCGGCGCAGGCCGGCCAGCGTCGGCATCCTCGGATCGTCCCAGCCCTTGACGTGCCCGCCGCGCACCAGCTCGGTC
The DNA here is from genome assembly GCA_963735125.1 of uncultured Alphaproteobacteria bacterium. Lineage (GTDB taxonomy): Bacteria > Pseudomonadota > Alphaproteobacteria > Rhizobiales > Hyphomicrobiaceae > AWTP1-13. The sequence continues at coordinate 8,589 of CAVTJY010000011.1, read as the reverse complement.
AGCACGCGCTTGGACAGCACCGTGTACGTGATATTGAGCCGCGCGAACTCGTACTGGCGCGGCCGCGACGGCACCGGCAGGTTCTCCAGGAACCAGTCGTACAACGGCCGGTGATCCTCGAACTCCAGCGTGCAGATCGAATGCGTGATGTGCTCGATGGCGTCCGACTGCCCGTGCGCGTAGTCGTAGCTCGGATAGATCTTCCACTGCGTCCCGGTGCGCGGATGCGTGGCGTGCAGGATGCGATACAGCACGGGATCGCGCAGGTTGATGTTGCCGGAGCCCATGTCGATCTTGGCACGCAGCACGCGCGCGCCGTTGGGAAACTCGCCCGCCCGCATGCGGCGGAACAGGTCGAGGTTCTCCTCGATCGAGCGCTCCCGGAACGGGCTGTTCTTGCCAGGCTCGGTGAGCGTGCCGCGCTTGACGCGCATCTCCTCCTGGCTCTGGTCGTCGATGTAGGCCTTGCCGTCCTTGATCAGGTGCTCGGCCCACGCGTAGAGCTGCTCGAAGTAGTCGCTCGCGTGATAGAGATGCTTTCCCCAGTCGAAGCCCAGCCAGCGAACGTCGGCCTCGATGGCGTCGATGTACTCCTGCTCCTCCCTGGTGGGGTTGGTGTCATCGAAGCGCAGGTGGCAGCGCCCGCCGAACTCCTGGGCGATGCCAAAGTTGAGGCAGATCGACTTGGCATGGCCGATGTGCAGATAGCCGTTCGGCTCCGGCGGAAACCGCGTGACGACCGTCTTGTGCCGGCCCGCATCCAAGTCGCCCTGCACAATGTCGCGGATGAAGTCGCGCCCCGGCTCGCGCTCGGCAGTCTTCGTGTCGTCTGTGCTCATGCTGTTCTCCGCCGGACGACCATTGCCCACGCCGTCTACGCCGCTCATCACGGCCTATCGTAAAGGCTGTCATGCTCGGTCGCGGTGCATCTGGTGTCACCATCCCAGATTGCGACCAGCCCCCCGCCCGGCGTCTCCCTACGCGCTGCGTCGCGACCGGTTTCCGGATCGTTCTTGTGCGACCAAGAGATAGCCCGTCGCAAGCAATTGCCCTTCTTTGTCATGATCTGTGGTTTATCCAGCTGACCGACCAACGTCAATTTCGGTCGGCCGGCTCGTTCGCCGACATAATCCATGTTACATGCCCAACCGCGCGACCTAGCCGACCAGGATAAGAGCTGACCATGACCAAGTCCGTCGTCACGCGCTTTGCGCCTTCGCCCACCGGCTACCTGCACATCGGCGGGGCGCGTACGGCGCTGTTCAACTGGCTGTATGCGCGCCACGCCGGCGGCAAGTTCCTGCTGCGCATCGAGGATACCGACCGCGAGCGCTCCACGGAGCCGGCCATCGCCGCCATTCTCAACGGCCTCAAGTGGCTCGAGCTCGACTGGGACGGCGAGCCCATCTACCAGTTTCAGCGCGCTAACCGCCACCGCGAGGTGGCATTGCAGCTGCTCGGCGAGGGCAAAGCCTACCACTGCTACGCCAGCCCGCAGGAGCTGGAGGAGATGCGCGAGAAGGCGCGCGCCGCCGGCAAGTCGCGCCTCTACAACGGCCTGTGGCGTGACCGTGATGCGAAGGATGCCCCGCCCGGCGTCAGGCCGGTGGTCCGCCTCAAGGCCCCCCTCGACGGCGAGACCGTCATCGAGGATGCCGTGCAGGGCCGCGTCGTCTGGCAGAACGCCGACCTCGACGACATGATCATCCTGCGCAGTGACGGCAACCCGGTCTACAACCACGCCGTGGTGGTGGACGACCACGACATGGGCATCACGCACGTGATCCGCGGCGTCGACCATCTGACGAATGCAGCCAGACAAGTGCAGATCTACAAGGCCATGGGCTGGGAGGTGCCGGTGTTCGCGCACATCCCGCTGATCCACGGCCCCGACGGCGCCAAGCTGTCCAAGCGGCACGGCGCGCCGGCCGTCGAGGCCTACCGCGCCATGGGCTACCTGCCGGCCGGCTTGCGCAACTACCTTGCCCGGCTCGGCTGGAGCCACGGCGACGACGAGATCTTCTCCACCCAACAGATGATCGAGTGGTTCGATATCGGCGACATCAACAAGGCGCCGGGCCGGCTCGACTTCGCCAAGCTGGGCGACGTCAACAGCCACTACATCAAGACCGCCGACAACGCCGAGCTAATGCGCCGCATCCGCGAATTCCTGCCCGAGGCTCCCGATGGGCCGGCATTGGTCGCCCGCTTCGAAAAGGCCGGCTGGGACCGCCTCGCCGCGGCCCTGCCCTCGCTCAAGGAGCGCGCCAAGACCCTGCAGGAGCTGGTCGACGGCGCCGCCTACCTGATCGCCGAGCGCCCGCTGGCCCTCGACGACAAGGCCTCCAAGCTGCTGGACGCAGACGCTCGCGCCACCCTGGCCAAGCTCGCGCCACGGCTGGATGCGGTGGAGTGGACCGTGCCGTCCCTGGAGACCGCCGTAAAGGCATTCGCCGAGGAAAGCGGGCTGAAGCTCGGCAAGGTCGCGCAACCCCTGCGCGCCGCCCTGACAGGCCGCAGCATATCCCCGCCAGTGTTCGACGTCATGGTCGTGCTCGGTCGCGAAGAAGCGCTGGCGCGCATACGTGAGCAGGCCAAATAACTAGGATGGCGGACGCCCTGAAGTGATTCACACGGAGGACCACGCGCCGTGCTTGAGGGATGGGTCGGCGTACTGGCTTTCGGATTGCTGCTCCTGATCGCGGCCAACGCCGCGATCTTCCTGTACGCCTGCTATGAATACGCCGCCTCCTCTGGGAAAGAACCCTGGCAGCGTGCCACTCAGATTTTGCCGGCAAGGAACGGCGATGCCAGCGCGTTGCCGTCGGCAATTCTCCTGCACGGTTTCGGCGGCACGCCGCGGGACTTGCGCTCGCTCGCCGAGCTGCTGGCCGCGCGCGGCTTTCGCGTCGTCGTCCCGGCTGTCCCCGAACAAACCAGCACATCGTTTGCCTTCACGCGCGGGCGCTGGTCACCAGCCGGCTACGACGCTTGGCTGGGCGACCTGATCCGCAAGGAGACGGCCGTCAGCGGCAAGCCGCCCCTGCTGGTCGGCACCTCCATGGGCGGCGCGCTGGCGGTGATCGGCGCGGCCCGCCACCAGGTCAGCCGGCTGGTGTTGATTGCCCCCTACTTCAACCTCGCCGCGGATAGCGAAGGGATCTTCGAGGCCGGCGCGAAAGTCGTGCGCTGGATCGTGCCCGTGATCCCCAAATACAAGAAGGCGCAGATGTTCGATCCGGCCGCCTACCTGGAATACGAGACCGGCTCCTACCTCGTCTCCCTGCGGGCGTTCCTGCGGCTGGAGGAGCTTGCCAGGATGGCCCGCAACCTGGCGCCGGCCTTGACTGTGCCGACGCTGGTCCTGGCCTCCGAGAAAGACACGGTTGCCTCGTTTTCAGTCACGCGTCGGTTCTGCGACGCCTGTCCGCCGGCGAGCCTAGTCTTGTGCAATCAAGGCAATCACATCCTCACCTACGACTTTGGCCGGGAGCAGGTACTGAACGCGGTCGTTACCTTCCTGACATCGCCACTGGAGTAAGCCGCGACGGAGCCAAGCATGGCATACTCAACTCTGTGGCACCGGGCTGCGCAGAGCCTGTACGAGATCGCTCCCGCACCCCACGTCAGGGACATTGACCTCACCCTTTGCATAGCTTTTCGCACTGCAAAATGTATACTACGTAGTGCGGGTGACGCCCCTCCGGGAGGGCGAACCCAGCCCGACGCTCCGCCGGGCAGCGCGTGCTGATCCAAGGACCGATCCCATGAACGCAAGAGACACGGCAGACGACCCCAAGATCGCCAAACTGACGCTGGGCAGCAACCGCCAGACCCAGATGCCGGTGCGATCGGGAACCATCGGTCCGGACGTCATCGACGTCAGCAGGCTGTACCGCGACACCGGCTGCTTCACCTACGACCCGGGCTTCACATCGACGGCCAACTGCTCGTCCCGCATCACCTACATCGACGGCGACAAGGGCATCCTGCTCTACCGCGGCTATCCCATCGAACAACTGGCGAAGCAGTCCAACTTCCTCGAGGTCTGCTACCTGCTGCTGAACGGCGAGTTGCCGACCCAGAGTCAGTTCGAGAATTTCGACAACACCATCACGCGCCACACCATGGTGCACGAGCAGATGACCCGCTTCTACACGGGCTTCCGCCGCGACGCGCACCCGATGGCCATCATGTGCGGCTCGGTCGGCGCGCTGTCGGCCTTCTACCACGACTTAACCGACATCAGCGATCCGCAACAGCGCGTCATCGCCAGCCACCGCCTGATCGCCAAGATGCCGACCATCGCGGCGATGGCCTACAAGTATTCGATCGGCCAGCCCTTCATCTATCCGCGCAACGACCTCGACTACACCTCCAACTTCCTGCAGATGTGCTTCGCGGTGCCGTGCGAGCCGTATGTGGTGAACCCGATCGTGTCGCGCGCGCTCGACCGTATTCTCATCCTGCACGCCGACCATGAGCAGAACGCGTCGACCTCCACCGTGCGGCTCGCCGGCTCATCGGGCGCCAACCCGTTCGCCTGCATCGCCGCCGGCATCGCCTGCCTGTGGGGCCCCGCGCACGGCGGCGCCAACGAGGCAGCCCTCAAGATGCTGGAGGAGATCGGCACCGTCGACCGCGTGCCGGAGTACGTCAAGAAGGCCAAGGACAAGACCTCCGAGTTCCGCCTGATGGGCTTCGGGCATCGCGTCTACAAGAACTACGATCCGCGCGCCAAGGTGATGGCCGAGACCTGCCACGAGGTGCTCGACTCGCTGGGCGTCAAGGACCAGAACATCCTCAAGGTGGCGATGGAGCTGGAGCGCATCGCCCTGCAGGACGACTACTTCGTCGAAAAGAAGCTCTATCCCAACATCGACTTCTATTCCGGCATCACGCTGCGCGCGATGGGCTTCCCGATGTCGATGTTCACCGCGCTGTTCGCGGTGGCGCGCACCGTCGGCTGGGTGGCGCAGTGGAAGGAGATGATCGAGGACCCCGAGCAGAAGATCGGCCGTCCGCGTCAGCTCTACATCGGCGCCACCGAGCGCCCCTACATCCCCGTCGACCGCCGCGGGTGATACCTTCGTATCCACACCCGTCATCCCGGAGGCCGATGCCGTTGCAGAGGCCATCCGGGATCTGCGGCGAGGGACACCCGTTGCGATAGGTCCCGGATATCCTCGACCTGCGTCTCGGATTTCTCCGGGATGACGGGTGGATGATCCGTTCGCCTCTGAGCACCCAACCGCTGCGGTGAGCGCGCCTCTGCCTTATGCCAGCTGCTTGTAGAAGAACGTCGTCTCGGCGAGGTGGCCGTCCGGCTTGAAGGCGTGGCCGGGCACGCGGCCGAACTCGGTCCAGCCACAGCTGCGATAGAGCAAATCACCGGCGCTGCCGCTTTCCGTGTCGAGCATCAGCAGCGTACGGCCTTGCTCACGAGCGGTCTGCTCGGCCGCGGCCAGCAGGCGCCGGCCGAGCCCCTGCCGGCGTGCGGCGGCGAGCACCAGCATCTTGCCGATCTCGGCACGATGCGGCTGGTTCGGCTGCTGCGCGAACATCAGCAGCGCCGTCGCCACCAGCCGCCGCCCGTCGTCGCCGACGAACAGCCGCTTCTCGTCCGCCGCGAGGCCCGGCAGCTGGTTGCGCCAGTAGAACAGCGCCCCCTCGCGGGCGAAACCCGCCATGAAATTGACCGATGCGCCATGCGCCACCGCATCGACCAGGATGTCAGCCAGCTCCCCGAGCCGCGCTTGCGCCTCGGCGGCATCGAGCGTGCGGATTGCAATCGAAACATCGGCCCCCGCGTGCGCACTCATGACCTTGCCCCTCCATGGCCGACGATCACCACATACCGCGTCGCGCGCCTGGTCGGATTGCGGAACAGCACCGGCCGGTCGAGGCGCCTGAACAGGCAGTCGCCCGTCTCCAGCCGGAACAATTCGCCGCCGACCTCCATCTCCAGCGTACCGCTCAGCACCCAGACGTGTTGGTCCTTGCCGGCCAGCCGCGGGCTATCGAAGGCGACGCTGGCGCCGGCAGGAAACTCGATCTCGGTGATGTCGACGAAAGAACCGGTGCCTGCGGGAGACACGTTGCGGCGCAGGTAGCGGCTGGCGGGATCCCGCCAGGTCGGCTGGTTCTCGCGGCGCGCCAGCGGGCTCGCCGGCGCCTCGGTGGCGGCGAACAGCGCCGACAGCGTAACGCCCAGGCCGTTGCAGATCTTGCCCAGCAGATGCGCGGTGGGGCTCGATTCCCCGCGCTCGATGCGCGACAGCATAGCCCGGCTGACGTCGGCCGCCTCAGCGAAACCATCCAGCGTCAGGCCGCGCTCGGCCCGCAGCTCGCGAATGCGGGCGGCGATGCGGACATCGATATCGGCTTCGGCGATGCTCATATGTGCATCTTATATTCCATTATAATGGAATCAAGATGCATTCAAAGTACCCGCATTCCCGGATACGATGCTTGCATCGCGATCCGGGACCTCTCCAGTTCTAGCCAGATCCCGGATAGTCTCGGCGGCGCCTCGACTTCCGGGATGACGGGTGAAGTGAGCTTCAGTCCGCCTCGCCGCGCACCGAACGGTCCACGCTCCAGGCGCCACCTCCGGCGGCCGCCAGGTAGAGGAACACGAAGGCGTAGAGCGCGGCCAGCTCGCCGCCGTTCAGCAGCGGGTAGAACCCGCGCCCGGCGTGTCCCCAGAAGTAGGCCACCGCGCACATGCCGGACAGCACGAAGGCGGTGCACCGCGTGAACAGACCTAGGATGAGCAGCACGCCGCCGACCAGTTCGAGGATGCCAGCGAAGCCGCCCATCGTCATGGGCGAGGCGTTGTTCATCGTCGGGTGTATCGGGAAGTTCAGATATTTGGTCGTGCCGTGCTGCAGCAGCAGCAAGCCCGACATGATGCGCAGCAGGCTCAGGAGTTGCTGGGTATAGGGTCGCAGGAAATCCATAGGCTACCTCCCCGGTATCTGCCTTCAATTCCGAACTCACACATGAAGCAATGTATCCGACGTCGGACGCATTGCCCATTCCTCGGCAGCTCGACGATCGGCCCTCGCCGGCATTCTGCAGCCGGATCGTTCAGCTTCCAATGTTCGACATGTCGAGCGGACGCGGCCAGCCCCGTCCATTCTCGGCATAGCTCAGCACGACGTGCGCGGCGGCCTGGCTCGGCGTGCCGCTTTTCAGCAGCATGCGTTCGGGGACACGCGCCAGCGCAGCGATCTGCTTGTCCCGCTCGGGGCTGCCTTCATCGAGCAGCGGTGCCAGCGCATTGGCGATGCGCGCGCCCGTGCAATTCTCCTGGTGGAACTCGGGGATGGCCTGTTCGCCCAGCACCAGATTGGGCAGCACCGAGGTCTTGGACGTAATCAGTCTGCGCAGCACCGGCGCCATGACGGGCTCCACCTTGTAGGCCACCACCATCGGTGTGCCGAACAACGCCAGCTCCAGCGTAACGGTTCCGGAGGCTGAAGCGCGGCGTAGGCCAGCTTGAAGGAGCGAACTTGTCCTCCTCGCCCTCCAGCAGGTGCGGGCGCACCGGCCAGTGACGCAGTTCCGCCTCGACCAGCCCTCGCACCGAGTTGACCACAGGCATCGCCACCGTAAACTTGCGCGCGCTCCATCAGCCGCTCCAGTGTGCTGCCGAACGGCCGCATCAGGCGCCTGACCTCGGAGGTGCGGCTGCCCGGCAGCACCAGCAGCAGCGGTGCATCGGCCTGCAGCTGCAGGCGTCGTGCAAGAGGTTCCGGGTCCAGCGCCTGGATCCACTCACGCCCTCGATCAGCGGATGGCCGACGTAGGTGCAGGCCGGCCCACGCAATCTCTGATGCGCATCCGGCTCGAACGGCAGCAGCGCCAGCACGTGATCGACGTACTCGCGCATCTTGGCGGCGCGGCCCGGCCGCCACGCCCACACGGTGGGCGACACATAGTCGATGATCGGGATCTTCGGCCGCCGCTGGCGGATGCGCCGCGCGATCAGATGCGTGAACTCGGGGCTGTCGATGATGACGATCGCGTCGGGCTCGGCCGCGACGGCGGCTGCGACATGCCGTACGCCCGGCATCAGCCTCGGCAGCCGCCCCGCGATGGCCCCGATGCCCATCACCGCCACATCGCTGATCGGAAACTGCGACACAGCCCCTCGGCGGCCATGTGCTCGCCGCCGACGCCGAGGTAGCGGATGCGTCCGCGCCGTTGCTGGTTGAGCGCGGCCATCAGCCGGCCGCCCGAGCGCGTCGCCCGAATGCTCGCCCGCCACCATGAACAGGCACAGGTCCTGTCCCTCGGCGGGAATTTCATGCTCGTTCATACTCGCCCGACCCCCGTCACGCTCACCCCGCGTACGGCTCCCCACACGATACCAGAAACAGGCCGTGTGCGTCCGCAGCACGGGCAGCAACGTCGTACGCCGCCAGAGCCCCGCCCGCACCGGTGACGGCCACGCCGGCCAGGCCCTGCCCTGCCGCCTCGGCCAGCAGCCGCTCGACGGCACCGGCATCCTCCTCGGCCTCGATGCGGCGCACCAGCACACCAATGCGATGCCTGCGGCGCACGCCCCATTGCCGCAGCGCT
>CAVTJY010000010.1:0-46902 GCA_963735125.1 uncultured Alphaproteobacteria bacterium | reverse complement strand
CGGCAAAGGCCTCCTTGATGGGCGCGAGCCGTCCGATCAGCACCGGCTTGCCCAGGCCCTGCGTTGAGGTAGGCGTTGGCGGCGCGGGCGATCTGCGGCTGCTCGCCTTCGGCAAAGATGATGCGCTTGGGTGCATTGCGCACCTGGGAGAAGATCGAGTGCAGCCAGCCGGCGACGCGGATCGAGCCGGCCCGACAGCTGCGCGACGTAGCCGTCCATGTCGACGATCGGCTTGCGCGCGACGCCGGTGGCCATCGCCGCCTTGGCGACGGCGACCGGTATTTTGACGATCAGGCGCGGATCGAACGGCGCCGGGATGATGTACTCGGGGCCGTACTTCGACCTGCAGGCCGAGGAACGCGGCGGCGACCTGGTCGGGCACGTCCTCGCGCGCCAGCTCGGCCAGCGCCATGGCGGCGGCGATCTTCATCTCCTCGTTGATGGTCGAGGCCTGCACGTCGAGCGCGCCGCGGAAGATGAAGGGAAAGCCCAGCACGTTGTTGATCTGGTTGGGGTAGTCGGAGCGCCCCGTGGCCACGATGGCGTCCGACGCGCACCTCGGCGACCTCCTCCGGCGTGATCTCGGGATCGGGGTTGGCCATGGCGAAGATGATGGGCTTTGCGGCCATCGAGCGCACCATGTCCTTGGTCACGGTGCCGGCGGCGGACAGGCCGAAGAAGGCGTCGGCGCCTGCCAGCGCATCGGCCAGCGCTGCGCGCCTTGGTCTTCACGGCGAAGCCCGACTTCCACTGGTTCATGCCTTCCTTGCGGCCGCGGTAGATGACGCCCTTGGTGTCGCACAGCAGCATGTTCTTCTTGGGCATGCCCATCGAGGCGAGCAGCTCCATGCAGGCGATGCCGGCCGCGCCGGCGCCGTTGACGACGAGCTTGAAGTTCTTGATGTCGCGCCCCGTCAGCTCCAGCGCGTTGATGAGGCCGGCGGCGGCGATGATGGCCGTGCCGTGCTGGTCGTCGTGGAAGACGGGGATGTCGAGCAGCTCCTTGAGCCTCTCCTCGATGATGAAGCAGTCCGGCGCCTTGATGTCCTCGAGGTTGATGCCGCCGAAGCTGGGGCCGAGGTAGCGCACGCAGTTGATGAACGCTCGGGATCCGCGCGTGTCGACCAGCAAGTCGATGCCGTCGATGTCGGCGAAGCGCTTGAACAGCGCGCCCTTGCCTTCCATCACCGGCTTGGCCGCCAGCGCGCCGAGGTTGCCGAGCCCCAGGATGGCGGTGCCGTTGGAGACCACGGCCACCAGGTTGCCCTTGTTGGTGTAGTCGTAGGCGAGCTGCGGGTCGTCGCGCGATGGCGCAGCACCGGCACGGCCACGCCGGGCGAATAGGCGAGCGACAGATCGCGCTGGGTGGTCAGTGGCTTGGTCGGGGTGATCTCGAGCTTGCCGGGCTTGCCCTGGCTGTGGAATTGCAGGGCCTCCTGGGCCGTGAAGCGCGCGGCAGGGAACTTGATAGGCATGAGCGTTTCCGGGATGCGTCGTTTCTTGCTGAGGTGTGAGGGTAGGAACGGCAACGATAGAGCCCGACTGGGGGTCGCACAACAGCACATTCACCCGGCGCATTGCTGGCATACCGGCACACCACTATCGCCGCTGCGGTTTGCCCGGCGCTGGCGAACCGGCTATGGCTACGCGGCAACCGGCATGAAGGGGTGGCGATGGCAGCGGGACAGCGAACAACGCCTGGCATGAAGCGAGCGGCCGTGGAGCCGGTCGCCGGCCGGCAGCTTCCGCGCCTGTCGAGGCCGCAAGCCGCCGGCCCGGCGTGACGCCGTCGATGGCGCAGTTCCTCGAGATCAAGGCCGCCAACCCGGACTGCCTGCTGTTCTACCGGATGGGCGATTTCTACGAGCTGTTCTTCGAGGATGCGGTGGCGGCCGCGCAGGCGCTCGGCATCGTGCTGACCAAGCGCGGCAAGCATCTGGGCGAGGACATCCCCATGTGCGGCGTGCCGATCCATCGCGCCGACGAATACCTGCAGCGGCTGATCCGGCGGGGCTTCCGCGTGGCCGTGTGCGAGCAGATGGAAGATCCGGCCGAGGCCAGGAAGCGCGGCTCGAAGGCGGTGGTGCGCCGCGACGTGGTGCGCCTCGTCACGCCGGGCACGCTGACCGAGGACAGCCTGCTCGACGCCAAGGCGCGCAACTACCTCACCGCGCGTGTTCAAGGCGGCCGCAAGGGCGGCAGGCAGGCTGCTGATCGCGCTCGCCTCCCTCGACCTCTCGACCGGCGAGTTCGAGGTCGGCGAGGTGCCGGCCGCCGATTTCCCCGGCGAGATCGTGCGCCTGTCCCCGGGCGAGGTGGTCGCCGGCGACGCCCTGCTGGCCGATGCCGACATCGCCAAATGGATGGAGATCGCGGGTGCCTCCGCGACCCCCGTCGCTGCCGCCTCGTTCGACAGCATGGCCGGCGAACGCCTCCTCAAGGCGCAGCTGAAGGTGGGCGATCTCGCCGCCTTCGGTGCCTTCTCGCGGGCGGAGCTGGCGGCCGTCGGCGCGCTCCTCAAGTACGTCGAGCTGACTCAGCTCGGCAAGCGGCCCTGCCTGCGTGCGCCACGGCGGACAGGGCCGTCCAACCGGCTGGTGATCGACGCGCCGACGCGCGCGAGCCTGGAGCTGCTGCGCTCGCAGTCCGGCGAGCGCCAGTCGAGCCTGCTCGGCGTCATCGATCGCACGGTGACGGGGCCCGGCGCGCGGGAGCTGGCTGCGCGGCTGGCGAGCCCGCTGCGCGATCCCGCCGCGATCGGAGCCCGGCTCGACGCGGTCGGCTTCCTGCTCGGCAACGAGCTGCTGCGCGAGGACGCGCGCGCCTCGCTACGGACCGCGCCCGACATCGCGCGCGCCATGTCGCGCCTCGCCTTGCAGCGCGGCGGCCCGCGCGACCTTGCCGCCGTGCGCGACGGCTTGCGCGCGGCGGGCGCGTGCGTAGCGCTGCTGCGGACGGCTGGGGGCGGGATCGGCCTGCCGGACGGGCTCGGACGCATCACGGACAGGCTCGCGGCGTGCGGCGCCGACCTTGCCGCGACGCTGGAGCGCGCGCTGACGGACGAGCCGCCCGCTGTTGCGCCGCGACGGCGGGTTCGTGAACGCCGGCTACCGGGCCGACCTCGACGAGGCACGCGGCCTGCGCGACGACAGCCGCAAGGTGATGGCCTCGCTCGAGGCTCGCTACCTGGAGGCGACCGGCATCAGGTCGCTCAAGGTTCGCCACAACAACATCCTGGGCTTCTACGTCGAGGTGCCGGCCAACGCCGCCAAGCCGCTGCTGAGCGATCCCCTGGCGCAGACCTTCCGCCACCGCCAGACCATGGCCGGCGCGGTGCGCTTCACCACCGAGGAGCTGATCGAGATCGAGAGCCGCATCGTCACCGCCGCCGAGCGGGCGCTGGCCATCGAGCAGGAGGTATTCGCCGAACTCAGCGCCGCCATCGCCGGCGAGGAGCAGCAGCTGGGCGAGCTTGCCGGCGCACTGGCCGAGCTCGACTGCGAGGCGGCCCTGGCGCAGCTCGCGGCCGAACAGGGCTACACGCGGCCGGTGCTCGACGACAGCGGCGCCTTCGAGATCCGCGGCGGGCGCCACCCGGTGGTCGAGCAGGCACTGAAGTCCGCCAGGGCCGGCGCCTTCATCGAGAACGATTGCGTGCTGGTGACCCCGCGCCCCGACCTGCCGGCGGGCTTCGACGAGATGGCGGAGGCGCGCGTCTGGCTGGTGACCGGCCCGAACATGGCCGGCAAATCCACCTTCCTGCGCCAGAACGCCCTGATCGCGGTGCTGGCCCAGATGGGCTCGTTCGTGCCGGCGCGCTCCGCTCATATCGGCGTCATCGATCGCCTGTTCTCGCGCGTCGGCGCCGCCGACGACCTGGCCCGCGGCCGCTCGACCTTCATGGTCGAGATGGTCGAGACCGCCGGCATCCTCAATCAGGCCACCGAGCGCTCGCTGGTCATCCTCGACGAGATCGGCCGCGGCACCGCCACCTTCGACGGCCTGTCGATCGCCTGGGCGGTGGTCGAATACCTGCACGAGGTCAACCGCTGCCGCGCGCTGTTTGCCACGCACTATCACGAGCTGACCGTGCTGGCCGGCCGGCTGCCGGACATTGCCAACGTCACCATGGACGTGCGCGAGTGGAAGGACGACATCGTCTTCCTGCACAAGGTCAAGCCGGGCGCGGCCGACCGCAGCTATGGCATCCAGGTGGCCAAGCTCGCCGGTTTGCCGAAGCAGGTGACCAAGCGCGCCTTCGAGGTGCTGCAGCTGCTGGAGAAGGCCGACCGCAAGGCGCCCGACGGCGACGCCCTGCTGGGCGACCTGCCCCTGTTTGCCGCCGCGACCTACAAGGGCCAAGCCTCGGCTCAGACCGAGGGTGAGGGGCAGCCAGAAATCGCCTCCCCTCTCGATGAAGCCCTGGCCGCCCTCAATCCTGACGACCTCAGCCCCAAAGCGGCCATCCAGGCCCTCTACCACCTCAAGGAGCTGGCTGCCCGCAAAGGATAGAGCCATGTCGCTTGCCTGGATGATCTACTTCGAAGAAGGTCCCGACAGCCTCCAACCGCTGGTCGACGCACTGACGCGGCATAAGCTGGCCGTGAAGGCAAGCTCCCCCAGGGCGGTTCAGGTTTCCGATGGGCACGGCACGGTGCAAATCACCTACAACGATGCGGCCTTCGTGGCGGAGGAAGCGCGGGACATGCTGACGCAGGCGCCTCACCCGGATGCGCAGCAGATTGCGCGCTGCGGTCGCCGGATCGAGTTGACCTGGTCCGAGGAGGAGGCTTTCGAAGTCACCAATCTGCTGGGCTTCATCGAGCCCGCAGCGCGCAAAGTGACCGCACAGTGCTGGGTGTTTGACGCCACGGAAGACGGCGCCTGGCTCTAGCGCATATACTCGATTGGCGCGCCCGCTGCCGCCTCGTTGCGGTACAGCGATTATGTCCGGAATTTGAGGGTCTTCTACTGGGCTGGCGAACGTAGCGGCAAGTGAACTCGTGACCCGAATTGGACATCCGGCGTTGCCGCGCCCGATTTTGGAAGCCAAGCGACATCGTCTATTGTTGAGGCTTTCGCAAACCCATTGCAGGCGCGGTGCGACGAGCCCATCGCGGGAGCCGATCATGTTGAAAGCTACCGAAGAGGAGATCGAGGAAGTCCGAGAATACTTTGAATGGCAGGCGCCCGACCTCGAAGTGACCTTCATGCAGAAGGTCTACTCGGAGGCCGTCCTGAACACCCGCCACGACGTGTGGGACATCCACACCAACAAGGATCGCTGGTGGGTCATCACGGGCGGCACAAACCTCTACTCTCAGGAGCAGTTCCCAAGTATGGACCTTGCTCTGACCTTCCATATTGGCCTGATCCTCCGCATCCCGCGTACGGAAGAACAACAGGAAGACGATCTACGCATCCTCCCGTTCGGTCCCGTCTTCGAGAAGATGGAAGAAGCCGGCACCGCCGTGACACAGGCGCAGAACCTCGCCGACTATCAGGCCGTCGGCGTCCGCTGCCGCGAGGCGCTACTCGAACTGATCGGCGTCGCGCAGGACGCGGCAATGTGGACCGACACACCGCCGCAGCGTGCGAACTTCCGCGCGTGGACGGAAATCATCTGCAACGATCTTCTGCCGGGCGACACCAACAAAGAGCGTCGCGGGGCCCTCAAAAGTGCGCTTGAGTCCGCATGGACGTTTTCCAACTGGCTGACGCATTCAAAGTCGGCCACCTGGATTGATGCCGACATGGCGCATGCGTTGATCCAGCACGCCAGCGGCATGGCGACCTCATTGATCCTTCGCGAGTTGCGCGGTGTGCCTGAGGAATGCCCGAACTGCGGCTCGCCGCATCTCGAACCTGAACAGGGCGAAAATACCGCGGCCCCCGGCGTACTCTGGGAACGACCGCGCTGCGCCGACTGCGGATGGGCCGGCAGGCCCGTCCCAATCCTCGACCTCGAGGATGGACAGCCCATCATCACTCGCGAAGGCGAAGAATCCGACGAGCACAGCATCATGACAGTTCCGCTGCGCACGATCCTTAAGCCGGGTGATCCGCCGATCGAGCCGCTGAAGAAAACAGAGACCGGGCCACCGGAGCCAGTCGTCTATTTTGCCTACGGGTCCAACATGTCGACCGCCCGGCTGCGCAAGCGCATGCCGAGCTGCAAGCCGCTCGGCGTTGCTACCCTGCCGGGTCATGCGCTTCGCTTCCATAAGCGCAGCAGGGACAAGTCCGGGAAGTGCAACGCATTTGCCAGTGGCAACAACAATAGAGTGATCGGAGTCCTGTTCAGCTTCGATCCTGCCGAGCGTGCCAAGCTAGATGAGGCCGAAGGCGTCGGCAGCGGCTACGAGCACGCGATGGTCACGGTCATCAACGAGAAAGGTCGCAGGCGGAAGGTCCTTACCTATCTCGCCACCCCCGACTACATCGACGACAGCCTCAAACCCTATGGCTGGTACAAGGACTTTGTCCTTGCCGGTGGCAGGGAACACGGCCTGCCGCCGGAGTATATTGCGGAATACATTCAGTCGGTTGAGGCGATCGAAGATCCCAACAAGACACGGGACAAGAAGCAGCGGGCCACGCTCGGAAGTCTCAAGCGGTGAGGCTAGAGTTTCGGTGCGAGTTACCGGTCCAGACTGCGGACCCGATGTCCGCTATTGGCACTAACTCACCGTTCACTGCATTGCAGCGAGCCCGTCCGCTCTGAGGGGCAGTGCTGCCGTGCAGCCAGTTGAGTATACGCCGTGCGATGATCGGGAATTTCGCGATCAGGATCTACTAGCCCGCACCCGCCACGGCTGCTGTCCAGCTCTTCCCCCTGGCGCCCGCGTCCGTGCTAGAACCGCCGCACCGGCCGGGGCACGCACCTCGGCAGGCCACCCCGGCGAGTTCATGGACACCAACATCATATCCAAGCCCCCTATTTCGATGCGCGAGAACTGCGCCGCGAGCTGACGCAGATGTTCGAGAAGCAGAACAGCGTCGCGCACGCGGCGCGGCCTGCCGTCCTCGATCGCCTGAAGGGACTGCTGAAGACCGCGCGCAGTGAAGCCAACCTTCAGCTCGTCAGTGACGGCAACGGCCGGCGCTGCGCGGAGGGGCTGGCCAAGTTCCAGGACGAGCTGATCCGGCTCGTCTACGACTACACGGTCGCCCACGTGTACCGCGCCACCAACCCGTCCGACGCCGAGCGCATGGCGGTGATCGCCACCGGCGGCTACGGGCGCGGCCTGCTGGCTCCCTATTCCGACATCGATCTGTTGTTCCTGCTGCCCTACAAGCAGACGCCCTGGGGCGAGAGCGTGGTCGAATACATGCTCTACTTGATGTGGGACCTGGGCCTGAAGGTCGGCCATGCCACGCGCACCGTCGACCAGTGCCTGAAGCTGTCGCGCGCCGACATGACGATCCGCACCACGCTGCTGGACGCCCGCATGATCCTGGGCGACACGGGGCTGTTCGCCGAGCTGATACAGCGCTTCCAGAACGAGGTGGTGCACGGCACGGCGCGCGCGTTCGTGGAGGCCAAGCTCGCCGAGCGCGATGCGCGTCACGAGCGCGCCGGCGAGTCACGCTATCGCGTCGAGCCCAACATCAAGGAAGGCAAGGGCGGACTGCGCGACCTGCACACCCTGCACTGGCTTGCCAAGTATCTCGACGGCAAGGGCCTGGCCGTGGACGCGGCGGAGGGCTCCGCGATCTTCACGCCGGAGGAGCGCCACACCTTCCGCCGCTGCGAGGACTTCCTCTGGACGGTACGCTGCCATCTGCATTTCCTGTGCCGGCGGGCCGAGGAGCGGCTGACCTTCGACGTCCAGCCCGCCATGTCCGAACGCCTGGGCTACGTCGAGCGCGGCGGGCTGCGCGCCGTCGAGCGCTTCATGAAGCACTACTTCCTGGTGGCCAAGGAGGTCGGCGATCTCACCACCATCCTGTGCTCGGCACTCGAGATCGAGCAGGTCAAAGCCTCGCCGGGCCTCACGCAGTATTTCAATCCGTTGAGCTGGCGCACGCGCCGGCACATCCGCTCCACCAGCGATTTCCGCATCGACAACGGCCGCCTGAACGTGGCCGATGCCGATGCCTTCAAGCGCGATCCGCGTCAACCTGATCCGCTTCTTCGCGCAGGCCGAGCGCACCAGCGCCTTCTTCCATCCGGCCGCCATCCGCCTGTTGCGCCGCTCGCTGCGCCTGATCGACGACCGCCTGCGGCGCGATCCGGAAGCCAACCGCATCTTCCTCGAGATCCTGTGCTCGGAGATCAATCCGGAGCCGACCCTGCGGCGCATGAACGAAGCCGGCGTGCTCGGCCGCTTCATTCCCGACTTCGGCAAGGTCGTGTCGATGATGCAGTTCAACATGTACCACCACTACACGGTGGACGAGCACCTGATCCGCACCGTCGGCGTGCTGTCCGACATCGAGCGCGGCGTCGCCGCCGAGCCGCATCCGCTGGCCACCAAGATCTTCTCGACCATCCAGAGCCGTCGCGCCCTCTACGTGGCGGCGTTCCTGCACGATATCGCCAAGGGGCGACCCGAGGATCATTCGATCGAGGGCGCGCGCATCGCCCGCGAGCTGTGCCCGCGCTTCGGCATGAGCCCCGCCGAGACGGACACGGTCGCCTGGCTGATCGAGCAGCATCTGACCATGAGCTCGGTTGCCTTCAGCCGCGACATCGGCGACCCCAAGACCATCCGCGACTTCGCCAACATCGTGCAGAGCCCGGAGCGCCTGAAGCTCCTGCTGGTGCTGACCATCGCCGACATCCGCGCCGTCGGCCCCAGCACCTGGAACGGCTGGAAGGGCCAGCTGCTGCGCGGCCTCTACTACGAGGTCGAGCCGGTGCTGGCCGGCGGCCACACCCAGCTCGGCTCGCGCGATCGGGTCGCCGCCGCGCAGGCCGCCTTCCGCCAGGCGGTCGGCTGGCCGGAGGAGGAGGTCGCCAAATACCTCGATCGCCACTATCCCGACTACTGGCTCAAGACCGAGACCGAGAAGGCCGTCGAGCATGCGGCGCTGCTGCGCAACGCCGAGCGCACGGGGCGCAAGCTCGCCAGCGACTTCAAGACCGATGCCTTCACGGCCATCACCGAGCTGACGCTGTTCGCGCCCAACCACCCGCGGCTGCTGGCCCTGTTCGCCGGCGCCTGCGCGGCGTCCGGCGCCAACATCTCCGGCGCCCACATCTCGACGACGCGCGACGGCTTCGCGCTCGATACCTTCCTGCTCGCCCGCGAGTTCGATCACGACGAGGACGAGCTGCGCCGCGCCGGACGCATCGCCCAGACCATCGAGCGGCTGCTGAAGGGCGAGATCAGGCTGGACGCCATGATGGCCAAGCGGCGCGAGCGTGCGGGTGCCCTGAGCGCGTTCACGGTTGCTCCCGAGGTGCTGATCGACAACGCGCTGTCGCATCAGTTCACGGTGATCGAGGTGGCGGGCCTCGACCGTCCTGGTCTTCTCTACGAGCTGACCAACGCCTTGTCGGATCTCAATCTCGATATTACCTCCGCGCACATCACCACCTTCGGCGAGCGGGCCGTCGACGTGTTCTATGTGACGGATCTGACGGACAAAAAGATCGCCAACCCGGCTCGCCAGAAGGCCATTCGCGAGCGCCTGCTCGAGGTGCTGGGGACGGATTGGATGGCGGACGCCCGTTAGGCAGTGCGCTTCGACGTGCGCTCGACCACAACCGCCCCTGCAACCCGATACAGCCATGATCTCGGCGCAATCGCTCCCCACCTGATAGGACCATGCACCTCGTTCGCTTCAGCCTGCTCAGCTTCCTCGCCCTCTTCCTGACACCGCTGGCTCTGCACGCCGTCTGGTGGCTGTCGCACGATACGGCGGTCGCCTGGAATCGCGCCGACTGGTCGAGCGCCCGCCTGCTGCCGCCCGCCGGCGCCAAGCCGGAGGCGATCGTGCACGTGTACGCGGCGCGTACCGGCCGCTGGAAAGGCATCTTCGCCCACCACAGCTGGGTGGTGATCAAGGAGCGGGGCTCGGGCAGCTACACCCGCTACGACAAGGTGGCCTGGGGCCGTCCGGTCAAGACCGACAACTGGGCGCCCGATGCGCGCTGGTACGGCCACCAGCCGACGCTGGTCGGGTCGGTGGAAGGCCCGGCGGCCGAGGCGCTGATCCCCAAGATCAAGGCGGCGGTGGCTCGCTATCCCCACAATCGCTCGGGCGGCTATGCGGTGTGGCCCGGCCCCAACTCCAACTCGTTCGTCTCCTACGTGCTGTCGGCCATCCCCGAGGCACGCATTGCGCTGCCGCCGACGGCGATCGGCAAGGACTGGCGCGATCAGACCTTCTTCGTCGGCCGCACGCCCAGCGGCACCGGCCTGCAACTGTCGGTCGAAGGCCTGCTCGGCCTCTCGGTCGGCTGGGTGGAAGGCATCGAAATCAACGTGCTGGGTCTGGTGACGGGCATCGACATCCGCCGTCCGGCGCTGAAGCTGCCGGGCTTCGGCCGCATCGGCCTCGGACGCCGTCGTCTAGTGTGACCTGGCCAGTGTGACTGCCTGGCGGCCTTGTGCTGGGCTGCAGCGTCGGATACCCCTGCCAGCCCATGAAACTCTACCGCGCCTTCGCCACGGTCGGCGGCCTGACGATGGTCAGCCGCATTCTCGGGTTCATTCGCGACATTCTGCTGGCGAGGGTGTTCGGCACCGGTTTCGTCGCGGATGCCTTCGTCGTCGCGTTCCGCTTCCCCAACCTGTTCCGCCGCCTGTTCGGCGAGGGCGCCTTCAACTCGGCCTTCGTGCCCCTGTTCGCCCGCCGTCTGGAGGGCGAGGGACCATCGGCGGCACGCCAATTTGCCGAAGAGGCGATGGCCGGCCTCGTGTTCGTGCTCGTGCTGCTGTCGGCGCTGTGCATGCTGGCCATGCCCTGGCTGATGTACGTGCTGGCGCCCGGCTTCGCGGCGAACCCCGAGAAGTACGATCTCGCCGTCGTCATGTCGCAGATCGCCTTCCCCTATCTGCTGTGCATGTCGCTGGCGGCGCTGCTGTCGGGCGTCCTCAATTCGCTCGGCAAGTTCGTCGAGAGCTCGTCGGTCTCGATCGTGCTGAACCTGACGCTGATGGCGGCCATGCTGCTGGCGATGGCGCTCGGCTACGGCAACGACCGCAATGCCGGCCTGGTGCTGGCGTGGGGCATTTTCGCCGCCGGCATCCTGCAGCTGATCGTGCTGGTCGACGGCGTGCGCCGCAACGGCATGCTGCTGCGCCTGAGGCGCCCGCGCATGACCGAAGGCGTGCGCCGCCTCGTCACGCTCGGCATTCCGGGTGTGGTGGCCGGCGGCGTGACGCAGATCAACATCGTGATCGGCGGCATGATCGCCTCGTTCCAGCAGGGCGCCGTCTCCTACCTCTACTACGCCGACCGCCTCTACGAGCTGCCGCTCGCCATCATCGGCATCGCCATCGGCGTCGTGCTGCTGCCCGACGTGTCCCGGCACCTGCGGGCCGGCGACCACGTCGCCGTCATGGACAGCCAGAACCGCTCGCTCGAGTTCGCGATGCTGCTCACCGTGCCGGCCGCCGTCGCGCTGGCCGTGGTGCCGCACCAGATCGTCTCGGTGCTGTTCGAGCGCGGCGCCTTCCACGCCGCCGATACGCGCAACGTCGCCAACGCGCTCGCCATCTTCGCGCTCGGGCTGCCGTCGTTCGTGATGATCAAGGTGTTCTCGCCGGCCTATTTCGCGCGCGAGGACACCCGCACGCCGATGCGCTATGCCGTCATCAGCCTGTCCGCCAACACGGTGGGCTCGGTGGCGCTGTTCTGGCTGTTCGGGTCGGCTCGGCTACATGCCGCACCTCGGCATCGCCGTCGCCACCACGCTGGGCGGCTGGCTCAACGCCTTGCTGCTCTACCGCACGCTCGTCGCGCGCGGCTATTTCGTCGCCGACGCGCGCCTCGGCCGGGTGCTGCCGATGATCGCTGCTGGCGAGCGCCATCATGGGCGTTGCCCTGTGGCTGACCGCCGATTGGCTCGACCCGTGGCTGATGCCGACGCAGGGCGTGCTGACGCGCGGCACGTCGCTGGCGACCATGGTGGGCATCGGGCTGCTGGTCTACGCGGTCGCAATCCTGGCAACAGGTGTACTCGGGCTTGCGGCAGCTGCGCGGCTTCCTGCGGCGCCCGCCGCGCGCCTGAGGCTTGCCTTCGCGGCATGGCCACGCGATAACCCGCGCCGTTCGCAACGAGAGAAGCCCATGAGCCTCCCGCAAAAACCCGGCGCCGCGCGTCTTTTCGGGCATGCAGCCGACCGGCAACCTGCATCTCGGCAACTATCTGGGTGCCATGGTGCGCTGGGTGGAGATGCAGAAGAGCCACGAGTGCATCTTCTGCGTGGTCGACATGCACGCGATCACGGTCTGGCAGGATCCCAAGGAGCTGAAGGACCAGATCCGCTCGGTGACCGCCGCCTATATTGCGTCCGGCATCGATCCCAAGCGCAGCATCCTGTTCAACCAGAGCCAGGTGCCCGAGCACGCCGAGCTGGCGTGGGTGTTCAACTGCGTGGCGCGGCTCGGCTGGCTCAACCGCATGACGCAGTTCAAGGAGAAGGCCGGCAAGGACCGCGAGAACGCGTCCGTCGGCCTCTACGCCTACCCGACGCTGATGGCGGCCGACATCCTGGCCTATCGGGCAACGCACGTGCCGGTCGGCGACGACCAGAAGCAGCACCTGGAGCTGGCGCGCGACATCGCCCAGAAGTTCAACAACGACTTCGCCGGACTCGATCCGCGATGCCGGCTTCGAGGACGGCACGTTCTTCCCGCTGCCGGAGCCCGTCATCATGGGGCCGGCGACGCGCGTCATGAGCCTGCGCGACGGCACCAAGAAGATGTCGAAGTCGGATGCCTCCGACCTGTCGCGCATCAACATGACCGATGACGCCGACAGCATCGCCAAGAAGATCCAGAAGGCCAAGACCGATCCGCTGCCGTTGCCGGCCAGCCAAGCCGACCTCGAAAAGCGCCCCGAGGCCGACAACCTGGTCGGCATCTACGCGGCGCTGGCCAACAAGACCAAGGCCGAGGTGCTGGGCGAGTTCGGCGGCCAGCAGTTCTCGACCTTCAAGAAGGCGCTGGTCGAGCTTGCGGTGTCCCGCATCGGTCCAGTCAACGCCGAGATGACGCGCCTGCTGGCCGACCCCGCCGAGATCGATCGCATCCTGGCGGACGGCGCCCGGCGGGCCCGAACCATCGCCGGCCCGATCATGGACAAGGTCAAGGATATCGTCGGCTTCCTGAGATCGTGAACGTCCGGTGACGATCCCTCGGCTGCCGGCGCAGCACGGGCCGAGCCAGGCAGCGCTCAGGGTCTATTGTTGGCCGGCGAATCCCGTGGCAGCATGAGGCATGGGCAAAAAACGACGCGTGTTCGAAGACGGCCACGGCCGCAAGCTGCTGGTCATCGTGGACGATACGGCCGAGGTGGAGGGCGCCCTCTACTATGCGGCCGGTCGTGCCTACCACACCAGCGGCGGCATCGTGCTGCTCTACGTCATCGAGCCCGACAACCAGTTCTGGGAAGGCGTGCGGCAGGTCCAGCTCGAGGAGCAGACCAACAAGGCCAAGGCGCTGTTCCGCCTGCTGAGGCGCAAGATGGCCAACGAGGGCTTCGACGCGGTGCCGGTCGAGGAAGTCATCCGCGAAGGCAAGAAGGTCGAGGAGATCCTGAAGCACATCGACGAGGACGAGGATGTCGCCATTCTCGTGCTGGGCGCTTCCACGGAGACCTCGGGGCCCGGGCCGCTGGTCTCCTCGCTCGCGGTTGGCGCGACGGCCGGCAAGTTCCCGATCCCGATCACCATCGTCCCCGGCGAGCTGAAGCTCGAGGACATCAAGGCCCTGGCCTGAAACTGGGTTCGTCTTGACCTCTGCGGCAAAAACCCTAACTGCAAGCTAGGCTTTTGACCTGCTCGACCCCTATCTACTAGAATGATTCCAAACTGATCATCAGAGCGCGAGGCGCATCATGTTCATCCAGACCGAAGCCACGCCCAATCCAGCGACGCTGAAATTCATCCCCGGCCGCACCGTCCTCGGTGAGGGTACGGCCGAGTTCCGCGCCAAAGCCGAAGCCAACGCCTCGCCGCTGGCGACGCGCCTGTTCGGCGTGGACGGCGTGACCGGGGTCTTCCTCGGGTCCGACTTCATCTCGGTGACCAAGGGCGACGGCGAGTGGCAGCACATCAAGCCGGCCATCCTCGGTGCCATCATGGAGCACTACATGTCCGGGGTGGCCGCGGTCGAGAGCGACGAGGCCGCCAACGACAGCGAGCACGGCGACTACGATCCCAAGGACGAGGATACGGTCAAGACCATCAAGGAATTGCTGGACACGCGCGTGCGTCCGGCGGTGGCCAACGATGGCGGCGACATCGTCTTCCACGGCTTCAAGGACGGGATTGTTTTCCTGCACATGCGCGGGGCCTGCGCCGGCTGTCCCAGCTCGACGGCCACCTTGCGCCACGGCATCGAGAATCTGCTTCGGCATTTCTGCCCGGACGTCCAGGAAGTTCGTCCGGTGTGATTCTGAACGCTGTCGGTATCAGATGAAGAAGGCCCCGCTCGCTTGCGCGCGGGGTTTTCGTTATTCATGCTTGGATGATTGCTGGCTGGGAGATGGCCATGACTGCGAGGCTCGATGCGGCGGTGCTCGATCAGCTGTTTCTGGAAGCACGCACGTATCGCGCCTGGCAGCCGCGCGAGGTATCGGACAACACGCTGACGGAGCTGGTGGATCTCATGAAGATGGGACCCACGGCGTCGAATTGCCAGCCGGCGCGGCTCATTTTCGTCAAGTCGCAGGAGGCCAAGGAGCGCCTGAAGCCGCATCTGAGCGAAGGCAACCGCGAGAAGACCATGGCGGCCCCGGTGTGCGCGATCATCGGCTTCGACCTCAAGTTCTACGAGCATCTGCCCAAGGGCATGCAGCCGCTGGACGGCTTCGCCGGCAAAGCCGACCGGATACAGGCCGCCACCTTGCGCAACGGCTCGCTGCAGGGCGCCTATCTGATCATGGCGGCGCGGGCGCTCGGCTTGGATGCGGGGCCGATGTCGGGCTTCGACAATGCCGGAGTCGACCAGGAGTTCTTTGCCGGCACCGACGTCAGATCGAACTTTCTCTGCAATATCGGCTATGGCGACGGCTCCGGCATGAGGCCGCGCGGTCCGCGCTTTGCCTTCAGCGAAATGGCTCAAGTCCTCTAGCTCCGTATCGCCATGAACGTGCTCGCCTTCGATACCTGTCTCGGTGCGGTCTCCGCTGCGGTCTGCCGCGTGGATGTATCCGGACTGCGCGTGGTGTCGGAAGCTTATGAAGCACGCACCACGGGCCACGCCGAGCGTCTCATGCCTGTGATCGAGGAAACCGTCGCACGCTCGGGGATCGCACTCGGCGAAATCGACCGATTGGCCGTCAGCCTGGGGCCTGGCGGCTTTACCGGCGTGCGCGTCGGCGTTGCCGCGGCGCGTGCCCTGGCGCTGGCAACGGGCAAGCCTGCGGTGGGCGTCACCAGTCTGGCGGCCATGGCGCATGAGGCCCGGCAGGCTACTGGGCGACAAGGCGAAAGGACGGCTGCTGGCCGTCGCCGTCGATGCGCGGGCCGGCATGACCTACGTGCAGCTGTTCGAGGCCGGCGGCGCGACCAGCGCACCTATGCTGGTTGCGCCGGCAGAGGCGGCCGCCATGATCGGTACGCAACGGTCGTGCATCGTGGTCGGCTCGGCGGCGGTGGCGGTCGCCGACGCGGTGGCCGGAGGGCAGGCCGAGGCTGCGCTGATCGACCTGCAGCCGCATGCGCGAGCCGTTGCGGCCCTGGCCGCCGATCTTGATCCGAGCGGCCCGCTCCGGCCGCTCTATCTTCGCCGTCCCGATGCCAAGCCGCAGGGTGACAAGTCACTTCCAAGAGTTGCGTCATGACCCAAGCCATCGACTACAAGCACGTCAGCATCCTGTGGGCCGGCTCGGAAAACGCAGCCGAGTTGGCGGACCTGCACGGCGGTCTTTTCGACAAGCCGTGGGACGCGGCGGCATTTCACGGCTTCCTGGCCCATCCGGGCTGCACCGCGTTCGTGGCGCGGCTCGGGTCGCCGGTGGAGATGGTCGGCTTCGTCGTCGGGCAGCTCGCGGCCGACGAGGCTGAAATCCTCACGCTGGGCGTGCGCGCCGATCGGCAGCGGCACGGCATCGGCCGCAAGCTGGTCGAAGCGCTGGCGCGCGCGGTCAAGAAGGCCGAGGCGCGGCGACTGTTCCTGGAGGTCGGCAACCGGCAACGCGGCGGCGCTTGGCCTCTACAAGTCGTTGGGCTTCCAGGAGGTGGGCCGGCGCGACGCCTACTATCAAAAGCCGGCGGGCCCGGCCGAGGACGCCCTGACGCTGGCCCTTAACCTTTAGCGAGCCGGACCGCGTTGCGG
Organism: uncultured Alphaproteobacteria bacterium; assembly: GCA_963735125.1. Lineage (GTDB taxonomy): Bacteria > Pseudomonadota > Alphaproteobacteria > Rhizobiales > Hyphomicrobiaceae > AWTP1-13. The sequence continues at coordinate 30,441 of CAVTJY010000010.1, read as the reverse complement.
TATGCAAGCGGCTCACCTATAACGACAAAAAATTCCGTCAACTCGTTCCGAGAGGACGCATGGTTGCCTCGCCGGAAAGCGATCAGTCTCGCATCGAGCAACTCTGTACCGACAAGCGCCTGCGCATGACCGGCCAGCGCCGCGTGATCGCGCGCGTGCTGTCCGCGGCCAAGGATCATCCCGATGTCGAGGAGGTCTATCGGCGCGCCAATGCCGTCGATGCGCGCATCTCGCTGTCCACGGTGTACCGGACGCTGCGGCTGTTCGAGGCCAAAGGCATTCTCGAGCGGCACGATTTCGGCGCCGGCCGCGGGCGCTACGAGGAGGCCACCCACCGCCACCACGATCACCTGATCGACATCGAGACGGGCAAGGTGATCGAGTTCCGCAACGAGGAGATCGAGGCGATCCAGGAGCGGGTGGCACGCGAACTCGGCTTCAGCCTGGTCGGCCACAAGCTCGAGCTTTATGGCACGCCCATCAAGCGCAACCGCACATGAAGGCCGTTCGCCTTTACCCGGTCGCCTGGGCCGGCTAAGTCTCGGCCCATCCGAAGCGACGCCACAACCGCAGGTCGTTCAAGCAGGCCATGTCCGCGCCGAAAAAGATGTTCGTCAAGACGTTCGGCTGTCAGATGAACGTCTATGATTCCGAGCGCATGACGGAATCTCTCGTTCCGCACGGCTTTGCCGAAACGCACGCGATCGAGGACGCCGACCTGATCGTCCTCAACACCTGCCACATCCGCGAGAAGGCCGCCGAGAAGGTCTATTCCGACCTCGGGCGCATCCGCAAACTCAAGGAGCAGCGGGCGGCCGACGGCAAGGACACCATCGTCACCGTGGCGGGCTGCGTGGCACAGGCGGAAGGCGCCGAGATCGCGCGCCGTGCGCCGGTCGTCGACATCGTCGTCGGGCCGCAGAGCTATCACAAGCTGGGCGAACTGCTGGCCCGCACCAAGGCCGGAGCACGCAGCATCGTCGAGACCGGCTTTCCCGAGGCCGACAAATTTGCGGCGCTTGCCCGATCGCGCGCCCAGCAAATCCCCCGCCGCATTCCTGACCGTGCAGGAGGGATGCGACAAGTTCTGCACCTTCTGCGTGGTGCCCTACACGCGCGGCGCCGAGTTCTCGCGCCCGGTGGCGGATATCGAGGCGGAGGCGCGCCGCCTCGCCCGCGACGGCGTGCGCGAGCTGACGCTGCTCGGCCAGAACGTCAACGCCTACCACGGCGCCGGCCCCGACGGCGGCGCGTGGTCGCTGGCGCGCCTGATCGACCGGCTGGCCGACATCGAGGGCATCGAGCGCCTGCGCTACACGACCAGCCATCCGCGCGACATGACGGATGACCTGATCGAGGTGCATCGGCCGCCAGCCCAAGCTGATGCCCTACCTGCATCTGCCCGTTCAGACCGGCTCAGACCGCATCCTGGCCGCCATGAACCGCCGGCATACGGTGGCCGACTACCTGGCACTAATGGAGCGCATTCGCTCGGCGCGCCCCGACCTCGCACTCTCGACCGATTTCATCGTCGGCTTCCCCGGCGAAACCGACGCCGACTTCCAGGCGACGCTCGAGGTCGTCGAGCAGGTCGGCTTCGCGCAGGCCTACACCTTCAAGTACAGCCCGCGTCCCGGAACGCCGGCCGCCCAAATGCCGAGCGCAGGTCGCCGAACGACGTGAAGATCGATCGGCTGCATCGCCTGCAAGCTGCGCTGAATCAGGCGCAAACATCGTTCAATTCACATTGCGTGGGTCGCACCTTGCCTGTGCTGTTCGATCGCAGGGGGCGCAAGCCGGGGCAGCTGATTGGCCGCTCTCCTTACCTGCAAGCCGTTCACGCGGAAGCAGATTCTTCCGCGTCTCGGGTGCCTTCTGCCGGTTGAAATCCGCAGCGCCGGCCCCAATAGTCTGGCGGGAGTGGTGGCGCAGGGTCCACAGGGGAGCCCGGTGGCCTGACGCAAATGCTGGAGGGTGTGATACACTTGAGCTTGAGGATTCGGAAAAGACCCGCACAACTCAGGAGGCCGGCTCATTGACTGGCGCACGCGGGCCAGCGGTAACGGGGCTAGGTAAGCAGCTCAAATCGGAGCAGGCACGCGTTGTCGTGCCCTTCGAGGACAACCGGCATTTGAACCGGCTGCTGGGCGAATACGACGGCCATTTGGCTCTCCTCGAGGAACGCCTCGGCATCGTCGCGCAAGCGCACGGCAACGTCGTCACGCTGACCGGACCCGCCGGCGCATGCGCGACCGCCCGCGAGGTGCTCGAGCAGCTCTATGCCCGCATCCGCCAGGGCGAGGACATCGGCCCCGGCGATATCGACGGATTGCTGCGCCACGCCGCCGACGACGCACCGTCTTCTTCCAGCGGCCTGCCTCAGATCAAGACCCGACGCAGGGTGGTGACGGCGCGCTCGCCCATGCAGGGCGCCTACATGCAGGCCTTCGAGGCGGTCGATCTCGTGTTCGGCCTCGGTCCTGCAGGAACCGGCAAGACCTACCTGGCCGTGGCCTATGCCGCGCAATGCCTGGAGCGCGGCGAGGTGGAGCGCATCGTGCTGTCGCGTCCGGCGGTCGAAGCCGGCGAGCGGCTCGGCTTCCTGCCCGGTGACTTGAAGGAGAAGGTCGACCCTTATCTGCGCCCGCTCTACGACGCGCTCTATGATCTGCTGCCGCCGGCCAAGGTCGAGCGCGATCTTGCCAGCGGCGTGATCGAGATCGCGCCCCTGGCCTTCATGCGCGGCCGCACGCTGGCCCATTCCTTCGTCATCCTCGACGAGGCGCAGAACACCACCAGCATGCAGATGAAGATGTTCCTCACCCGTATCGGCGAGGGCTCCAAGATGGCCGTCACCGGCGACCCGAGCCAGGTCGACCTGCCCACGGGGCAGCGGTCCGGCCTGGAGGAAGCCGTCTCGCTGCTGGCCGGAGTCGAGGGCATCGCCGCCGTCCGCTTCACGTCCGCGGACGTGGTGCGCCGCGATCTCGTGGCCCGCATCGTCGACGCCTACGACAAAGCGAAGTAGGACGCATTGCTCGCATGAGCACCCCCGGCGACAGTACGTCCTGCATTCTGGAACTCCGAGCCCGCCCCGGAGCCCGAGCCATCGGGCGACTTGACGCATCTCGATCGTGCAAAGAGCAGGCCGACTGGAGCGGCTTTGACCGCCCCGAGCAGGCAATTTACGCGGCCGCCGCCGCGCTGGTGTCGCATCCGAGCGGTGCAAGCGCGCGCGGCACGGAGGCCGGCGTCGTGCTCGCGGACGATGGCATGGTGCGGCACCTGAATGCGACCTACCGCGGCAAGGACGCCGCGACCAACGTCCTGTCCTTCCCGTTTCAAGCGCCGCCGGGCGGCGTGCCCGGAAGATACTGCCCTATCTCGGCGATGTCGTGCTGGCCGCCGAGACCGTCCTGCTGGAGGCGGCCGAGCGCGGCATCGCGCCGACGGCCCATCTCCAGCATCTCGTGGTGCACGGACTGCTGCACCTGCTGGGCTTCGATCACGACACCGACGCCGAAGCCGAGCGGATGGAGCATCTGGAAGCGCAAATCCTCGCCACCCTGGGAATTGCCAATCCCTATGCCGAGCCGCTCGCGTAGCCCTTTCACCTTGCCGACGGAATGATTGGATCGATACGTGCCATGAGCGTCAAACCGATCAACTCCAAGCCGGACGTGGCCTCGCCGGGCCTCTCCGAGGGGCCGACCGGCGATCAGTCCTACAGTTGGCTCGCGGCGTTGCGGAGCCGCCTCGGCCTGCCAGGGGCGCCGACGCTGCGGGCGACGCTGGAGGATGCCTTGAAGGGCGAAGGCCAGGCCTTCTCGGTCGAAGAGCGCGAGATGCTCCTGCGCATCCTGCGCTTTGGCGGGCTGCGGGTCGCCGACGTGATGGTGCCGCGTGCCGACATCACGGCCGTGGACGAGAACGAGCCGATCCGCGAGCTGCTGAAAACCTTCGATGCGGCCGGCGTGTCGCGCATTCCGCTGTATCGCGAGACGCTCGATGATCCGCGCGGCATGGTGCACATCAAGGACCTGATGCGCTGGCTGATCGGCGACGCCCTGGGCCGCCCGGCGAGCGAGGGCCACATCCAGTCGGCGCCGCTGCGCGCGGGCGGTGAGCGGGCACAGATGGCACCGCAGAGCCTCCGCCGAGGCGGCCTTGCCCGATCTCGGCCGGGCCGATCTGTCCAAGCCCATTGCCTCCACCAAGCTGCGCCGGCCGGTGATCTTCGTGCCGCCCTCGATGCCGGTCGCGAACCTGCTGATCCGCATGCAGTCGACGCACATCCACATGGCGCTGGTGGTCGACGAGTACGGCGGCACGGACGGCCTGGTGACCATCGAGGACCTGGTCGAGCAGATCGTCGGCGACATCGAGGACGAGCACGACGAGGTGGAGGCCGCCCACATCGTCAAGGACCCCAAGCTCGGTCTGGTCAGCGCCGCGCGCATGCCGGTCAAGGAGCTCGAGAGCTACCTCGGCATGAAGCTGCTCAAGCCCGAGGAGGAAGAGGACATCGACACGCTCGGCGGCCTGGTGTTCGCCCTGGTCGGCCGGGTGCCGGCGCGCGGCGAGCTGGTGCGCCATCCGAGCGGGCTGGAGTTCGAGATCCTCGATGCGGACCCGCGGCGCGTGAAGAAGCTGCGCGTGCATCCGCCTCGCGCTGCCAATGAAGGCCGGGTCTCCCGTCAAGGCTTGACGGCTGCGGCCTTGGCGCGGAGTTTGCGCCTTTCCGCGACCTTGGGGACGCATGCGCGCTGAACAATTTATCCGAACGCTGGCGGCGCGCGTGCAGGCGCTTGGCGGCTGGCGCAGGCGCGGGGCCGCTTTCGCCGCCGGCTCCCTGTCGGTGCTGGCGATGGCGCCGTTCTTCGCCTGGCCGGTGCTGTGGATCACGCTTCCCGTGCTGGTATGGCTCATCGACGGGGCGGTCGCGAGACGGCGGCACGGGCTGGCGCCCTTCGCTGAGGGCAGCCGAGGTCGGCTGGTGGTTCGGCTTCGGCTATTTCCTGTTCGGGCTGTTCTGGATCGGCGAGGCCTTCCTCGTCGAGGCCGAGGTGTTCGCGGTCCTGCTGCCGGTTGCCGTGACGCTGCTGCCGGCCGGCCTGGCGCTGTTCTTCGCCGCAGCCACGGGACTTGCCTCACGCCTATGGAAGCCTGGGTGGAGCCGCGTCCTGGCGCTTGCATTGGCTCTGTCGGCGACGGAATGGCTGCGTGGCCATGTGCTGACTGGCTTTCCCTGGAACGTGCTCGGCTACGCGCTGACCTACCCGCTGCCCCTGATGCAGAGCGCGGCCGTGCTCGGCATCTATGGCCTGACGCTGTGCGCGGTGGTCATCTTCGCGCTGCCGCCGGTGCTTTGGAGTGAGGCCGCGGACGGGTCGGCCGGCCGGACGGCAAGGCGATCGGCGCTCGCTATTGCCGTGCTGCCTCTCCTGCTGGCGGCTCTTGCCGGCCAGGCGCGGCTGGCCATGGCCACGGCGGACATGGTGCCCGGCGTCAAGATCAGGATCGTGCAGCCGAGCGTCCCGCAGCGGGAGAAGTGGAAGCCCGGAGCACCAGGCACGCATCTTCCAGGATCACCTCGACCTGTCGGTGACCGATCCGGGTGGCTCGCCCGGCCGCGTGCACGCACGTGGTGTGGCCGGAAGCCGCCATGCCCTTCCTGCCGCTCGATAGTCAGGTGGCGCGCACCGCCATCGGACAAATGCTGTCCGCCGACACCTACCTGATCACGGGCGCATTGCGGGCCGAGCCGTCGCCGCCCGGGTCGCCGAGGCCGCGCCGGCTTTTCAATAGCCTGATGGTGTTCGGCCAGGGCGGGTCGCTGACGACCTACTACGACAAGATCCATCTGGTGCCGTTCGGCGAGTACCTGCCGTTCCAGCCCGCGCTCGAGGCAATCGGCCTGCAGCAGCTGGTCCGCATGCGCGGCGGCTTCGATGCCGGCGTCGTGCCGCGACCGCTGCTGCAACGTGCCGGGGCTGCCGAGGCTAGGACCGCTGATCTGCTATGAGGCCATCTTCCCGCGCGCGATTGTGCAGGGGGCCGAGCGTCCGGGCCTGCTCATCAACGTCACCAACGATGGGTGGTTCGGCAACACCACCGGGCCACGGCAGCATTTCCATCAGGCGCGCGTGCGAGCGGTGGAGGAGGGCCTGCCGCTCATTCGCGCCGCCAACAACGGCATATCGGCAGGCGTCGACGGCTACGGCCGCATCCTGGCGCGACTCGATATGAACGTCCGCGCCTCCATCGATCTGCCGCTGCCGGTTGCACTGGCGCCTCCGCTCTACGCCCGGATGGGCGATTGGGGTTTCCTGGCCCTGTGGGCCGTCGGGGCGGCGGTTCTCATGGCACGTGCCCGATAGCCACAGGGGCAAAAAGTTTCAGTCAGATATCAAATAACCTACATCTATTAATGGGACCTGAGGTTGACGCCGCGCGCATCTGCACCTACCAATTGTGGCAACAGGGTGCATTGACAAGTGTGGGGCTGAAATGTCGAGACCACCTGAATTGATTGATGTGACAATGGATGCGGAAGTAAACGGCAAGGGCTCGCGACGCCCCAATCCCATCGACGTGCATGTCGGGGGGCCGGGTGCGGTTTCGGCGCATGCTGCTCGGCATGAGCCAGGAAAAGCTCGGCGAGAAGCTCGGGCTGACGTTCCAGCAAATCCAGAAGTACGAGAAAGGCATCAACCGCATCGGCGCCAGTCGGCTGTTCGATCTTGCGCAGGTGCTGGGTGTGTCAGTGCAATTTTTCTACGAGGAAGCTCCGGCGTCGGCGGATGGTTCGCGGCTGCTCACGGCCGGGTTCGGCGAGAAGCCGGCCGAAGGATCGATCGTCGAGTTCCTGCGCAGCCGCGACGGCCTGGAGCTGAATAAGGCGTTTGTGCGCATTTCCGATGTCAAAGCGCGGCGCGCCATCGTCGATCTGGTCCGCAGTCTGGCCAACGACGACACGGCTGCGTGACGCTGCGCCCAATGGGGCCTCCGGTGGGGCATTGCCCAGCCGCATCGATCCCAACGGTGCGGCCTCGCGCCTCTGATCGGGTTGCGCCGTGCTCATCTTGACCCCCGGCTTAAACACTGCAACAAGACCCGCGTTTTGCTGGCCATCCACCTATGGGGAGTCCCGTGTCGCGCAAGTCCTACCTGTTCACGAGCGAGTCCGTTTCGGAAGGGCATCCGGACAAGGTTTGCGATCGCATCTCCGACGAGGTGGTGGACCTTTTCTTCCGTGAGGGCCCGAAGGCCGGCATCGATCCCTGGCAGCTGCGCGTGGCCTGCGAGACGCTGGCCACCACCAACCAGGTGGTGATCGCCGGCGAGACGCGCGGCCCCCGCACCATCACCCGCGATTGGGTGGCGCACGTGGCCCGCATGGCGATCAAGGACATCGGCTACGAGCAGGACGGCTTCCACTGGGACAAGGCCGACATCAAGGTGCTGCTGCACCCGCAGTCGGCCGACATCGCCCAGGGCGTGGACAGCGGCGGCAACAAGGACGAGGGCGCCGGCGACCAGGGCATCATGTTCGGCTACGCCTGCAAGGATACGCCCGAGCTGATGCCGGCCCCGATCTACTACAGCCACAAGATTCTGCGGCTGATCTCGGAGGCGCAGGCACTCGGGCAAGGAGGCGGTGCTCGGCCCCGACTCCAAGAGCCAGGTGACGGTGCGCTACGAGAACGGCAAGCCAGCCGGCGTCACGCAGATCGTCGTGTCGCATCAGCACCTCGTCGAAGTCGATGACGTCCAGCCAGGTGCGCGAGCTGGTCGAGCCCTACGTGCGAAAGGCGCTGCCCGAGGGCTGGATCGGCAAGGACACCGTCTGGCACATCAACCCGACCGGCAAGTTCTACATCGGCGGGCCTGACGGCGACACCGGCCTGACGGGCCGCAAGATCATCGTCGACACCTATGGCGGCGCGGCCCCGCACGGTGGCGGAGCCTTCTCGGGCAAGGACCCCACCAAGGTGGACCGCTCCGCGGCCTATGCGGCGCGCTATCTCGCCAAGAACGTGGTGGCGGCCGGCCTCGCCGATCGCTGCACGATCCAGCTCGCCTATGCCATCGGCGTCGCCAAGCCGCTGTCGATCTACGTCGACCTGGGCGACAACCCCAACAAGCTCGATACCGCCAAGCTGGAAAGCGTGCTGGGCGAGCTGATGGACCTGTCCCCGCGCGGCATCCGCAAGCACCTGGACCTCAACAAGCCGGTCTATGCGCGCACGTCGGCCTACGGACATTTCGGGCGCGAGCCCGACCAGGACGGCGGCTTCTCCTGGGAGAAGACCGATCTGGTGGACAAGCTGAAGTCGGCGATAGCCTGAGACGGGCGGCCGCTAATTCGATGCCATGACGAAGCGGTCGCCAAGGGCGGCCGCTTTCGTTTTTCAGGGCTTGGCTGATCATGGACGAGCAGCACCTTCGCGATCTGCGCAGCTATGGCCGCCGGCGCGGGCGCAAGCCCAGTCCGCGCCAGGCGGCGCTGTTCGAGCAGGTGCTGCCCGATGTCGTCCTGAACCTTGCCGACCCGGCCCCGGCCGCGTTGGACAAGCTGTTCGCCGTCCCCGTGCGCGAGGTGTGGCTGGAGATCGGCTTCGGCGGCGGCGAGCATCTGCTCTGGCAGGCAGCCCAGAACCCCGACGTCGGCCTGATCGGTTGTGAACCGTTCCAGGATGGCGTGACGAAGGTCCTGCGCGGCATCGAGGAGGGCAAAATCGCCAACCTCCGGCTGCATGCCGACGATGCCCGCGCCGTGCTGCGCTGGCTGCCCGAGGCCAGCCTCGCTCGCGCGTTCATCCTGTTTCCGGACCCCTGGCCGAAGAAGCGCCACCAGAAGCGGCGGCTGGTATCGGCCGGCCTGCTGCGCGAGCTGGCGCGGGTGATGCCAGCCGGTGCGGAGTTGCGGCTCGCCACCGACATCGGCGACTACGCGCGCTGGATGCTGCTGGCGCTGCTCGAGGAGGGGAGCTTTGCCTGGGAGCCACGGGGCCCGAGCGACTGGCGGCAGCGCCCCGCCGATTGGCCGGCCACCCGCTACGAGCAGAAGGCTCTTAAAGAGGGGCGCCCGAGTACCTATCTCAGCCTGCGTCGGCGATAGTCCCGCCGAGCCAATCGTTAACGCTGCGGTCAAGGTCGATCCCATAGAGTGGCCTATAGAGTGGGGAAAACCGGCCACAGAACTTCTAGAATCAGCTTGCCAAGAGGGCATTTTGTGCATAATCTCCAAGCGCTCATGATCATCTCAACTCTGAGAGTGGGCCCTAGGGGTCCGCTCTTTTTGTTTTGGGCTATCGCTTGAGCAAAATTCGAACCCTCTCGTAACGAACCAGACGGATGACGACGACGGTGGGCGGCGCTGCGTCTGACGCGCGCTTCATTGGCGAGACCGGATTGGCTGCGGACGTGGCAGCCCTGGCGGAGCCGGTGCTTATCGACATGGGCTTTCGCTTGGTGCGGGTGGCGATTTCGGGACGTGACGGCGTGACCGTGCAGATCATGGCGGAGCGCCCGGACGGCACCATCACGGTGCAAGAATGCGCGGAGATATCCCGCAATCTCTCGCCGGTGCTGGATGCGCACGACCCGATTTCGGGCCACTATACGCTCGAGATTTCCTCTCCCGGCATCGACAGACCGCTGGTACGGCCATCCGACTTCGAGGACTGGGCCGGCTACGAAGCGAAGGTCGAGCTCAAGGAGGCGATTTCGGGCCGCAAGCGGTTTCGCGGGGTGCTCGAAGGTGTGGAGGACGGCGAGGTCCGGCTGGAGGTCCAGCTCGACCAGGTCGGCCTGCAGGTGATCGGGCTGCCGATCGGCATGATCGCGGAGGCGCGTCTGGTGCTGACGGACGAGCTCGTTCGCGAGGCGCTGCGGCGCTCGAAGAAGGAAATAGCCGCGGAAGCATCCGGCGAGGATGCCGCGGATTAGGCGGAATTTGGAGGGCGCCACGATATGGCCCAGGCAAGCACGGGTATCAGTGCAAATAGGTTGGAATTGCTGCAGATCGCCGAGGCGGTCGCACGCGAGAAGTCGATCGACCGCAAGATCGTCATCCAGGCCATGGAGGACGCGATCCAGAAGGCTGCCAAGTCGCGCTACGGCAGCGAGAACGACATCCGCTGCGAGATCGATCCCAAGACCGGCGAGACCAAGCTGGCGCGCGTGCTGCTGGTGGTCGATCTGGTCGAGAACGACTCCACGCAGATCACGCTGGCCGACGCCATGCGGCGCAATCCCGATGCCAAGGTCGGCGATCTGATCGCCGAGACGCTGCCGCCCCTCGACTACGGCCGGGTGTCGGCGCAGAACGCCAAGCAGGTCATCGTGCAGAAGGTGCGCGAGGCCGAGCGCGATCGCCAGCACGGCGAGTACAAGGATCGCATCGGCGAGATCGCCAACGGCACCGTCAAGCGCGTCGAGTACGGCAACGTCATCGTCGATCTGGGCCGGGCCGAAGGCATCATCCGCCGCGACGAGATGATCCCGCGCGAGAACGTGCGCCTCGGCGACCGCGTCCGCGCCTACATCTACGACGTGCGCCGCGAGCAGCGCGGCCCGCAGATCTTCCTGTCCCGCGCGCGGCCCGAGTTCATGTCGAAGCTGTTCGCGCAGGAGGTGCCGGAAATCTACGACGGCATCGTGCAGATCAAGTCGGTGGCGCGTGATCCGGGCTCGAGGGCCAAGATCGCGGTCATCTCCAAGGATTCCTCGATCGATCCGGTCGGCGCCTGCGTCGGCATGCGCGGCCAGCGCGTGCAGGCCGTGGTCGGCGAGCTGCAGGGCGAGAAGGTCGACATCATCCAGTGGAACCCGGATGCGGCAACCTTCATCGTCAATGCGCTGGCACCGGCCGAGGTAACCAAGGTCGTGCTCGACGAGGATTCCAACCGCATCGAGGTGGTCGTGCCCGAGAGCCAGCTCTCGCTGGCCATCGGCCGCCGCGGCCAGAACGTCAGGCTCGCCTCGCAGCTGACCGGCTGGGATATCGACATCCTCACCGAGCAGGAGGAGTCCGAGCGGCGTCAGAAGGAATTCGCCGAACGCTCGCAGCTGTTCATGGAGGCGCTCGACGTCGACGAGGTGATCGCCCAGCTGCTGGCCACCGAAGGCTTCGAGTCGGTGGCGGAAGTTGCCTTTGTCGATGCCGGCGAGGTCGCCCATATCGAGGGCTTCGACGAGGATACCGCCAAGGAAATTCAGATCGCGCGCCCGCGACTTCCTGGAACGCCAGGAAGCCGAGCGCGATGCCAAGCGCAAGGAGCTCGGAGTGTCCGACGATCTGGCCAAAATCCCTGGTGTCAATTCGCAGATGCTGGTGGCGTTCGGCGAGCACGGCATCAAGACCGTCGACGACCTGGCCGATTGCGCCACCGACGAATTGATCGGCTGGACCGAGCGCAAGAAGGAGAAGGATGCCGAGCCTGTCCGCCACAAGGGCGCGCTGGAGGGCATCGAGATCAGCCGCAAGGATGCCGAGGACATGATCATGGCGGCCCGTATCGCTGCGGGCTGGGTGACGGCGGAGGACATCGAGAAGATGCGCGCCGAGCAGGCGGCGGCTGCGGCTGCGGCCGAGGCTGCCAAGGCAGCCGCGGTCGCACCTGCGGACGCCAAGGTCTGACGGTCGTGGCGAGGAGCAGGAACATAGGTGGCAGGCGCACGGACCACGGCAGGCGACGCGCGGGAGCAGGCGGGCATCGGCTCGCTGCGCCAGTGCGCCGTCACGCGCGCCGAGTTGCCGCCTGACGACCTGATCCGCTTCGTCCTGGCGCCGGACGGTTCGATCGTTCCTGACCTCGCCCGGCGTTTGCCGGGACGCGGTGTTTGGGTTACCGCGACCCGTGCAATGGTGGACGCGGCGGTGCGCCGCAAGGTATTTGCCAGGAGCCTGAAGCAGCAGGTCGCGACACCCGAGGATCTGCCTGATCTGGTCGAGCGGTTGCTGGTCAAACGCGTCGGCGAGGCGCTGAGCCTCGCCAACAAGGCCGGCCTGCTGGTGGCCGGATTTGCCAAGGTCGAGGGTCTGCTGGAGCAGGGCCAGGCAGCGCTTCTGCTGCATGCCAGCGACGCCGCAGCCGATGGTGCCGAGAAACTCGATCGCAAATTCAAAGCGTTAATCGGCCCGGAGCGCTTCCAGAAATCAACCGTGGCCGAATTGACGAGCGCGCAATTGAGCTTAGCCATCGGCCGGCCAAATGTGGTACATGCTGCAGCGTCCGAGGGCGGTGCCAGCCAACGGATGCTGCAGGAGGCGGTGCGCCTCAGGCGTTACCGAGCAGGCGAGAGCGAAGGCTCTGGCCTTTCCTGCCATTGAACCAGTCGAACACAGGACGTGCATGTCAGAGACGAACGAAACCACTGATAAGACGCTCCGGGGCGGCGGAAGCAAGCCGTTGAGCCTGAAGCGGACGGTCGAATCCGGCCATGTCCGCCAGAGCTTCAGCCACGGCCGCTCGAAGTCGGTGGTCGTCGAGAAGAAAAAGACGCGCAAGCTGTCGACGCCCGGCGAGGCGGAAGACGGCAAGGTCCTGGACACGGTGGAGGTCGCCGCCGAGCGCGGCACTGTCGCCGAGGTCGCGCAACCCGCGCAACCCAAGACCAGCGGGCTTTCGACCGACGAGCTCGACGCGCGCCGGCGTGCGCTGGAGGCCGAGCGGGATCGTGCCGAGGTGGCCGAGCGCGAGCGCGCACGCCTCGATGCGCTGCGTCCCAAGGACGAGCCTAAGCCCGAACCCGCGCCTGCGTCCACGACGGAGCAGGAGCCGGCGGTGGTCGCCAAGGCCGACGTCGGCAAGGTCGAGGAGCCGCCGAAGAAGGATGGCGAGGCCAAGCCGGCCGGTCCCGAGAAGGCAAAGGTCGGGGACGCGATCCGCCGGCCCGAGCAGGTGGCGCGCCGCACCGGCCGCGCCGCCGAGATCGAGCCCGAGGTCGAGGACGATGCGCGCAGCAAGAAGAAAGGCGCCAAGCCCGTCAAGAGCCCGGTCAAGGTGGCCGACGACAAGCGCGAGCGTATCAAGCTCACCATCAACAACGCCTTCGACGAGGCCCAGCGCGAGCGTTCGCTCGCCTCCCTGCGCCGCAAGCGCGAGCGCGAGAAGCTGCGCCAGGCCGGCGTGCAGCTGCCGCGCGACAAGGTGATGCGCGAGGTGATCATCCCCGAGGTGATCACCATCCAGGAACTCGCCAACCGCATGACGGAGCGGTCCGTCGACGTCATCAAGCTGCTGATGGCGCAAGGCGAGATGCACAAGATCAACGACGTGATCGACGCCGACACGGCCGAGCTGATCGTGACGGAGTTCGGCCATACGCCCAAGCGCGTGTCGGAAGCCGACGTCGAGGAGGGCTTCATCGGCCAGACCGACGCCGACGAGTATCAGGAGCCGCGTCCGCCGGTGGTCACCATCATGGGCCACGTCGACCACGGCAAGACCTCGCTGCTGGACGCCATCCGCAAGACCAACGTGGTGAGCGGGGAGGCCGGCGGCATCACCCAGCACATCGGCGCCTATCAGGTGACGACGCCGGCTGGCGAGAAGATCACGTTCATCGACACGCCGGGCCACGAGGCCTTCACGGCCATGCGCGCGCGCGGCGCCAAGGTCACCGACATCGTCGTGCTGGTGGTGGCGGCCGACGACGGCGTCATGCCGCAGACGGTGGAAGCCATCAATCATGCCAAGGCCGGCGGCGTGCCGCTGATCGTGGCCATCAACAAGATGGACAAGCCGGACGCCGACCCGCAGCGCGTGCGCATGGATCTGCTGCAGCACGAGGTGATCGTGGAAAGCGTGTCGGGCGAGACGCTCGAGGTGCCGGTTTCGGCCCTCAAGCAGACCGGCCTCGACAAGCTGCTGGAAGCCATCCACCTGCAGTCCGAATTGCTCGACCTGAAGGCCAATCCGAAGCGTTCGGCCGAGGGCGTCGTGATCGAGGCCAAGCTGGAACGCGGGCGCGGACCGGTGGGCACGGCGCTCGTGCAGCGCGGCACGCTCAAGGTCGGCGACATCGTGGTGGCCGGCAGCGCCTGGGGTCGCGTGCGCGCCCTGATCGACGATCGCGGCGAGAATGTCAGCACGGCAGGACCATCGGTGCCCGTGGAGATCCTGGGTTTCGAACTCGGCGCCGGAGGCGGGCGACCCGTTCGCCGTCGTCGAGAACGAAGGCCGGGCGCGCGAGATCACCGATTACCGCGTGCGCAAGCGTCGCCAGACGCTGGGCTCGGCCGGCACGGCGCGCACCCTCGAGCAGATGATGCAGCAGCTCAAGGAGGCTGGCCGCAAGGAGTTCGAGTTGCTCGTGAAGGGCGACGTGCAGGGCTCCGTGGAGGCCATCGCCGGCGCGCTGCGCAAGATCGGCAACGACGAGGTCGAGGCGCGCATCGTGCACTCGGGCGTCGGCGGCATCACCGAGTCCGACATCGCGCTCGCCAATGCCTCGAAGGCGGTGGTGATCGGCTTCAATGTGCGCGCCAACGCCCAGGCGAAGGCGCTGGCCGACCAGTCGGGCGTCGAGATCCGCTACTACAACATCATCTACGATCTGGTGGACGACGTGAAAGCGGCCATGTCCGGCCTGCTGCCGCCGACGCTGCGCGAGATCTTCCTCGGCAACGCGCAGATCCTGGAGGTGTTCAACATCACCAAGATCGGCAAGGTGGCCGGCTGCCGCATCACCGACGGCAAGGTCGAGCGCGGCGCCAAGGTGCGCCTGATCCGCGACAACGTGGTGATCCACGAGGGCACGCTGTCCACGCTCAAGCGCTTCAAGGACGAGGTGCGCGAGGTGCCGGCCGGCCAGGAGTGCGGCATGGCGTTCGCCAACTACCAGGACATCCGGGCGGGCGACGTGATCGAGTGCTTCAACGTCGAGACCATCGCGCGGTCGCTCTGAGTTGTGTCCGTCCCCTTCGAGGGTCTGAGGCCATGACGCTGCACTCGACCGTGCCGCAGCTCGTGCGGGATCACCCGAACGGTCCAGTCACCAGACGCTCATCCGCCCCTTCGGGCACGTTCGCCGCAAGGGGGCAGGACCATGCGAGCGTCTGACACCCATCATGGCCAATCGCCGATCCGAGAAAACCACCGGTCCATCGCAGCGCCAGCTCCGCGTCGGCGAGCTGATCCGGCATGCGTTGGCCGAGATGCTGGCGCGTGGCGAAATCCACGACGATGTGCTGGCCGGCCATGTGGTGACGGTCCCCGAGGTGCGCCTGTCGCCCGACTCTGCGGCTCGCCACCGTCTATGTGACCACGCTGGGCGGCGAGGATCTGGCGCCGGTGCTGGCGGCGCTCGACAGAAATCGCAAACACATCCGCAGCGAGGTTGCACACGTCGTCAATCTCAAGTTTGCCCCCGACGTGCGCTTCCGCGCCGACGAGACGTTCGACGAGGCGCGCCGAATCGACGAGATACTCCGCTCCCCCAAGGTGGCCCAGGACCTCAAGAAGACCTGAGCTGCTTGCGCAACGCTCTGCGGACGGAGATCGGCCATGCCGGCGAAACGAGTGACCCCCATGGTTATGGTAGCGGATGTGGCAACAACCGTTGCCGAGTACGAGCAGCACGGCTTCAAGGTGATCGCCACCGGCGAGCCCGAATGCGTCGGCCTGGTCGCCGATGCGACGGGCACGGGGCTGATCGTGCTGGGCAGCGGCTATGCGTCTCGCTCGATGCCGGCGGAGGCCGTGGCGGCGCTGCAGGGCGGCACCGGGCTTTACATCTGGGTCGATCGCTTGGCGGATGTGGCGGCGTCCGGCAAGGTCCTGGACGAAATCGAGACCGCCTATGGCACGCGCGAGCGCTACGTTCACGAGGCAAGCGGTTTGGTTGCCTACGCCGAGCGATTGGCGGGCTGAGCGAGTACAGGACAAGGTTGGAGAATGGCGCGCCGCAAGAAGGGCAGATCGATCCACGGCTGGCTGGTGCTGGACAAGCCAGTCGGCATGACCTCGACGCAGGCCGTCGGTGCCGTGCGCCGCGCGTTCGATGCGCGCAAGGCGGGCCACGCGGGCACCCTCGATCCGCTGGCGACCGGCATCCTGCCGATCGCGCTGGGCGAAGCCACCAAGACGGTGCCCTACGCCGTGGATGGCCAGAAGAGCTACCGCTTCACCGTGCGCTGGGGCGTGGAAACCGACACCGATGACGCGGAGGGCCGCGCCGTCAAGACCAGCGACGTGCGTCCCGATCGCGCCGCCATCGAGGCGGTGCTGGGTGATTTCACCGGCGATATCGAGCAGGTGCCGCCGGCGTTCTCGGCCATCAAGATCGACGGCAACCGGGCCTACGACCTGGCGCGCAGCGGCGAGGAGGTCGTGCTCGAAGCACGCCGGGCGCGGATCGACCGGCTGGACTTGGCCGGCATGCCGGATGCCGATACGGCGGAGTTCGAGGCCGACTGCGGCCGGGGCACCTACGTGCGCGCGCTGGCCAGGGACATGGGCCGCGCGCTCGGCTGCCATGGCCACGTCATTGCCCTGCGGCGCACGCGGGTTGCCGGCTTCGCCGAGGCCGATGCGGTCACCATGGAGGCGCTGCAGGAGGCCGCCGCGGCAGGCCCGGAGGAGCTGGAGCGACTGTTGCTGCCGATCGAGGCCGCCCTCAGCGAGCTGGCCGCGCTGGCGGTCGGCCAGAACGATGCGGCCAGGCTGCTGCGCGGCCAGGCCGTGCTGATCCGCGGACGCGATGCGCCGCTGGGCGGCGGAGCCACCTACGCAACCTGCAAGGGGCACCTGATCGCGGTTGGCCACATCGAGAAGGGCGAGCTTCGGCCGACCCGCGTATTCAATTTCGGCGAGGGACATTAGCCTTGTAGAATCAAGGCTTTCCGCCGTCGGTTTTTCCCTCGCAAAGGCCGCGAATTCGTGTATAAACCGGCTCATCGCGCGGAGCCCGTGTGGCTTTGCTGCGCTTAGCGTGCGACCCGGCTGGACGACATCCCGGCCATGGCCGCCTCCAGGGACCGCCTCGGGCAAGGCCCAGCGACCCATCCTAATCCGAAGAAAGGTACCCGATGTCGCTGACCGCACAACGCAAGCTGCAAGTCGTCAAGGAATTCTCCAGCAAAGCCAACGATACGGGCTCGCCGGAGGTGCAGATCGCACTTCTCACCGAGCGCATTAATGGGCTTACGGAGCACTTCAAGCTCCACAAGAAGGATAATCATTCGCGGCGCGGCCTGCTCAAGATGGTGAGCTTGCGCCGCAGTCTCCTCGACCACGTGAAATCGAAGGACGAGGGGCGCTACCAGAAGATCATCGAGCGTTTGGGAATCCGCCGCTAGCAGGGCAGCTCGCCCGGCTGCGGGAGCGGCTCACGTTGCCTTTGAAAAATCGCACATGTGAGCCGGCTTCCCCAGCGGAGCTGCGGCGATAGACGCTTTTGACAACGAGAAACGAGACCGAGAGATGTTCGAAACAAAACGTGTGGAACTGGATTGGGGCGGCCGCAAGCTGACCCTCGAGACGGGGCGCATGGCGCGCCAGGCCGATGCCGCGGTGCTCGCCCAATATGGCGAGACGACCGTGCTGGCGACCGTGGTCGCCGAGAAGAGCCCGCGGCCAGGCCGCGACTTCTTTCCGCTGACCGTCAATTACCAGGAGAAGACCTTCGCCGCCGGCAAGATTCCGGGCGGCTTTTTCAAGCGTGAGGGTCGTCCTTCCGAGAAGGAGACGCTCACCTCGCGCCTGATCGACAGGCCGATCCGTCCGCTGTTCGTGGACGGCTTCAAGAACGATACGCAGGTCGTGGTGACGGTGCTGTCGCACGACATGGAGAACGACCCCGACATCGTCGGCATGGTGGCTGCCTCCGCGGCCCTGACGCTGTCGGGCGTGCCGTTCCTCGGACCGATCGCTGCGGCGCGCGTCGGCCTGATCGACGGCCAGTTCGTGCTCAACCCGATGGTCGACGAGATGGCCAAGAGCGATCTCGACCTCGTCGTGGCGGGCACCGTCGATGCCGTGATGATGGTCGAATCGGAAGCCAAGGAGCTGCCCGAGAAGCAGATGCTCGAGGCGGTCATGTTCGGTCAGCGCGGCTTCCAGCCGGTGATCGACGCGATCATCAAGCTGGCCGAGAAGGCCGCCAAGGAGCCGTGGGATTTCCAGCCGCCGGACAAGTCCAAGTACAAGGACAAGGCGCGCGCGCTGGTCGAAGCCGACCTGCGCAAGGCATTTGCCACGCCCGAGAAGCAGAAGCGTCATGAGCTGGTCGACGCCTGCAGCGCCAAGGTCAAGGAGCTGCTGCCGGCGGACGCGAGCGACGACGAGAAGGTGCTGCTGGGCTCCGTCTTCAAGGGGCTCGAGCAGGACGTGGTGCGCGGCGATATCATCAAGACCAAGAAGCGCATCGATGGCCGCAACCTGACGACGGTTCGCCCGATCGTCTCGGAGGTGCACGTGCTGCCGCGCACGCACGGCTCGGCGCTGTTCACGCGCGGTGAGACGCAGGCCCTGGTGGTGGCGACGCTCGGCACCGGCGAGGACGAGCAGTACGTCGACGCCCTGGAAGGCACCCGCAAGGAGCGCTTCCTGCTGCACTACAACTTCCCGCCCTACTCGGTGGGTGAGACCGGCCGCATGGGTTCGCCCGGCCGTCGCGAGATCGGCCACGGCAAGCTGGCCTGGCGCGCCCTGCGTCCGCTGATGCCGAGCGCGGAGGACTTTCCCTATACCGTGCGCATCGTCTCCGAGATCACGGAGTCGAACGGCTCGTCGTCGATGGCGACCGTGTGCGGCTCCTCGCTGGCGCTGATGGATGCGGGCGTGCCGCTCAAGGCACCGGTGGCCGGCATCGCCATGGGGCTGATCAAGGAGGGCAACGAGTTCGCCGTTCTCTCCGACATCCTGGGCGACGAGGACCATCTGGGCGACATGGACTTCAAGGTGGCCGGCACCGAGAAGGGCGTGACCTCGCTGCAGATGGACATCAAGATCACCGGCATCACCGAGGAGATCATGCGCGTCGCGCTCGATCAGGCCAATGCCGGCCGCCTGCATATCCTGGGCGAGATGTCCAAGGCCCTCACGGGCGCGCGCACCGAACTCGGCGAGCATGCGCCGCGCATCGAGACGATCAAGATCCCGGTCGACAAGATCCGCGAAGTGATCGGCTCGGGCGGCTCGGTGATCCGCGAGATCGTGGCCGAGTTGGGCGCCAAGATCGACATCGAGGACGACGGCACCATCAAGATCGCGGCTGCCAAGCGCGAGGCCATCGAGGCGGCGATGAACCGCATCAAGGCCATCACGCAGGAGCCCGAGGTCGGCACGATCTACAAGGGCAAGGTCGTGAAGGTGATGGAGTTCGGCGCCTTCGTGAACTTCTTCGGCCCCAAGGACGGCCTGGTGCACATCTCGCAGCTCACGCAGGGTCGGCCCGAGACGGTGGGCGAGGTCGTCAAGGAGGGCCAGGAGGTCTACGTCAAGCTCCTGGGCTTCGACGATCGCGGCAAGGTGCGCCTGTCGATGAAGATCATCGACCAGGCGACCGGCAAGGAGATCCCGCGCAAGGAAGGCGAGCCCGAGGAGGAGTTCCGCAGCGAGCGTCCGCCGCGCCGCGACCGCGAGGACCGGCCAAGGCGCCGCGAGCGGAGTTGATCCCTCGCCAAAGACGAAGGGCCGCGACAGCGGCCCTTTTTTTGTGCCGGCGCGATGCTGACGGTTGCCCCTTGTTCTTGGTAAGCTGACAGGCACGGCGTTGCGTGCCGTGCAGTCACGAGTGGTGAGCAGCAAGATGTTGAAGGTCACGGTGATGGGGCCGGGCGGCGTCGGCGGCTATTTCGGTGCCCGCCTGGCGGCGGCAGGCAACGAGGTCACGTTCGTAGCCAGGGGCGCGCACCTGGATGCGATGCGCGCACGCGGCCTGCGCCTCGACAGCGAGATCGGACCGCTGCATCTGCCAGACGGTCAAGGTGGCGGCTGACGCGCGTGAGGTGCCGGCGGCCGACGCGGTGATCTTCTCCGTCAAGATGCGCGATACCGAGGCGGCAGCGGAGAGCCTGCGCGGGCTCGCCGGCAAAGGGGCTACGGTCTTCACGTTCCAGAACGGGGTCGAGAGCGCGGATCGCATCGGTGCCATCCTCGGGTCGGACAAGGTGGTGCAGGGCACGGCGCGCATCGGTGCGTCGATCTCGGAGCCCGGCGTGATCAAGCAGATCGGCAAATTCGCGCGGCTCGATTTCGGCGAGCGCGACGGCCGGCCGAGCGCGCGCACGACGGCCTTGCTCGAGGCCTGCAAGGCCGCCGGCATCGACGCGCACCTGTCGGACAACATCCAGCGCGAAGTGTGGATGAAGTTCGCAATGCTTGCGCCGATGGCCGCAATGACCGCGCTGACACGCGGGCCGATCGGTCCCGTCCGCGCCAATGCACAATCGCTCGCACTGCTGCAGTCGGCGGTGGAAGAGGTGGTGGCGCTCGGCGTGTCGCTGAACACCGGGCTTGCTGCCGAGGACGCCGGGAACGCATCATGAAGACGATCGACGGCCTGCCCAAGCAGATGATGGCGTCCATGGCGCACGACCTGCTGGCCGGCAAACCCCTCGAGCTGAACGGCCTCTCGGGCGCGGTGGCCCGGCTCGGCAAGCAGCAGGGCGTGCCCGTGCCCACGCACACCTTCATCAGCCAGGCGCTGGCACCGTTCACCGACGGCAAGCCGCAGGTTGATTGCCCGGTAGCAATGCCGTAGGCTGGGGTGGCTGGAAAGCCGCTATCGCGGATCATCGTGCCGCGCCGGCCACATTTATCCTCATCTAACCGATATATGACAGTTGAATGGCGATCGGTTATGGGCGAGGCGTTGCCTGTGCGCCAAGCATCTCCCGCGAAAAAGCAGCGGCACATGTTGATGCGAATAGACCAAACCAAACGCCAAACCGAGCGTGTTCAGCCTGAACTTCGGATTTTGCGTTGGGAGTCATCGCTGGCGGCTCTACCCATCGCTACGAGGAAGCAACCATCGGGAGGGCGATGTCGAGTTGCTCCAAGGCCAGGCAGTCGCTGCGAAGAAGGTGGTCTTCGGCGCACCCGAGATTGAGGAAGCTGAAATCAATGAGGTCGTTCAGACGTTGCGGTCGGGATGGATCGGCACGGGTCCAAGGGTTGCCCAGTTCGAGCGCGAGTTCGGCGAGTACAAGCGTGCTCAGCACGCGGTGGCCGTAAATTCCTGTACTGCAGCCTTGCACCTTTCTTTGCTGGCGTCGGGAATTGGCCCGGGAGACGAGGTGATTACGACTCCCCTGACGTTCTGTGCCACCGTCAATGCCATCATCCACACCGGAGCCAAGCCGGTTCTAGTCGATGTGGACAGGAGCACGATGAACATTGACACCGCGCTTCTCAAGAGTGTGATCACGCAAAGGACGAAGGCTGTCGTGCCGGTGCATTTTGCAGGTCTTCCCTGCGATATGGATGCGATATCGGCCGTCGCGACAGGACACGATCTTAAGGTCATCGAGGATTGTGCCCATGCTGTCGAAGCGGAATACGCGGGCCAGCCCACCGGCACGATCGGAGATTTCGGCTGCTTCAGTTTTTACACAACCAAGAACATCACGACGTGCGAAGGGGGCATGATCTTTGCGCGAGATGCGGCCCAGGCCGAGCGGTTGCGTTGCCTGGCTTTGCACGGCATGTCGCGGGACGCGTGGCAGCGCTTCAGCAACCCTAAGTTTCGGCACTATGCCGTGACGGAAGTCGGGTTCAAATACAATATGACCGACCTCAACGCTGCAATTGGACTGCACCAACTGCGCCGGGTCGATGATGGCTGGCGCCGACGCGAGGAAATCTGGAACGCCTACACGCTCGCCTTCACAGATCTTCCGCTGGCCTTACCAGCAAAGGCTAGGCCGCAGGACAGGCATGGCCATCATCTCTACACGCTGCTGGTTGATCACCACCACTGCGGCATGAGCCGAGAAGAATTCATCGAAGAACTGGACAGCAGAGGGGTGGGGGTCGGCATTCACTATCTTTGCCTCGCCGAGCATCCCATCTACCAGGAGATGTTCGGATGGCGGCCGGAGGACTATCCCAACGCCACAAGCATCGGTCGCCAGACGGTAAGCCTGCCACTCTCGTCAGGGCTCTCTCCGTTCGAGATCGACACGGTCGTGTCGGCTGTTCGAGGGGGTCTTGGTGCCGATTGACCTCATCGACCGTGCACACCTTCCTTGACGACGCGCGCCGGGATGCCGACCACCTGTACATTGGCGGGCACATCTTTGGTGACCACTGCGCCGGCGCCAACGACTGAATTCGCACCGATACGCACACGGTCGATTATGACGGCGCCCATTGAGATATAGCAACCGTCCTCGACAACGCACTTGCCGGCGATATTGGCGCCGGGCGCGATCGTCACATAGTCGCCAATCTGCGTGTGATGGCCGATCAGCACACCGCGGTTGACGATGGTGTGCACCCCAAGGGATGAATGCGCGGCAATCACCGCGTTCACGCTTATGATGCCGCCCGTGCCGACGTTGCTCGTCTGGGAGATGCGCGCCGACGGATGGATCAGGGTCGCGAATGGTAGGTTGTAGAGCTTGACCTGCTCCACGTACTCACGGCGCCGGTTCGTACCGATGCCACAAAGCAAATGACAATTCTCCTCGAGGTTCCCGAGTTCGGTAACCCATAGCACAGGCTTTCCCAACAGGTGCGCTTGGCATCGATCGGGACTGAGGTTCTCAATAAATCCTTTCACCTCGAATCCAGGGGTTTCCTCGACAAGATCGGCGACCTCTTCGGCAAAAATCTGCGCCCCGAGGATGAGCACCTTGACGGTTAGCGGCATCATGGGATGGTCTTGCTCACGATTGCATCCAGCGCCGCCGGCAATACGCGATCGAGGCGCAGGTCCGTAGTGACGAACTGATAGCCCGCCTCGGCGACAGCCTCGCGCCGGCTTTGATCGTTCAGCAGAGTTACAAGGATTTCCGGCAGCTGCTCGACCCTGGCTGTGAACATGTGCTTTCCATGCTTGTACTGCGTGGTGTCGGGTGCCCATTCCGAGACGACCAGTGCCCGGCAGCTCATGGCCATGAGCAGTCGCTGCCCCGCAAACTCCCAAGGGAACTTGTGAAGATTGAGCACGATCTTGCTGCGGTTGAGAATGGCCGTCCGTTCGTCGCCGTAGCAGTCCCCGTCGACGAGCTTCAGCGCGTAACGGGCACGACGGAGCGCGGCGTCGATCTTGTTGAGCAGCGCGCGCCGCCGGCTGCTGACCTGACCGAAGAACAGAACGTCGATGTCTCGGTCTGCCATGTCCCACTGACCGCCCGAGCGTTGGAGAATATCCGATCGGTACGAACGTGCTCGGAATGCCCAGCTCACTTAAGAATGCGGTACGTGGTCGAAGGCTTACGAATAGATGGTCGAACAGCCCCTGGTCCCAGAATGCCACAACGGCGCGCGACTGCTCAATCGGGTATTTGAAAACATGCGGTGAGAAGAGAGAGCTACCCCAGCTTTTCCGGCGAGCGGCGACGCAGCAATCTCGATACGCGAAAACCATGCGCGAGCTCGATTCACGCAAGCCTGCCCGCCGGAACCGATCCGCCACCGCTTGGCTTCGGATCTGCGGTCTACGAACGTGCGGGTGAGCGTCGGCAGGCCCGGCGGCAGCAACGGTTCGAATTGCCACAGAATGCGAGGAATGCCGGCTGCCGCAGCCTGATCGAGAAGCTCAAGCGGCGCGTCGAGATACCAATTCTCGAACCCCAGGAGCAGTAGAGCGTCGCCACGCAGTTGGCCCGACGGATTGGACGTCGCGATCAGCTCGTGCCCGTGCGGCTGCATCGCGGCCGCCATATCGTTGTAGCCGAATACGCGGCTGCCTTTGCCCGCAACAAGAATGCGCATTTCTTTCGGCGCCCCAACGCCGGCACGTGTGGCCGCTCCAGGCGGCGCTGTTCCAGAGCGTAGAACGGAAGGGCCGCCGCGAATCCGCTCGGGCCACTTAATGGCTGAGGTGCGTGAACGCCGGGGCGTCCGCCCAGAAGATGCGCGCGGTGCGGCTGACTTTGGCGGGGTCGCCGGTGGTGAGCAGGACGGGTGGCGTGCGCTGCTCGGTGCGTTGCGCGTAGTGCGTGTGCCGCTGCAGGTAGTCCTCGAGGCTGTCGGCGACCACATCCGGCTGCGACAGCAGGCGAGTGAACGGCGGCAGGTGGCGGCGGAACAGGTGCTCGACCAGCGGATAGTGCGTGCAGCCAAGGATGGCGCGATGCGGAGGGCTGCCTCCGGTCTGCGCCAGCAGGCCCGCCACGCCCTGCTCGACCAGGGCGTCGAGCGTCGACTCCGGTGCGGCCTGCTCGATGGCGCCGGCGAGCTCCGCGCAGGTCTGCTGCACGACCGTGACCTTGGGGCAGCGTTTGCGGATCTCTTCCGGGTAGGCGTGCGAGGCGATCGTGCGGGTGGTGCCGAACACGGCGACGACGTCGGTGTTGTACTTCTGCGGATACTGCGGCGCCGTCACGGCCCAGGGCGTCTGGGTGGCCGCCTCGACCGTGGGGGCGACGATGCCGAGGATATTGCGTCCCTTCCAGCCGCTCACCGGCAGCCAGTCCTTCTGCAGCGTGCGGGCGGCGACGCAGGTGGCGGTGTTGCAGCCCAGCAGTACGAGTTGGCAGTCGCGCTGGAACAGCGCGTCGACGCCGTGGCGGGAGAGCGCGACGATCTCGTCGGAGGGCCGGTTGCCGTAGGGCACGTGCCGGTGGTCGCCGAGGTAGATGAAGGGCAGGTCCGGGAAGCGCTGCACCAGTGCGCGAAACACCGTCAGGCCGCCGTGGCCGGAATTGAAGACGCCGATCATGCCTTGAGATGCCACGCCGACAGGCACGGCGCAATCGCGCTCGTGCAGCCTATCTCGGCAGGCCGACGGCCGAGTCGACTCCTGCTCCTTGAGGGCGTCGAGGCTCGGCATGGCGACGGTATTGTAGCCGCAGTCGACGAAATGCACTTCGCCGGTCACGCCGCCCGACATGTCGGACAGCAGATAGAGTGCGGAGCCGCCCACCTCGTCCAGCGTCGGCGTGCGCCGCAACGGGGCGTGATCACGCTGATAGTTGAAGATGACGCGCGCATCGGCGACGCCCGCCCCCGCCAGCGTGCGCATGGGCCCGGCCGACAGCGCGTTGACGCGGATGCCCTGCGGACCGAGGTCGGCGGACAGATAGCGCACGGACGCCTCCAGCGCGGCCTTGGCCACGCCCATCACATTGTAGGACGGCACCCAGCGCGTGGCGCCGCCGAAGGACAGCGTCAGGAGAGAGCCGCTGCCGTTCATCAGCTCGGCGGCGCGCTTGGCGACCTCCGTGAAGGAGAAGCAGGAGATCACCATGGTGTTCACGAAGTTGTCGCGGGTGGTGTCGGCATAGCGGCCAGACAGCTCGCGACGGTCGGAGAAGGCCAGCGCGTGCACGACGAAGTCGAGGCCGCCCCACTTCTCCTTGATCTCGGCGAAGGCGTTGTCGACGGTCTTCAGGTCGCTCACGTCGCAGTTGACGATGATCTCCGAGCCGACCGACTTGGCGAGCGGAATGGCGCGCCGGCCGAAGGCGTCGCCCTGGTAGGTGAAGGCCAGCTTGGCGCCCTGCCCGGCGAGTACGCGCGCGATGCCCCAGGCGATGGAGCGCTCGTTGGCAACGCCCATGATCAGGCCGCGCTTGCCGGCCATCAGCGGGCCGGGTTTGGCGATGTCGATGTTCGTCATAGTCTTGTTCCACTCATGCCGTGTGCCGATGGCACGGAATCATCTTTGCGCTCTGCGCATGCAGAAGCGTGCGGCGCTCACGCGTCGCAGCGTCTTATCACCAAAGTCGCATTCGTGCCGCCGAAGCCGAAGCTGTTCGACATGACACAGTTAAGCGATACGTCATCCTGCCGCTTGCGGGCGATCGGGACGTCGGCGAACTCGGGATCGAGCTCGTCGATGTTGGCGCTTTCGCACACGAAGCCGTTGTTGAGCATGAGCAGCGAGTAGATCGCCTCCTGCACGCCGGCGGCGCCGAGCGAATGTCCGGTCAGCGACTTGGTGGAGGAGATCGCCGGCATGTCCTTGCCGAACGCCTCGCGGATCGCATCGATCTCTTTCTGGTCGCCGACGGGGGTGGCCGTGCCGTGCGGGTTGATATAGTCGATCTTGCCGACGCCCTTGCCGTCCATGCCCTGCATGGCAAGGCGCATGCAACGCGCGGCGCCCTCGCCTGACGGCGCCACCATGTCGAAGCCGTCCGAGGTCGCGCCGTAGCCGACCAGCTCGCCGTAGATCTTGGCGCCGCGGCTCCTGGCCCGCTCGAGCTCCTCCAGAACCACGACGCCCGCGCCTCCGGCGATGACGAAGCCGTCGCGGTTCTTGTCGTAGGCGCGGCTCGCCCGGGCCGGCGTGGCATTGAAGTGCGTGGACATGGCGCCCATGGCGTCGAACAGGACGGATAGGGTCCAATCCAGCTCCTCGCAGCCGCCGGCGAACATCACGTCCTGCTTGCCCCACTGGATCATCTCGGCGGCATTGCCGATGCAGTGGGCGGAGGTGGCGCATGCCGACGAGATGGAATAGTTCACGCCCTTGATCTGGAAGGCCGTGGCGAGCGCGGCGGAGGGGCCGGAGCACATGCCCTTCGGCACCTCGAACGGACCGACCTTCTTGGGATCCTTTTCGCGCGTGATGTCGGCGGCGCGCACGATGGCGCGCGTCGAGGGGCCGCCCGCGCCCATGATGATGCCGGTGCGCTCGTTGACCACGTCGCCTGGCTCGAGCCCGGCGTCGCGGATCGCCTGCTCCATGGCGATATAGTTCCAGCCGAGGCCCGCCTCCATGAACCGGCGCGCCTTGCGCGGGACCATGTTCTCCCACTCGAGATTGACGGCGCCGTGCACCTGGCAGCGGAACCCGAGCTCGGCGTATTTGTCAGCGCGGACGATGCCGGACTTGGCCTCCCTCAGCGAGGCGAGCACTTCCTGGGTGTTGTTTCCGATCGAGGAAACGATACCCATGCCCGTCACGACCACGCGTCTCATCGCAAGTCCCTTTCCCCGCATCGTCGCGCGCCCTGCGCCGGAGCGCAGTCGTCGCCCGCCTGCAGTGCGTCCCGCCCTCTCAGGCCGCTACGGGTTGTTCTCCCGCTTCGAACAGGCCGACGCGCAGATCGGTGGCAGCGTAGATGATCTGGCCGTCGGCCTTCATGATGCCGTCGGCGATGGCGAGCTTGAGCTTGCGCAGGATCACTCGCTTCATGTCGACCATGTATTCGACCGTCCTCGGTGGTCGGCACCACCATGCCGGTGAACTTGACCTCGCCCACGCCGAGCGCGCGGCCCCGGCCCGGAGCCCCCAGCCAACCCAGGAAGAAACCCGTCAGCTGCCACAGCGCGTCGAGGCCGAGGCAGCCGGGCATTACCGGATCGCCCTTGAAGTGACAGTTAAAGAACCAGTCGAGGCTGGATTGCCGGCCACCTTGAGCTCGGCCGCGATCTGGCCCTTGCCGTGGGCGCCGCCGGTCTCGGAAATCTGGAAATGCGGTCGAACATGAGCATCGGCGGGAGCGGCAACTGGGCGTTGCCGGGGCCGAACAGCTCGCCGCGGCCGCACAAGTAAGTCGTTGTCGTATTCGTAGCTCGTGCGGCGTTCTGCCATGATCTCTTTGTCCCATCCTCTTCGTGGACACGCCTGCGCCGTGGCCTGCGCCGTTCGCAGCATCGGGCGGTTCCTAACATAGTCGTTTGCCGCTCAAAAGGGCGGGTTCTACGGGACGATGTGCCCTCCTCGAGCGCAGCAGGGCGCCAGTTGCAGCGTTCGCCGGGCCGTCTATACTATTATCGCTCTATGAAGCTTGTGAGGCGCGCTTCCGGCTCCTGCCGAGCCGGAACGAGCCAATCTGCCACAGCACAGGACCTCGCAACTGACGGCATGAGAGCAGCCGATGCACAGCGGAAAGAGGAGCGGACGCTCCTCGGCGACTTCGGCGTGCGGGCTGCGCCCGACGCGGCAGCGCTTGGCCCTTGGCGACCTCCTGTTCGAGGGCGAGGATCGTCACGTGACGGCCGAGCTGTTGCACGCCGAGGCGGTCCGGCGGGCCAGCACGTGTCGCTGGCGACCGTCTACAATACGCTGCATCAGTTCAAGCGCGCGGGTCTGCTGCGCGAGTTGGCGATCGGTGGCGCAGCGAGCCTACTTCGACACCAACACGTCGAACCACAACCACTTCTTCGTCGAGGAAGAAGGCGAGCTGCGGGACATCCCGGGCGACGCCATCCGCGTCGATGGCGTGCCCGAGCCGCCCGACGGATGAGCATCACCCACATCGACGTCGTCGTGCGCCTGGTCTCCAAGAAGGACGGCGCACCGCGCAGTGCGCGCTAGTTGATCACCTCGCCCTCGTAGACGCCCCACAGCTTCTTCTGCTCGATGTAGCCCTGGAACTTGTCGATGTTGACGCGGCACCAGCGGCCGTCGCATCGATGATGTTGGCGATGACGCCGGCCTCGATCATGGCGACGGCGCGCGGCGCTGCTCGCTGTCGTCGCGGCGCAGCGCCACCTGCGGCCCGGTGCCGCCGGCTTGATGTCCCAGGGCAGCACCAATGCTGTTCGCCGGCGGCCGAGGAAACGACTGCAGCACCCAGCCGGCGGCGCCGTCCGCATCGCGCACCTGCCGCCACCCTTCGAACTCCTTGATCACCTCGAGCGGCAGGCCGGCGCGGCGATAGACCCAGGCGGTCGGGATAGTCCGTGCCCGGCCCATTTCGCAGTTGACCGGTCGGACTTCAGGCTGACGAAGCGCGGCACCGGCAAGCCGCTGCGCGCCGAGCCCTGCGCCTGCAGCAGGCTGCGGCCGCCGCGCACCATAGCGCCAACGCCCACAGGCCGATCGCGACCAGCACGGCAGCGACGAGGCCCAACCAGCCGCCTTGCGCATTCGAAACACCTCTCCTTTCGGCCTGCCCACAGCATGATTTGATGGCGCTTTTCAAGCCCTGGGCAGGCTGCCACGCGCAGCTCCGCCGAGAGAGAACTCCCGCACTTTGTCATCGCCATGGCGTTCTGTTAGACCGCCTGAACGAGAAGCAACGTCTCCTGGCCCCCCCCCCCGAGCGTCCCACCACGCAAGAGGCGACAGCTACCCCCGATGCCGAACAGCGCCCGAAACCCATCGTCATTGTCACGCGCAAGCTGCCCGACGTCGTCGAGACCCGCATGCGCGAGCTGTTCGACGCCCGGCTCAATGTCGATGACATGCCGTGAGCCAGGCCAGATCGCCGAAGCGCCAAAACGGCGACGTGCTGGTGCCGACCGTCACCGACCGCATCGACCGCGCGGTGATTTCCCAGGCCGGCCCGCAGCTTCGGCTGATCGCCAACTTCGGCACCGGCGTCGACAACATCGACCTCGATACGGCCCGCAACCGCGGCATCACCGTCACCAACACGCCGGGCGTCCTCACCGAGGACACCGCCGACATGACCATGGCGCTGATCCTCGCCGTGCCGCGCCGGCTGGTCGAAGGCGCCGCCTACTCAAGGACAAGAGGACGCCTGGCCGGGCTGGTCGCCGACCTGGATGCTCGGCCACCGCATCTACGGCAAGCGGCTCGGCATCATCGGCATGGGCCGCATCGGCCAGGCGGTGGCCCGCCGCGCCAAGGCGTTCGGACTGCAGATCCACTATCACAACCGCCGGCGCGTCTGCGACGAGATCGAGAAGGAGCTCGAGGCGACCTACTGGGAGAGCCTCGACCAGATGCTGACGCGCATCGACATCGTCTCCGTCAACTGCCCGCACACGCCCGGCACCTATCATCTGCTCTCGGCGCGGCGGCTGCGGCTGCTGAAGCCGTCGGCCTACATCGTCAACACGGCGCGCGGCGAGGTGATCGACGAGAACGAGCTGGCGCGCCTGATCGAGGCGGGGGCCATCGCCGGCGCCGGTCTCGACGTGTTCGAGCACGAGCCGGCGGTCAATCCCGAAGCTGCTCGCTACCGATCGGGTCGTGGCGCTGCCGCACATGAGCTCGGCCACGGTCGAGGGCCGCATCGACATGGGCGAGAAGGTCATCATCAATATCAAGGCGTTCTTGGACGGCCACGCCCCGCCCGACCGCGTCCACCCGGCGATGTTCTGAGCGCTGTTCTCAAGCGAAAGCCGTCACGCCGCCTTCGCAGGGGGGTGCTAGACGCCGCGCTCCGGCCAGCCAGACTCAGTCCTCGTATTTGAACGAGACCTTAAGACGTACGCGGTAGGCTTCGATCTTGCCGTCGGTGGTCACTATGTACTCCTCCGTGCCTCGGCAATGCGCAGGTCGCGGAGCGTAAGGGCCGCGCGCTCGACGGCAGCGGCGGCGGCCCTCTCCCAGGAGCTTGGGCTGGTGCCGACGATTTCGATGATCTTGTAGACGCTCTCGGCCATGACG
>CAVTJY010000009.1:0-21552 GCA_963735125.1 uncultured Alphaproteobacteria bacterium | reverse complement strand
GTTGCGCTGAGCCGGCAGTCGTACGGCATCAAGCCGCTGGACGAGAAAGTGGTCGCCGAGCAGCAGCGCATTGCCGACGTGTTCCACAAGCTTGGCTCCTTCCCAAGCCCATCAACGTGTCGGATGCGGTGCGGAGGTCCGGCTCGTGAGCGTGCCAGCTGCCAAGACGGCGAATGTCCTCTGGTTCCCGCGGACCCACGGTGACGGCCACTACCTGGGCACTGCCCAGGGCGGCCGCGAGGTAAGCCTCAGCTACCTGCGCCAGATCGCGCAGGCGGCAGACGATCTCGGCTACTTCGGCGTGCTTCTGCCCACCGGGCGCAGCTGCGAGGACTCCTGGGTTGTGGCGTCGGCGCTGGTGCCGCTCACCGAACGGCTGCGGTTCCTGGTGGCGGTGCGGCCGGGGCTGCAGTCGCCGACGTTGCCGCGCGCATGACGGCGACGCTCGACCGGCTGTCGCGTGGTCGGCTGCTGATCAATGTCGTGACCGGCGGCGATCCTGCCGAGAACAAGGGCGACGGGATCTTCCTGCGCACGACGAGCGCTACGCCGTCACGCGATGAGTTCCTCAGAGTCTACAAGCAGCTGCTTGCCGGCGAGACGGTCAACCTCGAGGGTAGGCACATACGCATCGAGGACGGGCGGCTGCTGTTTGCGCCCGTACAACGACCGCATCCACCGCTCTACTTCGGAGGGTCCTCCCGAGGCCGGCATCGCCGTGGCGGCCGAGACGTCGACAAGTATCTCACGTGGGGTGAGCCGCCGGCGCGAGTTGCCGAGAAAATAGAGGCTGCGTGCGACCGTTGCTGCGCGCGCGGCCGCAAGTTCACGTACGGCATCCGCCTGCACGTGATCGTACGCGAGACCCATGCATTGGCGTGGCAGGCGGCCGACGACCTCATCCGCTACCTGGACGACAAGACGATCGCTTCGGCCCAGGCCATCTTCAGCCGCATGGATTGGTCGGCCAGCAGCGCATGCAGGCCCTGCATGGCGGCCGCCGGGACAAGCTCGAGGTCAGCCCCAACCTGTGGGCGGGTGTTGGCCTGGTGCGCGGCGGCGCCGGCACTGCGCTGGTTGGCAGTCCCGAGACGGTGGCGGAACGCTTGAAGGAATACATGCGGATCGGCATCGACACCTTCATCCTGTCTGGCTATCCGCACCTGGAAGAAGCCTACCGCTTCGCCGAGCTGGTATTCCCGCTTTTGCCGCTGGCCCATGGCAAGGAGCGCGCGGCGACCACTGTAAACACGGGGCCGTTCGGCGAGACCATTGCCAACGATGTGAGGCCGCAGGTGGCGAGCAAGGAGCGCGCCCGGGATCGGCAAACGCGCCGACAAAAGGTGCGCGCATGAGCATGCGGCCCCTGCTGAGCTGGACGACGCAGCGAGGGGCGACCTGGCTGGTCCCGGTACTGGTGATTGTCGCCTGGGAGGCCTCGGCGCGCCTGCACCTCATCCCGCCTCGCATCCTGCCGGCGCCCAGCAACGTGGCGCTGGCGTTCTGGGAAAGCGCCACAGAATGGATCGCTGTTCTACCATGTGGCGATCAGCTCGCAGCGCGCGCTGATCGGCCTGCTGATCGGCGGCGGCATCGGCTTCGTGCTGGGTGTCATCAATGGCATCTGGCGTCCGGCCGAGACGCTGCTCGACTCCTCCGTGCAGATGCTGCGCACGGTGCCGCATCTTGCCATCATCCCCCTGGTCATCCTGTGGTTCGGCATCGGCGAGGAGGCCAAGATTTTCCTGGTCGTCATCGGCGTGCTGTTTCCGGTCTACCTCAACACCTTTCATGGCATCCGCACCGTCGACCGCGGCCTGATCGAGATGGCGCGGGTCTATGGTCTTGGCCAGGGGCCGCTGTTCTGGCGCGTCATCCTGCCAGGCGCGCTGCCGTCGGTGCTGGTCGGCTTGCGCTACGCGCTCGGCATCATGTGGCTGACGCTGATCGTCGCCGAGACCATCTCCGCCTCGTCCGGCATCGGCTACATGACCATGAATGCGCGCGAGTTCTTGCAGACCGACGTGGTGCTGCTCGGCATCATCGTCTACGCACTGCTCGGCAAGCTGGCCGACGTATTGACGCGTGCGCTGGAGCGGCGCGCACTGTCCTGGCATCCGGCCTATCAGGCTGCTGGAGTGTCTCCATGAGCAGTGCTGCTCTGCGAGCCCTCGATGCCGCGGGCGTCGAGAATGCAAAAATCGCCCGCTTTGCTCACACCAGACTTGCATGCCGTCGAGGCCGGCAGGCTCGGGCGTTCGGTCGGCATTCGCGGCGTCGTGCGCTCGTTCGGCGAGCGCAGGGTCCTCACGGGCCTCAACCTGGAGGTGCCGGCCGGCCAGTTCGTGGCGGTGGTCGGCCGCTCCGGCGGCGGCAAGACCACGCTCATGCGGCTGATCGTGGGATTGGACGCACCGACCGGCGGCGAGATCCGGATCGGCGACAAGCCCGTGACTGGGCTGCAACCCAACGTGCGCCTGCTATTCCAGGATGCGCGCCTGCTGCCGTGGCAGAGCGTGATCAGCAATGTCGGCATCGTGCGTGGCCCGGACTGGCGGCTTGCGGCAGGCCGGGCGCTTGCCGACGTCGGCCTTGCGGGCCGTGAGGACGACTGGCCCGCCATCCTGTCCGGCGGACAGCGACAGCGCGTGGCCGTCGCTCGGGCGCTGGTGAGCAAGCCAGCCGTGCTGCTGCTGGACGAGCCGTTCGGCGCGCTCGATGCACTCACCCGCGTCGAGATGCACCAGCTGCTCGAGCGCATCTGGCAGCAGCATGCCTTCACCACCTTCCTGATCACCCACGATGTCGCCGAGGCCATCGCGTTGGCGGATCGTGTCGTCGTGCTGTGCGAGGGGGAGCTCGTGCTCGATGTGTCGATCGATCTGCCAAGACCACGACGGGTGCACGGCGATCCCGCCGTCGCCGACTATCATGCGCGCATCCTGCGCGAGGTCTGAGAAGCTGAGATCGCGACTTTCACAGGGCACTCGATGCGGGATGTGCGCGCGATCCTCGATGCCAACTATCTTCACCGCGACCCGGAGCTCGCTGAGAGCGCCATTCGCAAGCTCGAAAGGAGAACGAAAACTCCCAACTGAGCACCCAACTGTCCGCAGATGTTCTGCGGTCCGAAAGGGAAAAGCTGAGCAAGATCAGTGGCTGGGGAACTAGGATTTGAACCTAGATTAACGGAGTCAGAGTCCGCTGTTCTACCGTTGAACTATTCCCCACCAGGGTGGCGCGTCTCGCCGGTGGCGGCGCAACCCAGGGATGCGGCGGCCCCGAGAGGGCCAGCGCGCCAGCTATCTAACAGCGGCGGACCGGCTTCGCAAGCCGACGGCCGCGCAGACCTGCGGTTGCAGGGTGCCATTCCTCGCCGTGTTCCGCTTGCTGCCTTTACCGATGCCCCTGACCTGCCTAGATTGGCCACAAGTTCCATCAGAATGACGCTTGGCGGTCCGCGAGGGCCGAACCGGAGCGCGGAGACAGACGGTGGAGGGTACGAACTCGCACGACGGGGCGGGCGATCGGCAGGCCGGTCCGCATGCCGCCGGGCTGGATGGCGGCGCCGACCATCGCCCTGGCGCGGCGCGTGACGCCTCCGCATCCCCCCTTGCGCCCGTGGCTGGTGCCGCCGCCACGCAGGCGGGCGAGGACGGCCGCAACGGCAGACGGACGGCGGCCGGGCGCACCTATGCGGCGCTCGATCTGGGCACCAACAACTGCCGCCTGCTGGTCGCGCGCCCCTCGCGGCGCGGCTTCAAGGTGGTGGACGCGTTCTCGCGCATCATCCGCCTCGGCGAAGGCGTGTCGGCGACCGGGCGGCTGTCGGAGCCGGCCATCGAGCGCACCATCGACGCGCTGCGCGTGTGCGCGGCCAAGATGGACCGCAACAAGGTGGAGCGGGCCGGCCTGATCGCCACCGAGGCCTGCCGCCTGGCCTGCAACGCCGACGAGTTCCTCGGCCGCGTGCGCAAGGACACCGGCCTCGACATCAAGATCGTCGACGGCGAGACGGAGGCCAAGCTGGCGGTGTCGGGCTGCGCCTCGCTGATCGACCTGTCCTGCGACTTCGCGCTGGTGTTCGACATCGGCGGCGGCTCCTCCGAGCTGATCTGGCTCGACCTGACGCAGCGCAAGCACGGCTGGCGCCGCTCGCTGCACGACCGGCTGGAGGTGCAGAGCTGCATCGCCGCCTGGACGTCGCTGCCGGTGGGGGTGGTGACGCTGGCCGAGCAGTTCGGCGGCAAGCTGGTGAATGCCGAGATCTTCGAGGCCATGGTGCGGCACGTGGCGGACATGCTGGAGCCGTTCGAGGCCGAGCACGGCCTGCGCCGGCGGCTCGGCAACGGCAGGACGCATCTGCTGGGCACGTCCGGCACGGTGACGACGGTTGCAGGAATACATCTGCGGCTGCCGCGCTACGAGCGCAACAAGGTCGACGGCTGCTGGCTCGACATCAACCAGGCGCGCACCGTGACGGCCGAGCTGCTGGCGTCGAGCTACGAGGAGCGGGCGGCGCAGCCCTGCGTCGGCAAGGAGCGGGCCGACCTGGTGCTGGCCGGCTGCGCCATCCTGGAGGCCCTGCTGCAGACCTGGCCGTGCCAGCGCCTGCGCGTCGCCGACCGCGGCCTGCGCGAGGGCATCCTCGCCACGCTGATGACCGAGGATGGCGTGTATCGCACCGGTCCCCGTGCGGCCACGGGCTACCGGCGGCGGTAGTCGCGTCCGAGAGGAAGCCTCCGCGGCTGCTCAAGGAACCGCCTCCCCCTGCATCGAATGCGCGCATTCGATGCGAAGAGGGGGAGGAAGATGCGTCCGCGGCTTAGGCTGGCGATCGCAGACCGTGCACCTTGCTGCCACCGCCAGCCTAAGTCGCTGGACGCATCAGGTGGGGGTGAGCAGCGGCAGGCGCGGCAAGGACACCCCCACCAGCAACGCCATCGAACTTAGCTCGCTGGCTGAGTTTGGCGCTCGCGTAGCCGTGGCGAGCTAAGCTCGTGGCGTTGCAACCTCCCCCTCCAGGGGCAGGAGCCACCGGTGCCACAGCGTCGCGACCAGGCGACGCGCCTACGACCCGGCGGCGAACTTGCGGGCGTCGTCGGCGCGGCGGACCAGGTCGGTCACGTCGACGTAGGAGAGCATGCGGCCGCCGTTGGGCAGGATGCTGCATTGCGACCGCACGATGCGGCCGTCCGCGTGACGGATGTCCATCGGGCGCGGATCGCCGGCGCGCACGCGCGAGATGCGTTGCTGGATGTAGAGCTCCAGCGGCTCGCCCGTCATGCCGAAGGCCTGGCTCTTGCGGGCGTTGCCCACGAGGTCGGCGAACGTCAGGCCGCCGCCGCGGTACTCGTCCGGCAGCTGCCACTGGCGGCGCACCGCGACGTTCATGAATTCGACGTTGAGCTTGCTGTCCAGCAGGATGATGCCCTGCTCCATGGCGTCCAGCGCGCCACGCAGTCTCTGCAATTCATCGGCACGGGCAACGATGTCGGATACGTCCGTGTAGCTGAGCATGCGTCCGCCATCGGGCAGCTTGGTGCATTGAAAGCGGATGATGTCCCCGCTGGTGAGCCGCAGGTCGATGGGCGTCGGGTCGCCGGCGCGAACGTGGGCGACGCGCCCTTCGATGTAGGCGTCGAGTTCGTCGTCGGCGACCTCGTAGGCGCGCGTGTCGCGCCCATGGTACATGAGCGTGACGAAGGCGGGCCTGCTTTCAGCCTTGGCCTCGGGCAGGCGCCACATGGCCCGAAACGCGCGGTTGATGAACTGCGCTCGCAAACTGCTGTCGAGCAGCACGATGCCCATCGGCACGTGGTCCAACGCCAGCCGCAGCGACAGAAGATCGCCGCGTAGTGACGTGGTCGTTGCATCCGGCGCGCGACGGTCGGCCGGTTTTGCGACCGGTGAGTCCCGCAAACTCGACGCCTGACCAGAACGCGACGCCGATCCTGTTCTGCGCCTTCCAGATCACGTCGCAGGGCCGGCTCGCGGTTTCGCCGTCGATCAGCAGGTCGAGAAAGGCCGGCACGCCCTGGGCGGTCTCGACGTGCAGGTTGGCGCCGCCATCGGACAAGTTGCGAACCGTGCAGTTGATCACGGACTGCTTGTTGTTGAAGAGGATCTTGCCGCCCTTCAGGCTGCGGCTGCGTTGCGCTTTGCGGCGTTCCGTCATGGCATGCACCAGTCTGTATTCGACCCGACGCCAGTTTCCGGGACCGCAATTACCGCCTGCTTAAGGCCATTTTCCTGTACCTGCGACGCAACTGCCTCACGGCGGGACGCTCGGTTTACGGATCGTCAACCAAACCATGCCGGCTTAGATAGTCCTCAACCAATTTGCCCGCAGGCTGCTCGAGGGTTTCCAGAGGATCGGACCGCGTCGCGGCCGTCGAGCATGCTCATGCGAGCTACCGTTGCATCCCACTGGCAGCTGCCCGCCACCGAGCAGATCGGAGCGGATCAGCTGTCGGCAGTAATCCGGGCGGGGCCCGCCGCGGCCGGCTGTGGTTTTCTCAATGCCGGGATCGTCGCTTTGAGCCTCTGGTCGGCGGTGCCTCTCGCCGTCCTGCTCGCCTGGCTTGCATTGACCGCTCTCGTCACCCTCGGCATCTACTTCCGGCGCGGCAAACCGCGACCTGGAGTGACCACGCTCAGTCGGCGGGCGCTGCGCAGGGCCACGCTCCTGGCTGTCGTGGCGGCCTTGCCCTGGGCCGTTCTGCCCGCCCTCTATCTCGGGGCCTTGCCGCACACGGCGGAACTGGTCGTGATCACGGTGACCGCAGGCATGGCGGCCGGCGGCGGGGTGCTGCTTGCCCCTCTCTACCCGGCGGCTCTTGCCTATGTGGCGACCGTGCTTGTCCCGTTTGCCTGCAAATGTCTGTTGCTGGTCGGGGCCGGCTACGGACTGCTGGGGCTGCTGGCGTTGAGCTACGGCGCATTCCTGTGCGCGGTGATCGCAACCGCGGCGCGGCTGTCCGTGGAGCGTACCGAAGCCCTGCGCGCGCTGAACCAGTCTGCCGAGATGCTGAGGGAGCGCGACGACACCATCACCACGCAGAACATGCGCTTCGAGACGGCCTTGAACAACATGCGCCAGGGCCTGTGCTTCTTCGACGGCGAGGAGCGCCTGATCGTCTGCAACCAGCGCTACATCGAGATGCACGGGCTCGACCCCGACCGCGTTCACCCCGGCACCTCGCTGGGCGAGATCGTGGACATGCGCTACCGGGCGGGGTCCGGCTCGACCGTCTCCAAGCAGGAGTATCACGCCTGGCGGAAACGAGTGTCCGAGGCCAGGGAGCCGTGCGAAACCGTCTACAAGCTGCAGGACGGGCGCACATTCTCCATTCACTACCGGCCGATGGACAATGGCGCCTGGGTGGCCACGACCGATGACATCACCGAGCGGCAACGGCTGACCGACCAGCTGGCGGAGAACCACAGGCTGCTCGCCCACATGGCCACGCATGATCCACTGACGGGCCTGCCCAATCGCGTGCTGTTTCGCGAGCGTCTCGATGCGGCTGTCGAAGCCGCCCGCGCCGGCAAGGGGCGCGTTGCCCTCATCATGCTGGATCTCAACCGGTTCAAGCACGTCAACGATACGCTTGGCCACCCCGCCGGGGACGATGTGCTGAAGGCCGTCGCCGAGCGGCTGACGGCATGCGTGCGGGGGGACGATATCGTTGCGCGGCTCGGCGGCGACGAATTCGTCATCCTGGTGATGGCCTCGCATCCGGTCGCCGAGGCTCGTGCCATCGCGGTCCGGGTACAGTCCGCGCTGACGATGCCGTTCCAGGTGATGGATCAGCCGGTGTCCATCGGCACCAGCATCGGGATCGCCGTATCGTCGGGTGAGGCGACGGACTCCGACCTGTTGATCCACCAGGCCGACGTGGCCCTGTACCGCGCCAAGTTCGAATGCGGCGATAGCTACCAGATCTTCGACGCCGGCATGAGCGAAGCTGGCACACCGGTGCGGCGCGCTTCCTAGCGCGGGACTAGCGAGTGAGGCGGGAGAAGATGGCGCCGACCACCCTGGTGGGGCGCACCTTGCTGACCTGGGCGCTGTAGCGGCCGGAGTAGATGAGCCGGATCAGATCGGGCTTCAGGGCGGCGGTGTTCTCGAAGCTCAGCGCGAACTCGTCGGCCTTGATGCGCGCCACCTTGGCGGGCAGCGACAGGCCGGCGATCGAGATGGTCACTTGCGACCCGAGGCCGCCGGGCGCGGCGCCCGCCAGCAGCATGCCCGACATCGACAGGTCGCGCACCGCGAAGCTTTGCGTGGCATCGCCGAAGCGGATCTCGGCGTGCTCGCTGGTCGTGACGCGCTCGGCGGCGCGCAGGCGCGGCTCCTCGATGCAGACGATGCAGGCAATGGTCAGGATGACGATATTGTACCAGCTCCAGAACAGGCACAGCGCGCTCGAGTTCGCGCAGCTTGGTGCCGTCCTCGATGAAGAACGCCCAGATCACGCCGGCGATGGTGAGCAGCAGGTAGAGCGCGAAGCGGATCAGCATCGGCCACTGCACGAAGCGCTGGCTGCGGTCGCCGCCCTTGGCGGTGACCTGGAACTTGTGGCCCTTCGGCCAGAACAGGCCGATGGTCATGGCCTTGAGGATGGCCGACGCGCCCAGCAGCTGGGACACGTCCGACATCACCGGCACGATGCGGCTCTGCGACATCCAGCCCATGATGATGATCTGCGCCATGAAGCTCGGGAAGAAGTAGCCGAGCGTGGTGACGACGTCGGCCTGCACCGAGCGC
Source organism: uncultured Alphaproteobacteria bacterium (assembly GCA_963735125.1). Classification (GTDB taxonomy): domain Bacteria; phylum Pseudomonadota; class Alphaproteobacteria; order Rhizobiales; family Hyphomicrobiaceae; genus AWTP1-13. The sequence goes on along the minus strand of CAVTJY010000009.1, from coordinate 12,779 downwards.
ACGTCGAGCAGCCAATACATGATCGGGATGATGATGCCGAACACGCGGAAGGCGTAGCTGGCGAACCAGTAGAGGAAGGTGTCGATCAGGCTGATGCGGTCGATCAGGGTGAGGCCGTTGCCGGGATGCAGCGGCCCGAGCGGACCGCGGACGATCTGCGCGAAGCCGAGCGCCCAGCGGCTGCGCTGGGTGATGTATTCCTTGATGCCCTCCGGCGCGAGGCCGAGCGACAGGCGCTCGTTGAGGTAGACGGTGCGGTAGCCGTCGGCCTTCAGGCGCAGGGTGAGGAGATAGTCCTCCGTCACCGACCCGGTCGGCAGGCCGCCGATGCTCCACAGGGCCTGGAAGCGGATGACGGAGGAGGTGCCGCAGCAGAAGGCGGCACCCCAGGCATCCTTCGATGCCATCACCACGTCGAAGAAATAGCGCTGCTCGTCGGGCCAGACGCGCGTGGCCGCCAGGTTGCTCTGCAGGGGGTCGGGATTGATGAAGTGCTGCGGGGTCTGCACGACGCCGACGTCGCCGTCGCGGAACAGCGGCAGCGTGCGGTCGAGGAAGGTCGGCATCGGCACGAAGTCGGCGTCCAGGATGGCGACGAAGTCGGGCGGATGGTCGAGGCTCGCGACATGCAGCAGGCCGTTGTTGATGTTGCCGGCCTTGGCATGCGCGTTGCTGGTGCGGGTGAGATAGTTGGCGCCGAGCTGGTGGGCAAGGTCGCGCAGCCATTCGCGGCGGCCGTCGTCGAGCACCCATACGCGCTTGTTGGCGTGGTTGAGCTGCAGGGCCCCGATGATGGTGCGCTCGAGGATGGCCTGCCTCCTCGTTATAGGTGCAGATGAAGACGTCGACGAGCGGCTGGCGCGGCTGGCGGGCGAGCCACGCGGCATTGCGGTCGACCTCGGCCGAGCGGTCGCTGAGGCGCGACACGAACACCAGGTTGATGGTCGAGCCGAGCACCGCCAGCGTCTCGATCACGACGAACACGAGGCCGACGATGAAGTCGAGGCCGAGGGCCGGCGTGGGCAAGGTCGAGAGCCAGCGCCAGAGCATGTAGCGCCAGAGCAGGACGATCAGCACGGCCACCAGCACCGAGCGCACGCGCTCGTCGCGCGGGTCGAGCCACGGCAACGCGACGAGCAAGCCGCCGAGAACCAGGAAGCTGGGGGCCAGCGCCTCGATCAGGATGCTGGCAGCGGGGCTCATTGACCGAACGTCACGCGGCCGGTGCGGCCCACCTTGCAGCCCTCGGTGGGATCGTTGGCGGCGAGCCGCACGGTGACGCGGTAAGGTTCCTTCGACAGCGCGCTCGGCTGGATGGCGAGGTTGGCGGGCGCCGAGGCGACGCCGGTCAAGCCGACGATCTGGCCTGTGTGCACCTCGCTCTCGCCGCGCAGCACGAACGAGGCCGACTGGCCGATGTGCAGGCGATTGTAGACCGACTCGCTGACGCCCGCGGTGACGACGGTGCCCGAGCAGTCGAGCAGGCGCACGAGGTCCTGGCCGCGCACCACCGTCTCGCCGGGCGAGGTGAGGACCTCCCAGACGGTGGCTATGACGGGCGTGGTCAGCACGGCCTCGGCTCGCTCGCCGAGGCGCTTATCCTCCTGGATCAGCTCCTTGCGCAGGGTGGCGATGCGCGTTTCGCGGTCGCGCAGATCGGCGTTCAACTCGTTGAGGCGCTGGCCGATCTCGTCGATGCGCTGGGCGGAGCGCGGCTGGTCGTTGTAGGTGTCGCCGATGAAGGTGCCCAACTCGGCGGCCTTCAGCTCGACCTGCAGCGCCGCCAGACGGTGCTCGATGGCGGTATAGGTCTCGGCGGTCACCTGGGCATCGCGCCGGTAGCGTTCCAGCGTCCCGGCAGGAATGCTGCCCGAGCTCGCGATCGGCTCGACGCGTGTGAGGGCCTTCTGGGCCGCGTCGCGGTTGGCGCGGGCGACGGCCAGCTCGCTGACGATCTCGGCGGAGCGGGCCTTGAGCTGGCGCAGGCGTCCTTCCTGGAAGGTCCGCAGCTGGTTGGTGATGTCGGCCTGCATCACGGTCATATCGGCGATGCGCGAGGCAATGCTCGTACGCTCGCTCTGCAGCTGATCGATGAGGCGGGTGAGATCATCCATCCGGCTGCGGTCGGCACGCCGGTTGACGACGCGCAGGACCGTGTCGCCGGCCTTGAAGTGGGTGCCGACGTTGATGCCGGCCGGCGCTTCGATATCGCCTTCGATGGGCGCGCGCAGCGTGACGAGGCGGGCATTGACCACCGCCTCGGTGCTGGTCGCCTGCAGCAGCGAGCGGATCGGCAGCCAGCCGACCACGGCCAGCAGCAGCAGGCCGATGACCGCCTTCGACGCGCGGCTGTGCGTGGACCAGAACCTGGAAGCTTGCTTGGCGAGTGCATCGAACGGCGATTTGCCGGCCGGGGGCTTGGCGGCGTTGGCCTCGAATTCCTGTCGCAGGCGCTCCAGACGTTCGAGCTGTCCTTCGCCGTCTCCGGCGGCCGGATCGGGAACCACCTCCGGTGACCTGGAGGGTAAACCCTTCCTGACGGATTGGCTCATCGTGACGACCTGACTGGACGGAGGCGACCCGCGCGCGCGGCGCCGGGCGCTGCCACCGGGCGGCGGCATACGTCCGTAGAATGATGATCCACCCTTTAGGGGCAGTTAATGATGGACGCGCGTGCGTGCGTGACGCACCCGTCGGATGCGGCAGGCGGGTGCAGGACTTCGGTTGTTGGATATGGCAACTCGGTGCGCGATCGGCGCGCGCAACGTGGGACGCGCGCCGGCAAGCGCCTGGACGGAATGCAGGAAGGCGCGGAGCCGAGTGCTCTCGGCCGCGTCCTGCCGAGGCCAGGTGCAGTGGCAACAACGCCATGGCCGCTGACCACTAGGCTGAGACCGGCGGACGTGACCACGCGTTCTAGTCTCGGCCATCGTCCAGAGCGATCGGGAGTGCGAAGCTAGGCGAGCGCCAAATTCGGGCTTCCTGGCTGGGGTGCGGCGCCGCCGAGACCACCGAGTTAGCCTCCACCCGGTGCCGTCCAGCAGCCATGCCTGGCCGCTGAGCACAACCGCGCGAGCTGCGATGGTCAACCGAGCATGGCGGAGACCGAGGCACGTCGTGCGCAGCATGCCCCCGCCAGGGGGAGGCGCCAGCCACAGACTGCGCCGGGTAGATGGGCGGCGGTTGGTCTGCTACATCTTTCGACCCAAAATCTCGGGATCGATAGCGGCGATGCCTCATCTCACCACTGACGACGGCGTGAAGCTTTACTACGAGGAAGCCGGCAGCGGCGTGCCGATCGTGTTCGTGCACGAGTTCGCCGGCGACTACCGCAGCTGGGAGCCGCAGATGCGCTATTTCTCGCGGCGCTACCGGTGCATCGCCTTCAATGCGCGCGGCTGGCCGCCCTCCGACGTGCCGGAGGACGTGGGCAGGTATTCGCAGGCGCGCGCCTGCGACGACATCCGCTCGGTGCTGGATGCGCTGCAGATCGACAAGGCGCATGTGGTCGGGTGTTCGATGGGCGCACTGGCGACGCTGCATTTCGGCCTCACCTATCCGAACCGCACCCGCTCGCTGCTGGCGGCGGGAGCCGGCTACGGCGCGGAGCCCAACGAGCGCGAGAAGTTCCGCGCCGAGGCGGTGGTGATCGCCGCCAAGCTCGAGAAGGACGGCATGGCGGTGTTCGCCGAGAGCTACGCGCACGGGCCAGCGCGCGTGCAGTACGAGAACAAGGACCCGCGCGGCTTTGCCGAGTTCAAGGCCATGCTGGCCGAGCATTCCGCCACGGGCGCGGCCTATACGCAACTGGGCGTGCAGCGCAAGCGGCCGTCGGTGTACGACCTGGAGGAGAAGCTGACCGCCAGCCGGGTGCCGATGCTGATCGTGACCGGCGACGAGGACTGGCCGTGCCTGCTGCCCAACGTGTTCATCAAGCAGATCTGCCCGACGGCGGCGCTGCTGGTGATCCCCAACAGCGGGCATGCGATCAACATCGAGGAGCCGGCCACCTTCAATGCGGCGCTGGCCGATTTCCTGGCCCAGGTGGACGCCGGGCGCTGGCCGACGCGCGATCCGCGTGCCATCAGCCCGACCATCACCGGCACGACCACGTGATATGGGGTAAGCTCGCTGCCATGACCAAGAAAAAGAGTGGCAGCGGGCCCGGTACACAGCGCCAGCTCAAGGTGCGCGTGAAGAAGACGCCGCAGCGCACCGTCTCCTCGCAGCGCTGGCTGGAGCGGCAGCTGAACGATCCCTATGTGGCTGCCGCGCAACGCGAGGGCTACCGCTCGCGGGCGGCCTACAAGATGATGGAGATCGACGACAAGGAGCGGCTGCTGAAACCCGGCAAGCGCGTGGTCGACCTCGGGCGCGGCGCCGGGCGGCTGGAGCCAGATCGCGACCGACCGGGTGAAAGCCGTGGACGGCAAAGGCCAGGTGGTGGCGATCGACCTGCTCGACATGGAGCCGATCGCGGGCGTGCAGTTCATCAAGCTCGACTTCATGGACGAGACGGCGCCGGGGCGGCTCAAGGCCATGCTGCGCGACGGCGGCGCCGACATCGTGCTGTCGGACATGGCCGCGCAGGGCACCGGCCATGCGCGCACCGACCATCTGCGCATCATGGGGCTGGCGGAGGCCGCCGTCGAGTACGCCTGCGAGGTGCTGGCACCGGGCGGCGCCTTCGTGTGCAAGGTGTTTCAGGGCGGCACCGAGCGCGACCTGCTGGACCTGCTGAAAAAGCGCTTCGCCAAGGTCAAGCACGTCAAGCCGCCGGCCAGCCGGGCGGAATCGGCCGAGCTGTACGTGGTGGCGCTGGGCTTCCGCGGCTAATGCGGGCCTCTACCCGTCATCCCGGAAGCCGAGCCCGGCCTACGGGCCGAGGCGAGGCTATCCGGGACCTTTGGCGAGTGGAGGTCCCGGATACGCGCTGGAGCGCAGTTCCGGGATGACGGGTGGAGCGCGGGTGGGTCGGGTGAATTCGGATGGCGGGTGGACGGCGTGGCGGTATAGGCTGGCGACGAATGGTCCGGGGGGACGAATGGCCGTGCATTGGAACCGGGTTGCGGGTGCGGGCGCGCTGCTGATGGCATCGATGGCGCTGGCCGGCGGCGCCGTGGCCAAGTGCTCGCCGGCCACCGATCGCCTGCTGCCGAGGCCGAACGGCAAGCAGTTCATCAGCGTGTTCATCACCTGCGACAGCCAGCCCGATGCGCTCAGGGCCTACGCCGACACCTCCACCAAGCATCCGCAGCTGCTCGGCGCCATGAAGATGAACGTCGAGCAGGTCAACCTCGGGGCCAAGGGCGTCTACTACCGGACGCTGGTCGGCGAGCCGGGCAGCAAGGCCTCCGCCGCGGCCACCTGTACGGCGCTGAAGGCGGCCGGCTACCGGTGGTGCCGGGCCATGCCGTATTGATGGCCGTATTGATGCGTTGCGCACGTGACTGAAACCTCCGTCGCCTCCCCTCCCTTCACGTGGGCCGGCTTCCGGCATGGCGCGCTGCTGTCGCTGGCGTTCGGGGCCAGCTCGTTCGTGTACGGCATCGCCTTCGGCGTGCTGGCGAGCGAGGCCGGCATCGGCATGGCCGAGGCGGCGATCATGAGTGCCACCGTGTTCTCCGGCACGGCGCAGATGGCGGTCTTGCAGATGTGGCAGACGACGCTGGCGCTGCTGCCGGTGTTCTTCACCGTGCTGATGATGAACACGCGCTACCTGCTGATGGGCGCGGCGCTGCGGCCGTGGCTCGGCACGCTGCCTGCGGGCAAGGCGGCGCTGTCGCTGTTCTTCCTGGTCGATGGCAGCTTCGTGCTGGCCATGCGCGAGAAGGCGCGCGGCATGGACGACGGCGCCATGCTGGTGGGCTCCGGCGTGGTCAGCTACGCGGGCTGGGTGGTGGCGACCGTGATCGGCTATGCCATCGGCCACAAGCTGGGCGATCCGCGCACCTACGGGCTCGATACCATCCTGGTGCTGTTCTGCGCGTCGTCGGTCGCCTTCATGTGGCGGGGCCGCGCGCTGCTGGCGCCGGCGGCAGGGGCGGCGGCGGTGGCCATCCTCGTCGACCGGGTGGGTGGCGGCGCCTGGGCGATCGCGGTGGCGGGCGTGGTCGGCGCGCTGATCGGCGCGGCGATGCATGACGGAAGGGCTGATGCATGACAGCCAGCCCCGATAGCCTGACCATCCTGGCGGTGATGGCGCTGGCGGCCGCCATCTGCCGGGGCGGCGGCTTCTGGCTGATGCGCTTCGTGCCGATCACCCCGCGCGTGCATGCGGCGCTGAACGCCATCCCGATCGCCGTCCTGATGGGCATCATGGCCCCGGCCTTGCTGCGCGGCGGCATTCCGGAAAGTGCGGCGGTGGTGGCGACGGCTGGTGTGGTGAAGGCCGGCGGCAACGATCTTGTCGCCATCCTCGCGGGCCTGGCGACCGTGGCGCTGTTGCGGCAGTTGATGTGAGGACGCGATCTCGCGATAAAACTTTGAACTTCTCAGGCGTGCTACACCGAGCTAGCTTGCGCGCATGCTCGATCTGTATTTCGTCAGTTGCACGCGAGGGGCCAAGGAAGGGACATTCCTTTACAGGTCGCTGGTGAAGCACAAGATTTCGACCTACCAGTTCTTCGAGAACAACACCGCTGGATTGCCGAGTTGCTACAATCAGGTCCTCGACGCGAGGGCGGGACGCAAAGAGATCATTGTATTCGCGCACGATGACATACTCATCGGCGACATCTCTCTCTACGAGAAGCTCTGTGGCACGATCGACGACGGTTTCTCAGTCGTCGGAGTTGCCGGCGCAGACACATTCGAGGTCGCGCCCATGAACCGCCCGACCATGTGGCTGCACAGCAACAAGGCGCACAACTCCGGTGCGGTGGAACACATCACTCAGGTCAAGGACGACAACGTCCTGTTTGTCACGGATGATTATGGCTGGTATCCGCGCAGATGCGTCGTGCTCGATGGCGTGCTGCTCGCGGTAGATGCTTCGCGCATCGCCAATGTCCGCTTCGACGAGCAGTTTTCATTCCACTTCTATGATCTCGATTTCTGCCTTTCCTGTCACAACGCGGGCCTGATGCTCAGTACAACCAATTTGTATCTGTCGCATGCATCGCCAGGCGGATACGCGTCCCCGAGCTTCCTGACCGCCCAGGCGCTGTTCCGTGCAAAATGGGCCGGCACCAATGTCGTGAAAGTGCCGCGCACAGGTCCCGGATAGTCTCGCCCCGGCTAGTGAGCCGGGGGTCGACTTCCGGGATGACGGGTTTTACCACTACGCGCGGCGCCAGAGGATGCGGTGGGAGCGCGGGGAGCCGGGGGCGAAGTCGGCGCCGGTAAGGATGAGGCGGTCGCCGCCAAGCTCGACGTGGCGCAGCGAGTGGACGCCGGCGAGCGCGGGATTGGTGCCGAAGTCGATCTTGTGCACCACGGCGCCGTCGCGCACCTCGAAGCGGCCGGCATAGCCGAAGAAGGCGTCGTATGCCTGGGCCTTGCTGGCGGTGCTGGTGCCGTCGAGCGGTGGCCGGTCGGCGCGGGCGAGCGCGGCGCTCATGTGACCGTCGGTGGTGTACATCAGGTAGCCGACGGCATCCTCGCCGAGCGGGAATTCGGGCGGGCGGCCGTCCATGTAGACCAGCGACCAGCTCACCAGCCGCCAGGTGCCCTGCAGTTTTGCGGCGAGGTCGGTCATTGCGGTTTGCCCGGCGCGATGGGCTCGGCCCACAGGTCGTATTCGTCGGCGTTGGTGACGGTCGCCTTGATGATGTCGCCGGGCGCGACACCGATGGCGCCGTTGAGGAACACCGAGCCGTCGATCTCGGGTGCGTCCCACTGCGAGCGGCCGATGGCGCCCTCGGCGTCGACCTCGTCGATGATGACGTCGATCGTGCGGCCGACCTTGGCAGCCATCAGTTCGCGGCTCACCTCCTGCTGGGCGGCCATGAAGCGGTGCCAGCGCTCGTCCTTCACCTCGTCGGGCACGACGGCCTCGATGGCGTTGGCGGGCGCGCCGGCCACGGGCTCGTACTTGAAGCAGCCGACACGCGACAGCTTCGCCTCGGCCAGCCAGTCGAGCAGCATCTGGAAATCGGCCTCGGTCTCGCCGGGGAAGCCGACGATGAAGGTGGAGCGGATGGCGAGGTCGGGGCAGATGTCGCGCCAGCGGGCGCAGGCGCTGCAAGGTCTTCTCGTTGTGCGCGGGGCGGCGCATGGCCTTGAGGACGGCGGGCGAGGCGTGCTGGAAGGGGATGTCGAGGTAGGGCAGGATCTTGCCCTCGGCCATCAGCGGCAGCACGTGATCGACGTGCGGATAGGGGTAGACGTAGTGCAGGCGCACCCAGGCGCCGAGCGAGCCGAGTGCCTGCGTCAGGTCGAGGAAGCGGGCGGCGAGCGGCGCGCCCTTCCAGGGGCTGGTGGCGTACTTGATGTCGAGACCGTAGGCGCTGGTGTCCTGGCTGATGACGAGCAACTCTTTCACGCCAGCCTGCACGAGGCGCTCGGCCTCCGTCATCACGTGCGCGGCGGGGCGGCTGGCGAGGTCGCCGCGCAGCTGCGGGATGATGCAGAACGAGCAGCGGTTGTTGCAGCCCTCGGAAATCTTCAGATAGGCGTAGTGGCGCGGCGTGAGGCGCAGGCCTTCGGGCGGCACCAGGTCGAGGAACGGATCGTGCAGCGGCGGCACGGCCTCGTGCACGGCGGCCACCACCTGCTCGTATTGATGCGGGCCGGTGACGGCCAGCACGTCGGGGTGGGCGGCGCGGATGCGCGCCTCCTCGACGCCGAAGCAGCCGGTGACGATGACGCGGCCGTTCTCGGCCAGCGCCTCGCCGATGGTGTCGAGGCTCTCCTGCTTGGCCGAGTTGAGAAAGCCGCAGGTGTTGACCACCACCACGTCGGCGCCGGCGTAGTCGGCGGACAGCACGTAGCCCTCGGCGCGCAGCTTGGTGATGATGCGCTCCGAGTTGACCAGCGCCTTGGGGCAGCCGAGCGAGACGATGCCGACGCGCGGCGCGGCCTTGGCGTGGCCCGATTCGGCGCGGCGGGCCTTCGGGGCAGGCTTGGCGGTGGGCCTGCGGGCGGACTTGGTTGTGGCTTGCGGCATGGCCGGGCTTGTAGCTGGCGGCGGGCGGGGGCGCAATCGGGGAAGGGTACCCCGGGTACGGACGCCACCCTACCTCACCACGGCTGCGCCCTCACCCACCACCACAAACGGCGCCCACACCGATGGATGAGCGGCCGACGCCGCGGCCGGGCGGGATGGATCGGCCATGACGGACAGCATGGCCCGACGCAATGCTTCGGCGCGGCCCGCCGTCGGATCGCGCTTGGCTTCGGCAAAGAGGCTGGTGACGAGTTGCACGGCGGCTTCGCTGTCGACATACCAGTGCGAGACCAGCAGTGCCCGGGCGCCGGCGTAGAAAAAGGCACCTGCAAGCCCGGAGAAGGGCTGCGCCCCGACCTTGCCGCCCGCCGCCGTGTTGCAGGCCGACAGCACGACCCAATCCGCGTCCAAGCGAAGTCTGGCGACCTCGCTCGCCGTAAGCAGGCCATCATCGAGGTCGGTTGCCTTGTCGGGAGGCGTGAGCAGAAGCGCCGGCTCGGCGCTGGACCCCAGGCTTTCGGTCTCGCCGGCCAACAGCCCATGGGTGGCAAAGTGCAGCACGCGATAGCCGCTGAGCTGGCCCCGATCGTTCAGCGACTTGATGACGGTTTCGGTGGCTCGAGTGCCAAGCGCAACATCGGCCTCACCCGCGCCGAGATCGCGGGCGACCGCGCACAGCTCGTCGGCGGTCTCCGGCAGCGGCGCCTGCCGGCGCAAGGCGGCGCCGTCGGCGAGCGTGCCACGGAAGAGATTGGTGTACTTCTCCGCCACGACGTGCGCCGCGGACCGTACCGAGGGGCGCTTCGCGACCACGCCGCACGTTTGCTTGCTCCACGCGTTGCGATCCTGGCCGCTGGGACCCGACAGCAAGGGATTGCCGATGCCGAGAAATGGTCGGTGCGCGAGACTCGGTTTCACGACGCCGCGCAGGGAGGCCAGGCTCGAGACGGATGGCAGGATGGACACGGGGTGGCTCTTGGCCAGCCAGGCCACATCGGCGTATCCGGGCGCGTCCGGCGGAAATGCAGCCGACGGTTCTTGCGTCACCAGCACCGACAGCGGCAGCGCCGACAGCGGTCCCGAGGCGGCAACCAGCAGGTGCCGATCCTTCAGGATGGTCAGGAACGGACCGAACAGCGCCGCGTAGAGCTTATGCGCACGGGACACATCAAAGGGTAGCGGCCGGCTGGGATCGCGGTCGAACCCGACAGCGGATGCGCAGCTGAACAGGGCATCGGCGTCCCATGCGGCCGCATCGAGGCCGCAGCGGAGCGTGGCGACTTCACGACCGAGCTGCTCCTCGCCGAGCGGCACCAGGGCCCACTCTACGGCATCGCGGGTGATCGCCCAGACCAGGCTCTGCTCGCGCCGACTGGCAATCAGGACCAGGGCTTCCGATGCGCCGAGCCGCTTCTGGACGTCGGCCATCGACAGGGGCTCCGGATCGGTCAGGGCGGCATAGGCGGGAAACTCTTTGACAATCCGCTGGTCCAGCGCGGTGAGGTTGGCGGCCATCGCCGCGATGCGGACGCGCAGAGCCTGTTCCTTCTCGGGGCTGCGCTCGGCCGGCAGCGCAGAAAGGGCATCCGTCAATTGCTTGTCAAAGGTGCGCCACTCGGTGGCCAGGTCCTGCCGCTGGCGCAACAGATTGGCGAGCGCGCCGGTGCCGGATGCAAAGCGCGCCGCCATCTGGCCGAGCGAGGTCGCGGCCTGCGAGCTTTGCGCCCGCTGCACCATCCGGAACGCTTCATCGCGCAGCGCCTCGGTCGCCGCCGCATCTGTTTCGGCGAGGCGAAAGGCGGTGACGGCCTGCAGGAGGTACAAGTCGGCGTGCGGAATGCTCCGCCGGCCCGCGCTGGGCTTGGTGTTGGCCGCCGCGGCACGCCGGTCGAGCGCGAGGTAGATGGCCGAAGCGCTCTGCATGGCCTGGTGGGCGCGCCGCCAGTCTTCCCTGCGGAAGTGCACCATGCCCAGTCCGGCCATGCTGTCAGCCTGGTCCGACTCGGCGCCCGCCTTTTGTGCAATCGGCAGCGCGCGCGTGAAATACTGCTCCGCCTCGTCGGTCTGGCCCTGGTCCATGAGATGTATGGCAATCGACTGCAGCATGCCGGCCGTGAGGCTGCTGTCGGGGCCGAACACCTCCTGGCTGACGGCCAACGCACGATCGAGATAGGGACGTCCTTCGGCGTGACGGCCCTGGGACATATACAGGAAGCCGAGGCTCTGCAGGGCCACGAGCCTCTGCACGCCGCCCAGCACAGGGTTGCCGGACGCGCCATCCAAAAGTGCCAGCACGCGTTTGAGCAGAACCTCCGCTTCGTCGAAGCGCCGCTGGGCGCGGTGGAGCTCGGCGACTTCCAACAGATAAGGCACGAGCGAAGGATGGTCTGGCCCGAGCAGCTTCTCGGCGATGGTCAGCGCCCGCTGCAGCAACGGCACGGCTTCCTCATGGCGATCCTGCAGTCGGTACAAATGACCGAGCCCCTGCAGGGACAGGGCAACACTGGGATGCTCGCGGCCATAGGCGCGCTCGTTGATGGCAATGGCACGCTTGCGCAGGCCTTCGGCCTCGGCATGGCGGCGCAGCGAGGCGTAGAGGCTGGCCACCGCCTCGAGCTGGCTGGCGACGTTGGGATGATCCGGCCCGAGCAGCTTTTCCATCATGGCCAGCACCCGCTCCGCCAGTGTGGCCGCCTCCTGCTGGCGGTCGGTCTGCTGGTAGAGGCCGCTCAACTGCAGCAGCGTGAACATATGGGCGAACTGCGCGGCCGGCTGCACGCCGCCGCGTGCCGCCGCCTCGTGCAGGTCCAGCGCCTGCTTGAGGGACTGCTCGGCCGCATCGCGGCGGCCTTGGCCGATCTCGATCTGGGCCAGAGTGTCCAGCAACTGTGCGCGCTCCGTCTGCTTGCGCGCTGCCTTCTCCGACAATGCCAGGGCACGACGAATGGTGCCTTCGGCCTCGCTCCAGTTCTGCAAGGCCACCTGTACCTCGGCCAGATTTCGCAAGGCGTTGGCCAGTGCAGGATGATCGCGACCCAGCTTGTTCTCGCGCGCGGTCAGCACGCGCTCGAGCAAGGGGACGGCCAGCTCCGGACGGCGGTTGAAGCGGTGCACACTGGCAAGTGTGTCGAGCACAGCAAGCACGCTCTCGTGCGCAGGGCCAAGGGCCCGCTCACGGATGACGAGAACCTGCTGGTAGATGGGCTTGGCACGAGCGTAGTCCTGCCGAAAAAATTGATTGGCGGCCAGCTGCTCGAGCGCATTGGCGTAGTCGGGGCTGGCTTCCCCGTATCGCGACTTGGCAAGCGCCACCAGGCGTTCGGCCAACGGCAGGGCGTCCGCATACTTGCCGGATGCGTGCAACTCGCCAATCCGTCGCGCGATGGCGGCAGGGTCCGCCGGTTGCGCGCTCAGGGACGCGGTAGCCAGGTGGCAGGCCAGGAGGGCAACGAAACCAGCCAATATGGCTTTGCGACAGGATTGCAATAGCATGCCTCACCTCGATCGCCGCGGCGGCACGGTGGAGCCTGTGTGCGGCGCATGGCGTGAGCAAGGCGCAGGCCGCACAATGCAGATGGTGACACACCACGCCATGCGTCCGATAGTGCCTCGCGAGGATCGGAGGATCGATGAGCGCCGGCAAAGACAGCAACGGCGGAGATGTGTCAGC
>CAVTJY010000008.1:0-133896 GCA_963735125.1 uncultured Alphaproteobacteria bacterium | reverse complement strand
CCGCTCGATCGTGGTGCTGGCCAAGGAGAAGTACGGCATCCGCGGCCGCGACATGAAGGAGCTTAACGCCAGGTTCATCCCGTTCTCGGCGCAGACGCGCATGAGCGGCGTGGAGTTCGGCTCGACCTCGATCCGCAAGGGCGCCGTCGATGCCATCCTCGCCCATCTCGGCGGCCCCGCCCCGCAGGTAAGTGGCAGCGCCGCCACCGCGCGGGTGCTGCAGCCGGCCGCCGGCACGGAGGTTGCGCGCGAGCTCAACGCCATCGCCGATCAGATCGCCAAGTCGGGCGGCACGCCGCTGGCGGTGGCGCGCGACGGCAAGCTGCTCGGCGTGATCCACCTGAAGGACATCGTCAAGGGCGGCATCCGCGAGCGCTTCGCCGAGCTGCGGCGCATGGGCATCCGCACCATCATGATCACCGGCGACAATGCCACCACGGCGGCGGCCATCGCGGCGGAGGCGGGCGTCGACGACTTCCTGGCGCAGGCCACGCCCGAGGACAAGCTGAGGTTCATTCGCGACGAGCAGGCGAAAGGCAAGCTGGTCGCCATGTGCGGCGACGGCACCAACGATGCGCCCGCGCTCGCCCAGGCCGACGTCGGCGTCGCCATGAACACCGGCACGGTGGCCGCGCGCGAGGCCGGCAACATGGTCGACCTCGACTCCAACCCGACCAAGCTGATCGAGGTGGTCGAGATCGGCAAGCAGCTGCTTGATGACGCGCGGCGCGCTCACCACGTTCTCGATCGCCAACGACGTCGCCAAGTACTTCGCCATCATCCCGGCGATGTTCGTGGCCTTCTACCCGCAGCTGCAGGCGCTCAACGTCATGGGCCTGTCGAGCCCGCAGAGCGCCATCCTGTCGGCCATCATCTTCAACGCGCTGATCATCATCGCGTTGATCCCGCTGGCGTTGAAGGGTGTCGCCTTCCGTCCGATCGGCGCCGGGCCGCTGCTGCGGCGCAACCTGCTGATCTACGGCCTGGGCGGTCTCGTCATCCCGTTCATCGGCATCAAGGCCATCGATCTCGTCATCACCGCCCTGCACCTCGCTTGAGGAGTGACAACCATGCTTAGCGAAGTCCGACCGGCGATCGTGCTCGTCGCCGCCTTTACCCTGATCACGGGTCTCGCCTATCCGCTGGCCATGACCGGCCTGGCGCAGATCCTGTTCCCCTACCAGTCGAACGGCAGCCTGATCGAGCGCGACGGCAAGGTCGTCGGCTCGGCGCTGATCGGGCAGTCGTTCACCAGCGACGGCTATTTCCGTGGGCGGCTGTCGGCGACCACCAAGCCCGATCCCGAACGACCCGTCCAAGTCGGTCGAGGGGCCATACAACGCCGCCAACTCGATGGGCTCCAACCTGGGCCCCACCAACAAGGCGCTGATCGAGCGCGTGCAGGGCGACGTCGACAAGCTGAAGGCCGAGAACGGCTCGGCGCGGGTGCCGATCGACCTGGTCACCACCACCGCCAGCGGGCTCGATCCGCACATCACGCCGGAGGCGGCGCTGTTCCAGGTGCCGCGCGTTGCGAAAGCGCGTAACCTGTCGGAAGATCGGGTGCGCCAGCTGGTCGATCAGCACATGGAAGGTCGCTGGCTCGGCCTGCTCGGAGAACCGCGGGTTAACGTGGTTGCCCTCAACATGGCATTGGATCGGGTGGCGCGCTGACCTCCGGTCTGAAAGGTCAGCTCGGCTAGATGGCAGATCAGAGGCTCGAACCAGAGCAGCGTCCCTCGCCCGAGGCGTTGCTGGCCGAGGCCCGCCGGGAGGAGAAAGGCACTCTCGGGCGGCTGAAGATCTTCGTCGGAGCGGCGCCTGGCGTCGGCAAGACCTACGAGATGCTGCAGGCGGCGCGCGCCAAGGTGAAGGACGGCGTCGACGTCCTGGTCGGCGTGGTCGAGACGCACGGCCGCAAGGAGACGGAAGCCCTGCTCGAGGGGCTCACCGTCCTGCCGCGCAAGCCCACCATCTACATCAACCGCATCCTGAGCGAGTTCGACATCGATGCCGCGCTCAAGCGGCGGCCGCAGCTGATCCTGGTCGATGAGCTGGCGCACACCAACGTGCCCGGCAGCCGGCATCCCGAAGCGCTACCAGGATGTCGAGGAGCTGCTGGATGCCGGCATCGACGTCTACACCACCGTCAACATCCAGCACATCGAGAGCCTGAACGACGTGGTGGCGCAGATCACGCGCGTGCGCGTGCGCGAGGTCGTGCCCGATGAGATCCTCGACCGGGCGGATGCCGATCGAGCTGGTCGACCTGACGCCCGAGGACCTGATCCAGCGCCTGAAGGAGGGCAAGGTCTACGTCCCCAAGCAGGCCGAGCGCGCGCTCAAGCACTACTTCTCGCCGGCCAACCTCACCGCGCTGCGCGAGCTTGCCCTGCGCCGCACCGCCGAGCGCGTGGACGAGCAGCTGCTCGAGCAGATGCAGGCGCGCGCCATCCAGGGGCCATGGGCGGCCGGCGAGCGCATCCTCGTGTGCGTGAGTGAAGACCCGCGCAGTGCGGCGCTGGTGCGCTACACCAAGCGTCTGGCCGATCGCCTGCATGCCTCGTGGATCGCGTTGTCGCTGGAGACCGGCGCGCAGCCTGCAGCTCAGCGACGAGCAGAAGGATCGCATCGCCGAGACCATGCGCCTGGCCGAGCGGCTGGACGGCGAGGCCGTGTCGCTGCCCGCCAAGGAGCGGCGCATCGCCGACGACATCATTGCCTATCGCGCAGAAGCACAACGTCACGCACATCATCGTCGGCAAGTCGACACGCACGCGCTGGTTCGAGCTGCTGCACGGGTCGATCGTGCACGATCTGGTGCGGCGCGCCGGCAACATCAGCGTGCACGTCATCGCCGGGGAAGAGCCGGACGGAGGGACACGCCGCGGGCGGCAGCGTCGCGGCCGACGCCTCGCAGGCCTTCGATGCGCTGCCCTATGTGATCGCCTTGGCGGCCGTGGCGGCGGCGCTCGGCATCAGCGTGGTGCTGCGGCCGCTGCTCGGCATCGAGAACGTCGACCTGATCTTCCTGACGGCGGTGGTCGGCATCGCCGTTCGCTACGGGCTGTGGCCGTCGCTGTTTGCCAGCGTCGCGGCCTCGCTGGCCTACAACTTCTTCTTCCTGCCGCCGCTGTACACCTTCACCATCACCGATCCGACCAATCTGGCGGCCTTCGCGCTGTTCGCGAGCCTGAGCGTGCTCGTTTCCAATCTCGCCGCGCGCGGACGCACCAAGGCGGTGGCCGCGCACGACCGCGTGCGCTCTGTCGAATCGCTCTACGCGTTCAGCCGCAAGCTGTCGGGCGCCGGCACGCTCGACGACGTGCTGTGGGCGACCGCGCACCAGATCGCGTCGATGCTCAAGGTGCGCGTGGTGCTGCTGCTGCCCGACAACGGCTCGATCGCCGTCAAGGCCGGCTATCCGCCCGAGGATAAGCTCGACGAGCCGGACCTGGCGGCGGCCAAGTGGGCCTGGGAGAAGAACCGGCCGGCGGGCCGCGATTCGGATGCGCTGCCCGGAGCCAAATGGCTGTTTCAGCCGATGCGCACGGGCCGCGGACCGATCGGCATCGTCGGCATCTGCCGCGACGAGCCGGGCCCGCTCCTGCGCGTCGAGCAGCGGCGGCTGATGGATGCGCTGATGGACCAGAGCGCGCTGGCCATCGAGCGGGTTCACCTCGTGGAGGACGTCGACCGGGTCAGGCGCATCGCCGAGACGGACCGGCTGCGCTCGGCCCTGCTCACCTCGATCTCGCACGACCTGAAGACGCCGCTGGCGGCCGTGCTGGGCTCGGCGGGGGCGTTGCGCGACCTCGCCCCCTCGCTGGACGACGACGCCAAGGCCGACCTGCTCGCCACCATCATCGACGAATCCGAGCGCCTCAACCGCTTCATCGCCAACCTGCTGGATATGACCAAGCTCGAGTCCGGCGCCATCATCCCCAACGTCAGCCCGCACGACGTCGGGGAGATCGTGGCAACCGCGCTGACGCGGGCCAGCCGCATCCTGACCAGCCATCGGGTGGAGATGGACCTGGCTTCCGACCTGCCGATGGCGATGGTCGATGCCGTGCTGTTCGAGCAGGCGCTGTTCAACCTGCTCGACAACGCCGCCAAGTATGCCCCGCCCGGCTCCACCATTCGCATCGACAGCAAGAGGGATGGCACCCGGTCCTTTCTGCGCGTGCTGGACGAGGGACCCGGCATTCCCGTTGCCGACCTGGAGCGCATCTTCGACAAGTTCTACCGCGTGCAGAAAGGCGATCAGGTGCGCGCCGGCACCGGCCTGGGCCTCGCCATCTCGCGCGGCTTCATCGAGGCGCTGCAGGGCACGCTCACGGCGGCCAACCGCACCGACCGCTCAGGCGCGGAGTTCACGATAACGCTGCCTGTCCTGGACACCGACGCGCGCTTGGGAGCGGTGGCATGACCGGGGCGCCGATCCGCATCCTGGTGGTCGACGACGAACCGCCGATCCGCAAGCTGCTGCGCATGGGGCTCACCGCGCAGGGCTACGAGGTGATCGATGCGCCCAACGGCAAGGCGGCGCTGGAGCTGCTGGCCCAGAAGCCGCATCTCGTCATTCTCGACCTCGGACTGCCCGACATCGACGGGCTCGACCTGCTGCGGCAGTTGCGGCAGCGCGAGGAGGCCCTGCCGATCGTCGTGCTGTCCAGCCGCGGCGACGAGGCGGGCAAGGTCGCCGCGCTCGATCTCGGCGCCGACGACTACGTGACCAAGCCGTTCGGCATGGACGAGCTGCTGGCGCGCATGCGGGCGGCGCTGCGCCACCAGCTGCAGGTGCACGGCGAGCGGCCCATCTTCCAGCTCGGCGACTTGTCCGTCGACCTGGTGCGCAGGCACGTCAAGGTCGACGACCAGGA
This sequence comes from uncultured Alphaproteobacteria bacterium, assembly GCA_963735125.1. Lineage (GTDB taxonomy): Bacteria > Pseudomonadota > Alphaproteobacteria > Rhizobiales > Hyphomicrobiaceae > AWTP1-13. The sequence goes on along the minus strand of CAVTJY010000008.1, from coordinate 129,010 downwards.
AGTCAAGCTCTCGCCCAAGGAGTACGACCTGTTGCGGCTGCTCGTGCAGCATGCCGGCAAGGTGCTGACGCACAAGTTCCTGCTGCGCGAGCTGTGGGACGAGCCGACCGATACGCAGTATCTGCGCGTCTACGTCCGCCAGCTGCGACGCAAGATCGAGAAGGACCCCGAGCGCCCGCAGCATCTGCTGACGGAAACCGGCATCGGCTATCGCCTGCGTGCGCCGGAGTGATCGGCCGCGCGGCGGTGATTTGAAGGCGCGGTGGACGGCGGAGGCGCCGCAGTCCTATCCTCGCACGCGACCCATCCATTCGTCGCCGCCGCGACCGCAGTGAGGATCACCATCGATGGCTGCCAACAGGATCGTCGATCTGTCCAGCGACACCGCGACCCTTCCGTCGCCCGGCATGCGCAAGGCCATGGCGGAGGCCGAGGTCGGCGACGAGCAGAAGGGCGAGGACCCGACCACCAATGCCCTGCAGGCGCGGGTGGCCGAGCTGCTCGGCAAGGAGGCGGCCGTGTTCCTGCCCTCCGGCACCATGTGCAACCAGATCGCCATGCTGGTGCACTGCCGGCCGGGCGACGAGGTGATCGCCGCCGACATGGCGCACATCTTCACCTCCGAGGCCGGTGGCGGGTCGGCGCTGGCCGGGGTGCAGACGTGGCCGCTGGCGACCAAGCGCGGCATCTTCGGCAGTGCCGAAGTCGAGGCCGCCGTGCGCGAGCCGGGCGGGCGGCACGGCCCGCGCTCGCGCTTCCTGGGCATCGAGCAGACCGTCAATCGTGGCGGCGGCTCGGTGTGGCCGCTGCAGGCCATCGAGGAGGTGGCGGGCACCGCTCGCCGCCACGGCCTGGCCGTGCACATGGATGGCGCGCGCATCCTCAATGCCGTGGTGGCGAGCGGCGTTGCCGCGCACCGCATGGCGGCGGCGTGCGACAGCGTCTGGGTCGATTTGTCGAAGGGGCTCGGCTGCCCGGTGGGCGGGGTGCTGGCGGGCTCGGCGGCGTTCATCGACGAGGCCTGGCAGTGGAAGCATCGCCTGGGCGGCGCGCTGCGCCAATCGGGAATACTGGCTGCGGCCGGCATCTACGCGCTCGACCACAACGTCGAGCGGCTGGCGGAGGACCACGCCAATGCCCGCCGGCTGGCGGACATGCTCGGCAATATTCCAGGCATTCGCATCATGAACCCCGAGGTCGAAACCAATATCGTGTTCATCGACCCGACCGCGAGCGGCAAGACGCCGAAGGACATCGTCGCGGGGCTGGCCGAGCACGGGGTGCGCATGGGCACCTCCTACGGCGGCATGATCCGGGCCGTCACGCACCTCGACGTGACGAGCGACGACATGGAAGTCGCCGCCCAGGCCTTCACGCGCGTGGTCGTCGGCAAGGGGCGCTGAAAACAAATCTGCCCTCCCCCGGCTGGGGAAGGGCAGATTGCGTCTGGGATATTCGAGTGGTCGGCTGACTTAGGCCGGGCGGTTGCCGCGCAGCTGCGCACGCATCCGCTTGACGTCGGTGTCGGCAAGCGGCGGCGTAACGGCGGCGAGGTCGGTGCCGCCCGCCAGCATTTCCGGCTGGCTCTTGGCTGCGACGTCGACGTGCAGGCCGTTCTCGGCTTGCGCCTCGTCGCCAGCCTTGGCTTCGTCGGCCTTGCCCTTCGGCTTCTTGTTGGCGAGGGCGGCCTTCATCTCGGCGGCGACCGTCGCCAGCTCCTCGAGCGGGTTCTCGCGCATGCGGACGACGCCCTCGAAATGAGCCTCCTCCTCGATGCACAGCCGCTTGTAGCAGATCTCGTTCTCGACGTAGGCGCCCTCTTGCAGGACGACGCGGTTGCCGCGCACGACGCCGATCACGCGACCGCGGATGATGACCTCATCGGCGGTGACGTTGCCGTCGACCGTGGCGCCCTTGCTGATGACCAGCTTGGTGCAGCGGATGTCGCCGCGGATGTGGCCGTCGATCTGCAGCTCGGCCTCGCCCTCCAGATTGCCGGTGATGCGCAGCCAGGGATCGATCACGGAACGGGTGGACGTGCCGTCCGGCCGGCGCTTGGCGGCCATGGCGGGGTCGGGCCTGACGGGCTCGGCCTTGGTGGGCTCGGGTGCCAGGTCTTCGTGGGGCTTCTTGTTGAACAGCATGGGTGGAAATCTCCGCGCGGGTTGGTCGATCGTCGACGATCGTTGTGACGAAATGACTTTTAGCCAATAAACTGTCGAATGCATTAATTGCACTGGCCGCTGTTATAATATTTTGCTCGGTTTTGTATTTGGAAATATATTGTCGGAGAAAATACGCACCACCCCCGATATAAGATTTGCAAGCGCTTAATGCGGCGCGGCACCCGACAGCATCGGGCCTGCGCACGCGGCAAGCGCGTCTGCCGCAAAGTTGGGCGAGCACTTGCCGCACGCCGTTGCTATGCTCCGGCCATCATCACATTGGCGGCGGCGCTGCGTGGCCGCCTGCTGCCCGAGGGAGGCGTGCCGATGTACGTTCATCCGGCCTTCAAGGTCGATAGCGCCGAGGCGCTCGCCATGCTGCGCGAGCGCGCCTTCGGCCTGCTGGTCGTGACGGCGCCGGCATGGACCGATCGGCGTGCACCTGCCGTTCCTGGTCGACCAGCGCGACGACGGCGGCCTGCGGGTGGCGCTGCATGTTGCCCGCGCCAATGCCCTGCACACCCACATCGGCCAGGGCACCAAGGTGCTGCTGGCCTGTGGCGGCCCCGACGCCTACATCAGCCCCGATTGGTACGGCGTGCCCAACCAGGTGCCGACTTGGACCTACACGTCCGTGCATGTGTCGGGCACGGCCAAGCTGATGCCCGAGAGCGGCCTGCTCGCCCACGTCGACCGGCTTTCGGCCTACTTCGAGGATAGGCTGCTGCCCAAGAAGCCCTGGACCAGCGCCAAGATGGACGAGACGCGCCGTGCCGCCATGCTGAAAGCCATCGTCGGCATCGAGATCGAGGTGGAGACGGTCGAGGCGCAGAAGAAGCTCATCCAGCACAAGGGCCAGACCGAGCATGCCGGCGCGATCCACGGCTTGCGACAGCGCGGCGATGCGGGCTCCGCCAGCATCGCCGACTTGATGGAGCAAACCGCCCAAGCCAAGTTCGGGGCGGACTTTCCTAAGCAATCCTGAATCTCCAAGCACGCGACCATCGACTACCGGGGTACAGCCCATGACTCGAATGATCACCGTCGGCGCGGCCCAGCTCGGGCCCATCCAGCGCTCGGACAGCCGGCCGGCCGTCATCGAGCGCATGCTCGACCTGCTGCGCCAGGCCGGCGAGCACAAATGCAACCTGGTGGTTTTCCCCGAGCTGGCGCTCACCACCTTCTTTCCGCGCTGGTGGATGACGGACCAGGAGGAGATCGACAGCTTCTTCGAGCGCGAGATGCCGGGCAACGAGACGGCGCCGCTGTTCAACGAGGCGCAGCGCCTCGGCATCGGCATCAGCTTCGGCTTTGCCGAGATCGAGCAGCGCGGCAGCGCGGTGCATCGCTTCAATACGTCGATCCTGGTCGATCGCTCCGGCAAGATCGCCGGCAAGTACCGCAAGATCCACCTGCCGGGCCACGCCGAGAACGAGCCCTGGCGCGCCTTCCAGCACCTGGAGAAGCGCTACTTCGAGGTCGGCGACCTGGGCTTTGGCGTGTGGAAGACGATGGGCGGCAACTTCGGCATGTGCATCTGCAATGACCGGCGCTGGCCCGAGACCTACCGCGTGATGGGCCTGCAGAACGTCGAGATGGTCGTGCTCGGCTACAACACGCCGCGCCATCACCCGCCGGCGCCGGAGCACGATGCGCTGAGCGACTTCCACAATCACCTCGTCCATGCAGGGCGGCGCCTACGCCAATGCCACCTGGGTGGTGGGCGTGGCCAAGGCCGGCGTCGAGGAGGGCTGCGAGCTGATCGGCGGATCGTGCATCATCGCGCCGACCGGGCAGGTGGTGGCGCAGGCGCTGACGCTGGGCGACGAGCTGGTGGTGGCCCGCTGCGACCTCGACCTCGCCAAGAGCTACAAGGCGACGACCTTCGCCTTCGCCAAGCATCGCCGGCCCGAGCACTACCGGCTGATCGTGGAGCGCACCGGGGCGGAAGATCCGGCGTAAGGCTGTCATCCCGCGGAGTGCGCGCAGCGCGATATCCGGGACCCAGAGTCTGTCACGCAGAAGTCGGGTCCCGGATATTTCGCGCTGCGAAATTCCGGGATGACAGCGGTGCTACGCCGCGACGGCGGCGAGGGGGTTTTGCACGGCGGGCAGGTCGTGCAGGTGGCAGGCGGCGAGGTGGCCGCCGGTGGTCGGCCGGAGCGGCGGCTCCTCGGTGCGGCATCGCTCGAAGGCGTAGGGGCAGCGGGTGTGGAAGCGGCAGCCGCTCGGCGGGTTGATCGGGCTCGGCACGTCGCCCTGCAGGATGATGCGCTTGCGCGAGGCGCCGGGCTCCGGCACCGGCACGGCCGACAGCAGCGCCTGCGTGTAGGGGTGCTTGGGCGCGGCAAAGATCTGCCGCTTGGCGCCGAGCTCCACGATCTTGCCGAGGTACATGACGGCGACGCGATGCGTCATGTGCTCGACGATGGCGAGGTCGTGGCTGATGAACAGCAGGGCGAGGCCCAGCTCCTGCTGCAGGTCCTGCAGCAGGTTGACGATCTGCGCCTTGACCGAAACGTCGAGCGCGGAGACCGCCTCGTCGCAGATGATCAGGTCGGGCTCGGCGGCCAGCGCGCGGGCGATGCCGATGCGCTGGCGCTGCCCGCCCGAGAACTCGTGCGGCCAGCGGTTGACGGCATCGCGCGGCAGGCGCACCGCATCCATCAGGCGCGCGATCTTGGCTTCGAGATCGGCGCCGGATTTGGCCAGCCCGAAGTTGCGCATCGGCTCGGCCAGGATGTCGCGCACCTTGAGGCGCGGGTTGAGGCTGGAGAACGGGTCCTGGAACACCACCTGCATGCGCCGCCGCAGCGGGCGCAGTGCGCCGACCGACAGATCGTCGATGCGCCGGCCGTCGAGCACCACCTGGCCGCCGGTGATGTCGGTCAGGCGCAGGATGCAGCGCCCGACCGTGGACTTGCCGCAGCCGGACTCGCCGACCAGCGCCAGCGTCTCGCCCTTCTCGATGCTGAACGAGACGCCGTCGACGGCATAGACGGTGGCCGCGCCGGCGCCGAATATCCCCGCGTGGATGCGGAAGTGCTTTTTCAGATCGTTGACCTGCAGCAGCGGCACGCTCATGCGGCGAGGGCCTCCTTCGGCGCGTAGTGGCAGGCTGCCAGGTGTCCCGGCGCCTTCAGCTCGAGCGCCGGCGCCACCTGCCGGCACAGCTCGGTTGCCTGCGCGCAGCGGCCGGCGAACACGCAGCCGACGATGCGCTGCTTCAGGCTCGGCACCACGCCCGGGATTTCGGCGAGCTTGGTCTGCGTGCCGCTCAGCGACGAGCCGAGCTTGGGCACCGCGCCGAACAGGCCCTGCGTGTAGGGGTGGCGCGGGTTGCGGTAGAGCGGCCCGACCGGCGGCCTCTTCCACCTTGCGGCCGGCGTACATGACCATCACGCGCTCGGCGACCTCGGCGACGATGCCGAGATCATGCGTGATGAGGACGATGGCCGCGCCGATCTTGGTCTTGAGGTCCTTCATGAGGTCCAGGATCTGCGCCTGGATGGTGACGTCGAGCGCCGTGGTCGGCTCGTCGGCGAGCAGCAGCTTGGGCCGGCACGACAGGGCGATGGCGATCATCACCCGCTGGCGCATGCCGCCCGACATCTGGTGGGGGTATTCGTCGAGCCGGCGCTTGGCTTCCGGGATGCCGACCAGGCGCAGCATCTCCACCGCCCGCTCGTCGGCCTCGCGCCGGCCCAAGCCGCTCGTGCAGCCGGAGCGTCTCGCCGAGCTGCCGGCCCACGGTCAGCACCGGGTTGAGGCTGGTCATCGGCTCCTGGAAGATCATCGAGATGTCGTTGCCGCGGATGCTGCGCATCTCGCGTTCCGACAGCTTCAGGAGGTCGGTGCCGCGAAAGCGGATCGAGCCCGCGATCTTGCCGGGCGGCTCCGGCACCAGGCGCAGGATGGAATTGGCGGTCACCGACTTGCCGCAGCCGCTCTCGCCCACCACGGCCAGCGTCTCGCCTTCCTCGACATGGAAGGACACGCCGTCCACGGCCCGGTTGACCCCGTCTGGCGTGCGGAAGTGCGTCTGCAGGTTCTCGACTTCGAGCAGGGGCATGGTCACCCAGCCTCGCGTAAAGCGCGCAACTTAGTGCACACTCGCCATGCGAAGCGTCCCCTCCCCCACTGTGGGGAGGGGTCGGGGGTGGGGGTACCCAACAGAAGCGACGCTGATGATGAAATGAGCGGTCCAGGACGGTGCATGAAAATCAACGCTTTCCCTTGTCGCTTTCACCCCACCCCTAGCCCCTCCCCGTCAAGGGGAGGGGAATACGGTCGGTGCAAAGCCTCGCAGTTCGCATTCCTACTCATCTCCATTCGCCTACAACCGTTTGGCCATGCGCGGGTCGAGCATGTCGCGCAAGCCGTCGCCCAGCAGGTTGACCGCCAGCACTGTGATCGACAGGAACAGGGCGGGGAAGAACACGATGAAGGGCTTCACCTGCCAGAGCGCCCGGCCGTCGGCCATGATGTTGCCCCACGAGGGGTTGGTGGGCGGCGTGCCGGCGCCGATGAACGACAGGATCGCCTCGACGATGATGGCGGACGCGCAGATGTAGGTCGCCTGCACGGACATGGGCGCCAGCGTGTTGGGCAGGATGTGGCGCAGGATGATCATGGGCGTGCGCGTGCCGGCCGCCACCGCCGCATCGACATAGGGCTGCTCGCGCAGCGACAGCACGACGCTGCGCACCAGACGGGCGACGCGCGGGAACTCGGCGATGGTGATGGCGGTGATGACGTTGCCGACGCTGGCCCGCGTCAGCGCCATCAGCGTGATGGCGAGCAGGATGGGCGGGATCGACATGATGCCGTCCATGACGCGCATGATGATGCCGTCGGCCCAGCGCACGAAGCCCGATACCAGGCCGATGATGAGGCCGGCGACAGACGCCAGCACCGCCACCGACAGCCCGACGGTGAGCGATACGCGCGTGCCGTACAGCACGCGCGAGTAGATGTCGCGGCCGAACATGTCGGAGCCGAACCAATACTCGGCGGAAGGACTGCGCGTGCGCTTGGCGGGGGCCAGCGCGGTCGGGTCGACGGTTCCGAGATAGGGCGCCAGCGCGGCGATCAGCAGCATCGCGATCAGCAGCGCGCCGCCAAAAGCAATCATGGGATAGCGATAGATGAAGCGGGCGAGGCCGCGCCGCACCTTCACCGGCGGCAGCACGTCGGGCATGGCGGCCGCCGCGGAGATGCCGGCCGGCAGCGCGATGGTTGGCGACTGGGCGATCAATAGCGGATCCTCGGATCGAGCAGCGTGTAGAGCAGGTCGACCGCCAGGTTGACCAGCACGTAGACGAAGCTGAACAGCAGCACCACGCCCTGGATGACGGGATAGTCGCGGCGCAGGATGGCATCGACCGTCAGCCGGCCGAGGCCCGGAATGGCGAACACGCTTTCCGTAACGACGGCGCCGCCGATCAGCAGGGCGATGCCGATGCCGATCACGGTGACGATCGGCACGGCCGCGTTCTTGAGCGCGTGCACGAACAGGATGCCGCGCTGGCCCATGCCCTTGGAGCGCGCCGTGCGGATGTAGTCCTGCTGCAGGACCTCCAGCATGGAGGCCCGCGTGATGCGGGCGATCAGCGCGATGTAGACGCAGCCGAGCGCGACCGAGGGCAGGATCAGGTTCTCGATCCACGGCCCGAATCCGCGCGCGATGGGGCGTATAGCCCTGCACCGGCAGCCATTCGAGCTCGAGGGCGAAGATGTAGGCCAGCACGTAGCCGACCACGAACACCGGCACCGAGAAGCCGAACACCGCGAACGCCATCAGGCTGCGATCGATCCAGGTGCCCGCCTTCCAGGCCGCCACCACACCCATCGGCACGGCGATCGACACCGATAGAATGAGGGTGACCACCATCAGCGACAGGGTCGGCTCGAGGCGTTGGGCGATCAGGGTGGTGACCGGCAGGCCGGTGAACATCGACGTGCCGAGGTCGCCATGCGCGATCTGCCAGGACCATTCCCCGAAGCGGGTGACGAACGGCCGGTCGAGGCCGAGGTTGCGGCGGATCTTCTCGACGTCCTCCGGCGAGGCCTGGTCGCCGGCGATCACGGCGGCCGGATCACCCGGCGCGATGTAGAGCAGGCTGAACACGAACAAGGCGACGATCCCCATCACGGGAATCGTCGCCAGGATGCGTCGAACGATGTGAGAAAGCATTCGCTGCCTGCGCTTGTTGTCAGGCCTTCGTCACACCCCAGAAGAACGGCAGCGGGCCCTTGACGACGCCGCTGACATTGCTGCGCCAGGCCTGATAGCCGTAGTAGAAGCCGGTGGGGATGTAGATCACATCCTCCATGGCCGCCTTGTTCAGCCGGCCGATAATCGTCTTCTCCTCGGCGAGGTCCTTGGCCCCAAACCAGGCGGCCACTTCTTTCTCCACGGGCGCGCTCTCGGGCCAGCCGAACCAGGCCTTCTCGCCGGTGCCGCGCACGGCGACGTAGCTGGCCGGCGTGGCGCAGTCGGCGCCTGCATGCCAGGTGTGGAACATGCCCCAGCCGCCCTGTCCGGGCAGGTTCTTGGAGGCGCGGCGCTGGCCGACGGTGCCCCAGTCGGTGGCGACGAAATCGACCGTCATGCCGATCTTCTTCAAGAGGTCGGCCGTCACCTCGCCCATGGCCTTGAGCGGCGGCTGGTCCTGCGCCACCAGGCAGGTGACCGGCTGGCCGGAATAGCCGGCTTCGGCCAGCAGCTTCTTGGCGCCGTCGAGGTCGCGCTTGCCTTTGAGCGGCTCGCCGCCTTCTTCCGTGTAGAGCGGCGTGCCGGGGGTGAAGAAGCCCGGGATCACCTTCCACAGGCTCTCGTCGCTGCCCACCACGGCGCGCATGTAGTCTTCCTGGCTGAGCGCCATCTGCACCGCGCGGCGGATCTTCACGTTGTTGAAGGGCGGATGCATGTGGTTCAAGCGGAACGAGCCGATGTTGCCGAGCGGGTCGGCGATGTCGACCTGGATGTTCTTGTTCTTCTTGAGCACCGGCACGAGGTCGGGGATCGGCGTCTCCCACCAGTCGATCTCGCCGTTCTGCAGCGCTGCCGCGGCGGTGGCGGGATCGGGCATGATGATCCACTCGATGCGGTCGATGTTCATCTTCTTGCCGCCGGCGAGCCAGGAGTGCGGCTCATTGCGCGGCACATAGTCGGCGAATTTCTCGAACACCGACTTGGCGCCCGGCACCCATTCGCTGCGTGCGAACTTCATGGGACCGCTGCCGATGTACTCGGTGATCTGCTGGAACGGGTCGGTCTTGGCGATGCGCTCCGGCATGATGAAGGCCATCGGCGTGTTGTTCTTGCCGAGCGCGAACAGCATCTTGGGGAACGGCGCGGACAGCACCCACTTGATGGTGCGATCGTCGGCGGCGGTCAGTTCTTTCTGCAGGGCCTTGATCATCAGGCCCATGGAGTCGCGGGCGCACCAGCGGGTGAGGCTCGACACCACGTCCTTGGCCAGCACCGGCTCGCCGTCGTGGAATTTGAGGCCGGGCCGCAGCTTGAAGGTCCAGGTCAGGCCGTCGCTCGAGACCTCCTCGCCTTCCACCATCTGCCGCTGCGGCTGCAGCTTGTCGTCGACGCCGTACAGCGTGTCCCAGACCATCGCCGAGGCGTTGCGCACGACATACTGGGTACCCCAGATGGGGTCGAAGTTGGCGAGGTTCGCTTGCGGCACGAACCGCAGGGCTTTCGCGGCCGCACCCTGCGAGATCGCCGGTGCGGGGAACGAACCAAGCGCCGCCAGGCTGCCCGTGCTCGCCAATGTCTTGAGGAATGTTCTGCGGTGCATCGCGATGCCCTCCATGTTGCGGGACCGGCCGTCTAGCGCATTGCCATACTGCCAAACATTTAGGCAGCATGACAACAACGCTCGGGCGAGCGGTGGCCGTGCCAGCGCATACCAACTCGCGTCAGGTGGAGGAGAGCAAGCGTCGTGCCACCTTTATCGCACTGCAGCGGGGACGGACAAATGCGCGGTCCGGGCCACGGCGGCGTCTGGCGCGGGTTGCGGTGTGTGGGGCTGCGATGACCATCGCGCGTGCGATCGAAGGCGGCCCCCGCGCCACTTGACGCCGGCGCCGTTCTGCAACCATTGTCGTTGCCTCTCCTCGATGAGCGTTCTGGGGCCGCAACCGGCGTAGGCGATCCATGGTGTATGACCTAATTCTTCGCGGCGGCCGGGTAATCGATCCGTCGCAGAAGCTCGATGCCGTTACCGATGTCGCCTTCTCGGCCGGCAAGGTGGCTCGCGTCGGCGCGAAGCTGGAGGCCGGCCCCGCCACCGACGTGCGCGACGTTTCGGGGCTGATCGTCTCGCCGGGGCTGATCGATCTGCACACGCATGTGTACTGGGGCGGCACCTCGCTCGGCATCGATGCCGAGGAGTTCTGCCGCACGTCCGGCGTGACCACGGCCATCGATACGGGCAGTGCGGGTCCCGGCAACTTCGCCGGCTTCCGCAAGCACGTGATCGACCCCTGCAAGGTGCGCATCCTGGCCTATCTGCACGTGTCGCACGCCGGCATCTACGCCTTCTCCGACCGGGTGATGGTGGGCGAGAGCGAGGAGCTGCGCCTGATGGACCCGGTCACGGCAGTGGAGGTGGCCAACGCCAACCGCGACGTGATTGTGGGCATCAAGGTGCGGGTGGGGCGGCATGCGTCCGGCACCTCGGGCGCCATCCCGCTCGATATCGCGCTGCAGGTGGGCGAGGAGGCGGGCATGCCGCTGATGTGCCACATCGACTTCCCGCCGCCGAGCTACGAGGAGGTGCTGGCGCGCCTGCGTCCGGGCGATGTGCTGACGCACGCGTTCCGGCCGTTTCCCAACTCGCCGGCGACCCAGCAGGGCACCGTCAAGCGCGAGGTGATCGAGGCGCGCAAGCGCGGCGTCAAGTTCGACATCGGCCACGGCAAGGGCTCGTTCGCCTTCAAGACGGCGCGGGCGATGCTGGCCAACGGCTTCATGCCCGACACGATTTCCTCGGACGTGCACACGCTGTGCATCAACGGCCCGGCCTTCGACCAGGTTACGACCCTGTCGAAGTTCCTGTGTCTCGGCATGCCGCTGGACGAGGTGATCGCCGCTTCCACGGTCAATGCGGCGATGGCGCTGAAGCGGCCGGAACTCGGCAGCCTGAAGCCCGGCAGCGTCGGCGACGCCACCCTCCTGTCCATCAAGGAGGGGCAGTTCGACTACGTCGACGTGGTGGGCGAGCACCTGATCGGCGACCGCAAGATCGCGGCGGAAGGTACCGTGGTGGCAGGGCGGTGGTTCCATCCAGCGCCGCTGGTGTAGGTTGGGTCGAGCGATAGCGATGACCCAACACAACCTTCGATGCTCAACGGTGTTGGGTCTGCGCTCCGCTTGACCCAACCTACGAGAAAGGTCACGCCCCCAGGTAGGCGCTTTTGACGTGCGGGTTGTCGAGCAGCTCGGCGCCGGTTCCGGCGAGCGTGACGCGGCCCTGCTCCAGCACGTAGGCGCGGTCGGACAGCTCCAGCGCGGCGAAGGCGTTCTGCTCGACCATCACCACCGTGACGCCCTGGCCGCGGATTTCCTTGATGATGTCGAAGGTGCGCTCGACGAGGTTGGGGGCGAGGCCGAGCGAGGGCTCGTCGAACAGCACCAGCTTGGGCCGGCTCATCAGGGCGCGCGAGATGGCCAGCATCTGCTGCTCGCCGCCCGACAGCGTGCCGGCCGCCTGGTGGCGGCGCTCGGCGCAGGATCGGGAAGCGCTCGAACAGGCGCGCCATGTCGCTGGCGATGCCGTCGGAGTCGGTGCGCAGGTAGCAGCCCATCTCCAGGTTCTCGGCGACCGTCATGTAGGGAAACACGCGCCGGCCTTCCGGGCAATGCGCGATGCCGAGCTGCAGGATGCGCCGCGCGCCGGCGTGCGTGATGTCCTCGCCGCGAAAGGTGATGCGGCCGGCGACCGGCGGCAGCACGCCCGAGATGGCCTTGAGCGTGGTGGTCTTGCCGGCGCCGTTGGCGCCGATCAGCGAGACCAGCTCGCCCTCGTTGACCTCGATCGACAGCTCGCGCACGGCTGCCACTTTGCCGTAGCGGCAGGTGAGGCCCTCAACCGTGAGCACGGACGTACCTCTCGCCGAGATAGGCGCGGATCACCTCGGGGTTGCGCTGGATCTCGGCCGGCGCGCCGCTGGCGATGATGCGGCCCTGGTTCAGGCAGATGACGCGGTCGGAGACGCCCATCACCATCTTCATGTCGTGCTCGACCAGCAGCACGGTGATGCCGAGCGCCGCGGATGCGCGCCAGCATCTTCATGAAGCTCGCGGTCTCCGACGGGTTCATGCCGGACACCGGCTCGTCGAGCAGCAGCAGCTTCGGCTTGGCGGCCAGCGCGACGGCCACCTCGAGCAGGCGCAGCTCGCCGTAGGGCAGCGCGGAGGCCAGCTGGTCGGCGCGCGGCCTCGAGGCCGAGGAACTGCAAGGTCTCGCGGGCCGCGTCGCGCAGCTCGCGCTCCTCGCGCGCCACCGAGGGCAGGCCGAGCAGGATGGCGAGCGGCTTCTGGCGCGAGCGCAGGTGCAGGCCGATCATGACGTTGTCGAACACGGTCAGGCCGGTGAAGACGCTGGTCTTCTGGAAGGTGCGCACCACGCCCAGCTCGGCGATCTGGTTGGGCGTGCGGCCGATCAGCGACGTGCCGCGATAGGCGATGCTGCCGCCGGCCGGCGCGACGTAGCCGGTGATGGCATTGAAGGCGGAGGTCTTGCCGGCGCCGTTGGGGCCGATCAGGGACAGCACCTCGCCCTCGCGCACCTCGAAGCTCATGGCCTCGACGGCGAGCAGGCCGCCGAAGCGGATCGACAGGTTCTCGACGGTCAGCGAGCAGCCGTCATGTGGCGGGCTCGACGGCTGTGCGCGTGCCGGCCGGCGGCGTCGGTGGCGGCGCGGCGTGCCGCTGCCACCAGTTGCGCAGCGCCGGCACGATGCCCTCGGGCAGGAAGTAGACGACCAGCATCATCAGCACGCCGTAGATCACCCACTGCACCTCGGGCTTGATCTGGGCAGCGCGCAGCGATCTCGGGCATCAGGCCGAAGATGATGCCGCCGACCACCGGGCCGGCCAGCGTGCCCTTGCCGCCGGTCACCACCATGATGACCATCGTCACGGTGTAGATGAACAGGAACACGTCCGGATCGACGATGCGCACGTAGTGGGCGTAGATGGCGCCGGCCGCGCCGGCCATGCCGGCGGACACGACGGTGGCGAGCACCAGGAAGCGCGTGACGTCGACGCCGACCGAGGTGGCGAGCGGCTCGTTCTCGCGCAGCGCGATCATGGCGCGGCCGGCGCGCGACTGCACCAGCCGGCGGATCAGCACGTAGCAGACCACGCCGACCACCAGCACGAGGTAGTAGTTGGCGGGCTTGCGCAGGAACGAGATCTCGAACCAGCCGGGCACGCCGAGGCGCAGGTAGGGAATGTTGTTGAGCGCCATCGGCCCCTGCGTCAGCTCCACCCAGTTGAGCGCGACGAGGCGGATCACCTCGGCGAAGCTGACCGTGACGATCACGAAGTAGGCGCCGCGCACCTTGAAGGAGATGCGGCCGATCACCCAGCCGCACAGCCCGGCCACCAGGATGCCGCACAGCATGCCGAGCCAGACCGGCTTCGGCGCCAGCGTCACCAGCACGCCGGGCAGCAGGTGCGCCTCGAAGCCGAGCGAGACCAGGCTCGAGGTGTAGGCGCCGATGCCGAAGAAGGCGACGTGGCCGAGGCTCAGCTGGCCGGTGTAGCCGAGCAGCAGGTTGAGGCTCATGGCGGCGATGATGAAGATGCCGGTGATGATCAGCACGTGCAGGACGTAGAGGTCGTCCATCCACAGCGGCACGGAGAACAGGAAGGCCAGCCAGGCGTAGGTCGCGAGCCGCATCAGCCGATGCGCTCCTTCTGCGCGAACAGGCCGGTCGGCTTGACGAGCAGGATGACGATGATGAGCAGGAAGCCCATGGCGTCGCGGTAGCCCGAGGAGACGTAGCCGGCGCCCAGCTCCTCCATGAAGGCCAGGATGAAGCCGCCGATGGTGGCGCCCGGGATGCTGCCCAGGCCGCCCAGGATGACGATGGCGAAGGCCTTCAGCGAGGCGAGATCGCCCATGGTCGGGTAGACGACGAACACCGGGCCGAGCAGCGCGCCGGCCGCCGCGGCGAGGCCCGAGCCGATGCGCGAAGGTGGCGGTGTGGATGGTGTTGATCTGCACGCCCATCAGGGCAGCCGTCTCGCGGTCCTGGAAGGTGGCGCGCATGGCCTTGCCGAGCTTGGTGCGGTTGATCAGGCGTAGGAGCCGGCGATCAGGGCGAGCGCCACCACGAACACGAACAGGCGGTTCCAGGACACCGAGACGGGGCCCAGCACCAGCGGCGAGGAGGGGAACGGCGTGTCGATCGACTTGGCGACGCCGCTCCAGACCAGCTGCTCGGAGTTCTGCATGGCGATCCAGGCGCCGATCATCACCAGCATGGTGGTGTCGATGTCGGCGCCGCGCAGGCGGCGCAGCAGCACGATCTCGATGATGGCGCCGAGCACGACGCCGAGCAGCACGGCCAGCGGCAGGGCGAGGTAGAAGTTGGCGCCCAGCACCATCACCCACATGTACATCATGTAGGCGCCGAACGCGTACAGCTCGCCGTGGGTGAAGTTGACCACCCGCATGATGCCGAAGATCAGCGTCAGGCCGATGCCGAGCAGGGCATAGGTGCCGCCGAGGATCAGCGCGTTGAGGCAATGCTGGAGGAGTTGGTCCACGATCTGGATCGCGCTCTCCGCCAGCCGTATGGTGAGAGGGCCGGGTGTGAGCGGAGCCGCAACACGCGGAGCAAGCGCTGCCCTCACCTAACCCTCTCCCGAATGTAGTTGGGCGAGACGGCATGGCGTGAGCCGAACGCTACTGCCGGGTGACCTTGCCGGCGTCGATCTTGACGAGATAGACGCTGGGCGTGTTCTGGGCGCTTTCCTTGCCGGCGGGGCCCTGCTTGATGAAGGCGATGTCGCCGTTGATGCCCTTCACCTTGACGTCCCAGAGGGCCTTGGTGATGGCCTCGGGCTCGGCCTTGCCGGCCGCCTTGATGGCCTCGACGATCACGTGCAGGCCGTCCCAGCCGCGGAAGCCTTCGGTGAGGCCGCCGACGTTGTGGCCCTTGCCGTTCCAGAGCGCCACGAACTTCTTGGCGATGTCGGGGTTCTTGACGGCCTCGGGGAACCAGGGCGTGAAGAACACCAGGTGGTAGGAGCCGTTGGCCGCCTCGCCGGCCTGCGCGATCAGCTGGTCGGGCGAGTTGGAGCCGCCCGTGGTGATGATGCGCGCGGTGAGCTGCTGGTCCTTGGCCTGCTTCAGGATGAGCGTGATCTGCTCGACGGCCGTGGTGACGAACAGCGTGTCGGAGCCGGACGCCTTGATCTTGGCGAGCTGCGCCGAGAAGTCGGTGGCCTTGGGGTCCATCGTCTCCATGACGCCGACCGTGACGCCTTCCTTCTTGGCCATCTCCGAGAATTCCTTGGAGGCGCCGAGACCGAAGTCGTTGTTGGTGGCGAGGAAGTCCGCCTTCTTGATGCCGAGCGTCTTGATCAGCGGCGTGAAGGCCTTGGCCTCCATCTCCGAGGTCGGGCTGATGCGGAAGATGTAGGGGTTGCCGGACACGGTGATCTTGCCGGACGAGGAGGTCTCGACCACCATCGGCACCTTGTATTCCTCGAGCTTGGGCATGACGGCCAGCGTCAGCGTCGAGCTCCAGGCGCCCAGCATCACCGGCACCTTGTCCTTGACGATCAGCTTCTCGGCGGTGGCGACGGCTTCGGTGGGATTGGACTTGTTGTCCTCGACGATCAGCTCGATCTTCTTGCCGAGCACGCCGCCGGCCTTGTTGATCTCCTCCTCGGCGATCTTGGCGCCCTGCGTGACGTAGTTGCCCGACGCGGCGAACGCGCCGGTGAGCGGCTGCGTCACGCCGATCTTGATGGTGTCTTGCGCTGCGGCGCCTGCGGCCAGCAGCGTGGTCCCGAGCGCGACGGCGAGCGCGGTTCTTAGAACGCGAGATGACATGCGATGCTCCCTTCAGTCAGAGGTGCGAGTAGTCGAATTTCCTTCCCCAGAGCCCGATCCGGTGGACGGTGATCTTGTCCCAAGGTTAGTAACACCATCAAAGTTGAGGATAGGGGACTGGCCGGGAGCTGACAAGTTAACGTGCGGCAGAGCATTTCCGCGTGCTCCGTTGGCTGCATTTTGGGCGCTATGCCATTTTCTTTTGCAGCTTGGGGATGATCTCCTTGGCGATGGCCTCGACCTGCTCGGGCTCGTATTTGTACGGTACGAAGATGATGCGATCGATGCCGGTGGCGATGTGGGCCTCGAGCTGCTCGACGCATTCGTCGGCGCGTGCCCATGATGGCGCTGTCCATGGTCGATTCCGACCAGGAGGCGTAGTCCCACTCGGTCTGCAGCCAGTGCTTCATGGGCGCCTCGATCTTGGCGCGCGGGCCGACGCAGATCGGCAGCTGGTTGGTGGAGATCAGCTCGTCGGGGTTGCGGCCGGCCTCCTCGGCGAAGCCGCGCACCTTGGCCCAGCCGCGGGCGAAGCTCTCGGCCGTGTAGTAGTAGGTGAGCCAGCCGTCGCCCTTGGTGGCGGCGCGTTTGAGCACCGCATCGACGTAGCCGCCGATCAGGATGGGCGGGCGCGGCTTCTGCACGGGCTTGGGATAGAGCACGGCGCCGCGCAGCTTGTAGGGCGGGTAGTCGCCGTCGACCTTGTCCTCGGTCCAGAGCCGGTTGATGATCTCCAGGCTCTGCTCCATGATCTTGCCGCGGTGGGTGAACTCCACGCCCATCGAGTTCGAACTCGCGCTTGTACCAGCCGACCGCGGCGCCGACGAGCAGGCGGCCGTTGGAGATGTGGTCGATGGTGGCGAGTTCCTTGGCCAGGATCACCGGATTGCGCATCGGCATGACCAGAATGCCGGTGCCGACCTTGATCTTGGTGGTGCGGGCGGCGATCGCGGTCAGGATGGTGAGCGCTTCGTGGATCGGGAAGTTGGGATCGACGCCCAGCAGGATGTGGTCCCAGGCCCAGACCGAACTCGTAGCCCAGCTCCTCCATGCGCACGCCGTACTCGATCAGCTCCCGCGCGGAGGGCATCTCGGGATACTTGGTGAAGTTGCGCATGGCGATGCCGAACACCGTCTGCTTCTTCTTGGCGGGCATGGTCTGTTCCTTAGTTCCTACTCGATCGACGTCGTCTCCCCGTCCCCCTTGCGGGGAGGGGTCGGGGGTGGGGGTAGGCGGCAAGGGCGACGCTCGTGGCTTCACCCCACCCCTAGCCCCTCCCCATCGAGGGGAGGGGAGCCGCGTGGGCATTTCGGGTTTCGTCGCGTTCCCACTCGCATTGTTACGCCGTGAAGCGGCGGTCGGGGTCGAGGCGGCGCAGGGTGGCGAGTTCGTCCTTGCGCGGGGCCTCGATGGTTTCGACGTCCTTGGCAAACAGCAGCTTGAAGCCGGTGTTGTCCTGCACCTGCTCGCGCGTGACGCCGGCCTGCAGCGCCAGCACCTGCATCTCGCGGGTCTCGTCGTCGAAGCCCAGCAGGGCGAGGTCGGTCACGACGCGCCACAGGCCGCCCTGCGGCAGGCCGGCTTCGGCGCGCGACTTGCGTCCCCTGATCCAGCCGGGCGAGGTGATGAAGTCGACGTCGGCCACGAAGCGGCGCTTCTCGTGCTTCATGGCCACGATCATGTTGGTGAGCGAGGAGATGTCGTTGCCGCCGCCGGTGCCGGGCAGGCGCGTCTTGGGATTTTCCGGGTCGCCGATGAAGGACGAATTGAGGTTGCCGAAGCGGTCGATCTGCGCGCCGCCCATGAAGCCGACATCGACGTAGCCGCGCTGCAGCAGCAGCAGCACGTCGGTGATGGGCAGCACCATGTTGGCGTAGCGCGTGCAGCGCTGCTCGTTGGTGGACGGCGGCAGCTCGCCCGGCACGATGCGCGGGCCGATGGTGCCGCCTTCGAACAGGATGGTCAGGTGCGGCGCGAACTGGTGCTGCGCCAGCGTGGCGGCCAGCAGCGGCACGCCGATGCCGGCGAACACGATCTGGCCGTCCTTGAGCAGCCGCGCGGCCATCACGCACAGCAGCTCGGAGGCCGTGTAGGTGGCGTCTTTGGATTGATGCTTAGTCATTGTGAACACTCCTGCCGCGGCGGCACGCGTCGAGCACGGCATCCATGCCGAGTTCGGACAGATAGTCGGGCCAGGACTTGGGGCCGTAGAAGTAGCGGTCGAGGTACTCCTTGGAGCCCTTGATCGGGTCCTTGGTGGTGACGTGCGCGTAGTCGTCGAGGTGCGAGAAGAACGGTTCGTAGACGCCGTAGCACTCGTGCGGGGCGCAGCCCATCGGCGCCTCGACCACGGCTTCGACCGTGAAGAAGGGGATGCGCGTCTGGTCGGGCGTGCGGCGGATCTGCTCGTTGGAGACGATGCGCTCGGTGGTCATGATGACCCGCTTGGCGGCCATGGCGAGGTCGAGGTCCATGAACTGCAGGCCGTCGAGCTGGGCGTTGCCGAAGGCGTCGCAGCGCTGCACGTGGATCAGCGCCCAGTCCGGATTGAGCGCAGGCAGCAGGGCCAGCTCCTCGCCGGTGAACGGGCAGGCCATGGTCTTGAGGCTGTCGCCGAGCCGCTCGCCGACGCCCGAGCCCAGCATGGTGCGCGAGGGCATGAAGGGGATGCCCATGGCGCCGGCGCGATAGCGCAGGCCCATCGACATGTGGCTCCACTCCTCGAACACCGCGAGCTTGTTCTCGGTGTAGTGGCGCATGACCTTGGATACGCCCCAGATCAGGCCCTGGCTGAACCAGCTGGTGACGACGTGGTTGGCGACGCCGCCGGCGAGCAGCAGGTCGGTCTCCGAGGACGCGATGGAGCGGGAGACGGTGAGCTTCTGCTTGCGCGCGCGGATCAGCGCCCAGATCATGGCGATAGGCGTGCGCGACAGGTGGCAGCCGCCGAGCGCGACGTGGTCGCCGTCGCCGACCAGCTTGGCGGCTTCCTCGAGCGACATCACCTTCTCGCGCAGGCCGCGGTCGCGAGCCAGCGTCTCTGCGCGCAGCTGTGCGTAGGGGGTGACCAGATCTTTCTTGCTCATGCGTCTCTCGCAATCCCAATTGCGCATACGGCCACACCCCCACCCGGCGCGCCAAGATCACTTGGCTCCGCCGTCGAGTGTGCGGTGAACGCTGCCATGGCGGAGCCAAGTGATGGCGCGCCGCCCTCCCCCCTCAAGGGGGAGGAAAAGAAGCCGGTGCCTGTCGGTTTTGCCCATCATGCCGCGGCCTGCATGCCGCTGTCGCGGTTGAAGGCGGTGATCATCTCGTCCCACTGCGGCACCAGGGCGTGCAGGCCTTGCCAGAAGTCCTGCGACTTGCGGCGCTGGAAATCGGCCAGCGCGATGCCCTGCTGCTCCACCCAGGTGAAGTAGCCGAGGTTGAAGATGCGCTCGCGCTCGCGCTGGGTGGCGTCCAGCACATGCTCGGTGTCGGCGCCGGACAGGTGGCGGCCCACCAGTTCGGCGGCCAGCTCGCTCGTCATGTCGCCGAGGTTGTGGCGGCGCTTGCAGGTAGCGCTCCAGCTCGCTGCGGTACATCTCGTGGCCGTCGGTGGCGACGGTGACGATGACATCGTCGGGGCCGAGCCCTGCGTGCTTGGCCATCTTGATGGCGCCCAGGATGTTGGCGATCGACGACAGGCCGAAATGGGCGAACGCGTGCGCGATCGCGTCGGGCAGGCCGAGGCGGCGGGCGAGGTAGGCGCGCCCGACCTCGGTGTTGAACACGGCGTTGAGGCCGTCGGTCGCCTGGTCCGAGATGCCGATCACGAGGTCGGTGTTCATGACGTTGTGGATCAGCGGCACGTGCTTGTCGCCGATGCCCTGGATGTTGTGCTCGCCGTAGCCGTTGTTGAGCAGGGTCGGGCATTCCACGGCTTCGACGACGGCGATCCTGGTGCCGTGCTGAGCCTTGAGGTAGTCGCCGGCGGCGAGCGTGCCGGCCGAGCCGCTGGCCGAGACGAAGCCGGCGAGGCGCGCGTCCTTCGATGTCTTCCGCAGGGCGAGGAAGATCGCCTCCAGCGCCGGGCCGGTGCAGCGCCAGTGCGCCAGGTAGTTGCCGAACTCGCTGAACTGGTTGACGATCTCGTTGGCGGGATCGCGCGCCAGCTCGGCGCACTTGTCGTAGATTTCCTTGACGTTGGACTCGGTGCCGGGCGTGCGCACGATGTCCTCCGGCGCCGTGACCCATTGCGCCGAGCCAATCGAAGCGCTCGCGGCTCATGCCGGCGGGCAGCACGGCGACGCCGCGGCAGCCGAGAATGCGCGAGATGGCGACGCCGCCGCGGCAGTAGTTGCCGGTCGAGGGCCACACGGCGCGCTGGCGCTGTGGGTCGAAGCGGCCGGCGGCGAGGCGCGGGGCGAGGCAGGCGTAGGCGGCCAGCACCTTGTGGGCGCGGATCATGGGAAACAGCGCGCCGATCGCCACGACGATGCGGGCCTTGACGCCGGTCAGGGCCTCCGGCAGCTCGATGTGCACGGGTACGGCGGCCGAGCCCGGTGCGTGCCGCGTCGTTGTACCAGTGCACGCGATAGAGATTGTGCGGATGCGGATCGTCGGGGCCGATTTTGCCGAGACCTGAGCGGATATCGGCCGGCGATGCGATTGGGTTCGGCAAGCTCGGCGAAGGTGGGCAGCCGGACGCCCTTTTCGCGCAACAGCGCCATCGCGCGTTTGCGGACCGCTTGGTCCTCGACCTTGGCTGGAAAGGCGAAGGGGCCCATCCTTGCGGACATCCTCGAAGCTTTTGGTGCGGCGGCGGCCAGCTTTTTCTATTGTTCTATTGTTAGTACCAATATCGCAGGTCTCCGGCGGGGGGCAACCGGGAATCGGGTTTTCATGGATCGGGGTCGTGTGGGCGGGCCGCTGTTTCCGCATTAAGGAACGCATAGCGCTCGGTGGCGGCGAGGCGGGCGAGGTCGCGCGGCTGGTCGATGTCGGCGCCGAGGCCGGGCAGGCGCAGCACGCGGAAATCGAGGCCGAGCGCGACGGCCTGGGCCACGTGCCGCACGAAGCTGCCCTCGCCGAATTCGGGCCGCATGGCTTCGGGCGGCGCCAGCAGCATGGCGTTGGTGCCTTCGCCGTCCTCCGACGGCACGATGACCACCTGGGGTTTTGAGCTGGCGGTAGGTGCCGAGGTCGAGGATGGCCTGGATCTCGGCGTGGGTTGCCAGCGGTACGTCGGCGGGAAGCACGAGGGCGCGCTCGGCTCCCTGGCTGTGCGCCTGGGCGAGGCCGCGGCGTACGGCGGCGTTGAGGTCGCTGGGGCCGTCCTCGCTGACGACGCCGGCGTTATGGTTGGCCGCCGCGGCGGCAACCTCGGGATCGGGCGTGACGACCAGGATGCGGGTGATGCTCGGAATTTCACCCAGCAGCGCCAGCACATCTTCCAGCATGGTCAGCACCAGCCGGCGCCGCTCGGAAGGCGCCAACGCAGGGGCGAGGCGGCGCTTGGCATCCGCCAGAGCCTTGACGGGCACGATCGCGAAGGTGCTGGCGCCGGTCACGAGGCCGCTCCCGTGGTTTGCGCTGCGCGGCTTCTTGCAGGCTTTAGTGCGGCGCAGAAGTCGAAGCACTCGCGCGCGAGGTCCACTTTGTCTTCCAGCGACCGCATCAGAGTGCGGGCCGCGCGCACCGGAATCTCCATCGCATTGGCGAGCGTGTGGTCCTCGCGGTCGATCAGGAATCCATCGATCAGGCCGGCGTAGTGCCGGGCGATGCTCACGGCGCCTGGCTCGAGATTGAGCTCGCGCATGATTTTCGCCGTCGGCCCTTTCACCGCCTTGCCGGCGATGATCGGCGACACGGCGATCACCGGTGCGCCGCTGGCGCGGATCGCCTCGCGCAGGCCGGGTATGGCCAGGATCGGGTCGACGCTCAGCCATGGGTTGGATGGGCAGATGATGATGCCGGCGAGTGTCGGGGTCCGCGAGCGCGGCGCGAACTTGCGGCGATGGCTTGGCGGCCTGTGCGCCGTCGAAGCGGATGGCGCGGACGGTTGGCCGGCACTGCTCGCGCACGAAATAGTCCTGGAACGCCAGCGGGCCCTGGTCGGTCTCGACCACGGTGCGGAGGGCCTCGTCGCACATCGGCAGGATGCGTGATTTGACGCCGAAACTCTGGGCCAGGTGCGCCGTGATGCTGGTCAGCGTCTCGCCTGAGCGCAGCCGCCGCGTGCGCTCGATGTGGGTGGCGAGGTCCGCATCGCCGAGCTTGAACCAGCCGGAGCCGCCGAGCTGCTGCAGGGCCGCCATGAAGGTCCAGGTCTCGTCGCGCCTGCCCCAGCCGGTTTCGGGGTTGACCACGCCGGCCAGGGTGTAGAGGGCGGTGTCGACGTCCGGGGATATGTGCAGCCCGAGGTGCTCGAAGTCGTCGCCGGTGTTAACGATGACGGTGAGGCGCTCGCCGAGCAGCTGGGCCAGGCCGAGCGATAGTTTCGCTCCGCCCACGCCGCCGGACAGGGCGACGTACCGGTCGCGGTCCTGTCGCGGTGTGCTCATCGCGTCGTTCCGTGTCGTGGTGCGATGGTCGGCATGCTCCGTTCCGTGGGGCACTCCCGCCGCTACGACGTGCCGATCCCGGTGATGCGGATGCCCGCGCCGTCCACCTTGTAGGCGCGGTTGATGCCGATCAGCACGCTGGTCAGCGCCTCGGCCGCCACCGCATTGACCAGCGGGCCGGCATGCACGCCGCGCAAACCCATGGCCTTCGCCAGCGTCGATGACGATCTCGCGGTCCTTGGCGTCGTCGCCGAACACCAGCACGTCGGACTCGATCGGCTCGTCGCGCTGCAGCTTGTGCGCGGCGATGGTATGAAACGCGGCGGCGACACGTACGCCGGGCCCGAGCCGCTTGCTGCGCCGCCAGCGCGGCCGACTGCTCCGGCGGCAGCTGCACGCGCGCCACCTTCGGCGGCACCAGCGGCACGGTGGTGTCGATCACCAGCTTGCCGGCGACGTGCGGGCGGATCTCGTCGAGGATGGCGGCCTGGCTCGACCACGGCACCGTGACGATCACCAGCTCACCGCCCTTGGCGGCGTCGGCGTTGCTGACGCCTTGCACGGTCGCGCCCGTCTTCGCCAGCTCTGCCGCGGCGGCTTGTGCCTTGTCGGCGGTGCGCGAGCCGATCAGTAGAGAGTAGCCGGCAGCCGCCAGCCGCCGCGCCAGTCCCGATCCGAGCAGCCCGGTGCCGCCGACGATGGCGATGCTCTGCGTCACAGCTTCATCTCCGTCAACGGCACGACGGCGATGCCGGCGCCTTCGAGCGCCTTGCGGATGCCGGCACCGACCGCCACGCCGGTCGCCTCGTCGCCATGCACGCACAGCGTCTCGACCTGCACCTTGACGGGCTTGCCGCTCATCGAGATGACCTGGCCGTCCTGCACCATGCGCAGCGCGCTTTCGCCTGCGACCTTCGGGTCCTTGATCACGGTGCCGGCGATGCTGCGTGCGGCCAGGTTGCCGGCGTCGTCGTACTTGCGATCGGGGAAGCCCTCGCGCGCCATGCGCAGCTCGAGCTTCTGCGCGGCCTTCTCCATCTGCGAGCCCGACAGCACCACATATATAATGTCGCGGTCGACCGCCTTGATGGCCCTGCCGATCGCCAGCGCATAGCCTTCGTCCTCGGCCGCCATATTGTTGAGCGCGCCGTGCGCCTTCAGGTGCGTGACCTTCAGCCCGGCATAGGCGGCCATCGCCTGCAGCGCGCCGATCTGGTAGGCGACCATGTATTCGAGATCGGCCGGCTGCATCTGGATGCGGCGGCGGCCGAAGCCCCACAGGTCGTTGAAGCCCGGATGTGCGCCGACGCTGACGCCCTTGCTCCTTGGCCAGCAGGCACAGGCGGTGCATGGTGTTGGCATCGCCGGCGTGGAAGCCGCAGGCCACGCTCGCCGACTTGATGATCTTCATCAGCTCGACATCGTTGCCGATATCGTAGGCACCCCAGCCTTCGGCGATGTCGGCGTTGAGATTGACCATTTTGCCCATATCAAGCATCCCACTGACGTTCGCATGTACTATCTAGTGCCCCACGATCGGGCAGCGAAGCTATGGTACTATTTATACGCAACACCATACAATGTTGCCGTGGCACTTCGCGGCGGGATGGCGCGCTGCGAAAACCAGCCGCGCGATGCCGCTTCGAAACGGTAACAAAGACGGCAAGAAGCTGCAGCATCAAAGCAGCCTCGAAGCAGGGAAACGGAAGGCAAGCATACGATGGTCATCCGGGCAAGAAAGCAAGCGCAGCGGCTGACCGCGGACAGCCGCGTGCCGCGCTACCTGCAGGTCGCATCCGTCCTGCGGCGGCGCATCCGCGATGGCCATTGGCCGGTCGGTGCCAAGATCGCCACCCTGGAGGAGATGGAGCGCGAGTTCGGCGTCGCCCGCGTCACGGTGCGCCAGGCCATCGACCTTCTGCAGGGTGAGGGGCTGGTGAAATCCTTCCAGGGTCGCGGCACGTTCGTCACCGGCACGGTCGAGAACGACCGCTGGATCCAGCTCGCCACCGACTGGGACAGCCTGATCGCGCCGATCCGCGACAACGTTCCGCATCTGCTGCCCTCGGCCACCCAGCCTGCTCCGCGCATCGAGGAAGGCGACGGCACGCCGGCGCCGGAGTACGTCTTCATCCGCAGCATCCAGAAGCGCGGCACCGACCTTTTGCCTTCGCCCGCGTGCATGTCGCCAAGCACATCTACGTGCGCGACCCGCAGCTTTTCACCACCCGGGCGGCCCTGGCCATCGTCGCGGAGATGGAGGATCTGGAGATCTCCCGTGCGCACCAGACGCTGCAGATCGGCGCCGCCGATATGGAAATGGCGCGCAATCTCGGCATCGCCATCAACGCGCCGACAGCCGAAGCACGCTGCGTCATCGTGGATTCCGACGGCATCGGTGATCTACGTGGGCGAGATCACCTACCCTGGCGACTGCGTGCGCCTGAACATCGAGCTGATCGGCCAGAACCGCGGTTGATTGCATTATGACGGACCAGGGCATCGGCGCGCGGCTGATCCGCAAGGAAGACGACCGCTACATGCGCGGGCGCGGGCAGTATGTCGGCGACATCACGCTGCCCGGCATGCAGGAGGTCGCATTCCTGCGCAGCCCGCTGGCCCATGCCCGCATCACGAGCCATCCACATTCCGGCCGCGCTGCGCGATCGTGTTTTCATCGCCGAGGATCTGGCGGGCGTCGCCGCCATCCGCGCCGACACGTCATTGCCGGGCTTCAAATCGTCGGTGCAGCCGGTGCTGGCGACGGCCAAGGTGCGCTATGTCGGCGAGCTGGTCGCCATGTGCGTGGCGCCGACGCGGGCCGAGGCCGAGGACCTGGCGAGCGAGATCGAAGTCGATTTCGATCCCCTGCCGGCCGTCACGGACATGCTGGCTGCGCGCAAGCCCGGCACACCGCTGGTGCACGAGCACTGGGGCGACAACCTCTATCTCACCACTTCGACCGACGTGAACTTCGAGGCCGTCAAGGCCAAGGCCGCCGTCTCCGTCACGCGCGAGCTGCGCACCGCGCGTCAGGCGATGAGCCCCATCGAAGGGCGCGGCGTAGTAGCGCAATGGCAGTCGCGATTGGGCCAGCTCGTGGTCACCACCTCCACGCAGCAGCCGCACATCGTGCGCTCCGGCCTCGCCGGAGTGCCTCGGCATCGACGAAGGCCAGATCCGCGTCGTCTCGCCCGATGTCGGCGGCGGCTTCGGCTACAAGGGCATCCTGCTGCCCGAGGAGGTGGCGCTGGCCTGGGCGACGCGCAAGATCGGCGTCCCGCTGCGCTGGATCGAGGATCGCCGCGAAGACCTCACCGCCAACGCCAACTGCCGCGAGCATCACTACATCCTCACCGCCTATGCCGATGCCGACGGCCGGCTGCTGGCGCTCGACTGCGAGGCGACCGTCGATTCCGGCGCCTATTCGGCCTATCCCGTTCTCGGCGTGCCTGGAAGGCGGCCAGGTCGGCTCGATCCTGCCGGGCCTCTACGATTTCCCGCACTACCGCTGCCGCGTCTATTCGGTGGCGACCAACAAGCCGCCGATCCTGCCCTATCGCGGCGTCGCCCGCACCGGCGTGTGCTTCGCGCTGGAGGTGACGCTCGACGCGCTGGCGCGCCAGCTCGGCATCGAGGCCAACGACCTGCGCATGCACGCAGCCTGGTGCGCCCCGAGCAGATGCCGTTCGACAACATCGCCAAGCGCCACTTCGATTCCGGCGACTATCCGGAGGCGCTGCGTCGCGCCATCGAGGCGATCGGCTTCGACAGCGTGCGCGAGCGCCAGAAACGCGGCGAGCCCGACGGCCGGCGCATCGGCATCGGCTTTGCCATGTACTGCCGAGCAGGCCGGCCACGGCACCAGCGTCTACGCCGCCTGGGGCATTCCGTTCGTGCCGGGCTTCGAGCAGTCGCAGGCGCGCTTCACGCCCGATGGCGGCGCTCGAGATCGCGGATCGGCGCGCACAGCCACGGCCAGGGGCTGGAGACCACGCTGTCCCAGGTCGCGCATTCCATCCTCGGCGTGCCGCATGATCGCATCCGCCTCGTGCACGGCGACACGGCCGAGACGCCCTATTCCACCGGCACCTGGGGCTCGCGCTGCATGATCATGTCGGGCGGCGCCGTCGCCGCCGCGTGCGACGAGCTGGCCGAGCGCGTCCTCAAGATCGGCGCCGGCCTGCTGCAGGCCCGCCGCGAGGACGTGCGCATCGAGAGCGGCTTCGTGGTGGGGCCGTCGGGCCGCATCGCCGTGCCGGAGATCGCCCGCATCTGGTATCGCCGCCCGCAGGACCTGCCGGCCGATGTCGATCCGCGCGGCCTGGAGCTGACCGCCGGCTACAAGGCCAAGCGCGACACCGGCACGTTCAGCTACGCGGCGCACGCGGCCGTGGTCGCGGTGATGCCCGACACCGGCGAGGTCGAGATTCTCGACTACGTGGTGGTCGAGGACGGCGGCGTGCTGGTCAATCCGATGATCGTCGACGGCCAGATCTGGGGCGGCGCCGCGCAGGGCATCGGCACCGCGCTGTATGAGGAGATGCCCTTCGACGCGCAGGGCCAGCCGCTGGCTTCGACGCTGTCCGACTACCTGCTGCCGGGCCCCACCGAGGTGCCGGACATCCGCATCCTGCACATGGAGACGCCGTCGCCCTACACGCGCTTCGGCCAGAAGGGCATCGGCGAGGGCGGCGCCATCGCCCCGCCGGCGGCCATCACCAATGCCGTCAACGATGCGCTGAAAGACTTCGGCGTCGAGCTGCTGGTCTCGCCGATCACGCCGCGCCGCATCGTCGAGGCGATCGAGCGGGCCGCACCGAAGGCAGCGCGTCGCATGAAGCCGGTCGCTTTCGACTACGTGCGCCCTGCAGGGATCGATGAGGCGGTCGGCGCTGCTCGCCGCCAACGCCGGATGCAAAGGTTCTGGCTGGCGGGCAGACGCTCGGTCCGATGCTCAATCTGCGTCTCGCCCAGCCCGCGCTGCTGGTTGATATCACGCGCATCGCCGAGCTGGCGGCGGTGCACGAGGATGGCAACGCGATCACGATCGGCGCCACGGTCACGCATGCCGCCATCGAGGATGGCCGCGTCGCCGATCCGACCGGCGGCTTTCTCGCGCGGGTCGCGCGCGGCATTGCCTACCGCGCCGTGCGCTCGCGCGGAACCATCGGCGGCAGCCTCGCCCACGCCGACCCGGCGGCCGACTGGCTGTCGTGCCTGACGGCGCTTGGCGCCGAGGTGTTGGTGCGCGGTGCGCAAGGTGCGCGCAGCGTTGCCCTCGCGGGCTTCATGCGCGGCGCCATGGAGACCGAGCTTGCCCACGACGAGCTGGTGGTCGGCATCCGCGTCCCGAAATTCTCGTCGCGCGCGCGCTTCGGCTATCACAAGATCTGCCGCAAGACCGGCGAGTTCGCCGAGGCGATCGGCGTTGTTGTGGATGATCCGGACCGCGATGTGGTTCGCCTGGTGGCCAGCACGGCCACGCGGCGCGCCGATCGTGCTGGAGGACAAGGCTTTCAGCGCCGATACGGCCGCCTTGCGGCGTCGCCTGACGGAAGCAGGCCTCGACTAGCAGACACCTACGAGATGAACGTGCGCGTCGCCGCGCTGCAGCGGGCGATGCGGGAGGCGCGCGCCGGCATGACCACCATCGAGCTCAAGGTCAACGGCCGCCCGGTACGCGCCGAAGTGACGCCGCGCACGCATCTCGCCGATTTCCTGCGCGAGCAGCTGCTGCTCACCGGCACGCACATCGGCTGCGAGCACGGCATCTGCGGCGCCTGCACGGTCTCGATCGACGGCGAGATCGCCCGCTCGTGCATCACCTACGCGGTGGCCTGCGACGGCGCCGACATCCGCACCATCGAGAGCTTCGACGACGATCCGCTGATGGCGCGCCTGCGCCAGGCCTTCAGCGCCGAGCACGCCCTGCAATGCGGCTACTGTACGCCCGGCATGCTGGTCGCCGCGCGCGACCTTATTCGCCGCAAGGGCGGGCTGTCGCGCGCCGAGATCCGCACCGAGATGAGCGGCAACCTGTGCCGCTGCACCGGCTATGTCGGCATCGTCAGCGCCATCGAAAGCGTGATGGCGGAGCGCGCCTCGCTGGTGGCCGAGCTCGCGCCTATTGCATCGGGCTGGCTTGGCCCCGCACCCGGCCCGAAGCTCGGTGCCTCGATTGCGAAGCCACCGCTCCTGCCGCCGTCGATCAGCGCGCGGCAGCGTTGCGTCCCGCTTCGGCTCGGCCGACTCACACCAGGGCGCAACCGATCGAGGTCGCGGTCGGCGCCATCGAGGATCGCGACGGCGCCACCCGCATCACGCAGAGCTTCGTGCTGCCGCATCCGCTCGATGCCGTCTGGCAGCTGATGGCCGACCCGGAGGCGGTCGCCCGTTGCATGCCCGGCATGTCCCTCGATGGCCCGCCCGAGGGATGACAAGGTCAAAGGCCGCCTCGAGGTGAAGATCGGCCCGATCTCGGCGAGCTTTGCCGGCGAAGGCACGTTGCGCCAGATCGCTGCCGAGCACCGCCAGATCATCGAAGGGCGTGGCGGCGACCGCAAGAGCGGCTCGCGCGTCTCGGGTAGCGTCGACTACCGCCTCGAGAAAATCGCGGACGCGTCAGGCGGAGAGGCAACACGCGTGAACGTGGCGATGAGCTATGTACTGACCGGCCCGCTCGCCCAGATCGGCCGCTCCGGCATGGTGCGCGATCTGGTACGCCGCATCGGCGAGGCCTTCGCGCAGAACCTCGACGCCCAGCTGCACGACCCCAATGCCGCCCTGCCGGCCGCGCAGCTTGGCGGTGTGTCGCTGATTGCGAGCGTGCTGGCCGACCGCCTGCGTGCTCTCCTGGGATTCTTGTTTGGACGTCGCGCCCGCTGACGGCGCCGAGGAGAGCCCCGCGTCTCACCTCGGCTGACCAGCCCCGCGCTGGCTTACCGGGAGAACGCGATGCTGCGCGTTGTGTTTCGTCACTTATTTGTTTGTAGACAGTCCTGCACTTCGCCATTTTTACGCTTGCGCGGTGCCGCTGAATTGCAATTACAGTATGTAATCGTACGCTCGCCACATCGCTGGCCGGCCGATGCGTTGCGGAGCGGTGATGACATTGCAGGAGAATGAGATTCTTGGGTGCGGCTGCAGTCGCACGCAGATAGGAGCAGCCCTTTTCGCAGGGCCCCACAAAAAAGTGTGGGGCCAGCCTGAAGTCCCCCGTTGAATAAGGAACCGAGACTGGCCCCTCCCTATCTGAGGCAAGCTGCGGGGTTGCCGCCTCAGCTAGTCCGAGTGGCTATGCCATATGGCCATAAGCTATATACCATTCGGACTACGACGTTAAGAGAAGAATTGCGAGTTGCCCTTGCATACGCGTGTTGGCAGCGAGGGATAGCGGCGCAATAGTCACAAGTCGGGATCAGAGGTGGCCGGGATCAGGGTGGAGGACTCGAGAGGCATGCGGGCAAACGCGCAGCGCGACTTCCCAGGCACGGTACTGGTCGCCGATGACCATGAGGTGTTCCGCCTTGGCCTGGTGCAGTTGTTGCGCAGTGGTCTGAAGGTAAAGAGATTTCTGGAAGCCGAGACCTTCTCGGAGGTGGCCGGCCACCTGAAGGACCCCGATGTGGTGCTGGTCGTGATCGATCTGGGCCTGTAGGGATGGAGAGCGTCAAGGATCTGGTGCGCATCCGTCGCCAGCGTCCGGATTTGCAGCTCGTGGTCGTGAGCGGCTCCGATGCGCGGGAAGATATTTTGCAGGCGCTGTGGGCCGGCGTGCACGGGTACATCGTCAAGACCCAGCACATCGGCCAGTTGATCGACAAGCTGCGCTATATCCTGTCCGGTGAGATCTACGTGCCGCCGGTTCTCGCCGAGCAGCCTGCGCCGGACGCACCCCAGCAGCGCCTGACGAAGAAGCTGTCGAGCCGTCAGCATCAGGTCCTCAAAGGCCTCGTCGAAGGCAAATCGAACAAGGAAATCGCCAAGGGGCTGAACGTGGCCGAGGGCACCGTCAAGATGCACCTGGCGGCTCTCTATCGCGTGCTGGGTGCCACCAATCGCGCGCACGCAGCCGCGCTCGGCAAGCAGTTGATCGGCTGAAGATTTCTCAGCGGGACGTGTGCGGAGACGGACAGCACCAGCGCCAGCTGACGCCGTCCGGGCGATGGCCGGTCATCCTCGAACGCATGGCCGAGCAGGCGGCACACGTGCTCCAGCAGAATCGGACCCAACCCGAGCACGCCGTCAGTGGAGCCCTTGCGCGACGGCGCAAGCTGGATAAAGGCGCGCTTGGCGCCCTGCGCACCAGTGCGGGCGGATGCAAAGCCCGCCTCGAGCCGCAGCGTGTCGCCGTGCCGTCGGCACGCAAGGCTGATCGCCTCGCCGTCGGCGGAGTCGATGGCATTGATGACGAGGCTCCGCACGGCAGTAGCCAGCAGCCTCGGATGACTGCGGACCATCCCCTCCAGCCCCTCGAAGCTCAGCGGCTGGCCACGTTCCGCGGCAATCGCGGTCGTCTCCTGCAGGATGGGTTGCAATAGGTCCGCCAACTCGCAGGGACGCGGCGTCGCCATCTGCAGGCCCGCCTCGATCCGCGACAGGAGGATCAAGATCTCCAGCATGTCGTCGAGGCATCGCAAGGAGCCGTCGAGGTGATTGGCCGTGCGCTGCAACTCGGCAGGTTCGGCGGTGCTGTCCAGCCCGCCGGCCAGCAGCAACGCGGCCTGCACGGGTTGGCGCAGGTCGTGCGCCGCCTGCGCCCAGATATGCGCAATCGATGCCGGTCGGTCGGGATCTTCAGCCATGGCAGCCACGTCGATTCCGCGCTTTTGCAGGGTGCCCCGGGACGATGCGGACAGGTCTTGGTTGCACCATATGCGTACTCTGCAACCGATGTCATCGTCGATTGGAGGGCTATGCGTTCCTGACGATCGATCTAGGTCTTCCGGCCAAGCCCGTGCCGCCAGATATGCAAAGTGGGCTCGCGCGATCTAACATCTGTGTGGGTCGTGGCCGAAAATTTGAAGCCAACGCCCGACCGCTATGTTGCGGGGTTAGGCTCGGTGGTTGCGGGACCACCGGGCCTTCGTTTTTTTGCGCTGCACCATCCGATCGGACATGGGTTTTCCATATCCATCGTCACTGCTTAGCGCCTGCAGGGGCCTCGTTCGAATCGACTCCCTGTCTGCCCGGACCATGTATGCTGGCGCGACAACACTTGGGGCGTGCCGGCCTTGCGGCACGGGGGCGGGCCTGTTCGATGCAATCTTCTCTGACGGAGTTTCAGCGCAACCAGCTGAGCGTGATCACGGGTGTGACGCCGGTCGCCATGGTCGGACACATCCTCAACACCACCGTCCTGACACTGGCGCTCGCGGCCTCCGTTCCGCTCACCCATCTCATCATCTGGGGTGCCTATTCGTACGGCGTGGCCTTGGTGCTGATCTTTCGGTATTTGCGGCACCGGGGCCGGATCGCACGAGACTTTCGTCACGCGGCCAAGCGGGCGACGGTCAATGCGCTATTCCTGGCCTTGCCCTGGAGCGCCGTGTCCGTCCTGTACCTCGGCAACCTGGCGCACGATGAGGAGCTGATCCTGGTCGCGCTCGGGGTCGGCATGGCCGCCAGCGGCACAGTCCTGCTGTCGGCACTGCCCTCGGCCGCCATCACCTACATGTCCGGCATTCTCCTGCCGAGCGCCGTCAAGTGCCTCGTCTTCCTCCATCACAGAGGCTACGTGTTGCTTGGCGTTCTGGCCCTGAGCTACTGGGGCTTCCTGCTCGCGCTGATCGGCAAGATCACGCGCGAGATCAACGACCGCAAGCAGGCAGACCTCACGCTCAAGGAACGCGACCTGCGGCTGCAGGAGGCGCTTGCCGCGGGCAAAGTCGTGGCGTTCTCGTGGGATCCCAACACGGGTTTCACGCACCGCAGCGGCAACGCATCGCAGGTGCTGGGATTTGGACCGAACGCGGGTGATCGTCGCCGGGGCGACGACTTTCTGGCCTGCCTGCATCCGGATGATCGCGCGCGCTTCACGGCGCAGGTCAAGAACCTGTCGCCGAACAACCCGTCCTATTCCGCTTCATTCCGCTTCATTCGGCCGGACGGCCGGGAGGTATTGCTCGAGGAGACCGGCAAGGCCGAGTTCAACCGGAACGGGCGCTACCTGCGGCTCAGGGGGCTCACGCGCGACATCACGGAGCGCATGCGTGCCGAGATACGGCAATTGCTGCTGGTGCGCGAGCTCGACCATCGCGTCAAGAATGTGCTCGCCACCGTCGCCATGGTTGCGCAACGCACGCGCGAGCGCAGCCACTCGATGGATCAGTTCCTGCAGGTCTTCGACGGTCGCATTCACGCGATGGCCAATGCCCAGGCACTGCTGAGCCGCAGCCACTGGCAGGGCGTGAGCCTGGTGGACCTGGTCAACAACACCCTGGCGCCCTTTCGCGTCGATGCGCCCAGTGTGAAGGTCGAGGGTCCTGCCGTCCTGCTGTCGGCGGATGCCGTACAACCCATCGCCATCGTGTTGCACGAGCTGGCAACCAACGCCTCCAAGTATGGTGCGCTGACGATGCCGGAGGGCAGCATCTCCGTACTCTGGCACTGGCCGGAAGACGCCAGGCCCGACCTGTTGCTGGATTGGATCGAAACCGGAGGTCCGCCCGTGGTCGCCCCGGCCGAGGTCGGATATGGCACGGGCGCCATTCGCAACCTGATCCCCTACGAACTCGAGGGCTCGGTCGACCTGGCCTACGACGTCGACGGGGTGCGCTGCCGCATCAGGCTGCCGTCCAAATGGCTCCGCCCGGAGGAGGCGCCGATCGAGCCCGTCGTCAGCGAGCCTGATCTTCGCTCATCACACGCTGCAACGTTGCCTGCAACGCAGTCGCAGTGAATGGCTTGTGCAACGTGGCGGTGACCTTCTCCAGGGACTGGGGAAGGTCCGGGTAGCCGGAGATCACGACCACGCGAATGCCTCGCTTGTGCAACCACTCCATGAGCGTGTAGGCCATCTCGCCCTTGAGGTTGATGTCCACCAGCGCCACGTCGGGCGCGCGCTCGCGCACCAGCCGGCGCGCAGCCTCGGTGGTAGCAACCGGCCCGGCTACCAGCATGCCGAGCTTCTCCAGTGACAGCCTCAGTGCGTCGGCGACTTGCCAGCCGTCCTCGACAACCAGGACGCGCACCCCCTGCAAGCCGGACGGGTCGTCGTGAAATGGCTCGCTCGCGGCCAAAGACATGCAGCTGTTCCCCCTACCCGGCTGCCAAGCAATCGATCTTACGAATCAACGGCGCATTGTTGGCGGCCTTTGCGGCAAATCGAAGTCATCAGCCCACGTGTTTTGGTCGATCAGGATACCTACTGGAGTGATGAAACAGGCGGCAATTCGGCTCGGGAAACCGGCAGCGGGCTCCGGGGGGCGGTCGAACTGGGACGCTACGCCGCGGGTCGCCCGCAGTAGGCTTCGATCCGGTAGCCCTCGGGATCGACCGCGAAGGCGGCGTAGTAGCTGGCGCCGTAGTCGGCGCGCAGACCGGGCTTGCCGTTGTCACTCCCGCCAACTCGCAGCGCCGCGGCGTGGAAGGCATCCACGCTCTCGCGTGTCGGAGCCGAGAAGCAGAAGTGCAGGCCCGACTTCAGGTCGGCCGGCACCGGTCGCTCGGCGGCATTGATCCAGAGGACGACCGCATCGCGTCCATAGCCGAGCGAACCGTCCCCTTCGCTCAGGCACTTGTACCCGAGGGGCTCGAGCACCGCGTCGTAGAAGCGCTTTGCCCTGGCGACGTCGCGTACGCCGATCGAAACGTGGTCAAGCATGGGTCGTCTGCTCCTTGGGAATGAGTTGAGGTCAACCTTTGACGCGGTGCGCGTCGAACTCCGCCTGGAGATGCCAGGTGGTGCCGCCGTCGCGCGAGCGTTCGCCGAGCCAGCGGAACGAGTTGGCCTCGATGCGCGTGAAGCTCCAGCGCACGAGTTCGCCAGCGTCGTTCCTGCCTTCCTGCACGATGTCATCGCCGCGCGCGCGACCGATCTGG
The DNA here is from genome assembly GCA_963735125.1 of uncultured Alphaproteobacteria bacterium. Taxonomy (GTDB): domain Bacteria; phylum Pseudomonadota; class Alphaproteobacteria; order Rhizobiales; family Hyphomicrobiaceae; genus AWTP1-13. The sequence continues at coordinate 94,158 of CAVTJY010000008.1, read as the reverse complement.
CGCGTGTAGAACTGGCGCACCGGGTCGCTCCACAGGATGTGCCAGGCGTCGATGCCGGGATCATAGATCCGCAGCGTCGTGCCGTAGAACACCCCGGGCAGGATCCACACGTCCTGGATGGCGCGGCCTTCGAGCACCCAGGCGAAGTGGATCTCGCCGGCTCCCTTGTGCTGTGTCCCATCGTCGCCGTGGACGATGGCATCCATCTCCCACTGCCCGATCAGCCAGCCGTAGAGGCCGAGCTTGGCGGCGCGGTCGGGAGCTGGACCGGAACTGTTGAGCGCTGCGTTGAATGACGAGGCAACGGTCATGCTTGCTCCTGCTGTCGGTTGCGACGTTGCCTCCTGCCTAGACCGGCGCGGGTCGCCGCCGCTTGGGAAAAATTGCTAATCTCGATGCATGGCCACGACTACACACCCTCTGGCGGCTGGTCCTGGCTGGCGTGTCGATGACGTCATCTGCACCGCCGGCCCGCGCGACCGCCGGTTCGAAGAACGCCACGACTCCATCTGCATCGCGGCGGTGACGGAAGGGTCGTTTCAATACCGCACCACCCAGGGATCAGCCGTGCTCGCGCCTGGCGCGCTACTGCTCGGCAACCACCGCCACTGTTTCGAGTGCGGGCATGAGCACGGGGTCGGCGACCGCTGCCTCTCCTTTCACTTCACGCCCGAATTTTTCGAAGGTGTACTGGCATCCGTGCCGGGCGCACGGCAACTGGCGTTTCCCGTTCCGCGCCTACCTCCGCTGCCATCGCTGATCCCGGCCATTGCTGCGGCCGAAGCAGCGCGCGATGCCGGCGATGCCGCCGAGCTGGAGGAGCGGGCATTGCAGGTCGCCGGCGTCGTCTCGGCGGCACTCATCGACGCCAAGGCGGATGCCGCGGCGCCGAGTCGGCGCGACCAACGCCGTATCGCTGCCGCGCTGCGGCGCATCGAGACGGACGCGCACGAGCAGCTTTCACTCGCCGCCCTCGCGTGCGAGGCGGCGATGAGCCCGTATCATTTTCTGCGAACCTTCCGCGCCGTCGTGGGACTAACGCCGCATCAGTTCGTGCTGCGAACCCGGCTGCACCGGGCCGCCGTGCAGCTGCGCCGGTCGAACGAGGACGTCTTCTCCATCGCGCTCGCCAACGGGTTCAATGATCTGTCGACATTCAATCGCCGCTTCCGGCGCCTCACAGGCAAGACTCCCACCGCCTATCGTGCGGCGAGCGCTCGTCGTTAGGACGCCACGTCTCATCTTGCGCTTGCGCTTGTCACGTTCGCGCGATCAGGCGCTTCGATGCGCGCATCAACTTCGATTCTTGCTGTGCGCGATGTCACTTGCCCACGCAGACAGCAGTTGCGAATGACCAGTCACGGTTGTACCTTGCGCATGCGGGACTTGCGTGAGGGATTGCGGCGCGTAGAAGGCATCACGACGGTGTGTCGGCGATGCAGAGTGTGGCGCAAGCAAAACAGCCGTCCTGCTCGTGCAGCATTGCTGATGCCTTCAGCGACATCTTTCGCGCAAACAGAATGTGCTTGATCGGCTTGGCGCGAGCAGACGCATGGATGCGGCGGCTGACGTGACGGATGGTCCACCGAGCCGGACGAATCGTTCAATAGTGCACGAGCCAGTGCAGAGCGCCGACAACGGCCGCGCGCCTGCGTTGCCCAGTGGTTGGGGCTCGGCACAGAGTTTGGCGGGATCGGGAGGGAAGCGGTGACTGATACGGCACCACCCAGAACGAGTCAGCGACGTCTGCTTCCACTGTGCTTGCTCGTCACGGCCGGGCTGGCGGATGCGACGCTGGGCTTGGTGGGGGCATCCCTTGCCGTGGCGCAAACGTCGGATCGACCGATCGTCAGCATTGCCGCCACGGTGACCGCGGAGGCCGCCAACCAGGCTCCTTTCCCGGTTCGCATCGGACCGCCGGCATCGATCCCGCGCGACAGTTTCGTCAAGGTGCGCGGGCTGCCGGCCATGGCGGCGTTGTCGGAGGGCCACCCGATTGCGCCCGGCTCTTGGGCCATTGCCTTGAATGCGCTGCCTAATCTCAAGATCCTCCTGCCCGCCGGCGTAGCCGGCAGCGCCGACATCGTGGTGTCGCTGGTCGGCCTCGACGGGGCGGTGCTGGCGGAGGCGAAATCCACGCTGGTGGTGCGGGGCGCTGGCCCGGGTGCCGCCGGGGCATCGGCATCGGTCCAGAGAGCGGTCCCGGAACGTCGCGAGCCGAGCCTGACGCCGCAAGACCGCCTGCGGGCGGTCGGCTTCGTCAAGAAAGGCGAGGAGCTGATGGCCGCCGGCAACGTCGAGGCGGCGCGGCTGTTCTATGAGCGTGCCGCGGATGCAGGCTTGGCGCAGGGGGCGCTCGCCCTGGCGGCAACGTTCGATCCCGATGAGCTGGCCCGCCGTCAGGTAGTCGGCGGTCTGCGGCCCGACGCTGCGGCGGCCAAGCGCTGGTACGAGCGCGCCCGCGAGCTTGGCGCCGACGAGGCCGATGAGCCGCTCAAGCGGCTTCTCAGCGCACGCCAACCCTGAAGGGCGCGCCGATCGCGCGGCGCGCCTTCACGTTGCGCCTCAGTTCTTGCGGATCCATTCCTGGAATTCGCGGAACAACCGCTCCCTGTCCGCGGGCCCGTCTCCGCGCTTGGACTGCTCGCTCAGGAACTGGTCGAAGCGTGTGCGCATGTTGGCCGCGGTCTGCTCGCGATTGCGATCGAGCCACTCCTGAGCCGGCGTGAAACGCGTCCATCCGGGAACGGTCCCGGCCAGGTTGACGGTTTTCCATGCCACCTGCCGGGGCGGCTTCAAGAAATCCGGGAACTTCGAGAAGAATGCCTCGACGAACTTGGCGTTGCGGTTGTAGCGCATCGATCCCTTCGGCCAGTTCAGCGTGACCAGGATCGTGTTCATGCCAACCGTCTGAACGCGTTTGTCTTTCTGGATGATGTTGGGATAGTCCTCGCCGGTCAGCCGGCTCGGCAGGAACTCGGCTTCGAGCGCCTGTGGGTAGGGCACCTCAATGAACTTGAAGCCGGACTCCGGTTTGACCGAGGCATAGGCGGGAACGATCTTGGGGCAGATGCATACCGTGGCGTCGAGCTCCTTCTGGCGCATCTTTTCAACGGCATCGGGTTGCGGGAAATTGAAGACCTTCACGTCGATGCCAAGCGCCTTGAAGATGTAGGCTCCGGCCAAGGCGCTGGAGCTGCCGGCAAGGTGGAAGCTCACCTTCTTGCCCCTCAGCTCCTCGAGCGAATTGATCTCCGGCTGCACCAGGATGTGCGCCTCCTCGGTCGTCAGCGGAGCGACATAGACGATCTGCCGCTTGAGGTCGGTGCCGAGTTCTCCGCTGGCCAAGAATCCGTTGAGGACGCGCACATTGGTGAAGGCGAGGTCGATGCTCCTCAGGTACACGAGGTCGCGTACGTTCTGCACGCCGGTGGCGGTTGTCACGGAAATGACGCGCAGCTTGTCGTCGCTCGTCACGATGCCGATGTCGTTGGCGAGCGAATTGTAGGTTGCTCCTAGGCTGCCTCCCGCAACGAAGACCGTGCTCTCGTTGATTTGATCGCGGGCTGCCTTGCTGAGGTCCGTCACTTGCGCGACTGCGCTGACGGCTGTGGCCAATGACACGGCTAAAACAGTAAGAAACGCGATTCGAGACCGCATGGGCTTGCTCCCTCTTCGACTACCGGCTTCCGCTTCGCCGGCCTACATGCACGGTCCATTCGGACGGTGCCCGCTGTCGTTCTCAGGATCTGGCTGGTTACGTGTGCCGTGGTCACCGCGCCTGCAACGCGTTGCCTGCCCGATCTCTGAGGCTCTTCCATGGCTGGAAGCATCCCGCCCGCGAACCCGGTGCCATCCGGTCGCGAGCCCCGCAATGCTCCCTGCACGCATTTTGCCTGCAAACGCGACGATGGTGCAAGCATCCTCGTCAGGTGATCGTGTCGATGGGATGTATGGTCCCAAGACCAGCAACCTGAGTCGACAGCCGGTGCATTCATAGATGCTTGCGACTCGCAAACGCAAGGCGAAGCTGCAGCCGCCGCGCCGAGATTGGCGTCGCGTCTTCTACAAGAGCGAGGCTTCGCTCGGCGCGACCCGCATACGCGCGCCGCGGTTGCTTGGAGTGAGTCGAGGAAGCGCTCCGGCTTCCATCAGGATGTGAACCCCGCTCTGCAACTCTGAGACAGACCAGGGTTCACGCCTCGCTCGCGATCGCCGGCAATTCCGCGGCCGACGTCGCGATGTCACGCTGCAGCGCTGCTCAGGCCTCCTTCAGGCCGTACTCCTGGATGCCCTGCTCGTTGCCGTAATACTTGTAGGGCAGGAACTTGCCGGACATGGTGATCTTGACGCGGTCGCCCTTCGGGTTGGGCTGGCGCTCGATATTGATGTCGAAGTCGATGGCCGACATGATGCCGTCGCCGAACTCTTCCTCGATCAGCGCCTTCCAGGCCGGACCGTTGACCATCACCATCTCGTAGAAGCGGTAGATCAGCGGGTCGGTGGGCGGCATCTGCGTGCCGCGATAGGGTATTTCGTTCAGCATCTTCTCCTCGACGGCGGAGAGGCCGAACAGGGCGGCTGCCTTGGCCGCCAGCGGCTTGACGAGCTTCATCTGGCCCATCAGCGCGCCCACCACCAGCACCGGCGACATGCCGCCGATCTCGTCGGTGATCTGCTTCCAGGTCAGTCCTTTCTCGCGCTTGATGTCGAGGATCTTCTCGGTCAGCTGTTCGCGTCGCATGGGGCTTGCTCCCTTGGTTGTGGTTGGTGTGAAGACGAAACGGTTGCTCGGACGCTGGCCGGTGGAGCGCAGCGGCGGCTCGGGCGGCCGCGCACCGGCCTCGCCGAGCAGCTTGCGCCGCGGGAACGCATCAGCTCGCGAGGAGAGCCGGCGCTTGCCCGGTCGGTTTGACGGTAGCGGTCGTCGTTTCATGGGGCTGTGACGCTGTGGGGCGGATGACGGGAGGGTTGCGGTCGGCCGGTCGCGCCTCGGGATGCAGGGCGAGGTCGCGCGACCGGGTGACCAGGAAATCGATCAGGTGGTTGCGCAGCGGATAGTAGTTCGGCTGCTTGTGCAACTCCGCGCGCGAGCGATTCTTCGGCAGGGTGTTCTCGACGATCTCCGCCACCCAGGCCTTCGGCCCGTTGGTCATCAGCAGGATCTTGTCGGCCAGCAGCAGCGCCTCGTCGACGTCGTGCGTGATCATGAACACGGTCTGCCGCGTGGCGTTGCGGATGGCGATCACCTCGTCCTGCAGGGCGCCGCGCGTGAGGGCATCGAGAGCAGAGAACGGCTCGTCCATCAGCAGCATGCGGGGCTCGATGGCGAGTGCGCGGGCGATGCCGACGCGCTGCTTCATGCCGCCCGACAGCTGCGCCGGCTTCTTGTGCTCGGAGCCATCGAGATGCACGAGCGCCAGGTATTTCATGGCGTGCTCGCGGATGCGGTTGCGCGGCCAGCCGGGATGGCGCGAGGAGACGGCGAGTTCGACGTTGCCGAGCGCCGACAGCCACGGCATCAGCGCGTGGCCCTGGAAGATCACGGCACGGTCGAGGCTCGGCCCCTGCACGTGCTTGCCGGCGGCGATGATGTGGCCGGCGGTCGGCTCGTCGAGGCCGGCCAGGATGTTGAGGATGGTCGACTTGCCGCAGCCCGAGTGGCCGATCACGCAGGCGAACTCGCCCTCGCCGACGCCGAACCACAGGTCCTCGAACACGGTCAGGTCGCCCCTGCCCGACGCCTCGGGGAACCTCCGCGTGAGCCCCTCGACGCTGATGAAGGCGGTGCTCATGGGCGCGACCTGTCATCCCGGCCTCGGGCATCCGCCCGAGAGCCGAGACCCAGAGTCACAGCGAGTAAGCGTGCAGTTCTCTGCCCTGGGTCCCGGATATTTCGCTGGCCGCGAAATTCCGGGATGACAGCGGGTGGCCGTTCAATCCGCATAGGCCACCGCGCGTTGCAGCCGCGCCATCAGCTGGTCGAGCAGCATGCCGATCACGCCGATGAACAGGATGGCGGTGATGACGTTGGTGATGGAGAGGTTGTTCCACTCGTTCCACACGAAGTAGCCGATGCCGGTGCCGCCGACCAGCATCTCGGCCGCCACGATCACCAGCCAGGCGATGCCGATCGAGATGCGCATGCCGGTCAGGATGGTGGGTGCCGCAGCCGGCAGGATCACGCGCAAGGCCGTGCGGGCGGGGCTCATCTCCAGCGTCTTGGCGACGTTCAGCCACTCGCGGCGCACGCTCGCCACGCCGAACGCGGTGTTGATCAGCATCGGCCACACCGAGCAGATGAAGATGACGAAGATGGCCGAGATGCTCGAGTCCTTGATGGTGTAGAGCGCCAGCGGCATCCAGGCGAGCGGTGAGATCGGCTTCATGATCTGGATGAAGGGATCGAGCGCCCGGCTCATCAGCGGCGACATGCCGATCAGGAAGCCGATCGGGATGGCGACGGCCACCGCGATCAGGTAGCCGATCAGCACGCGGGCGATCGAGTAGGCCAGCTGGATGCCGATGCCCTTGTCGTTGGTGCCGCGATCGTAGAACGGGTCTTTCAGGTGCTGCCAGATCTTGGCGGCGACGTCGGCCAGGGCCCGGCATCGCCGACTTGCCCTGCGTGGCCGTCGCGCCCATCAGCTTGGCGTATTCGGGGTCCATCTTGACCGTCGGTCCGGAGCCCGAGGTGGCGATGTGCCAGGCGGCCACGAACGCGCCGAACAGCAGCAGCGATACCAGAGAGGCACGCAGTGTCAGCGAGCTGAGCATGGTCCTTGCACCGTAGTTGGTAGAACAAGAACCAATCGACTTGCTCGACCGCGGTTCCCCTCCCCCATGCCGGAGGCATGTCTTCGACATGACGGGGAGGGGCTAGGGGTGGGGTGAACCCAAAGGCGTCGTCCGCGAAATTGCCCCCCACCCCCGACCCCTCCCCACGAGGGGGAGGGGAGCGCGCACAAGCCGCGTTGGGCGACGAGCAGCACGCGTGTCCTCCTAGGCGGCGCGCTTGATGGCGAAGCTCTTGATGTAGTCCTCGGGTTTGGCGGGATCGAAGGTCTTGCCCATCACCACGAACGTCTTGGAGGTGGTGTCGGGCGGGGTGAGCCCGGCCTCCTTCATCAGCTTGGCGGTGTCGGTGGCGAGGAACACCTGCTGGGCGACGCTGGCGTAGTCGACCTCGCCCTTGATCTGACCCCAACGCTTCATCTGCGTCATGATCCACACGGCGAACGACTGCCAGGGGAACGGATCGAAATCGATGCGGTCGGGCACGTTGCGCACGTTGCCGAGGCCGTCGGCGAAGGTGCCGGTCAGCACCTGCTCCACGACCGTGGTGGGCTGGTTGAGATAGTTGGCCGGCGAGATCGCCTCGGCGATCTGCTTGCGGTTCTCGGGCTTGGCCGCGAACGCCGTGGCGTCGATGATGGCCTTGAGCAGCGCCGCGTAGGTGTTGGGCGTCTGCGTCACGAATTCCTTGGACGCAGCGAACGCGCAGCACGGGTGCCGATCCCAGATCTCCTTCGACAGCATATGGATGAAGCCGACGCCGTCGTAGACGGCGCGCTGGTTGACGGGGTCGGGCGCCAGGAAACCGTCGATGTTGTCGGCGCGCAGGTTGGCCACCATCTCGGGCGGCGGGATGGCGCGGATCTGGATGTCGGTGTCGGGATCGATGCCGTGCTCGGCCACGTAGTAGCGCAGCAGGTAGTTGTGCATCGAGTAGTCGAACGGCACCGCGAACTTGAAGCCCTTCCAGTCCTTCGGGTCGCGCTTGTCCTTGTGCTTGATGGCGAGCGTAATGGCCTGGCCGTTGATGTTCTCCACGGCCGGCATCGTGAAGGGCACGGAGTTGGAGCCGACGCCCAGCGTGATGGCCAGCGGCATCGGCGAGAGCATGTGGGCCGCGTCGTATTCCTTGTTGAGCGTCTTGTCGCGGATCACGGCCCAGCCGGCGGTCTTCACCACCTCCACATTCAGCCCGTGCTTGCTGTAATAGCCCATCGGGTGCGCCATGATGATGGGCGTGGCGCAGGTGATCGGAATGAACCCGACCTTGATGTCCTTCTTCTCCGGCGCGCCGGTCTGGGCGAAGGCTTCCATGGCGGTGCCGAGCGGGAAGAACTGCGAGATCGCCGCCAGCGCCGTCGAGGCGCCGACCGCGCGCAGGAACGTGCGCCTCGTGGTGTCGTCGGGGAACAAGGCGCGCACCACCGCGGATTCGACGACCCGCGACAGGCGCGCATCCGATGATCCGGTGGCGGCGAGGTCGTGATCGGCCTGCGTGAGGTGCTGGCCGCAGCTGCAACCGGCCGCGTGCAGGCGACGGTCGGCGTCGAGCGGATTGTCAAAGCTCATGGGCGTCGCCCTCCTCGCGAACATGGTCGGTTGACGGAACGGAGGCTCCGGCAATCGACGGTCGATCCGCCAGATGGAGAGCAATCCGCGTGCCATTCGGGGGCAGGGCAAACCGGTTACGAAACAGCGCGGATTCGACGCGGCGGGGTGCCGCATTGGGCAGCCGCTGATGCGGGAACAAGCAACCCGACCAGTTCGTGGGCAGACCGATCGGCCAACGCTGGAGCCGGGGCGCCGGCTCAGCGCTCGGCAGGCTCTCGCGTCCAGGAGTCGATGAAGGACAGCAGCACGCGAGCCGCGACGTCGATGTCGGCCGCGGAGGCATGCTCCGCCGGGTTGTGGCTGATGCCGCCCTTGCACCGCACGAACAGCATGGCCAGCGGCAGGCGGCCGCGGAAGGCCATGGCATCGTGTCCGGCGCCGCTGGGCAGATGGCGCACCTCGAGGCCGATGCCTTCGATCCCGTTGGAGAGCAGCTGCATCAGGCGGGAATCGCAGGGCGTTGCCGGCGCATCGTGGGTGAGCGTCACCTGGGCGGCTACGTTCCGTTGCGCGGCAATGCGCGCTATCGCCGCCTTGATGTCGGCCACGGCCGCAGCGCGCTGTGCATCGATGGGTGCGCGCACATCGAGGGAGAACTGCACCTTGCCGGGAATGGTGTTGCCCGCTGCGTTGGTCAGCGCCAGCCGGCCGACCGTCGCGACCAGATCCGTCTGGCCCTTCGCGCGAGCCTCCACGGCGAGCACCATCTCGGCTGCCGCCGCCAGCGCATCGCGTCGTCCATGCATGGGCACCGTGCCGGCGTGGCCGGGCTCGCCCGCAACCTCGACAATACCTCGCGTGGCACCGCTGATGGCGGTGACGACGCCGACGGCTAGCTCGTCCGCTTCGAGCACCGGTCCCTGCTCGATATGCACCTCGACGTAGCCGAGCGTGGTCGCTGCGCTGCGCGCCTCGCTGGCGATGGCTTCGGGATTGCAGCCGAATGCGACAAGGGCTTGGCGGCGCGATACGCCTTCCTCGTCGCGCTCATCGAGGACCGCCGGGTCGAAGGTGCCCGCAAGGGCGCGCGAGCCGCTCAGCGCGGACGGAAAGCGCACGCCTTCCTCGTCGCCGAACGCGATCACCTCGATGGCGAACGGATGGACCGCCTGCCTTGCCGCCAGCTCGGCAACCACCGCGATGCCGGTCAGCACGCCGAGGCATCCATCGAACCGGCCGGCGTCGCGCACCGTGTCGATATGCGACCCGATCAGCAGAGCGGGTGCGTTCGGTGCCGAACCCTCCCTGCGGCCGACGACGTTGCCCGTCGCATCGATGCGGACGCTCATGCCGGCCTCGCGCATCCACTGCGCCGACCAGATCGGCGGCGCGCTTGTGCGCGGGGCTCAGGTAGAGGCGGGTGAGCCGGTCGGGATCATCGGAGATGCGGGCCAGCTCGCCGATGCGGCTGTAGATCAGGTCGCCCAGCGAGGCTGCCATGGCCGCTGCCTACTCGCGCTTCGGGAGCCGAGCAGGTCGGCAAGTGCGAGAGCTACCACCTCCGTGGCGCGATGCAGGTCCTCCAGCACGAGGCGCTCGTCGGCCCGGTGGCCGTTGGCCTCCAGCAGCGTGCGCGGGCCGGCGCCGTAGAGCACGGTCGGGATGCCGGCGGAGGAATAGAGGCGCGCGTCGGTGTAGATCGGCACGCCGTGCGGCTCGACGCTCGTCCCCATGATCCTGTTGGCATGCGTCTGGATCGCCGCCACCAGTCGATCCTGCCCAGGCATTGGCATGAACGGCTGCGTGAGCAGGATGCGCCGCACCGTGCAGCGGATGCCTGCGTGCGCCGCCGCTGCCGCCTCGATGCGCTGCCGCAGGTCGTGCTCGACGGCGGCCGGGTCTTCCTCGGGGATGATGCGGCGATCCAGCCGGAAGACCACGCGGTCCGGCACGACATTGGTGTTGATGCCGCCCGAGATCAGACCAACGGTGAGTTGGGGCGAGCCGATGCCGGCCGTCTTGGACGAGGTTTGCGCAAGCTCGCGACGCAGGCTGTAGAGCTGGGCCAGGACGCCGGTCGCGGCCTCCAGGGCATCGGCACCCGAGCTCGGGATCGCCGCGTGCGCCGATCGTCCCGCGATCTCGACCTCGAGATGCAGGCAGCCGTTGTGGGCGGTGACAATGCCGTAGGCGAAGCCCGCCGAGATGACGAAATCCGGCTTGGTGATGTTCTGCTCGATGAGATAGCCGGGACCGATCAGGCCGCCGGCCTCCTCGTCGAAGGTGAAGTGCAGCTCGACTGCGCCCGCCAGCGGCAGGCCGCTGTGCTGCAGGGCCAGCAGCGCGTACGTGTAGGTGGCGAAGTCGGACTTGGAGACGGCCACGCCGCGCCCGTACATGACGCCGTCCACGATTTCGGCGGCGTAGGGAGGATGCGTCCAACCCTCGCCCGGCGGCACGACATCGCCGTGCGCATTGAGCGCGATGGTCGGCCCCGGCCCGAAGCGGTGGCGCACCACCAGGTTGGTGGCGCTGATCATGCCGTTGGCGGTGACGCGGTCCTGCGGGACCCGATGCCGCTCGACCTCGAAGCCGAGACCTTCCAGCAGCCGCGCCGCAGCCTCGGCGATCGGCTGGCAGTCGCCCGGCGGATTGTCGGACGGCACATTGACGAGTGCAGCGAGGAACTTCGTCTGCTCCTCGCGCTGCTGGCGCAGGAACGTAGGAATGCTCCGCCTGCCCTGCTCCACTGCTACCGCTTCAGCGCCGACCGTGCTCATGGACTCCCGCCAACCTGCTGCGTCCCTCAGCTGTTCAAGCTGCAAGGCTTACGCCAACTCTGGCTGGCGCAGAAGCGGCAAGACGGACGCACGGCAGGATCGGGCGACAGAGCCGGGCGACGATTTCAATCGCAGGAAAGTCGGACGGCCTAGGCAGTCGGCCTGGGTGCGATGCAGGCGCTGTAGCGCCGCCTTGCCAAGCCCCTCGTTGCGCCGGTCGCGTTCCGTTTCCGCCGCACGCTGGCAGTCGTGGGTCGAGACCACGGTCCATCCGTTGTAGGCAACGTCGACCACCATCCAGACGCTGGTTGCCACCTGCTGCATCCCCATCGCGAGCCCCTTGTGCATGTGCGAAGCAAAGGGCGCTAGGCCCACTTTGTGGCGACATCTCGAACTGAGTTCTAAGTGTTCATCTTCAGACGCGCGAGACGCCAGCAATGGCGCGTGCTCGCGTCCCTGACACGTAAAATATCGCAACTGTTGTTTACTGCGCCTTTTCCCCGGCTCGGGAATGTTGACCGCGCGGGCGGCTTCTGTGATGGATCGTACAGTCCGAAGAGTTGCACACCTGCCGTCTGGGAGCACCACGATGCACAGATTTGCGCTTGCCTGCCTGGCCGCCTTCGGCGCGCTGATACTGCACCCTGAGTTCAGTCATGCGCAGAACCTGGAGGGCTCCTGGAGCGGCGGCGGTAGCGTCTCCATGGCCACCGGCGCCCGCGAGCAAGCCCGCTGCCGCGCCCGCTACACCCGCAGGGCGAACGAGGGCTACGTTGTGAGCGCAGTGTGCGCCACACCCTCCATTCGGGCGGTGCAGACGGCTTCGCTGCACAAGATCGGCGACAACAAGTTCCGCGGCACCTTCTACAATCGCGAGTACGGCATCTCCGGCACCATCTACGTCGTTGTGCGCGGCAACACGCAGAGCGTGAGGCTGACGAGCGAGTCCGGCTGGGCTTCCCTTCAGCTGAGCCGATAGGCAGAATTCGCCGTTCGCGGCCTTGACAACGCGGTGAGGAATACCAACACTTCATTGTGACGCTCGTCGTCTTGGTGAGTTGAGTAGGTTCCGGTTGAGAGTTCGACCCTGCACCGCTCCTCCCTGTGCAGCGACGGCGCGTCGCGCGGACCAACAGCGAGTGGAGGACGCATGGCACCACCTCAGAAACACTCACGCCTGAGCCGAAGGGCGAAGGCACGGTTTGGTAGCGCAAACTGATCAGGCCAAACCGCACGCACCCAAAAACTGACAGTATCGAACGAGGTTTAGCCTCGTACACCAGCCCGGCGTTGCTGGGCAAAATCTGAAGTGATGACGAGCCCCGCTTCGTGCCTCGGCACGGCGGGGCTTTTCCGTTGCCGGCGCGCCAACCCGATTTTGTAACTTTATGGGTACTTGCGGCGTTGTCGTCAGGCCGGGAAAGGGAGGCTCGCATGTGGCGAACACATTTGGCGGCGCTGGCGCTGGCGACCTGTTGGACTTGTTCCGCGCTGGCTGAGAACGCATACACCGAAGTCGGCGTGCTGATGTGCGTGCTGGGCGAGCCGGGGCAGGCTGCGGCCGGCGAGACGCCGTCCGCGGAGGGCACGCGCGAGGCGCTGTGCACCTTCACGGCGACGAACGGGGAGGAAGAGACCTACGCCGGCAGCGCGCAAGGCATCAGCATCTCGACCGATCGCCGCGGCACGCTGATCTGGGTGGTGAGGGCCGTATCCGGCGTTGCCGAGCCAGGCGCGTTGCAGCAGATCTTCGTGGCCGATGCCAAGGCGGCGGCTGATCAGAAGTCGCCCTTGATCGGCGAGAAGAACTCCAATGTCGTGCTGAATTCGATGGCGGACGAGACGGAGGGGAGCGCGAGCGCGCCCGAAAAGGCGACACCGACCGGGTTCGTCATCCTGAAGCTGGAGCTGACGCTCAAATCCGCCTCCGGCTGACGGCGAGCGGATCCTAGCTCTCGTCCAGGGCGAACGATTTGCGCAGCACGCGGTCGAAGATGAAGGCCGGCACGAAGCTGCGCGTTGCTTGCAGCATGGCGCCGTTGAAACCGACGGGATAGCGCACCGCCGGATCGGTGGCCGAGATCGCCTTCAGGATGACGCCCGCGACCATGTCCGGGTCGCTGCCTGTGTCGGTGCGTTCGCGCATCATGGGGGAGACCCGCGCGCGCATGCTTTTGTAGACATCGAGCGGCGTCTTGGCTTCCTGGCGATGCTCGAAGAATCCCGTGCGGATGAAGCTCGGCTCGATCAGGCTGACGAAGATGCCGAACGGGCGGACCTCCAGATTGAGCACCTCGGAGTAGCCTTCCAGCGCATGCTTGGAGGCGACATAGAACGCCTGGAACGGCACGGGCATGAAGCCCAGCACCGAGCTGACGTTGACGATGCGCCCCGACCGCCGCTCGCGCATGGACGGCAACACCTGCTCGATCAGGCGCACGGCGCCCCAGAAGGTGGTCTCGAACTGGCCGCGCGCTTCCTCCAGCGACGTCTCCTCGATGGCGCCGAACAGCCCGAAGCCGGCATTGTTGACGAGCACGTCGATGGGCCCGGCGCGCCCGACTACCTCGGCGATGGTGGAGCGCACGCTGGCATCGGAGCTGACATCGAGCTGCAGCATCTCGACGCCTTTCGGGGCGGGGCGCTGGTCGGGATGCCGGCTGGTGCCGAACGTGCGATAGCCGCGCGCCGCCAGCAGCGAGGCGGTGGCCAAGCCGATTCCCGATGATGCTCCGGTGACGAGAGCAACAGGCCGTTGAGCCACGCGTGTCCTCCTCGCTTCGCTCGGCGCCCTCTGCCCCGCCAGAGTCGCATCCTCGCTCAATCTGATCTAGACCTTTGCGGGCAATACATCGGCCGGCGGGTCAGGGAATGCAAGGTACGGTCTCGGCTCTCTCTCCAAATCTGTCGCTGCTGCGCTCGGTGCGAAAGCCGGTGGTGCGGTCGCGCGCGGGCATCGTCGTTACGCAGAACCGGGCGGCGTCGGAGGTTGGCGCGCGTGTGCTGGAAGCCGGAGGCCATGCGGTCGACGCCGCTGTCGCAGCTGCATTCGCGATCGGCGTGGTCGAGCCTTGGATGAGCGGCATCGGCGGCGTTGGCGCGATGCTGGTGTACGAGGCCGCCACCGGCCAGTATCACCGGCATCGATTTCGGCGCCCGCTCGCCGAAGTCGCTCGATCCCAAGGCGTACGTGCTGACGGACCAGCGCGACGAGGGCAACCTGTTCGGCTGGCCGATGGTGGTCGGCAACGTCAACACGGTCGGCCCCAAGGCCGTGGTGGCGCCGACGGTGCCGGCCGGGCTGGCAGCGGCACACCGGCGCTATGGCCGCAAGCCGTGGCGCGACCTGGTGGCGCCCGCCATCGCCATCGCCGAGCAGGGGCCGATCGTCGACTGGCACACGACGCTGGTGATCGCGACGGCCATGGCCGACCTCGCCCGCAATCCCGGGGCGCGGGCCCGCTTCCTGCCGAACGGCTATCCGCCGCTGGCGCCTGCCGCGGTGGAGCCCAATCCGGTCAAGCATCTGCCGATGCCCGACCTGGCGCGGACCCTGCGCGCCATCGCCGACGACGGCGCCGACGTGCTCTACACGGGTGCGCTGGCCCGCAGCATTGCCGACGACATCCAGGAGATGGGCGGCTACCTCGGCGTCGAGGACCTTGCCGCGGTTCGGGCCAGCGAGGTCGAGCCGCTCAGCTTCGGCTATCTCGACCGCACCATCCATGTGCTGCCGAAGCTGAATGGCGGCCCGACGCTGCGCGTCGCGTTCGACGAGCTTGCCAGGGACCGCCAGGCGCCGGAGCCAAGGCCCGACACGCAAACGTTCCTCGCCTATGCATCGGCCATGCGTGCGGCCTGGCAGGATCGGTTCGAGCACATGGGAGACGCCGGCCGGCACGGCGCGCCGACATCCACCACGCACCTGTGCGTCGTCGACCGCGACGGCAACATGGTGACGCTGACGCAGACGCTGCTGGCGCTGTTCGGATCGCGCATCGTGCTGCCCGGCAGCGGCATCCTGATGAACAACGGCATGAACTGGTTCAATCCCGTGCCGGGCGGCCCCAACTCGATCGCGCCGGACCGCGCCGGGCTCGCCAACTATGCGCCGGCGATCATGACGGGCAGCGACGACGTGCTGGCCATCGGCGGCTGCGGCGGCCGGCGCATCCTGCCGGCCGTGTTCCAGCTGCTGGCGATGTGCGCCGACTTCGGGCTGTCGCTGGAGCAGGCCTTCCACGCGCCGCGCATCGACGTGTCCGGCCTCGACGTGGTGGTGGCCGACCGGCGCATGCCGGCCGAGACCATCGCCGCGCTCGCCGCGCAGTTCCCGACCGTGGTTGCCGAGCCGGTCGAGTATCCGTTCCCCTACACCATCGCCGGCGCGGTGCGTCGATTTGCAGGGGTGAACGAAGGGGCGACCGAGCCGCAGCATCCCTGGTCCGAAGCGGTGGCCGAGCAGGCCTGACCGACACAACAAGAGCTCCAAACAGGAAACAGCCCAAGCATGGATGCCAGCAAAGCCATTGCGCCTGCCATACCGTCGGCGACCGTCGTCATCCTGCGTGACCGCCCGGACGGCATCGAGGTGTTCATGGTGGTGCGCCACCATGCCATCGAGTTCGCGTCCGGCGCGCTGGTGTTTCCCGGCGGCAAGGTCGATCCGGGCGACTCCGATCCGGCCTGGGCCGATCTTGCCGCGATCGATGATCCCGCAAAACGCACCTACATCGTTGCGGCGGCACGCGAGACGTTCGAGGAGGCGGGCCTGGTGCTCGCCCGCAAACGCGGCACGCAGAGCATGATCGAGGCGCAGGAGGCGCACGACCTCGTCGAGCGCTATCGCGCTCCCATTCTGGCCGGCACCCGGTCGTTCCGCGATCTGATCGCCGGCGAGGGATTGCTGCTCGCCACCGACCTGATGGTGCCGTTCGCGCATTGGATCACGCCGGAAGGCCTGCCGAAGCGCTTCGACACATATTTCTACCTGGTGGCGGCCCCGGTCGATCAGCTGGGCGCGCATGACGGCGGGGAATTGGTCGAGGGTCTGTGGATCACGCCGCAGCAGGCGCTGCGCGATGCGGAGGCCGGCAGCCGCACCCTGGTGTTCGCCACGCAAATGAACCTGGTGAAGCTGGCGCGTCATCGCACCGTGGCGGACGCCGTCGCGGCGAGCCGGGCGGCGCCGATCGTCACCGTCATGCCGACCTTCGAGCGCACCGCGACCAGCACCACGTACCACATTCCGGAAGCTGCCGGATATGGCGTCTCCCAGCTGACGATCAACAAGCCGCTGGGTGGGCCGAAGACCTCCTGAGCCTCCAAAACTTCCAACCTGCCGCGTGGGCAGGCACGGGTAACCCCAAGTCACCTCGCCGCTTGCAATTGCTTCCTGCCGAAGCGAGGATCGCCCAGGGGAAGAACGGCAAAGCTGCGCCCCCGCGAACTGCCGTCGCATCCGTCTGTTTCCGGAAGGGAGTAGCCTATGAAGCGCCTCTGTCTCTTGCTGGCCGGCCTGTTTGCGGCCGCGACGCTGATCGCCACCGATGCCGGTGCCGGCAAGAAGGACGATACGCTGGTGTGGGCTACCGACCGCGACAACCCGATCGCCGATCCCTTCTACATCAATACGCGCGAGCTGGTGGTGATCGGCCACCACGTCTGGGACACGCTCGTCATCATCGACCCGAAGAACACCGAGATCAAGCCGCTGCTGGCCACCAAGTGGAGCTGGGTCAATCCGACGACGCTGGAGTTCGAGCTGCGCAAAGGCGTCAAGTTCCATTCCGGCAAGGAGATGGATGCGGAGGATGTGGCCTACACGCTCAACCATGCGGCCGATAAAGAGAACGCCATCGCCAACTTCGCGCTGCTGAACTGGATCAAGAACGCCGAGGTGATCGATGCGGGTAAGGTGCGCATCAATCTCAATCGCACGTTCCCGCCGGCCATCGCCAACCTCGCCGGCATCGGCTTCATCATGCAGAAGGGCCACTACGACAAGGCGCCCGTGAAACCCGACGGCAAGAAGGATTTCGGCGCCGTGCCGGCCAACGGCACCGGCCCCTACAGAATCGTCGAGGTGAAGCCCGGCGAGCACATCCGCATGGAGAGGAACGCCGACTACTTCAAGGACGGCTTCAAGGGCACGCCCAGCATCTCCAAGCTGACCTTCCGCACCATCAAGGACACCAATACGCGCACCGCCGAGCTGATGACGGGGGCCATCGACTGGGTCTGGGACGTGCCCAAGGACCAGGCCGAGCGGATGCAGGCCAATCCCAATATCAAGGTGGAGAACGCCAAGACGCTGCGCGTCTCTTTCCTGGCGTTCGATACGCAGGGGACGTCGGGCAGCAAGCTGTTCGCCGACAAGCGCGTGCGGCAGGCCATCAATCACGCCATCGACCGCGAGTCGATCACGAAAAATCTGGTCGGCCCCGCCTCGGTCGTCATTCACGCCGCCTGCCATCCCGACCAGTTCGGCTGCTCGGGCAACGTGACGAAGTACGCCTACGATCCCGCCAAGGCCAAGGCGCTGCTGAAGGAGGCGGGAGTCGCGGAAGGCACCGAGTTCGACCTGTATGCCTATCGCGACCGCGAGTACACCGAAGCCGTGATCGGCGATCTGGTCAAAGTCGGACTGAGGCCCAAGCTCAACTACATGCAGTTCACGGCCTACCTCGAGAACACGCGCAAGGGCAAGACGCCGGCGGCGCACGGCACGTGGGGGTCCAACTCGGTGCCGGACGTCTCGGCCATCACCGCGCATTACTTCCTGCACGGACCGGACGACCTGGTGAAAGACCCCGAGGTGAAGAAGCTGATCGAGGAGGCCGACTCGCAGCTCGATCCCGACAAGCGCAAGGCGGTGTGGCAGAAGGCGCTGGCGCTGATCGCGGCGGAAGCCTACTGGGCGCCGATCTTCTCCTACGCCAAGTACTACGCGTTCTCCAAGGACCTCGATTTCACGCCGACGTCCGACGAGATCCCGCAGTTCTTCGCGGCGAAATGGAAGTAGCGCTGTCTCCCTCTCCCCGTCTTACGGGGAGAGGGCCGGGGTGAGGGGCCGCAACAGCGCCGAGCAAGTTGCCCCTCACCTAGCCCCCCATGAAGCGGGGAGAGGGGATACGCGAGGCGCACCGACATGCTCGCCTTCACGGCCAAACGTCTCGGCATCGCGCTGCTGGTGGCGCTGACCGTCTCGCTGATCACCTTCTCGATGATCTATATTTCGGGCGACCCGGCCATCGCCATCGCCGGCGAAGGCGCGCGCGCCCAGGACATCGAGGCGATCCGCAAGTTCTACGGCTTCGACCGGCCGATCATCGAGCAGTACCTCACCTGGCTCGCCGGCGCGCTGCAGGGTGATTTCGGCCGCTCCTACACGCTGCGCCAGCCGGTCGCCGACGTGATCTTCGCGCGGCTGCCGGTGACGATGGCGCTGGGCGGGCTGGCGATCACGTTCGCGCTGCTGCTGGCCATTCCGCTCGGCGTGCTCGCCGCCGTGCGGCCCAACAGCATCGCCGACCGTTTCGCGCTGACCGTTGCGGTGGTCGGCCAGGCCATGCCGACGTTCTGGTTCGCCCTGACGCTGATCCTGTGGCTCGGCGTGTACTGGCGCCTGCTGCCGATTACCGGATCGGGCAGCTGGCAGAATTTCGTCATGCCGGCGATTGCACTCGGCTACTACGTGACGCCCGCCATCATGCGCCTGACACGGGCCGGCGTGCTGGAGGTGCTGTCCTCCGACTACATCCGCACGGCGCGCGCCAAGGGCCTGCGGCCGATGACCGTGCTGTTCAAGCACGCGCTTGCGCAACGCCATCATCCCGGTGGTGTCGCTGTCGGCCGTGCAGTTCGGCTTCATGCTGGGCGGCTCGATCGTCATCGAGACGATCTTCCAGATCAACGGGCTCGGCTATCTCGCCTGGGAGTCGATCCAGCGCAAGGACCTGCCGACCATGCAGGCGATCGTGCTGTCGCTGTCGGTGATCTATGTGCTGCTGACGCTGTTCGCCGATCTGCTCAACGCCTTCCTCGATCCGCGGCTGAGGGTGGCGTGAGATGGCGGAGACGGGGCTTCTCCGGGCCGGCATCCCGACAGCTGCGGAAATCCTCGCGCCGTCGCCGGGAGCGGTGCTGCGTCGGCGCGTCTTGCGCCACTGGGGCCTGCTGATCGGCGGCGCGATCCTGGCGACGATCGTGCTGATGGCGCTGCTGGCGCCGTTCGTCTCGCCGTTCGATCCTTATGACCAGCAACTCGCGCCGCAAGCTGATCCCGCCGATCTGGCATGCCAGCGCCAAGGCGACCTGGGTGCATCCGCTCGGAACCGATCATCTCGGCCGCGACTACCTCACCCGCCTGCTGTACGGCGCGCAGATCTCGCTGCTGATCGGCTTCTCGGCCATGCTGATCTCGGGCGTGATCGGCACCACCATCGGCGTGCTGGCCGGCTATTTCGGCGGCCGCGTCGACATGGTGGTGAACTTCATCGTCACGACGCGGCTGTCGATGCCGGTGGTGCTGGTGGCGCTGGCGGTGGTGTCGATCATCGGCTCGTCGCTGACGGTGGTGATCTGGGTGCTGGGCCTGCTGATCTGGGACCGCTTCGCCGTGGTCATGCGCAGCGCCACGCAGCAGGTGCGCGTGCGCGAGTTCATCACGGCGGCGCAGGCGGTCGGCTGCTCGACGCCGCGCATCCTGTTCACCGAGGTGGCGCCCAACGTCGTCAATCATCTGATCGTGGTGGCGACGCTGGAGATGGCGCACGCCATCCTGCTGGAGGCGGCGCTGTCGTTCCTGGGGCTCGGCGTGCAGCCGCCGACGCCCTCCTGGGGCCTGATGATCTCGGAGGCCAAGGGCCTGATGTTCTTCGATCCGTGGCTGATCACGATCCCGGGCGTCGCCCTGTTCCTGCTGGTGCTGTCCATCAACATGCTCGGCGACGGCCTGCGCGACGTCACCGCGCCCGAGAACCGGAATTGAGGGATGGTGTGATGCAGCGCACACGCACGTCACACTGTCATCCCGGCCGGAGCGCAGCGACGAGCCGGGACCCAGGGCCGTGAACTCAACGCGGTCAGCCAACGCCGCCCTGGGTCCCGGATATTTCGCTTGCCGCGAAATTCCGGGATGACAACACCATGAGCGAGCGCGTCCTGACCGTCGAGGATATGCGGGTCGACCTGCCGGTGGCGGCGGGCACGCTGCATGCGGTGCAGGGCGTGTCGTTCCATGTCGATCGCGGCGAGACGCTGTGCATCGTCGGCGAGTTGGGGTGCGGCAAGACGCTGACGGCGCTCGCGGTGATGGATCTGCTGCCCGGCATCGCCCGGCGCACGGCGGCGCGGCTGGAGCTGGAGGGGCAGAGCCTCGACCGGGCTCGGCGAGCGGGCCATCGCCGACATCCGCGGCAACCGCATGGCGATGATCTTCCAGGAGCCGATGACCTCGCTCAATCCGGCCTACACGATCGGCAACCAGCTGGAGGAGGCGCTGCTGCGGCATCGCCGGGTGGGGCGCCGGCAGGCACGCGAGCGGGCGCTCTATCTGCTCGATCGCGTCGGCATCCCCTCGGCGGCCGGGCGCCTGAAGCAGTATCCGCATCAGCTGTCGGGCGGGCTGCGGCAGCGCGTGATGATCGCCATGGCGCTGATGTGCGGGCCCGTCGCTGATCCTGGCCGACGAGCCGACCACGGCGCTGGACGTGACCATCCAGGCGCAGATCCTGCACCTGCTGGCCGAGCTGCAGCGCGAGTTCGCCATGGGGCTGGTGCTGATCACGCACGACCTCGGCATCGTCGCGCGCATCGCCACGCGGGTGGCGGTGATGTACGCGGGGCAGGTGGTGGAGATGGGAACGGCGCAGGCGATCTTCTCGGCGCCGGCGCATCCCTATACGCGCGGGCTGCTCGCCTGCATTCCGGTGCCCGGCAAGACGCGGCGCGGCGAGAAGCTCGGCACCATCCCCGGCATGGTGCCGTCGCTGATCGGCGAGATGCGCGGCTGCCGCTTCGCCGGGCGCTGCCCGTATGTCGTCGCGGCGTGCCGGGAGAGCGAGGTGCCGCTGGAGCCGGGCGGGGCGCCGGATCATCTGGTGCGCTGCATCCGCCACGCCGAGATCGCCGGGCTGGCGGCCCGGCCCGCGCACGCGGTGGCGTCATGAGCGCAGGCGGCGGCATCCAAGGTGGACGATGCGACGCCGATCGTGGAGGCGCGCGGCGTCGTGCGCACCTTCCGCGTGTCGGCGGGGCTGCTCAAGGGCAAGCGCACGCTGCGTGCGGTCGACGGCGTCGACCTGTCGATCCGGCCGGGCGAGGTGGTGGCGCTGGTCGGCGAGTTCGGGCTGCGGCAAGACCACGCTGGCGCGCATGCTGCTCGGCCTGCTGGCGCCGACCTCGGGCGAGATCCGCATCGGCGGCAAGGCGAGCGCGGCGCAATCGCGCCGCGAGATCGCGACGCTGGTGCAGCCGGTGTTCCAGGACCCCTATTCGTCGCTCAATCCGCGCAAGTCGATCGGCTCGATCATCTCGCTGCCGCTGCGCGCCCAGCGCGACCCGGAGCCGGCGAAGTGGCGGGCGCGGGTCGAGGAGATGATGGAGCGCGTCGGCCTGGCGCGGCGGCTCTACGACAACTATCCGAGCCAGCTGTCGGGCGGCCAGCGCCAGCGCGTTGCCATCGCGCGGGCGCTGATCAACCAGCCGCGCCTGGTGATCTGCGACGAGCCGACCTCGGCGCTCGACGTGTCGGTGCAGTCGCAGATCCTGAACCTGCTGGAGGACCTGCGCCGCGACATGGGGCTGACCTACCTGCTGATCAGCCACAACCTCGCCGTCGTCGAGCACATGGCGACGCGGGTGGCCGTCATGTATCTCGGGCGGATCGTCGAGGAGGCCGAGACGGACGCGCTGTTCCGCACGCCGAGGCATCCCTACAGCCAGGCGCTGCTGCAGTCGGTGCTGACGCCGGAGCCGGGGCGCGGCGTGCCGGACACGCAGCTCGGCGCCGCCTATCCCGATCCGCTTGCCATTCCGCCGGGATGCCGGTTTCATCCGCGCTGCGTGCGCGTGCATGCCCCGCTGCCGCAGCGAGGCGCCGCAGCCGATCACGTTGCCGGGCGCATGGTCGAATGCCATCTCTACGACGCTCAATTCCGAGACGAGGATTCTCCGCATGACAGCCGCGCAATCCCAAGGAAGCCGCAGCGGCGCCATCGAGCGGGCGCGCACCTACGTCGAAAGCGGCGCGTTCGAGCGCGACCTTGCGCGCCGCGTCGCGCACAAGACCGAGAGCCAGAAGCTTCCCGACACTCTGCCGGAGCTGCAGCGCTATCTCGACGAGGAGATGGTGCCGGCGTTCCAGCGCATGGGCTTTGCCACGCACATCTACGACAATCCGCTGGCCGGGCAGGGGCCGGTGCTGCTCGCCTCCCGCATCGAGGACGCGGCGCTGCCGACGGTGCTCGGCTACGGCCACGGCGATGTCATCCGCGGCCTGGAGGACCAGTGGACCAAGGGCAAGGGTCCGTGGGTGACGGCGCGCGACGGCGAGCGCCTGTACGGCCGCGGCACCGCCGACAACAAGGGCCAGCACACCATCAACATGGCGGCACTCGAGGCGGTGATGGCCGAGCGCGGCGGGCGCCTCGGCTTCAACGCGCGCTTCATCATCGAGATGGGCGAGGAGTTCGGGCTCCAAGGGGCTCGCCGAGCTGGTGGCCGCCAACAAGGCGGCCTTTGCCGCCGACGTGCTGGTCGCCTCCGACGGGCCGCGCGTGAAGCAGGAGCGGCCGACCATGACGCTCGGCTGCCGCGGCGCCATCAACTTCGACCTCGTCTGCGACCTGCGCGAGGGCGGGCATCATTCCGGCAACTGGGGCGGCCTGATCGCCAATCCGGGCGTGATCCTCGCCAATGCGATGGCCAGCATCGTCGGGCCGGAGGGCGAGCTGCTGGTCGCCGCGCTGAAGGCGCCCGCCGATGTCGGCGGCGGTGAAGGCGGCGCTGGCGGACGTGGAGATCGACGGCGGCGACGCCGGCCCGGCCGTCGATGCGTGGTGGGGCGAGAAGGGGCACACGCCGGCCGAGCGCGTCTACGGCAGCAACGTGTTCAACGTGCTGGCGTTCACGACCGGCACGCCGGGGCGGCCCGTCAATGCCATCCCGCCCAAGGCGGTGGCCAACTGCCAGCTGCGCTTCGTCGCCGGCACCAGTCCGCGACGACGTGATGCCGGCGCTGCAGGCGCATCTCGATGCCAAGGGCTTCAAGACGGTGAAGGTGATGCCGCCGCCGGCCGTCAACGACGGGCGCTTCGCGGCGACGCGCACCGAGCCCGATCATCCCTGGGCGCTGTTCGCCGCCGCATCGCTGCAGCGCTCGGCGAACGTGAAGCCCGCCATCGTGCCGCAGATGGGCGGCTCGATCTGCAACGACGTGTTCACGGATATCCTGGGGATGCCGACCATCTGGATTCCGCACTCGTACGCATCGTGCTCGCAGCACGCGCCCGACGAGCACATCCTGATGCCGCTGACGCGCTCGGCCATCGAGGTGATGGCGGGGCTTTATTGGGACATCGGCGCCGGCAATTCGCCGGCGAAGTTGAAAGTGCGCGTCAAGCCAGTAGGTCGTGTCAGGGAGAAGCCGGTCCGGGCGCCGACCTGTTCCCCTCCCCTTATGGGGAGGGGTTAGGGGTGGGGTGAACACGCAGAGACGCGGTCGCGTGTCGCCGCCGTGAGCATGGCGGTGCGCACGGGGGCGTCGGTTGCGGGGATCCCCCCACCCCGACCCCTCCCCGCGAGGGGGAGGGGAGCGCCAAGCCACCGTCGAAATTGGCAAGCGCACGCGGAGGCGCTGGCCTTACTTCACGCGCTTGAAGGTGGTCGTCTTGCAGAACACGGCGGCGACGCAGCCGGACAGGTCGAGTTCGGTCTTGCTCTTCACCGTGACGGTGCCGGAATATTCCTTGCCGTCGGCGCGATTGTAGAGCGTGCCGGACCACTTGTTGGCGCCCGTCTTCTTGGCGCCCTGCATGATGACGAGGCCGACGATCGACCGCTTCTGCTTGGCGGGATCGGGGTTCTTGTCGTCGGTCTTCTGGCCGTCGACGACCTTGACGATCTTGCCGCACACGCCGTCGCCGCACTTGTAGAACTCGGTGTGCGATTTGTTCTCGGGGTTCTCCCAAACGCCGATCGCATCCTCGGCCGTCTGGGCCAGCACGGGCGTGGCGATCAGGGCGAACGCGGCAATGCCGGCCATCAGTTTGGTTTTCATGCGATGTCTCCTCCTTGCGCCTCTATCGGGCTTCTCTGCCCTATGACGTTTGCGTCAACTTGGCAATCAAGTGCGGCGGCTGGGAGGCAGCGGCCTGCAAACTCATTCATCCGGCGACGGGCAATCCGCATGCGCCAGCCGAGCGCCACCAGCGCCACCACCAGCGTCGCGAAGACGATTTCGAGCCAGCCGATGTGCTCGCCCAGCAGCGCCCAGGCGGCGGCCAGCGAGACGAACGGCTGCAGCAGCTGCATCTGGCTGATGCGGGCGATGCCGCCCATCGCCAAGCCCTTGTTCCAGGCGAAGAAACCGAGGAACTGGCTGAACACGGACACATACAGGAAGCCGGCCCAGGCGGCCGGCGAGGCGCTCCAGTTGATCGGCGCCGCCATCAGCACGAGCGCCAGCATCAGCGGCGAGGCGAACACCAGCGCCCAGGAGATCACCTCCCAGCCGCCGATGCGTCGCGTCAGCTCGCCGCCGAGCGCGTAGGCCATGGAGCCGGCCAGCGCGGCAGCCCGCCAGCAGCAGATCCGCCCACTGCACGTCGCCCGAGCCGGCGCCCGACAGCATGGCGTAGGTGAAGGCGGCGCCGGTGCCGGCCACGCCGCAGGCCCAGAACCCGAGCGACGGCCGCTCGCCCGCCACCAGCACGCCGGCCATGGCGGTGAGCAGCGGCATCACCGCCAGCACGACGGCTCCGTGCGAGGCCGGCGCATAGCGCATGGCGATGGTCATCAGCAGGGGAAACGCCACGATCGAGCAGGCCGCGAACAGGGCGAGCCGCGGCCATTCCTGCCGCTGCGGCGGCTGCGAGCCGGCCCACGCGAGCGCCACGCCGGCCAGCAACGCGGCCAGCACGGATCGCCCCGCAGCAACAAAGATCGGGTCGAGTTCCTGCACCGCCACGCGCGTCGCCGGCAGCGTGCCGCCGAAGATGACGACGCCGATCAGCCCGAGCAGCAGGGCCTGGCGGGCGCGCGCAGAGTCGCGATCGTTGGAGGATGTCATGCCGTGACCGATGGATTGCGTTGGCGTCAGCCGCGGTTGCCGCCCAGGACTTTGCGGGAGATGACGACGCGCATGATCTCGTTGGTGCCTTCCAGGATCTGGTGCACGCGCAGATCGCGCACCAGCTTCTCGAGGCCGTAGTCCTTCAGGTAGCCGTAGCCGCCGTGGATCTGCAGGGCCTCGTTGCACACCTTGAAGCCGAGGTCGGTGGCCATGCGCTTGGCCATCGCCGAGTACATGGTCGACTGCGGATCGGCGCGGTCCATGGCGTCGGCGGCGCGATAGATCATCAGGCGCGCGGCTTCCAGGTCGGTCGCCATGTCGGCGATCTTGAACTGCATGGCCTGGAAGTCGCCGATGTTGCGCCCGAACGCCTTGCGCTCGAACAGGTACTGGCGCGCCTTGTCGAGCGCCTGCCACGCCGCCCCCAGCGAGCAGGCGCCAATATTGATGCGCCCGCCGTCGAGCCCCGCCATGGCGAAGCGGAAGCCCTTGCCCTCCTCGCCGATGCGGTTGGCGGCCGGCACCTTGCAGTTCTCCAGGATCACCTGCCGGGTCGGCTGCGCGTTCCAGCCCATCTTCTTCTCGTTGGCGCCGAACGACAGGCCGGGCGTGTCCTTCATCACCGCGAAGGCGGAGATGCCGTTGGCGCCGTCCTCGCTGGTGCGCGCGAAGATGAAATAGAAGTCGGTGGCGCCGGCGCCGGAGATGAACTGCTTGGTGCCGTTCAGCACGTAGTGGTCGCCCGATTTCTTGGCCGATGTCGCGAGGCCGGCGGCATCGGAGCCGGCGCCGGGCTCGGTCAGGCAATAGCTCGACAGCCATTGCATGGAGGCGAGCTTGGGCATCCAGGCTGCCACCTGCGCCTCGCTGGCGTACTTGGCCACCATCCACGCCACCATGTTGTGGATCGAGATGTAGCCGGCGATCGACGGGCAGCCGTAGGCCAGCGCCTCCATGATCAGCGCGCCGTCGAGCCGCGACAGGCCCGAGCCGCCCTGCTCGGCCGGCACGTAGATGGTGGCCATGCCGAGCGCCGCCGTCTCCTTGATGACGTCGATGGGGAAGTGGCACGTCTCGTCCCATTCGGCCGCGTTCGGCGCGATGCGCTCCTTGGCGAAGGTGAGCGCCGTCTCCTGGATGGCCGCCTGTTCTTCCGTCAGCGCGAAGTGCATAGGTCAGGTCCAATCGGCAGGTGGATGACGTGGGTTCGTCGGGCGTGCCAGCGGTTGATGAGCTTCGTCGGCTGTCACAATCTCGCATGCAGCCAGTAGCAACTACGTGGCGTAATTCAGCTCCACGACGCAATTGTAACGCGTCATGCGAGGTGGAGTCACGCTCGAGCATACGAAACAGACTCAAGATGGCGCAACGCCGCGAGTGGCCTATTGCTGTCGATTGTCGCGCTCGAGCGTATCTGCCAAAGTAGTGCTGCGAATCTCCGCGACAGACATTCGCGGAACGACAGGTCATCGCCTTGCGCGACAATGGAGCGCGCTTGCTCGAAGTGCGCTTGCGCAATCACCCACTTTACCGCCACATTCGCGTCAACGACGATCACGTATGACGATCCCGCATTTTCCGTATGATGTCCTCGCTGAGCACCTTGGTCGGCTTCTTCGGACATTCGCGCGACGTTCTATCATTGCAAGACGCCTGCACCGTCGGCCTTGCGGGCGTCCTTCAAGATCTCCCGCAATTCGTGTTCGAGCGAGTGACCTGTCAGACCGCTTTGCGCTTGAGGGCTTCGATGACGCGGTCTTCGAGGTTGCTATCAGAACTTGGCCCATGCAGTCGCATCCTTGCGCTATCAAGAATGATAGCACGTTCGCTTTGGACTGTCATGGGCCGACGCGAGCTTGCACCCCTCTTCAGCAGCGCTTCCGCCTCCGCCACCATCCGCTCCAGGATGACGGCGGCGGGCTCGATGGCGTGGATCAGGCCGACGCCTTCGCCGACGATGGTGGCGGCGATGGCGGGGTCGGCGGCCTTGGAGGCGGCGCGATAGCGTTCGACCTGCTCGACCCTGGCGTCGCGCAGCTCGCCCTCGCGGCCGAGCCATTCGCCGACGAAATCGTTCTTGAGCACGCGACCCGTGTAGCGCGCGGGCCAGGGGCGCTCGCGCACGATGTCGAGCACGCTCTGGCGAACGGTGTCGTCGCCCGATGCGGCGAGCGCCGCATGTGCAGGTTGGCCGGCACCAGCGCCTCCTGCGAGGCCCAGAAGCGCGTGCCCACCACCACGCCGTCGGCACCCAGCATCAACGCAGCGGCGAGTCCCCGGCCGTCGGCGATGCCGCCGGCGGCGCACAGCAGGGTCTGCGGCGCGCGCTTGGCGATCAGGTCGGCGATCTCCGGCACCAGGGTGAGTGTCGCGCGCATTCCGCCGTGGCCGCCGCCTTCGGTGCCCTGCGCGACGATCACGTCGGCGCCGCAGTCGATGGCGCGCTCGGCGTCGGCGCGCGTCTGCAACTGGCAGATCACAGGGATGCCGGCGCCCTTGATCTTGCTGGCGAACGGCTCGGGGTCGTCGAAGGAGAGGAAGATCGCCTTGGGCTTGCGGGCGATCACCGCATCCAGGATTTTCGGATTCTTGCGCAGCGCCCAGGTGATGAAGCCGCAGCCGACGGCCTGGTTGCCGGCGGCGGCGAACTCGCGATCGAACCAGTCGTCATCGTCGCTGTAGCCGCCGCCGAGCATGCCGAGGCCGCCCGCGCCCGATACGGCGGCCGCCAGCTTGCCGCCGGCGATCACGTCCATCGGCGCAGAGATGACGGGATGCGTGAGATTGAAGCGCTGCGTCAGTCTGGTCGAGATCGCCATCGCGGTTGTCCTTGTCCTATCTCAGCGGCTTGATGCGCTGGCCGGGCCAACGCTTGGCCAACGTCGCCTTCAGTGGCAGGCTGGCGTTGAGGGCCGTGCGTTCGAAGTTTCGGGCGGCAAGATCTTCACGGGATAGAGTTATCTGGAGAATGCCGACGTCGCCCCAGCAAAAATCCAGCGGGTAGTCGCTGTCCAGGCGAAGCAGCAAGATGTTGCTTTCATCCGCCAACGTCTCGCTCTGCACGGACACCGCGTCACCCAGCATTTTATGATAACCGTCCTCCGTCGGTCGATCGAGAGGACGGCAGTCTTGCACCAGCTCGGATGGGAAATCCGATAGATCACCCGAGAAGGCGACATAGGGCCAGGCCGCAATCATCGCTTCTCCCAGGCTAGACCACACGTTGCTTCCAATAGGCCGCTCGCGCACAGCCAAACTTCGCAGCCAATTGCAAAACTCATCGGCGATCGGCTTGGGGATTCTGTCCATTGGATGTTCGGTCGACGTGCGATGGAACCAGTCAACGCATGTCTCCCTGATATCTTTCGGCCAATCCGACTTGATACGTGCGTCAACTGATATTGCGATCCGCTCAAGGAACAGCCAGCGCCAAGGGAAGCCAGTATCGAGCAGCGGCATTCGCGACCAGTCGCCGCTCAATTTGTAGCCTGTCCAAGGGGCGTTGAGATACTTCGGCCAAACATCGTCTTCGCAGGATTCGTCGGACACTGCCGGCATCTCAGTCAAGGAGATCGGGACATGCGGGAGCAATACCATCGGGCGTGGTGTCAGACGCCGTGAATATGGGTGATGCGTGTTGGCGAGAACACCAGCGTCGGGTGCGTTGTGGGGGGCGAGATCGGCAGGTGGCTGCAGCGGGCTGTACGTCTCGGCAGGTCGGCGAGTAAAGAACGCGGTGCGCGGCTTCTGGCTGCTCCCAGATCGCGAACGTCGCGCAATCGGCAAAGAAGTAGAGTGCTCCCTCCCTCGGAAACTCAGGCAACGGCTTGCCCTCAAAATCGACAATGCCACCAGCCGGTAGTGTCGAGAGATCGATCTGAGCCAAGAAATGAAGGGCTGCACCATTTGGAGTACGCGGCCATTCCATACCTTCCGGCAGGCTCGGCACGCCGCCAAGATGAGAGAAGCTATTCAGGTCATCTGAGCTAGGCGGATAAACCGGGGATATCAAAACACCGGAGGGCACCGGGACGACCATCGTTGAAGAATTCCCAGCCACAGCGAGATCGCCAACCTGCTGCCACCTTACCTCCGCCGCGCGATGCGCTGGCCCGGCAGCAGCTCGTAGGGGTCCTTCCAGCCGGGCAGGGCTTTGCAGGCGCTGGGTCCACGCGTGGATGTTGGGATGGCTCTTGGCCCAGTCGTAGCCGTGCTCCTCGACGGGGAAGAACATGTAGCCGGCACAGCGAGAAGTCGGCGATGGTCGGCCGGTCGCCGACCATGAACTTCGACTGGCCGAGATGCTTGTCGACGATCGCCGCCGCGCCATCGAAGCGGCCCTTGAGGAAGGCCATCACGGCCGGATCGGGGGCCTGCGGGGCGAGCGCGTGCATGAAGCGGTAGGTGGCGAAGTAGCTGGTGAACTTGTGGTTGTCGAACAGGATCCAGCGCAGCACCTCGTTGCGCTCCTCGTCGGTTTCGGGCGCGAACTGGTCGGTCAGCTCCGCCAGGTAGATCAGGATGGCGCCGGATTGCGTGAGCTTCTTGGGGCCGACGTCCAGCACCGGCGCCTCGCCCATGCTGTTGGCGCTGTCGCGCCAGCCCGAATCGCGCGTGGCGCCGGCCATGTAGTCGACGAACACCGGCTCCCAGTCGAGGCCCGCGCAGTTGAGATACAGCGCAACCTTGTAGGTGTTGCCGGACTGGCAAAAGCCATGCAGCTTGTATCGGGCCATGGTATTCGGCGTCCCCCTGTTGGTGTTGGCACGCAAACTAGCATGGTGGGTGTGACGCGCGCATCATGAGAGACTTGTCCATGACGCAGCGGTTCGGATTGCCGGCGCTTGCCATCGTGTGTGCCGCCGTGGGCGCGGGGCTCGTCACCGTGTATCGCGCCGTGCCGACGCCAGCTCCGGCGGTTGCGTGCCGTGCCGGCAGCACCTCGATGGCGCGCCTCGAATTGCTGTTCGGCCTGGGCAAGCGCGACGGCGGCACCATCAGCGATGCCGACTGGGCGGCATTCCTCGATGCCGAGGTGACGCCGCGCTTTCCCGCCGGCCTGACCGTGCTGTCGGGCTATGGGCAGTGGCGCGGCGACACGGGGCCGCTCACCAAGGAAGCCTCGCGCGTGCTGCTCGTCTGGTATGCGCCGGGGCCCGACAGCGAGCACAAGATCGAGGCGATCCGCACCGCCTACCGGGAGCGCTTCGGCCAGGACAGCGTGATGCGCGTGGATGGCCGCTCGTGCGTTTCGTTCTGAAGCGCGTGCGGACGGCTGGATACCGGGGACGATGCCCCGGTATGACAGACGGCATGAACCCGCATCTGTTCGTCTACGGCAGCCTGCTTTCGTCGATCGGCCATCCGAGCGGCGAGCGGCTGCGCGGCGAGGCGCGGCTGGTCGGCGCGGCATCGATGCCGGGCCGGCTGTATCGCGTCGGCTGGTATCCGGGGCTGGTGGAGGCGGCGGCCGGCGACGCGCGGGTGCATGGCGAGGTCTACGCGCTGGCCGACCCCGCCAATACGCTCGCCTGGCTCGACGACTATGAATTGATCGTGCCGGGCAAGGAGGCCAGCAACGAATACGTGCGCGCCGAGCGCGCCGTGCAACTCGCCTCCGGCCAGCAGATCGCCGCCTGGGTCTACCTCTACCAGTGGGATGTGACCGGCACGCAGTTGGTTGCTGATGGACGCTGGGTCGGCGCCGCGCCATGACACCGCCGGCCTGAGGCGAGCGTAGGCCTTGCATTCATGCCCTGGCTCGGCACAAATCCTGGCCTGCGGGCCGCTCGAGACGGCCCTGGCCGGGAGGATGCATGTCGAGCCGCTATCACGAGGTCTATGCCGCCTGGCAGCGCGATCCGGAGGCCTTCTGGGCCGAGGCCGCGCGCGAGATCGACTGGTACGCGCCCTGGCAGAAGGTGTTCGACCCGTATGACGGCCAGTACGGCCGCTGGTTCGTCGGCGCCGAGTGCAACACGGCCTGGAACTGCCTCGACCGGCATGTCGCCAAGGGGCGCGGCCAGCAGAAGGCGCTGATCTACGACAGCCCCGTCACCAAGACGACGCGGGCCTACACCTACGCCGAGCTGCGCGACGAGGTGGCGACGCTGGGCGCGGTGCTGCTGGACCTGGGGGTCGGCAAGGGCGACCGCGTCATCCTCTACATGCCGATGGTGCCGGAGGCGGTGATCGCCATGCTGGCCTGCGCCCGCATCGGCGCGGTGCACTCGGTGGTGTTCGGCGGCTTCGCCGCGCCGGAGCTTGCCACCCGCATCGATGACGCCAAGCCGGTCGCCATCCTGGCGGCCTCGTGCGGCATCGAGCCCAACCGCGTCGTCGCCTACAAGCCCCTGCTCGACGCCGCCATCGAGCTGTCCAGCCACAAGCCGAAGTCGGTGCTGATGCTGCAGCGGCCGATGGCCGAAGCGAGCATGATCGCCGGGCGCGACCACGATTGGGCCTCCGCGGTCGCCGACGCCAAGGCGCGCGGGCGCAAGGCCGGCTGCGTCGCCGTCAAGGCCACCGACCCGCTCTACATCCTCTACACGTCGGGCACCACGGGCGCGCCGAAGGGCGTGGTGCGCGACAACGGCGGGCACATGGTCGCGCTCAAGTGGAGCATGCAGAACCACTACGGCATCGAGCCGGGCGAGACCTTCTGGGCGGCCTCCGACGTCGGCTGGGTGGTCGGCCACTCCTACATCTGCTACGCGCCGCTGCTGCACGGCTGCACGACCATCCTCTACGAGGGCAAGCCGGTCGGCACGCCCGATGCCGGCGCGTTCTGGCGCGTGATCGCCGAGCACAAGGTGTCGGCCATGTTCACGGCGCCGACCGCCTTCCGCGCCATCAAGAAGGAAGACCCCAAGGGCGAGCAGATCGGCCGCTACGACCTGCGCGCCTTCCGCACGCTGTTCCTGGCCGGCGAGCGCGCCGACCCCGAGACCATCAAGTGGGCGGAGAACAATCTGTAGGTGCCGGTCTACGATCACTGGTGGCAGACCGAGACGGGCTGGCCGATCTGCGGCAACCCGGTCGGCCTCGGCGTGCTGCCCGTCAAGTACGGCTCGCCGACCGTGCCGATGCCGGGCTACGACCTGCAGGTGCTGGACACGGGCGGCAATCCGGTCAAGCAGGGCGAGACCGGCACGCTCGCCATCAAGCTGCCGCTGCCGCCGTCGTGCCTGCCGACGCTGTGGAACAACGACGCGCGCTTCCGCGCGAGCTACCTCGCCGAGTTTCCCGGCTACTACACCACCTCGGACGCCGGCTACATCGACGCCGACGGCTACGCCTACGTGATGGCGCGCACCGACGACGTCATCAACGTCGCCGGCCATCGCCTCTCGACCGGGCAGATGGAGGAGGTGGTGGCCAAGCACAAGGACGTCGCCGAATGCGCGGTGGTCGGCGTGGCGGACGAGATGAAGGGCCAGATCCCGGCCGGCTTCATCGTGCTGAACGCCGGCGTCAACCGGCCGACCGCCGAGATCGAAAGCGAGGTCGTCAAGCTGGTGCGCGACGAGATCGGCCCGGTGGCGGCCTTCAAGACGGTGATGACGGTCAAGCGGCTGCCCAAGACGCGCTCGGGCAAGATCCTGCGCGGCACCATGCGCTCGATCGCCGACGGCGAGGCCTGGAAGATGCCGGCCACCATCGACGACCCCGCCATCCTCGATGAGATCGCCGGCGTCATGCAGGAGCGCGGCATGGTGAAGGGCTCGGATCAAGCCAGGCTCCTGACGCGCGTGCCACGGCTCACCGTCGCAGCAGCATGCGCAGCCAGGGCTTGTCGGGCAGCTCGATGTTGAAGCCGAGGTACTTCAGCAGGTCGAGGCCGACGTCGATCAGCCATAGAGCGATGATCAGCGCCACGAACGAGAGGATGACGCGGAAGATCGGCAGTATGTCGAAGGCAATGCGGTCAGTCGCCACAGCTTGGCCAGCCGGCTCTGCTCGCTCGCCTGCTCCTCGAAGGACATCACCGAGCCGGGCGTCGCGCCCTCCAATTCCGAAACCCGCTCGACGAAGTCGAGGATGTTGGTGCGAAACAGGTCCTTGGTCTCGTCGCTGACGATGCTGGCGTCGTCCACGTCCTTCGCCTCCTGGGCGAGCCGTGCGTACGTCTGAATGAATCCTGCCAGCGCGCCGTCGACCACGCCTGCCGAATTTCCGTGCTGCATGCGCGTTGCGCACGTGCTCCGGCGTCGCAAAGAAGCACTTGTAGGGAACATCGCCGGCGGCCAGCAGCGCAAAGCCGTGCGACACACGAATGTTGCTGCACACCAGGTATCTTGTCTTCAGCAGACCGCAGATGCGGTTGATGTCGAAGCTCCTGTCGTACGCACCGGTCTCGACGAACTCGCTGAACGCGGCGATATCCGCGTCGGGCACGGCCTTCAGCCTGGTCAGTATGTTCGCGGATCACCCGCAGGCGCCCGCTCACGCACACCGCGGAGTTGGCCACGTTGCTGTGCAGCCAGGTTCGCATGCCGGCCTGCTCCGAGCCGATGCTCATGAACAGCGGCTTGCCGTTGTTGCGGGCGTGCTCGGCAATGCGGTTGACGGTCGGCACCGCGAGGTCGGCATCGAGCACCAGGATGTCGGCCCAGCGGATCGCCTTGTGCAGGGTGGCCGCCTCGTCTCCGATCGGCGAAGATGTCGGCCTCGTGCATGGCCGCATCGACGACGGCCGCGCGGGTCAGCCTGTTCGTTTCATCGAGCACGCCGACGTAGCCGCCGCCACGCACGCGCTTGTGATGGAATTCCTTGTAGAGGCGCAGGAATTTCGAGTTCACGCCGGCGGCGTTGCTCTTGTACTTGATGATTTCGGTCAGGACCGAATGCTGCGGCAGGATGGAATAGACGGCCGCGCTGGCGATGCTGTCGTTGCCTGCCTGGTGCATGGCCAGGTTGGCGGCGATGTTGTAGGCGCTGCCGCCCACCGAGTGCGTGATGCTGCCGACTTCCGGTCTGGCCCTCGTCGATGGTCGGCGGTGCTGGCTGAGGGCGATGGTGTCGAGGTGCACGGAGCCGACCGTCAGCACGTTCTTGCCACGCGAGAACCACCCCACAGCACCCTCCCCGCCTATTAAACTACATTTTGTAGGATATCTACGCAGACGAACGCCACGGCCGTCAATAGCGCCAATGCGCGACGCCGTCTCCGGCTCGTGTCGGGAATCCTTCAGAAAGTGCTCGGCGGACCGGGTCAGGCCCGGGCTGCGCCCCGGCGGCCGACCAGGCGATTGATCTCGCGTTCGGCGTGGCCGACCCGCCAGACGTTCCTCAGATGATAGATGCGCTGCCCGCCGCCCGGCGTGCCGAAGCGCACGTCGAGGTCGCCGGTGCCGAAGCCCAGGAACCACAGGCCCAGCACGCGGTGCACGAAGATGTCGTCGCTCTGGCGCAGCGTCTCCACCTGCGGGGTCGTGAAGTTCTCGCTGCCCTCGCTGAACAGCACGCGCTTGCTGATGCCGCCCGGCGAGAACTCCCAGTACACGAAGCGGTCGGAGATGAAGATCGAGAACACCCAGGCGACCAGCAACGCCGTGGAGAAGAACAGGTAGTAGGCGAGGTTCATGTGCACGAGCAGCAGCGGGATGTAGCTCAGCAGCTGGTCCCAGCCGTAGGTGAGCTGCACGAGCAGGCCGACCACCGCGATGATCAGGAACAGCACGAGCGATTTCAGCCCGCGCGCCCTGGCGTTGGTGAACAGCAGCACGAACAGCGTCATCGCGACGAACGAGATGCCGAGCCAGGCGCGCGGGAAGATCAGCACCGGCCGGCCGCCTTCGACCAGCACCACCGACTTGCCGTGCCACCAGGTCATCAGGGCGCAGAAGTAGCCGTAGGACCACACAGCCCACCAATAGAGCAGGTCGGAATGCTGGTAGACGACGAGGCGCTCTTCGGCGCTCCTGGCGCGGGGCGCGGTTGGTTGGCACGTCGTGGCGGTTGTCATGGAAGCGTCTCCCCCTGGGACGGTCGCGAACGTG
The DNA here is from genome assembly GCA_963735125.1 of uncultured Alphaproteobacteria bacterium. Classification (GTDB taxonomy): domain Bacteria; phylum Pseudomonadota; class Alphaproteobacteria; order Rhizobiales; family Hyphomicrobiaceae; genus AWTP1-13. The sequence continues at coordinate 58,735 of CAVTJY010000008.1, read as the reverse complement.
CGGCGCAGATTGCCGGTTATTGCGGAACCGTCAAGGCGACGGCTTGGCCGCGCAGAAATCTCCCGTTTGTGCACGCAGAGCTGGCGCGCGGCGGAGACATCATCTCCGCCGCGCACTACGCATTGTCCGAACGGGAAGCGATCCGGTCAGCGGCCCCACCACGTGGTCTGGCCGTCGTGCTTCTCGCGGCGGATGTGGCGGCTGGCCTGCATCCTGCGCCTGCTCGATGCGGCGCGCTTCCTCGCGCGAGATGTAGCCGTCGCGCTTGGCCCAGCGCTCCATCTGATGGATGCGCGCCTGCTCGGCCCGCAGCCGCTCGCCTCCCAGCCAGGTCAGCTCGCCGCTGCGGCGGCCTTCGTTGATGCGGTCGGCCTGGCGGGCTTCGCGGTTGTCGATCCGGTCGCCGCGGTTGCATCGTAAGCGCTGGCGCCGGTGGCCGTCAGGGCCAGCGTGATGGCAATGAGGAGAGTTCAGGGTCTTCGTCTTCATGGTCTTCATGGCATTCGTCCTTCAGGGGTGCAGCAGGACGTGTGCCGGCCAGGAAATGCCATGCCCAACCTGAAACGGCTCTGAACCGGCAGTTGGCCGCCGTTCATCAGCGCCGCGGATTAGAACGATTCAAATCCCATGTCGGAAATTTGGGCCGCGATACGGCCTGGAGTTTCTTGACAATCACGCTCAACATTTCCACTAAAGGCGCATCGCTGCGGACGGCCATTGTCCGTCCGCATGCCGATGAGGGCTTTGAACCCGGTAAGGGAGGTTGAAATGCTTGGTGTATCCAGACGCGCCGCATGGCGCTGGCGCCTGTCAGTCTTCTGATGGTCGGCCTTGCGATGGCTGCTCGGTCGCCGCGATGGCGCAGGGCGAGGTCAACGTCTACTCCTACCGCGAGCCGCAGCTGATCGATCCGCTGGTCAAGGCCTTCACCGACAAGACCGGCATCAAGGTCAACATCGTCTACGCCGCGGCCGGCTTGAACGAGCGCCTGGCCGCCGAAGGCGCCAACAGCCCCGCCGATCTCCTGTTCACGGTCGACGCCGGCCGCCTGTCGGAGGCCAAGGACGCCGGCCTGACCCAGGCGGTGGATCTGACGCCGGTCCTGAAGGCCATTCCGGCTCAGTTGCGCGATCCCGACAACCACTGGTTCGGCCTGACGATGCGCGGCCGCGTCATCTACGCTTCCAAGGATCGCGTGAAGCAGGACGCGATCACCTACGAGGAGCTGGCCGACCCAAGTGGAAGGGCAAGATCTGCTCGCGCTCGGGCCAGCACGTCTACAACACGTCGCTGCTCGCCACGATGATTGCCCACAAGGGCGAGGCTGCGGCCGAGGCCTGGGCCAAGGGCTTCAAGGACAACCTGGCGCAGAAGCCGGCCGGCGGTGATCGCGAGCAGGTGCGCGACGTGCAGTCGGGCAAGTGCGATCTGGCCATCGGCAACACCTATTACATGGCGCTGATGATGACCAACGAGAAGAACCCGGAGCAGAAGCAGTGGGCGGCGGCCGTGCGGCTGCTCTTCCCGAACGCCAACGATCGCGGCACGCACGTCAACATCTCCGGCATGACGCTGGCCAAGCACGCGCCGAACAAGGCCAATGCCCTCAAGCTGATGGAGTTCCTGGCCTCCGACGAGGCGCAGAAGATCTACGCGCAGCAGAACAACGAGTATCCGGTCAACCCGAAGGTGCCGCCGTCCGACATCGTCAACGGGTTCGGCACGCTGAAGCCGGACACCCTGCCGCTCGAGAACATCGCCAAGTACCGCAAGAAAGCGTCCGAGATCATGGACAAGGTGCAGTTCGACGCCGGTCCCAGCTCCTGATCTCTGGGCACCTCTGGCAAGGAACGTGATCGCCCGGGCCTGTCGGCTCGGGCGATTTGCGTTTTCGGACACTTGACTTAAGGAATGAACTCGGGTTCATTTGCATCTGAACCTGGATTCATTGCTTGGCTGCCATGGTCTACCGGCGCACCCCGTCCGTCGTAACCCGCCTCGAGGATAATCGCGCGCGCATCCTGGCCGCCGCCCGCGACCTCGTCGCCGAAGGCGGCTGGCGCCACGCCCACGTCGCCACCGTCGCCGAGAAGGCCGGCGTCGCCACCGGCACCGTCTACCGCTACTTCCCCTCCAAGGCCGAGCTGTTCGCCGAGGTGCTGGCCATCGTCTCGCGCCGCGAGCGCGATGTGCTGGCGGCCATCGTCGACGGCGACGGCACGCCGGCCGCCCGCCTGCAGGGCGCGGTGCGGGCTTTCAGCAAGCGCGCCCTCAAGGGCCGCCGGCTTGCGCACGCCATGATCGTCGAGCCCTGCGAGCCGGAGATCGACGCAGGCCCGCCTCGAGTGGCGCGCGGCGCTGGGCGAGGAGTTCGTGCGCCTGATCCGCATGGGCCAGCAGCAGGGTGCGTTCCGGGACTGCGATCCGCGCGTTGCCGCCGCCTGCGTGGTCGGCGCCTTCATGGAGGCGCTGGTCGGCCCGCTGGCGCCGGAAGGCTTCGCCGATGCGGACGCCGCGCAGCGCCTCATCGACGAGATCGCCGACGGCTGCCTGGCGATCGTCGCCAAGCCGCACAAATGCACCTGCAGCGAAGATCGGGAGGACGGCATGACCCAGCTCGCAACCAGCCGCGCCACGCATCAGGTCTTGAACCAGGCCGGGCCCGCCACCGGCTGGAATGCCTTCAGCGATGATCGCCTGCTGGTCTCCCTGGCCGAACGCCATGCGCCGTGGGTGAAGGACAAGGCCGCCCGGCTCGGCGCCCATGCCGGCGATGCGGCCACGCAGGAGCTGGCGCGCCTCGCCAACCGCAACACGCCGGAGCTGAAGACCCACGATCGCTTCGGCAACCGCATCGACTGGGTCGAGTTCCATCCGGCCTGGCACGAGCTGATGGCGCTCGCCTTCGGCAGCGAGGTGCACTCGCTGGCCTGGACTGCCGGCCAAGCCCGGCGGGCATTTCGCGCGCGGCGTGCTGAGCTACATCTGGAACCAGATCGAGCAGGGCGTCGGCTGTCCGATCGGCATGACCTATGCCGCCTATCCGGGCCTCGCGCAGCCCGAGTTCGCGCGCCTGGCGGGAGAAGATCCTCTCGCCCCGCTACGACAAGCGCCCGCTGCACCTTCGGCCAGAAGACCGGCGCCAGCATCGGCTACGCCATGACCGAGAAGCAGGGCGGCTCGGACCTGCGCCAGACGCAGACCACCGCGCGCTTCGCCGAGACCACCAGGGAGGGCGCGTCTACCTGCTGACCGGCCACAAGTGGTTCTTCTCCGTGCCGGTGTCCGACGGCTTCTTCACGCTGGCGCGGGCGGAGGCCGGCGTGTCGTGCTTCTTCGTGCCGGGCTTCCTGCCCGACGGCTCGCGCAACGCCATTCGCATCCAGCGCCTGAAGGACAAGTGCGGCAACCGCTCCAACGCCTCGAGCGAGATCGAGTATCACGACGCGCTGGCCTGGCTGGTCGGCGAGGAAGGGCCACGGCATCCGCGAGATCCTCAGCCACGCGCACCTGACGCGGCTCGATTTCGCCATCGGCTCGGCCGGGCTGATGCGCCAGACCCTGACGCTGGCCCTCAATCACGCGCAGTCGCGGCGCGGCTTCGGCCTGTCGCTGGCCGACCAGCCGATGATGACCAACATCCTGGCCGACCTCGCCATCGACAGCGAGGCGTCCACGCTGCTGGCCTTCCGCGTCGCCCGCGCCGTCGACGCGATGGAGAGCAACGAGCAGGAGCGCCATCTCGCTCGCGTCGCCACGCCGCTCGCCAAGTTCTGGAACTGCAAGCGCGCGCCGGCCTTCGTCGCCGAGGCGCTCGAATGCCACGGCGGCAACGGCTTCATCGAGGAGAACCCGATGGCGCGGCTCTATCGCGAGGCGCCGCTCAACGCCATCTGGGAAGGCACCAGCAACATGATGTGCATGGACGTGCTGCGCAGCATGCGCCGCGACCGCGCCACATCCGAGGTCTTCATGGCCGAGGTGATGCGCGCCAGGGGCGCCGACCGCCACCTCGATCGCTGGCTCGACAGGCTGGGCTCGGAGATCGCCCGGCCGCGCAACGACGACGGCCATGCCCGCCGCCTGTGCAACACGCATGGCGTATGCGCTGCAGGCAGCTGAGCTGCACGAGCACGCGTCGCCGGAGGTGTTCGAGACGTTCTGCCGGTCCCGCCTGCAGGGCGACTGGGGCTACGTGTTCGGCACGCTCGAAGCTCGCGCCCGAGCTGAAAGGCATCGTCGAGCGCGCCACCGTATTGCGGCACTAGCGGAGCCGGAGTATGGCTATGAGTGGCGAGTTCGCTGGCAAGGTGGCTGGTGATCACCGGCGCAGGCAGCGGCATCGGCCGCGCCACGGCGCTGGCGCTTGGCCCGGCGCGGCGCAATCGTCGTCGCCGCCAACCGCCGCAGCCGATGACGGCGAAAGCTCGTCGCCGAGATCGCAGCCAGCGGCGGTGAGGCGCACTTCATGGCAACCGATGTTGCGCAACCCGACCAGATCAGCGGCTGATGGACGGGGCGATGTCGCGCTGCGGTCGCATCGACATCGTGTTCAACAACGCCGGCTATCAGGAGCCGCGCACCCCGCTCGCCGACACGCCCGAGGAGACCTTCGACCGGTCTTCGACACCAACACCCGCTCGGTGTGGCTCGGCATGAAGTACGCGCTGGCGCACATGGTGCCGCAAGGCGGAGGCGCCATCGTCAACTGCGCCTCGGTGAGCGGCTTGCGCAATCCCAATCCGGGGCTGTCGCTCTACTCGGCATCCAAGGCGGCTATCGTTTCGCTGACGCGCTCCGCGGCGCATGGAGTATGCGGAGAAGGGCGTGCGCATCAACGCCGTGGCGCCTGGACGTGTCGTCACCGACATGATGCTCGGCTCCAAGATCATGGACATGAGCGTGGTCGCTGCCGGATTGCCGCTGCGTCGCATGGGCAAGCCCGAGGAAGTGGCGGAGGCGGTCGTCTGGCTGGCATCGGATGCCGCGTCGTTCGTCGTGGGGCATGTGCTGTGCACGGACGGCGGGTTCATGGCGCTGTAGGCTGAATTGCGACATTCAACGCATCCATAGCAAGCATCCGGCGAAGCAGAGGAAGGCGAGGGAATGGCAATGTCGATCTATGCCGCGCGGGCGCGCTTCGTGCCGGTCGAGAAGGGGTTCAACATCAAGCGGCCGCCGATCGAGCCGCGGGCGTTCCTTGCGGAGAAGGAGCGAGCATTCGCGGCTGATACGCCGACCGGATTCATCCCTCTGGACCTGTCGGCGACGCTCGGCACGGGGTACGCGGCAACGACGCCGTTGATGCTGGCGCGCTATGCGCGCGTGCGCGCGGGCGAGGCGTTGACGTGCACGCTCGCTGCCAGCGGCGAAATGTGGGCCGTGCTGCGCGGCAAGGGCCGGCTCCGGCGCGGCAGCGATGTCGTTGCGTGGAGTGGCGGCGACATGCTGGCACTTCCGGGCGGTGTCGCGTCGGCGTGGGAGGCGGACGAGGACGCCGTCCTGTGGGTCACCACGGACGAGCCGACGCTGGCATTCGAGGGCGTGCGCCCGGAACTCGGCGTGCGCGCGCCCGATCGAGCCCACGCTGTTTCCAGCGGAGGCGATCGCGCGCGAACTCGAGCGCTCTCTATGAGCGGCCGATGACGCCGGAGACGCCGGGCCGGGCCGTGTTCATGGCGACGGAGCGAACCGAAGGGCTCGGCACCTGCCTGCCGTCGCTGACGCTTACCCTCAACGCGGTGCGGCCTGGCGAAGCGCAGCGAGCGCACCGGCACAATGCAGCGGCAATCGTGCTCTCGCTGCGCGAGGCGAGGTGTGCATCCACGATCGACGGCAAGACGTTTCCCTGGACGCAGCATGTGACGCTGCTCACGCCGGCCAGGGCGGCGCATGATCATTGCAACGGCGAGGCCAAGGCGCCGGTCACCATCGATGACATCGCGCTGGCGCTGATTGTCCAGGATGGCGGGCTCTACTACTACGCCCGCACCATGGGCTTTGCGTTCGCCTGACGCATCGATCTCCCCGCCGCTGGGACAGGGTGGATCGGTGCAGATACGGCTGACGCCATATTCTGCACCCTGACGCAGCGGCCCGCATTTACCAACTGCGAACAACTCCAATCCCCGCGCATGCCGGCCGTTGGAGAATGGGTGCACCTCGGCTCAACGAGGGGTGCCCGCTCGCGAGGGTCACCTTGAGAGCAGCACGAGCTGAGGGTCGCGCGACGGTGACACGGTTCGAACCCGTGCATCCGGGCCGATGGGAACCTGGACCATTCAGCCGGATTCCAGCGCGACGGCGAGGCTCAGACGGCCACGTCTTTCTTGGTTCGGTCCGGTGGCTGTCTGAGCCCCGCGCCCTCTTTTTTGAACTGACATTCGCGGCTAGCGAGCGTCAGGAAGAAACTGCGCGTGCGCTTGTGGATGGCCGGCGCGAACTGTGCGCCGGGCGCGCACTTGCGCGCCGAGCTCGCTGCGCTCGCTGAAAAAGAGGCTGGAGTGACGGTGTCTGACCCTCTGGGTCTGACACCTGGGCACGGTCGCGAGATGGTGTCAGACCCGGAGGGTCTGACACCGTGGCCATGGCGGGTTATGCCATGGATTTCCCACAATCTATCCATTCGGCCCCATTGACTCCCATAGTATCCCATGTAATCCCATAGACACCCATCGGGCGCCGCGGCCGGCAATCGCAAAAACCGAGGCGGCGCCGATGGGGTGAAATGCGGGTTGGCGTTGGTCGAGTAACGGGCAGGGTTCGAAACGGGGGATGGACCGCTTTGTCTCGACATTCACGAACAAGATCGACGCCAAGGGTCGCGTCTCGGTGCCGGCGCCCTTCCGGGCCATTCTGGAGCGCGATGGCTATGCGGGCGGCATCTACTGCTACCCCTCGCTCGACGCTCCGGCGCTCGATGCAGGCGGCCAGAGCCTTGCGCAGAAAATCGACGGGCTTCTCGATGGCCTGCCGGACTATTCGGACGAGCGCGACGAGCTCAGTGTCGCGCTCTATGGTGACGTGCAGATCCTCAGCCTCGATCAGGACGGACGCATCGTGCTTCCTGAAGCGCTTCGCGCGCACGCCGGCCTGGAAACCCACGTCGCGTTTGTCGGCCTGGGCCAGAAATTCCAGATGTGGGAGCCCAAGCGCTTCGAAGAGCGGCGCGCGCAGGCTCGCCAGAAGGTCCAGGGCCATCGTCGCCTGTTCGGCGCGGGGCGCCGCCTCCCTGACGGGGGTGGAGGTGGCGAGGGAGGAGCACGGGAATGACGGCGCGGCGCGACGCCCCTACGGTCAAGGGTGTCCGCGGAGGGACAATGCGCCACGTTCCCGTGCTGCTTCCGCAAGTCCTGCAGGCGCTGGGTCCGAGGGGCGGGGAAGCCTACATTGACGGCACGTTCGGCGCCGGCGGCTACACCGGCGCGATCCTGGAGGCGGCGCCCGAAGCGCGCGTGCTGGCCATCGATCGCGATCCTGCCGCTATCGCCGACGGCCGTGCCGATGGCCGCCGAAAATCCGGGGCGCCTGACGCTCAGCGAGGGCCGCTTCGGCGACCTCGACCAGATCGCCGAGGCCAACGGCTTTGCGCCGGCCGACGGCGTGGTGCTCGACATCGGCGTCTCCTCGATGCAGATCGACGACCCCGCGCGCGGCTTCTCCTTCCAGAAGGACGGCCCGCTCGACATGCGCATGTCGGCGAGTGGCCCGACCGCGGCCGACGTCGTCAACACGGCGGAGGAGGCCTACCTCGCCGACATCCTGTATCACCTGGGCGAGGAGCGCAGCTCGCGTGGTATCGCCCGGGCCATCGTGCGGCGGCGGGCCGAGGCCCCCTTCGAGACGACCGGCGAGCTTGCCGCACTGGCGGCGCGGGTGCTGGGCCGCGAGAAGATCGCGGGGCGGCATGCGGCAACCCGCACCTTCCAGGCGCTGCGCATCTACGTCAACGACGAGCTGGGCGAGCTGGCGCGGGGGCTTGCCGCCGCCGAGCGCGTGCTGGCTGCCGGGCGGCCGTCTGGTGGTCGTCACCTTCCATTCGCTGGAGGATGGTCTCATCAAGCATTTCCTGCGCGAGCGGGCGTTGCCGGAGGCGCGCGGCTCGCGCCACCTGCCGCCGGGTCCGGCTCCGCTCAGGCCGCCGAGCTTCCGCCTCGACAGTCCGCGCCCGATCAGTCCGACCCAGGCGGAGATCGACGCAAACCCCCGCGCCCGCTCGGCAAAGCTGCGGGTAGCGATTCGCAACGAGGCGCCGGCCTGGCCGGACGACAGCGCCGACCTGGCGTTTCCACGCCTTTGAGGCGCCGCGACGAGGCCGGTCGCGACCGTCCGTTTGACGCCCCACGCCGGGCACAATAAGAAGCCAAGCATGCATCGTCCAATGTGCTGGACGCACCGATAGCGCACCCATCAAAAGCAAGGTTCGAGGGGCAATGCAGCTCCAGATGCTGACCGGTCCCGAGACCGCGGCTTCGCCGGGGTCGGGACACGTCGAGATCTCGGGCCTCACCGCCGACAGCCGCGAGGTGCAGCCGGGCTGGCTGTTCGCGGCGCTGCCCGGAGCCAAGGCCGACGGCGCGCGGTTCGTGTCCGATGCGATCGCCAAGGGGGCTGCCGCGATCCTCGTCAAGGCGGGCTCGAACGTCGCCGGCGCCGGGCAGCGTGCCCGTGCTGGCATCGGCCGAGCCGCGTCGCGCGCTGGCCCTGATGGCGGCGCGCTTCTTCGGCGCGCAGCCCGACAAGATCGTCGCCGTCACCGGCACCAGCGGCAAGACCTCGGTGGCCGACTTCACGCGCCAGATCTTCGCCGCGCTCGGCCGCAAGGCCGCCTCGCTCGGCACCATCGGCCTGGTCAAGCCGGACGGCAGCGTGTACGGCTCGCTCACCACGCCCGATCCGATTGCCCTGCATCGCACGCTGTCGGAGCTGGCGGCGGAGGGCGTCACGCATCTCGCCTTCGAGGCGTCCTCGCACGGCCTCGACCAGCATCGCCTCGATGGCGTGCGCATCGCAGGCCGCGGCCTTCACCAACCTCGGCCGCGACCATCTCGACTACCACCCGGACATGGAGTCCTACCTCGCCGCCAAGCTGCGCCTGTTCGCGGAGCTGCTGCCTGCCGGATGGGACGGCGGTGGTCAATGCCGATGTCGCCGAGGCCGAGCGGGTGATGGCTGCCGCCAGAAGCCGTGGCGCTGCCATCATGAGCGTCGGGCATGGCCGGCGAGACGTTGCGGCTGGAGGAGCTGGCCGCCGACGGCTTCGCGCAGCGCATGCGCATCCGTCATGGCGGCAAGAGCCTACGACGTGCGGCTGCCGCTGCTCGGTGCCTATCAGGCGTCCAACGCGCTGCTCGCCGCGGGCCTCGCCATCGCAACGGGCGAGGCGGCCGATCGCGTGTTCGCCGCGCTCGAGACGCTGCAGGGCGTCAAGGGGCGCCTCGAGATCGCCGGCGAGGCGCGCGGCGGCCTGGTCGTCATCGACTATGCGCACAAGCCCGATGCCCTGGCCGCGGCCCTCGATGCGCTGCGTCCGTTTGCGCCGGGCAGGCTGGTGTGCGTGTTCGGCTGCGGCGGCGACCGCGACAAGGGCAAGCGTCCCATCATGGGCCAGATCGCCGCCGCCAAGGCCGACAGCGTGATCGTCACCGACGACAACCCGCGCAGCGAGAAGCCGGAGGCGATCCGCGCCGAGATTCTCGCTGGCGCGCCGAGCGCGCGCGAGATCGGCGACCGGGCCGAGGCCATCCGCGCCGGCCGTGCGCGGGCTCGGCCAAGGGCGACGTGCTGCTGGTGGCCGGCAAGGGTCACGAGACCGGACAGATCGTCGGATCGAAGGTGCTGCCCTTCTCCGATCACGAGGCCGTACGTGCCGCGTTGGCGGAGGCGCCCATCCATGGCTGAGCCGTTGTGGCAGTGGGACGAGCTGTCGGCGGCAGCCGGCGCCCGCATCGAGGGCGCGCCGTCCGATGCCGGTGACGGGCTTCTCGATCGACACGCGCACGATCGACCCCGGCGATGTGTTCGTCGCCCTGAAGGATGCGCGCGACGGCCACGAGTTCGTCGGCCAGGCGTTCAAGGCGGGTGCTGCCGCCGCCATCGTCGCGCAGGGCTATGCGCGCACGCCCGACGATGGCGCGCTGCTGCGCGTCGATGACCCGCTGCGGGCGCTGGAGGGGGTGGGCCGCGCCGCCCGCATCCGCGCCGATGCCAAGATCGTCGCCGTCACCGGCAGCGTCGGCAAGACCGGCACCAAGGAGGCGCTGCGCCTGTGCCTGTCGGTGCTGGGCGCGACGCACGCCTCGGAGAAGTCCTACAACAATCACTGGGGCGTGCCGCTGACGCTCGCCCGCCTGCCGAAGTCGGCGCAGTACGGCGTGTTCGAGATCGGCATGAACCATGCGGGCGAGATCACGCCGCTGACGCAGATGGTGCGCCCGCACGTGGCGGTCATCACCACGGTCGAGCCGGTGCACCTCGCGCAGTTCCAGTCGGTCGAGGAGATCGCCGAGGCCAAGGCGGAAATCCTGCAGGGGCTGGTGCCTGGCGGCACCGCCGTGCTGCCGCGCGACAACGCGCATTTCCCGCTGCTGCACGATCATGCCATGCGCATCGGGGCGCGGCTGCTGACCTTCGGCTACCATGACGAGGCGGATTTCCGCTGCGTGCAGGTCGATCTCGGCCCCAAGGGCTCGTCCGTGATCGCGGGGCAGGGCTCGCAACGCTTCCCCTACAAGGTGGGCGCTCCTGGCGAGCACTTCGTGCGCAATTCGCTGGCCGTGCTGGCGACGCTGCGGGCGCTCGGCGCCGACATCATGAAGGCATTGCCGGCGCTGGCGTCCGTTTCGGCGGCCACCGGACGCGGCGCGCGCACGCTGCTGGGTGAGCCGGATGCCCACGTCCTGCTGATCGACGAGAGCTACAACGCCAATCCGGCCTCCATGCGCGCGGCGCTGGCGGCCATGGCCACCACGCCGCGCGAGGAGTTTCCGCGACGCATCGCCGTGCTGGGCGATATGCTGGAACTGGGCAACGCCGCCGAGGCGTTGCACCGCGGCCTCAAGGAAGCGGTTGACGCGGCCGGCACCGATCTGGTCTTTGCCTGTGGTCCGAACATGAAGCTGCTGATGGACGACCTTGCGCCCGTCCGTCGCGGCTCCTGGGCTGCATCTTCGGCCGAGCTGACGGACGCTCTGCTGGAGGCGGTGCGTCCCGGCGACGTGGTGATGGTCAAGGGCTCGCTGGGCTCGCGCATGGCGCCGCTGGTGGCAGCCATGCTGGCCCGGTTCGGCAAGGCGCCTGGAGGATCGTAATGCTTTACATGCTGGTGAGCTTCAGCGAGCAGCTCGGACCGCTGAATGTGTTTCGCTACATCACCTTCCGCACGGGCGGCGCCATCATGACGGCGCTGCTGTTCGTGTTCCTGTTCGGGCCGGTCATCATCGACCTGCTGCGCCTCAAGCAGGGCAAGGGCCAGCCGATCCGCGAGGACGGCCCGCAGACGCATCTGGCCAAGAAGGGCACGCCGACCATGGGCGGGCTCATGATCCTGTCGGGCGTCACGGTGTCGACCCTGCTGTGGGCCAACTTGAGCAACTGGTACGTGTGGGTGGTGCTGTTCGTGACGCTCAGCTACGGCGTCATCGGCTTCTTCGACGACTACGTGAAGGTGACGGGCGGCAAGAGCGCGGGCGTGTCCGGCAAGGTGCGCTTCCTGGCCGAGGTGGTGGTGGCCGGGGTGGCGGCCTGGATGATGATGCGGCTCGGCACCGGAGACCTGTCCTCCTCGCTGACGATACCGTTCTTCAAGAACGTCATCCTGCCGCTCGGCGCGTTCCTGTTCATCCTGCTCGGCATCATCGTCATCGCCGGCGCCGGCAACGCCGTCAATTTGACGGACGGCCTCGATGGCCTGGCGATCGTGCCGGTGATGATCGCGGCGGCCACCTTCGGCCTGATCGCCTACCTGTCGGGCAACGCCAACTTCGCGCGCTACCTGCAGATCCACTACGTGCAGGGTGCCGGCGAACTGGCCATCATCTGCGGGGCGTTGATCGGGGCCGGCCTCGGCTTCCTGTGGTTCAATGCGCCGCCGGCCATGATCTTCATGGGCGATACCGGCTCGCTGGCTCTCGGCGGTGCGCTTGGCACCATTGCGGTTGCCACCAAGCACGAGATCGTGCTGGCCATCGTCGGCGGCCTGTTCGTGCTCGAGACGCTGTCGGTGATCATCCAGGTGGCGTCGTTCAAGCTGACGGGTAAGCGTGTCTTTCGAATGGCCCCGCTGCACCATCACTACGAGCAGAAGGGCTGGAAGGAATCGACCGTGGTGGTGCGCTTCTGGATCATCTCCGTGGTGCTGGCGCTGGTCGGGCTCGCCACGTTGAAGCTGCGGTAAGGTGCCAATGAAAGCTGTCAGACCCTGCGGGTCTGACAGCAATGCAAAACCTGCTAGGAGCGTGCATCGCCAGGATCGAGTGGCCGCCTGCGGGCATGACGGATGTGATGGACCACGATCTCTCGAGCCACGACTTCGTAGAAGACGAGATACGGATAGTGCACGATCGGAAACATACGGATATCCGGATCGTCCGTCGGCCGGCCAATCAGGGGAAACGTTTGGAGCTGCTCGATTGACGACCGGATCCGCTTTTCGAGTGCTGCGGCTGCGCTTGGATTGTGCTCCCGCACGAAGTCGGCGATGCGGACGATATCTGCGAGTGCACGGCGCGAATAGCGCACTCTCATTTGCGGAAGCGGGCGTAGGCGGCCTCCACCTCCTGGTCGGTCGCCAACTCGCCGCGACGGGCCTGCTCTCTCGATTCTTCGATGGCGGTGCGCTCTTCCGGCGAGAGCCTGTACACGCCCTGTTTCGCCAGCTCGGCGAACAACATGAGAGCCTCCGCAGCGCGCTCCTGCTCCTCCGCGGGAAGCTCGCGAACCTTGGCGATGGCCTGATCGAGCAACTTCGTCATATCATTGGACTATCACAGATCCTCTATCCGGGCGAGATGGGCCGTCATCTTACGGGTCTGGTCACCCAACCAGTTCCTCGCGTAAGACTGGCGCGATGACGCCCATCACCACATTCGCTGGCCGGACTGTCGCCGTGTTCGGGCTCGGCATCTCCGGCATTGCCACCTGCCGGGCGCTGGCCGCGGGCGGGGCGACAGTGGTGGCGGCCGACGACACCCCTGCAGGCCGCGATGCGGCGTCGGCGGCGGGCTTCGGCGTCGAGGATCTGGCGGGCGCCGACTGGTCGCGGTTTGCGGCGCTGGTGCTGGCGCCGGGCGTGCCGCTCACGCATCCCGCTCCGCACTGGACAGTGGCCAAGGCCAAGGCCGCCGGCGTCGAGATCATCGGCGACATCGAGCTGTTCTGCCGCGAGCGCGCCAAGACTGCTCCCGATGCGCCGTTCATCGCGATTACCGGCACCAACGGCAAGTCGACCACCACGGCGCTGATCGCCCACATCTTGCGCGCGGCTGGCCGCGACGTGCAGATGGGCGGCAACATCGGCACGGCGATCCTGGCGCTGGAGCCGCCCGCCGCGGATCGGTTCCACGTCGTGGAGATGTCGTCCTTCCAGATCGAGCTGACGCCATCGCTCGATGCGAGCGTCGGCGTGCTGCTGAACATCTCGCCCGATCACCTCGACCGGCACGGCACGATCGAGCACTACGCAGCCCTGAAGGCGCGCCTGGTCGAGGCCGCGCGGCGGCCTGTCATCGGCGAGGATGACGACTGGTGCCGCGACATCTGCGAGCGGCTACGGCTTGCCAATCGCGGCTGGGTCGATGTGCTGTCGGCCAACGAGCGCATGGCGCACGGCTGGTACGCGGAGGGCAGCAAGCTGATCAGCCAGGCTGCCATGGACCGGGCCGCTCGGCGCGTTCGCCGACCTGGCGGGCCTTGGTCCCCTGCGCGGCCGCCACAACATCCAGAATGCGCTCGCCGCCAGCGCCGCCTGTCTCATCGTCGGCGTTACGGCGGGCGAGGTGGCGGCGGCGCTCGCCACGTTCCCCGGACTGCCGCATCGCCTGGAGGAGATCGGCCGCATCGACCGCACGCTGTTCATCAACGACAGCAAGGCGACCAATGCCGACAGCGCCGCCACGGCGCTCGCCGCGTTCCCGGCCGATATCCACTGGATCATCGGCGGCAAGCCGAAGGAGGGCGGCATCGACCAGCCTGACCGAGTATTTCCCCCGCATCGCCAAGGCCTACCTGATCGGCCAGGCGACGGAGGAGTTCGCCGCCACGCTGGAGGGCAAGGTGCCCTACGACCGCTGCGGCACCCTCGATGTGGCCGTCGAGCAGGCGACGCTCGATGCGATGGGGGGAGGTGCTGCGGCTCCGGTGGTGCTGCTGTCGCCGGCCTGCGCGTCCTACGACCAGTATCGCAATTTCGAGATCAGGGGTGATGCGTTCCGCGCGCTGGTCGAGGCGCTGCCGGGCATCGAGCTGCGCCGCCGCGACGGCGAGGGAGAGGGAGCCGCGTGAGCAAAGCCTTCAGTGATGCTGGCCGCCGGCGGCACCGGCGGACACCTCTATCCCGCGTTCGCGCTGGCGCAGGAGCTTGGCCGCCGCGATATCCCGGTCGATCTGGTGACGGACATGCGCGGCGACCGCTACGGCGCCAATTTCCCGGCGCGCGCCGTCTATCGCGTTCCCTCCGCGACCTTGGCCAGTCGATCGCCGATTGCGGCCGGCCGCACGGTTTGGATGCTGGGGCGCGGCATTGCCGCGTCCTATTCGCTGCTCGGCACCGTCAAGCCTGGCGCCGTGGTCGGCTTCGGCGGCTATCCGGCCTTTCCGCCGATCCTGGCGGCCACCCTGCGCGGCATTCCGACGGCTCTGCATGAGCAGAATGCCGTGCTCGGCCGCGCCAATCGGCTGCTGTCGGGTCGCGTAACGGTGATCGCCACCTCGTTCGAGAACACCAAGTACCTGGGCGGCGGCGCGCTCAAGCGAGCCCGCCTGACCGGCAATCCCGTGCGTGACCAGGTGGTCGACTGGGCGACGCAGAGCTATCGCATCCCGGGTCCCAACGGTCCCTACTCGCTGCTGGTGTTCGGCGGCAGCCAGGGCGCGCGTTTCTTCGCCGATGCGCTCCCCCCCGCCCTGATGCTGCTGCCCGAGTCGATCCGCGCCAGCCTGTTCATCGTGCAGCAGTGCCGCGAGGAGGACCTGGCCCGCGTCGAGCAGGCCTATCAGGCGGCCGGCGTGCGCGCGCATCTTGCCACGTTTTTCAGCAACCTGCCCGAGGAGATGGCCAAGGCGCACCTGGTGATCGGCCGCGCGGGAGCTTCCACTGTGGCCGAGCTTACGGTCATGGGGCGGCCCGCGGTGCTGGTGCCGCTGCCGCATGCGGTCGACAACGACCAGCTGCAGAATGCGATCAGGCTTGCCGAATCGGACGGCGCTTGGTGCATTGAGCAGAAGGATCTGACCGCGGAACGTCTGGCCAGCGTGATCGGCCACCTGCTGCAAACGCCGCAGGCACTGGCCGAGGCGGCCGCCGCAGCCAAGCGGCTGGGACAGCCCGACGCAGTCGTTCGGCTCGCCGATCTGGTCGAGGAGCTGATAGGCAGTCGTCCGAAAAGCGCGTAGGCTTTTCAGGCTGCAACGAGGGAATAAGTACGCATGCAGATGCCTGGTGATATCGGTCCCGTGCACGTGGTCGGCGTGGGCGGGATCGGCATGAGTGCGATTGCGGAAATCCTGCACGCCAAGGGCTATACCGTGCAGGGCAGCGACCAGAAGGACAGCGCCAACGTGCGGCGCCTGCGCGCCAAGGGCATCCGCGTGTTCGTCGGGCACGATCCGGTCAACCTGGTCGGCGCGCGCTACATCGTCATCTCGACGGCGGTCAAGCCAGGCAACCCGGAGCTGGACGCGGCGCGCGCCAAGGGCCTGCCCATTATTCGCCGGGCCGAGATGCTGGCCGAGCTGATGCGCCTCTATGCGACGGTGTCGGTCACCGGCACGCACGGCAAGACCACCACGACGTCGCTGATCGCCCACGTGTTCAATGCGGCCGGCCGCGACCCGACGGTGATCACCGGCGGCATCATCAACGAGTGGGGCTCCAACGCCCGGCTCGGCAACGGCGACTGGATGATCGTGGAGGCCGACGAGTCCGACGGCACCTTCATCAAGATCCCGACCCAGATCGGCGTCGTCACCAACATCGACCCGGAGCATCTCGACTACTTCAAGACGGTCGAGAACATGCACCGCGAGTTCGAGACGTTCTTCCGCAATATTCCCTTCTACGGCCTGGCGGTGGCCTGCATCGACCATCCCGTGGTGAGCGAGATGATCGAGCGCCTGGCGCTGCGCCGCGACGGCCGCCGCCTCGTCACCTACGGCACGTCGGCATCGGCCGACATCGTGCTGAAGGCGGTGCGCGTCGAAGGTACTTCGACCATCTTCGACGCCGATCTCGGCGCGCGCGTGCACGGTGGCGCCCGCACCATCCGTGGCTGGAGCATCCCGCTGTGCGGGCATCACAATGCGCTCAACGCGCTGGCGGCGTTCGCGGCGGCCAGCGAGGCCGGCATCGCCGACGACGTGATCCGCAAGGCGATTGCCGGCTTCTCCGGCGTCAAGCGGCGCTTCCAGCTGACGGGCACCTGGAACGGCGTGTCCGTCTACGACGACTACGGCCACCATCCAGTCGAGATCGCCGCCGTGCTGAAGGCGGCGCGCGCCGGCGCGCGTGGCCGCGTCATCGCCCTGGTCGAGCCGCATCGCTACACGCGCGTGCGCGACCTGTTCCTCGACTTCGCCACCTGCTTCAAGGATGCCGACCAGGTGATCGTCACGCCGCTCTATACGGCAGGCGAGGCGCCGATCGATGGCGTCAACCATGCCGCGCTGGCCGAGGCGATCCGCGCCACCGGCCATGCCTCGGTGGCCAGCGTCGACAGCGCGCGCGACGTGGTGCCGATACTGCAGCGGTCGGCCAAATCGGGCGACATGGTGGTGTGCCTGGGTGCGGGCAACAGCACGGAATGGGCGCACGCGCTGCCGGAGTGGCTGGCACGCGAGCCCGCGCACGCGGGAGGCGTTGCGTGACGTTTCCCGACCTGCTGCCGGCGATTGCGGGCTCGATGCCGGAGCTGCGGGGCAGGCTCACCGCCAATGCGCCGCTGTCGGACATCACCTGGTTTCGCGCCGGCGGGCCGGCGCAGGTGCTGTTCACGCCGGCGGACGAAGCCGATCTCGCCTATTTCCTGGCGCGCAGTCCGGCCGATATGCCCGTGGTGGTGATCGGGCTCGGCTCGAACCTGCTGGTGCGCGACGGCGGCGTGCCGGGCATCGTCATTCGCCTCGGCCGCGGCTTCGCCAAGATCGAGGTCGAGCCGGGCCATCGGCTGCGGGCCGGCACCGCTTTGCCCGACGTGAAGGTGGCCCGAGCCGCGGCCGATGCCGGCATTGCCGGGCTCGCCTTCTATCGCGGCATCCCCGGCTCGATCGGCGGGGCGCTGCGCATGAACGCCGGCGCGCACGGCCGCGAGACCAAGGACGTGCTGATCGAGGCGCGCGCCGTCGATCGGCAGGGCAACATCCACGTGCTGTCGCTGGCCGACATGCATCTCACCTACCGCCACTGCGGCGTGCCGGCCGACTGGATATTCACCGAGGCGCTCTATCAGGGCAGCCCGGGCGATCCCGCGCAGATCCTGGAGCAGATGGCCGAGGTGGCGCAGTACCGCGAGGCCAATCAGCCGATCAAGGAGCGCACCGGCGGCTCCACCTTCAAGAACCCGGCCGGATCGAGCGCCTGGAAGCTGATCGATGCCGCCGGCTGCCGCGGCTTTCGCGTCGGCGGCGCCAAGGTCTCCGAGATGCACTGCAACTTCCTGATCAACGACAGCAATGCCTCGGCCGAGGACATCGAGCGGCTGGGCGAGACGGTGCGCGCCCGCGTCAAGGCATCGAGCGGCGTGACGCTGAGCTGGGAGATCATCCGCCTGGGGCTGCCCCTCGAGGGCCGGCCGACCGGCGAGGCCCTGGCGTCCTGATCGGCAAATTTGCCTGATTTGCACGGTTCGTTCGGCAGGCCGGCGTAATATCCGGCGAACTGCTGGGTCGGGTCATCAGCTGAGGTGCTACTGCAATGAGTGAGACTGCGCGCCGCTTCCACCATGTCGCCGTCCTGATGGGCGGCCTGTCGGCCGAGCGCGAGGTGAGCCTGAACTCCGGCGAGGCCTGCGCCAAGGCGCTGGAAAGCGCCGGCTACAAGGTCACGCGCATCGACGCCGGCCGCAACCTCGCGCAGCAGCTGGCCGAGGTCGCGCCCGAGGTGTGCTTCAACGCGCTGCACGGTCGCTGGGGCGAGGACGGCTGCGTGCAGGGCGTGCTGGAGCTGCTGCAACTCCCCTACACCCATTCCGGCGTGCTGGCCTCGGCACTGGCCATGCACAAGGAGCGGGCCAAGGAGGTGATGCGTGCCGCCGGCGTGCCGGTGGCACCGGGCCGCGTCGTCCGCCGCGCCGAAGCGGCCAAGGAGCATGCGCTGGAGCGGCCGTATGTCCTGAAGCCGGTCTGCGGAAGGCTCCAGCGTCGGCGTGTTCATCGTGCGCGAGGACCATGAGTACCCGCCGCAGGAGCTGAACGATCCCGAGTGGTCATTCGGCGAGGAGCTGCTGGCCGAGCGCTACATCGCCGGTCGCGAGCTGACCTGCGCGGTGATGGGCGACCGCGCGCTCGGCGTCATCGACATCGTGCCGACCGGCGCGCTGAGCTTCTACAACTATGAGTCCAAGTACGCGCCGGGCGGCTCGCGGCACGTGCTTCCGGCGCAGGTTTCATCGAATGTTTACGATTTGGTGCGGAAGTTAACGTTGACGGCTCATAAAGCATTGGGCTGCCGCGGCGTTTCCCGGGCGGACTTCCGCTTCGACGACACCCCCGGCGGCACCGGTGAGCTGATCTGTCTGGAGGTCAACACCCAGCCGGGCATGACCTCGACCTCGCTGGTGCCGGAACTGGCGGCGCACGCGGGATTTTCGTTCCCAGAGTTGGTCAGCTGGATGGTGGAGGAGGCGAGTTGCAACAGGTAGCGACCAGGCCGGACATTGGCAGGCGGGCGAGCAAATCGCCGGCGCCGCACCCGGTTCTGGAAACTACGCTGGCCTCCCTCGGCGCCTCGGACTTGGCCGAATCGGCCCGTCCTCGCGCCGCCGCGTTTGCGGAAACCGAGCGAATCACAAGCATTTATGGCAAACTGGCCAGCGCCCCGACCGCGCAGGTCGAAGTTATGCCCAGCAATTTTGTCGCGCTGGGCGAGGTGCCTTTGCCGCCCGCGTGCTGGCCGCCATCCGGCCGGATCGGTGGCTCTCCGAGAGCCGTGGAGGTGCGGGACATGGTTGCCCATGCAGCCGAATTGCGAGACGCTCGACGGGCCGTTCCGGCACCGGGCCTCCGCGGCTGTGCCATGGGCACGTGGTCCGGATGCGGAGGCCTGCGCGCATGAAGCCACGTATCGCCGTGGTGGGCGTCGGCGGGGCCGGCGGCAACGCCATCAACAACATGATCGCGGCCGGCCTGAGCGGGGCTCAGTTCATGGTCGCCAACACCGACGCGCAGGCGCTGGCGGCCTCGAGCGCGGAGGTGCGCATCCAGCTTGGCAGCAACCTGACCGAGGGCCTGGGCGCCGGCTCCAAGCCGGAGATCGGCGAGGCCGCCGCCGAGGAGGCGCTGGAGGAGATTCGCGCCGCCGTGTCCGGCTGCCACATGGTGTTCATCGCCGCCGGCATGGGCGGCGGCACCGGCACGGGCGCGGCGTCCGTGATCGCCCGGGTCGCCAAGGAATTCGACATCCTGACGGTCGCCGTGGTGACCAAGCCCTTCCTGTTCGAGGGCTCGCGCCGCATGCGGGTGGCCGAGGTCGGCATCGCCGAGCTCAAGAACCACGTCGATACGCTGCTGGTCATTCCCAACCAGAACCTGTTCCGCGTCGCCACCGACCGCACGACCTTCGCGGAAGCCTTCGTGCTGGCCGACCAGGTGCTCTATTCGGGCATCGCCTGCATCGTCGACCTGATCGTCAAGGAAGGCCTGATCAACCTGGACCTGGCCGATGTGCGCACCGTGCTGATCGGCATGGGCACCGCCATGATGGGCACCGGCGAGTCCTCTGGCGAACAACGGGCGATCGTTGCGGCCGAGGAGGCGATCGTCAATCCGCTGCTCGACGACGTCACGCTGAAGGGCGCCAAGAGCCTGCTGCTGTCGATCACCGGCGGCAACGACCTGACCCTGTGGGAGGTGGACGAGGCCGCCAACCGCGTGCGCCAGGAGGTCGACCCCGACGCCAACATCATCGTCGGCGCCACCTTCGATGAGGCGCTCGGCGACCGCGTGCGCGTGTCGATCGTCGCCTCCGGCATGGCCCGCGCCGCGCCGGCGCAGGCACAGCGCGCCCCCGCGGACAGCGCCAAGACGCCGCCCGGCCAGGCTCGCAACGGCCGGCCGACTGGCCCGGCCTCCGACGATCATCGCCGCCAGCCCGGCGAGGCCAACGGCCACTCCCCGCTGCGGGGCGAATCACCAGACGACGCCTACGAGGCTCCAGGCCGCCCGGCGGCGGCTCCGCTCGCAGCTGCAACTCGCCCCAGGAATGGTGCCCCGGCGGCTGCGGAAGCCAGGCGCCCCACCCCGCGCATGCCCTCCGTCGATGACTTTCCCCCGGTCGGCCAGCGCGAATATTGGGCAAAAACCGCCGAGGCCCATGGACGTTCGCCGCGGCCGGAGCATGATCTGGCTGCTCAGCAGGACACCGAATCACCGACGCCGAAGACCAGCCTCCTGCGACGGCTTACCGGAGGTAGTTTGGGCCGTCGCGATACACCTTCGGCAGTTGAGACCAGGGCGGACGAGTCCCATCACCGGCTAAGTCCTCAACTTGCTGAGGATAACGTTGATCTACCGGTGTTTTTCGGACGTAAAAAGAGCTAGTGGAGTCGCCTCGCATTGGGGTGCGTCCCAGCGGTAACACAGTGTAAGAAACCGTGATTTGTCCCCAATCCGCACAGCACAGTATCGTTTGATTCATAAACCTACGCAGTTGCGTGCCGACGAGCCAGACGGGGGCTCGACAGACGAGGGGCATGTATCCGCCAAGGGTTCTATGGGGGGCACGGGATATCGGCCAACAGACCGATCCATCCTGAGCCAAGGCGATCGAGGGACGTCGCATATGTCCAAGCGATTTATCGGGTCGCGCCAGACCACTATCGGACGCGAGATCGAATTGTCCGGTACGGGGGTCCACAGCGGCGCACCGGTGTCGATGG
The DNA here is from genome assembly GCA_963735125.1 of uncultured Alphaproteobacteria bacterium. Taxonomy (GTDB): domain Bacteria; phylum Pseudomonadota; class Alphaproteobacteria; order Rhizobiales; family Hyphomicrobiaceae; genus AWTP1-13. Next base: position 37,430 of record CAVTJY010000008.1, on the reverse strand, counting down.
TACTCCACCCGGCCGAGGCGGATACCGGATTCCGGTTCCTGGTCAGCAAGCGCGGCCGCATCATCTCCGAAATTCCGGCCGACGTTCGCTATGTGAAGAACCTGACGCTGTGCACCGTGCTCGGGGACGACTCGGGCGTCACGGTCGGCACCGTCGAGCATCTGCTGGCCGCGCTGCGCGGCCTCAGCATCGACAACTGCTACATCGAGATCGACTCCCGCGAAGTGCCGATCATGGACGGCAGCGCCGGGGCATTCGTCGAGGCGATCGACGAGGTCGGCATCCGCGAGCTGTCGCAGCCGCGCAAGTACATCAAGGTTCTGAAGCCGATCCGCGTCGATGACGGCGACTGCTGGGGCGAGCTGACCCCGCATTCGAGCTTCCACCTGGACGTGCAGATCGATTTCGAGACGCCGCTGATCGGCCGCCAGCGCTTGGCGCTGGAGATGAACGCCGGCGCCTTCCGCAACGAGATTTCCCGCGCCCGCACCTTCGGCTTCATGCGCGACGTGGAGAACCTCTGGAAGGCCGGCCTGGCGCTCGGTGCTTCGCTCGACAACTGCATCGCGCTGGCCGACGACCGCATCATGAACGCGGAAGGCCTGCGCTTCCCGCAGGAGTTCGTGCGCCACAAGGTGCTGGACGCGGTCGGTGATCTGGCGCTGGCCGGGGCCCCGATGCTGGCGGCCTACCGCTCGGTGCGCGGCGGGCATCGCCTGAACGCGCACGTGCTGCAGGCCCTGTTCGCCGACAAGGACGCCTGGACCATGGTGCGCGCTCCCTGGGTGCGCGAGAGCGTCCCGGTCGAGATGCCGATGGGCGTCGCCGTCAACTACGCAGCCGACCGGACCTGAGGCCGGCTGCGTCGCCGTCTCCGGGCGCTGGACGACCGGGTGCGGCAAAGCAACAAGCCGATGCGAATCTTCGAGGATTTGCTAGGCTGCCCATATTCGGATGCAATGTTTCTGGACGCTGCGGCGTTGCATGCTGCCGGAATCGACGGCAGAGGTACGGGTGTCAGAGCGTGAGAGCATTGTGCTAGGTCCGGGCGGACGTTCCGGATAAGCAGGCTCCGGCTCAGTAGGCGTCCGGTTAAACAGGCGTCGGGTTAAGCAGGCGTGGTGTGGCAGCCGGCAGAAGAACCGGTCCACCGAGTAGGGGCAAGGCGCATGGGACTGCGGGTTTCCGGGAGAGCGAAGGCGCCGAGCGCCGGGCTTCCGCGCGTGCCGATCGCCGGCGCTGCTGCTGGCGGGCCTACTGCTCGCGGGCTGCGCCGGTGGCATCGACACCGCCAAGGTGCTCAATCCCGACCCGCCGGACAAGATGTACGCCCAGGCCGATAGCCTGATGAACAGGGGCGCCTACTCGGACGCGGCCCGCAAGTTCGAGGACCTGGACCGCGATCATCCCTACGCCCCCGAGGCGCGGCGCGCCATCGTCATGGCGGCCTATGCCTACTACAAGGCCGGCAAGTACCAGGAGGCGGTAGCCTCCGCCCAGCGCTACACGACGCTGCATCCCGGCACCAAGGACGCGGCGCTGGCCCACCACATCGTTGCCACCGCGCACTTCGACGACATCAAGGAGCCGCGGCGCGACCAGACCGCCACGCGCAAGGCGCTGGCCGAGCTGAAGATCCTGCGGCAGCGCTATCCCGACAGCCCCTACGCCAAGCAGGCGGAGAACCGCATCCGCATCGCCGAGGACGTGCTGGCCGCATCCGAGATGGACGTCGCGCGCTTCTACCAGAAGCGCAACAACCACGCGGCCGCCATCAACCGCTTCAAGACGGTCGTGACCGACTACCAGACCACGCCGCAGGTCGAGGAGGCGCTGTACCGCCTGGTCGAGACCAACATGGCGCTCGGTATCGAGAGCGAAGCGCAGGCGACGGCGGCGGTGCTGGCGCACAACTTCCCGAACTCGCCCTGGTATCAGAACGCCTATGCGCTGCTGAAGTCCGGCGGCTTGAGCCCGCAGGCCAACTCCGGCAGCTGGATCAGCAACATCGTCAAGACCCTGACGCCCGGCGGCGGCCAGCAGAAGAAGCCGGAGCCGGCGCCTGCCAAGCCCTCGCCAGGCCTGCCGTCGCCCGAGGACCTGCCGGCGCCGAGGAAACCGGCTCCCGACACGCCCACGGCCGGAACCTGGAAGCCCGTCATCGGCTTGGCGCAGTAACGCACGAATTGCCGGCTGTGGACGCGCCGACATCGGCCGCTGGCATTTCCGCGCGCGCCAATGCAGGCTTGGCGCCATGAAGTCCAAGAGCCAGGCCAAGAAATCTCCCGACCAGCTGACCGAGGCGGAGGCCGCGGCCGAACTCGAGCGGCTGGCGGGCGAGATCGCCCATCACGACGAGCTCTACCATGCCGAGGACGCGCCGGAGATCTCCGATGCCGCCTACGACGAGCTGCGCGCTGCGCAATGCGGCGATCGAGGCGCGCTTTCCCGACCTGGTGCGCGCCGACAGCCCCTCGCGGCGGATCGGGGCCGCACCCGTCGAGGCGTTCGGCAAGGTGCGCCATGCGGTCCCCATGCTCTCGCTCGGCAACGCCTTCGCCGACGAGGACGTGACCGATTTCGTCGGGCGCGTGCGCCGCTTCCTGGGTCTCGCCGCCGACGCAGTCCGTCGCGGTGACGGCCGAGCCCAAGATCGACGGGCTGTCCATCTCGCTGCGCTACGAAGGCGGCCGGCTGGTGCAGGCCGCCACCCGCGGCGACGGCAGCGAAGGCGAGAACGTCACCGCCAACGTCATGACGATCAAGCAGGTCCCGCGCACCCTGAAAGGCAAGGACGTGCCCGACCTGATCGAGGCGCGCGGCGAGATCTACCTGGCGCACGCCGACTTCGAGAAGCTGAACGCCGAGCAGGCCGAGGCCGGGGCCAAGATCTTCGCCAACCCGCGCAACGCCGCCGCCGGCTCGCTGCGCCAGCTCGATGCCTCCATCACCGCGCGCCGGCCGCTGCGATTCTTCTGCTACGGCTGGGGTGCCGCCTCCTCGCTGCCGGCCGAGACGCAGCATGGCGTCTACCAGGCCTTCGGCCGCTGGGGGCTGCCGCTCAATCCGCTGCTGGAGCTGTGCGAGAGCACCGACGAGATGCTGGCCTTCTATCGCCGCATCGGCATGGACCGCGCAGCGCTCGGCTACGACATCGACGGCGTCGTCTACAAGGTCGACCGGCTCGACTGGCAGGGCCGGCTCGGCTTCGTGTCGCGGGCGCCGCGCTGGGCCATCGCCCACAAATTCCCGCCGCAGGAGGCCGTCACGCGCCTCAACGACATCGAGATCCAGGTCGGCCGCACCGGCGCGCTCACGCCGGCCGCCAAGCTCGAGCCGGTGACGGTCGGCGGCGTGGTGGTGTCCAGCGCCACCCTGCACAACGAGGACGAGATCGCCCGCAAGGACCTGCGCATCGGCGATACCGTGATCGTGCGCCGCGCCGGCGATGTCATTCCGCAGATCGTCGGCATCGTGCTCGGAGAAGCGGCCCAAGGGCCTCAAGGCCTACAAGTTCCCTGAGGTGTGCCCGGCCTGCGGCAGCCAGGCCGTACGCGAGGTGGACGAGAAGACCGGCAAGGCCGACGTGGTGCGCCGCTGCACGGGCGGCCTGATCTGTCCGGCGCAGGCCAAGGAGCGCCTCAAGCATTTCGTGTCGCGCAACGCCTTCGACATCGAGGGGCTGGGCGAGAAGCAGGTCGAGCTGTTCTACGACGAGGGCCGCATCATGCAGCCGGCCGACATCTTCACGCTGCAGAAGCGCGACGCGCGCCTGGCCGAAGACAAGCGGCTGGTCAGCAAGAAGGGCTTCGGCGAGACCTCGGTCGGCAAGCTGTTCGCCTCCATCGATGCGCGGCGCAAGATCGGCTTGGACCGCTTCATCTTCGCGCTCGGCATCCGCCATGTCGGCGAAACCACCGCGCGCGACCTCGCCAAGGCGCTCGGCAGCATCGACGCCTTCCGCGCCGCCGCCGAGGCCGCCGCCAAGGGCGGCAAGGACAGCGAGGCCTATCGCGATCTCGACAACATCGAGGGCATCGGCGAGACGGTGGTCGATGCGCTGATCGATTTCTTCGGCGAGCCGCACAATGTGCGGGCGCTCGACGACCTGCTGAAGGAGGTGGAGGTGCAGCCGTTCGTGCGCGAGACGGCGGCCTCGCCCGTCACCGACAAGACGGTGGTGTTCACCGGCTCGCTCGAGAAGCTGACCCGCCCCGAGGCCAAGGCGCAGGCCGAGCGGCTCGGCGCCAAGGTGGCGGGCTCGGTGTCCAAGAAAACCGACTACGTGGTGGCCGGCAGCGACGCGGGCTCGAAGCTCACCAAGGCCCGCGAACTCGGCGTCGCCGTGCTCACCGAGGACGAGTGGCTGGCGCTGATCGGCCGCGGCTAATATTACTCGGCCCGATGGGAGGCCATGGCCTGCCCAAGCACGGCAACAATGCGCGGGTCGTCCGATTGCGCGACGTTGAAGCGCAGGAAGGCAGAGGCCGTCTGCGCAACGCTGAACACATTGCCCGGGGCAAGCACGACGTCCTCTGCCACGGCCAAACGAGCGAGCGCCGCGGAATCCTGGCCGTCGGGCAGGCGGCACCAAAGATAAAAGCCGCCGCGCGGCAATAGCCAAGGTCGGATGCCAAGGGGCTCCAGCCGGGAAACCATCTTGCGTCTGCGCCCGTGCGAGGCGCTGGCGCAATTCGTCCATGTGCTTGCGGTAGCCGCCGCCGGCGAGAACGCTGGCGATCAGATCGGTCACGACCGGGCTCGGCCCGCCGAAGGACGTGGCGACTTGCAGATCGACCAGGCCTTCGATCCAATCCGCACGTGCGGCGATGTAGCCGCAGCGGATGGAGGCGGACAGTGTTTTTGAGAAGCTGCCGATGCGGATGACGCGGTTGAGGCCATCGAGAACGGCCAGACGCGACGACGGCTCCGGCTCGAAATCGGCGAAGATGTCGTCCTCGATGATCGTGAGGTCGTGTGCGGAGGCCGCGCTCAAGAGCCTGTGGGCGGCCTGCGGCGACAGGGTGGCGCCGGTCGGATTATGCAGCGCGGAGTTGGTGATGTAGAGGCGGGGCCGCTCTGCTGTCAGGCTCGCCTCGAATGCCGCCATATCGGGCCCCGTGGGCGTGTAGGGGACGCCGACGATCCTGACCTGATGCGCGCGCAGCAAAGCCCGAAAATTGAAGTAGCAGGGGTCATCCACCAACACCGTGTCGCCGGGCTTCAGCAACAAGCGGCAGATCAGGTCGATGGCCTGGGTGCCCGAAGCCGTCAGCATGAGCTGGTCGGGCGAGACGTCCATACCCTCTTCGGCAAAGCGCCTGAGCAGCAATCGGCGCAGGATCGGCGAGCCGCGCGTGCTGCCGTAGTCGGCGAGCACCGCATCCTCGGCGCGCGCAAGTTTCCGCAAGGCGCGGCGCAGAGCGGAAGTCGGCATCCAATCGGCCGGCAGCCAGCCGCAACCGGGCTTCAGGACGGCTGGATCGGCGTCGAGCGACTGCCGCGATACCCAGAACGGATCGATGGCCTGATCGCGCCGCGGCTCTGCGTCCGCAAGCGCCATCGGCGGCAAGCCGGTGCCAGCGACATAGAAGCCGGACCCGCGCCGGGCCTGGATCAGGCCCTCGGCAGCAAGACGATCATAGGCTTCCACGACCGTGGAGGGCGAAACGCCCATGGTGGCGGCGAAGCTGCGGATCGACGGCAGCCGGTCGCCGCGCAGGAGCGCATGGCTGGCCACCTTCGATCGGACAGCGGCCATGACCTCGCCGGTGCGCGTCGGTTCCTCGCCCTTCATTCCGGCTCCGACAAGTGTGTGGTCGCGTGTACCAGTACAGTTTGCTCGAATTGTATTGCACTGTCTCTGCCTGGACCAGCTCCGAAACCTTAGGGTCGCGCCGGCGAAAGCGAGGCGGCATGAACCGGACAACGGACGGGTGGGGCAGCGGGCTCCTGGGTGTCATCATCTTCAGCGGCTCTTTGCCGGCGACACGGGTGGCGGTCGGCGATTTCTCGCCACTGTTCCTGACCTCGGCACGTGCAGTGATCGCCGCGGCTCTTGCAGCCGCGTTGCTCGTAGTCCTCCGGCAGGTGAAGCCTGATCGCCGCGATGTTGGTTCGCTGGTTGTCGTCGGACTGGGCGTCGTGGTCGGCTTCCCGCTGCTGACGGCGCTTGCGCTCCAGCACATCACGTCGGCGCGCTCCATTGTCTTCATCGGCCTTCTGCCACTGGCCACCGCCATCTTCGGCGTCCTGCGCGGAGGCGAGCGGCCGAAGCCGATGTTCTGGCTGTTCTCCGGCCTCGGGAGTGCGACGGTCGCGGGCTTTGCCCTGTTCAACAGCAGCGCGGGTTCGCTCACGGGCGATCTGCTGATGGTGGCCGCCATTGTGCTGTGCGGCCTGGGCTACGCCGAAGGCGCCGCGCTGTCACGCAGGCTGGGCGGCTGGCAGGTCATTTCATGGGCTCTGCTGCTGGCGCTTCCCATGATGGGGGCGGTCGCGCTGATCACTCTGCCGCAATCCTGGCAAGCCATCGGCGGTCCGGCTTGGCTGGCGCTGGCCTATGTGTCGATCTTCAGCATGCTGGTTGGCTTCGTCTTCTGGTATCGCGGCCTCGCGCTCGGAGGCATTGCCGGCGTCGGGCAGTTGCAACTGCTGCAACCCTTTTTCGGCCTGGCGCTGGCGGCCCTGCTGCTGCGCGAGCCAGTCGCCTGGACGATGATCGCGGCTACGGGCCTCGTCGTGCTTTGCGTAGCCGGGGCCCGCCAATTCGCGCGCTAGCGGCATAGATCGATGGGATGCGACCCCCGCCAGCCGCAAAAGGAAACGGGCGCCGCGTTGCCGCGACGCCCGTGCTGCGGTCGCCCTGAGCCTGTCGAACGGGCGACGGCAGACGCAACCCCGCGGCTCGCGACAGGCTCGCCGGCGGGGCTGCTAGCTTGTAGTCGGAGGCTCGACGTTAAGCGGCCTTCTCGACCTGCGCCTCGACACGAGGCTGGGCCTTGTCGGCACCGATGGCGATCGTGCGCGGCTTCAGCCGCTCGGGCACGTTGCGCACCAGGTCGATGTTGAGCAGGCCGTCCTTCAGGCCGGCGCCCTTGACCTCGACATGGTCGGCAAGCTGGAAGCGCCGCTCGAACGTGCGGCCGGCGATGCCGCGGTGCAGGAACTCGCGTCCCTTGTCCTCGGGCTGTCTTCTCGCCGCGAACGTTGAGCGCCTGCTCCTTGACGTCGATCTTCAGCTCGTCCTGGCTGAAGCCCGCCACCGCCATGGTGATGCGGTACTCGTTCTCGGAGAGCCGCTCGATGTTGTAGGGCGGGTAGACGTTGGCCTCGGCCTCGGAGCCCGATCCGAGCAGATCGAACAGGCGGTCGAAGCCGACGGTGGAGCGATAGAAGGGGGTAAAGTCGACGTGTCGCATTACAAGTCCTCCATGAGAAGCGACCAGCGTTTCTGTCCGCCCGAGGGGCCGGACAGCATTTCATGCGCACCCCTGGGGGCGTGCGCAGGGTGTTATTTAGGAGGCGCCTAGCGGGCTTCAAGAGGGCGTGAAGTGCCCGGCCGAGAGCGATATCCCGGGTATGCCAAGGGTGCCGCGTGACTTTTGCCAAATCCAACCTGCTGCATTGCAGCTAAGGCTGCCGTCACGTTCGGTTCCGTCCCTCCCTTGGGGAGCCGAGCGGGCGCTCGGTTGCCATCCTCCCCGTGGCCGGGCGCCTTTTTTGCGCCCGCAGAAGCTTCACACCCCCGGCCCGCGGAACGCGCAGAGCACGACCGGCCCGATGCCGGTGAACTGCCGGACGCAGATGTGCACCCGGCCGTCCGGGGAATTTCGCCAGGGACGGAACCACCACGGCACCAGCACCGTCATGCCGCGCACGGTGACCATGTAGCCGCCGTCGTCGCGACGGACGACGCTGTCAGCGGGTGCGCAATCTTGGCTGCTGCAGCATTCCCGCGGATACCAGTCGTGGGCGCGCGCATCGGGCAATGCGGCCGACACCCCGGCCAGCATCGCCGCCAAGCCAAGACGTCCCTGACGCAGGCTCCGCAACGCGATCATGTCGCATGATGGCGTGCGCGTGACGCAGGAGCAAGCCGACGGCTCGGCCTGCCTGTCGATTGGCATTTCTGGTCGCGAAAATTTGCGCCGGTTGAGTTTTGCCAACGCCAGGCGTGCCTGCGCATGGTGATTTGGCCGCAGGGAGCAGCAACGGCAGGGACATTATCGGTCCCAGGCTACATTGCGGTGGATCCGCTGCCGCTCCCGGTCATCCGGAAAATTCGCGCGATCTGGAGGGGCCAGCCGCGCCCTCCTTCGCCGTGTTCCGCACGAAACAGCGCGGGGCAGGCACACCGGCCAGTATGCCGGTGCCGCTCGCCCAAGGCCTCCTCGAACGGGCTGAGCGGCCGGCGCCCGGCCCCGGGGGACATAAGGGGCTGGGCGCCACGCCGGCTCCGGCATCCGCGTTTGATCAACGCCTCGACCCATCCGCTCATCGTTCATCCGTTCATCGCTCATCTCGGCTCATCGCAGAATAGTGCGCGGTCACAACGCTTTAAGCGTGGGGTGAGCACATCGCCCTTCATGCCGCATTCATGTTGCGGTCGCCAGTCTGCCGCATACGCTTGGGCGGCGTGAGGTGGGGAACAGGAGATCAACATGAAGAGCTGGGTCTTGGCGGTGGGCCTGCTGGCTGCCGCGACGTCTGGTGGTGCAATGGCGGCCGATCTCGACGACGGTCCGTATGATCGCAACGGATCGGCCTACGACGATCCGCGCTATTCCGACATCTACCGTTATCCCGAGGGGCGCCAGCCGGTGCCGCGCGAGCCCGTCTACGGCCATCGCTACGACGACGATGACCGCGACGACTACCGCGCGCCGCGCCGCTACACCCACGCTGATCCGCGCGCCTATCGCGGCGCCTGCGTGCCGCGCGAGCACATCAAGTATCGCCTGAAGGAGCATGGCTGGCACGATTTCCGCGATCCCGACATCCGCGGCGAGACCGCCACGGTGCTGGCCCGGCGGCCGAGCGGGCGGCAGTTCGAGCTGACGCTCGATCGCTGCAGCGGCGAGATCATCAACGTGCAAAAGCTCGATCGGCCCGTATGGGGCTTACGCCTACGGCAATGGTCCGCGCCGCTGGGATCGCTACTGATTTTTTGCGACTGCGTCTCCCGGAAGGCCCCGGCGCAAACCGGGGCCTTTTCATTTGGCCGGCTCGAACGCGTCTGTCTCGATGCGGCGCCGGCTGCTATAGATCTTGCAGGTGTTCTGGCAGGGAGGGACGCGCCCCGTGGATCTGATCGCGCTTGCCAAGAATCCGGTGCCGAGCGGCGCCACCACCGGATATTTCGACTGCCCCGGCAGGATCAAGCTGCGCTTCGCGCGCTGGACGGCGACGCGCGGTCCGGAGCGCGGCACGGTCTGCCTGTTCCAGGGGCGCGGCGAGTTCATCGAGAAATACTTCGAGGTGGTGGCCGACCTGCGCCGGCGCGGCTTCGGCGTCGCCACCATGGACTGGCGCGGCCAGGGCGGCTCCAGCCGCATGCTGTCGAACCCCAACAAGGGCTTCGTGCGCTCGTTTGCCGATTTCGACCAGGACCTCGCCTATTTCATGAAGGAGGTGGTGCTGCCGAACTGCGCGCCGCCCTACATCGCCGTGGCGCACTCGATGGGCGGGCACGTCCTGCTGCGCAATGCCTCGCAGCCCAAGTCGTGGTTCTCGCGCATGGTGCTGAGCGCGCCGATGATCGCCATCGACCAGACGCGCCTCGGCGCCCCCCCCGGTGTGGCTCGCGCCTATGCGGAGTGCATGTCGGCCTTCGGCTTTGGATCGACCTATGTGCGCAACGGCAAGGATCGGCCGGTCGAGCTCGAGCCCTTCGAGGGCAACCTGCTGACCTCGGATCGCGACCGCTATCTGCGCAATCAGCAGGTGCTGGTAGAAGCGCCGCAGCTCGGGCTCGGCTCGCCGACCATCGCCTGGCTGCGCTCGGCCTATCGCTCCATGTCGCGGCTGCGATCGCCCGACTATCCGCACAGCGTGGAGGTGCCGCTGCTGATGTTCGCGGCCGGCATGGACCAGGTGGTATCCACGCAAGCCATCGAGGAGTTCGCGCTGCGTCTCAAGGTCGGCACGCACGTGCTGATCCCGCAGGCGCGCCACGAAATCCTGCAGGAGACGGACGAAATCCGCCAGCGCTTCTGGGCCGCCTTCGACGCCTACATGGGCGCCGATGCTCGGCCACGTGAAATGTTGCTTGCTCTATTCAAATGACCAGAACCGAAGCCATCGCCAAGATCGCTGCCACACTGCCCCAGCTCTCTGATGAGCGTGTGGAGACTCTGGCGGAGCTTGCCCAAAGCTGGACCGACGACACTGATCGACCAGCCGAGGACGATGCCACCCGCGCGGCCATCGCCAATGGAATTGCCCAAGCACGCAGAGGCGAGTTTGCCACGGATGAAGAAGTCGCGGAGGCCTTCAAGCGCTTCCGCACATGAGGGTCCGCTATACGCGCCAGGCGCTCTCACATTCTGGCCATCGCTGTGATCTCTAACGCCAGCGGTGGTGCGCGGGTGGTTCGGTCTTGTGACGACAAACCAGCCGGCTAATCGACAGCGCGCAAGACCGCCAGCGCCTCCTTGTGCACGCGTGGGTCACCGGAGGCGACAATGCGGCCGCCGTCGGTGGCGGGTTTGCCCTGCCAGGTGGTGACGCGCCCGCCCGCTCCCTCGATGATCGGCACCAGCGCCACGATGTCGTAGGATTTCAGGCCGGACTCGACGATCAGGTCGATGAACCCGGCGGCCAGCAGGCAATAGCCGTAGCAATCCCCGCCAAAGCGCGTCATGCGAGCCTGCGCCTTCAGCTTCTCGAAGGCGGGCAATTCGCCGGCTTTGGAGAACATATCGGGATGGGTCGTGGTCAGCACGGCCTCGGCCAGCGACGCGCAGGGCCGCGTCTTCAGCCGCCGTGGCGTGCCGCCGCGGATCGAGCTGTACGCCTTGCCGCCGGCCCCCCAGAAGCGCTCGCCCGTGAAGGGCTGGTTCATCAGGCCCAGCACCGGCTCGCCGGCGTCCAGCAGGCCGATCAGCGTGCCCCATAGCGGCATGCCGGTGATGAAGGCGCGGGTGCCGTCGATCGGGTCGATGATCCAGTTGAGATGGCCTGCGCCCGCAACCTGGGCGAATTCCTCGCCGACGATGCCGTGCTCCGGATAGCGGGCTTTGATCGCCTTGCGTATGGCGCGCTCGGCGGAACGGTCGGCGGCGGTGACGGGGTCGAAGCCGGTGGCGGCGGCCTTGTTGCGGACAGCAATCGACTTGCGAAAATACGGCAGCGCCGCCTCGCCGGAAATATCGGCCAAGCGATGCGCGAACTCCAGATGCTCGCGCAGGTCAGGTAACTTGGCTCGTGTCACAGCATTTTTCCGGCGTTGCTTGATCTAAGACCGTAGATACTGCTTCGAATAGCATGATGAATGCTGTGCCATACAGCCAAGACTCTGCTTGGATGCAGCGTGGTCGTTGCGATTGTGCCACGCAGGTGTGGAAACAGCGGAAAACTCAGTCCACTGCCATTGCACCGCACCACGAATGGGCCCATATCGAAAGCACGCGGCCTGTTGGTCCGACTGACACGCCGCTGCCCTCCTTGGGCGTTTCCTCCCTAGACTTGGGCCGTTCACCACTGAGCGGCCCCTTTCTTTGTGGTGGACCCCTCCCGCACCATCACCTTCCCAGCTCCTACACGCCTGCGCTCCGACATGCGCTAGGTACACCGTTCAGTAGCTATGCGGCGGTGTGGCTTCTGCAATGCAAAAGAATTGCCTTGCGTTTTGTGCGCCGCACATTTAGTTTCTGCCTTGCGAGGTTGGTGAGTTTCTCGCTGACTTCGTTGCCCTCCTTGGGCGTTTCCTCCCTAGACTTGGGCCGCACGGTTCACCGCGCGGCCCCTTTTATTTCTGGGCCCCGCAAGGGGTTGGCGTCCCGTAGGCACGCCACCGATGCTGGCCTCACGGCCGCGGTGTGACGGCGGAAACCTCTGGTATGCCACGGAATTCGCTGGCTTGAGCTCAGCGACAATGTGTTGCACTGCAATATGCTCAATCCGTGTCCAGTGCCTATTCGGCAGCCGCCCGTCGCTCCAGCAGCAAAGGCAACGCCGCGAACACCTTGGTCGCCAGATCGGTCAGGGTCCGGGTCAGCTTGCCGAAGTCCTTGTTCCGCGACAGGCGTCGCCTCGTCGAGATAGAGGGCGCGATTGATCTCCAGCTGCAAGGACTGCACGCCGCGCGCGGGATTGCCGTAGTATTCGGTGATGAAACCACCCGCATATGGGCGATTGACCTGCACCTCGTAGCCGCCCGCCTGCAGGATGTCGCGCGTGAAGCGCGTCAGCTTGGCATCGCATGAGGCCCCGAACCGGTCGCCCAGCACGAAATGCGGGCGGCCTCCCTGCGGCTGTCCCATCGAGGCCGAGGGCATCGAATGGCAATCGATCAGGATCGCCATGCCGAAGCGCTTGCGGGTCTCCTCCAGCAGGCCGGCCAGCGCCTCGTGGAACGGCCGATACAGGCGCTCGATGCGCTCGAACGCGGCCCCGATCGGCAGCCGCTCGCGATAGATCTCCTCGGTATCGGCCACCACCCTGGCGATGGTGCCGAGCCCGCCAATTACGCGGGCCGACTGGGTATTGGCAAAATCCGGCAGCCGGCCGTTGAACAGCTCGGGATCGAGCTCGTAGGGCTCGCGATTGACGTCGAGATAGGCACGCGGAAAACGTGCCGCGATAAGCGGCGCACCCAGCGCCACCACCGGCTCGAACAGCTCGTCGACGTAGCAATCCTCGGATTTGCGCAGGGTATGGGGGTCGAGCCGGGACGCCTCGAGAAAGGCCTTGGGATAGATGCGGCCGGAATGCGGCGAGCAGAACACCACCGGGGTAAGCTGCTCCTCGGGCCTCAAGAGGGTAAACGGCGGCGTCAATTCGGCAAGTATCGAGGCGCGTTCGCTGGCGTGCATTGGGGTGCGCCTGGCAGTTCCGTCATTGGGGGATCCGCCGCCGTGCAGGTCTGTCGCCGCGGCGCGGACCGTTACACTGTGCCAAGCGGCACGGGCACTGTCCATGCGTCCCATGCCGAATGTCATGGATATAGCGGATGGCTGGTTATCCGCAATTTCATTGCTCGTTTACCAAATTCAAGCCAGATTTATCGTGCATCGCCGCAGGTGGCCGTAGGGTTGCAAGCGCAGGGAATAAGTTAGCCAGCGTATCAAACCGAGCCAGCACCACACCATGACCGCCAAGCCATCACGCCTGCCCGCCAAGCGCATCCTGCTCGCCGAGGACGACGAGTCCATGCGCGGCTTCATCGAGCGCGCCTTGACCAAGGCCGGCTACGAGGTGATCGCCTTCGCCAACGGCAAGGATGCGCACGACCGCCTGCAGGAGGATGAGGCCTTCACGCTGCTGCTGACCGATATCGTCATGCCGCAGATGGACGGCATCGAGCTGGCGCGGCGCGCCGCCGAGCACGATCCCAAGCTCAAGATCATGTTCATCACCGGCTTCGCCGCGGTGACCCTGAACACCAACTCGCCGGCGCCGAAAGATGCGCGCGTGCTCTCCAAGCCATTCCACCTCAAGGACTTGGTGCGCGAGATCGACCGCCTGCTGGCGGCCTGAGCCGGCCCGCCAGGCGCCGCAAGCTCCTTGCCTCTCGAAATGATTGCCGATATACGACGTGCCAACCGCGCGGGGCCACCCCCGTACCGGGCGCGTAGCTCAGCGGTAGAGCACTACCTTGACATGGTAGGGGTCACAGGTTCGATCCCTGTCGCGCCCACCATCACTGGTCGAATGAATAAGGCATAGGCCCGATGAAGGTCAGAAATTCGTTGAAGTCGCTGCGCGCGCGTCACCGCGACAATCGCCTGGTGCGCCGCAAGGGCCGCGTCTACATCATCAACAAGACCAACCGCCGCTTCAAGGCGCGCCAGGGCTGATTTGCCTCACTCGGGCTAAGGCTTTGACGGCGCGGCCGGGCGCGGGCTATCCTGGCTCATGCCCACGATTCATGTTCGCAAAGGTCTTGCGTCTCTCCTCGCGCTGGCACTGATGGTGCCGGCGGCGGGCCTGGGCGCGAGTGCGCTCGCCCAGCAGCCCGCGCGCAGCGGTGCCGGGCCTACGGCGCCGAAGACGCCGGCCCTGCCAAAGACGCCGGCCGAGCGCGAGAAGATGCTCTCCGACCTCTACGCGCACCTGGCGACCTCCGGCGACGAAGACTCCGCCAAGGCCGTCGCGGAGGCCATCGAGCGCGTCTGGGTCAACTCGGGCAGCGACACCATCGACGTGCTGATGGAGCGCGCGATGAAAGTAGTCGGCGACAAGAACTACGACCTCGCCCTCAAGCTGCTCGACCACGTCGTGGCGCTGGCGCCCGACTTCACCGAGGGCTGGAACCGTCGCGCCTACGTGCACTACATGAAGAGCGAGGTGGATCTGGCGCTGGGCGATTTGCGCCGCACGCTGGCGCTCGATCCCAACCACTTCAAGGCGCTCGACGGCCTGGGCCAGATCCTGCGCGAGATCGGCCAGAAGCGACCGGCGCTGAAGGCGTTCAAGCAGCTGCTCGACGTGCACCCCTACTGGTCGGGTGCGCAGGATGCGGTCGACGAGTTGGAGCGCGAGGTCGAGGGCCAGGGCATCTGAGCGGGCAGGTTACGCGCCGCCAGCGCCCCGACCATCGAGAGACCGCATCATCAGTTCTTGGTGGCAGCCTTGGCAGGCGCCTTCGGCGCGGCTCCGTCCCAGCAGGCGCTGGCCATCGCGGTGCAGGTGTGCTCGTCGAAGACGACGAAGTCGAGGAACAGCTCGCACTTCACCTCCTTCTTGCCCACCGTCCACTTGGAGATGTTCTGCCCCTTCATCCACTCGGCGATGTACTTGTCGAGCAGGTCCTTGGCGTCCTTGGTCGGCCCGTCCTTGCCGTAGTCGTTGACCAGGAACGAGAACCTTTGCACGCCGCCGAAGCAGGCGTCGCCATACCGGTCGCCAGCAAAGCCAGCGGCGGCCAAAAATGCGGTTGTCGATCGCGATGACATGGTCGCCTCCCTCGCATGGTTCCCGCAAAGTCCCTTCGCTTTGTGCCGCAACACGCGGCCAAAGCAAAGACGGAATTGCGCGAGAAGCGCGACAGGCTGTGACCGAATCAGCGCAGGTCAGTGCAGTAGGGTGTCAATGCAGGTAGGGTGACTGGCCGCCCTGCGGGCCGATCCCTGAATCGAAGAAGAAGCCGTGATCGAACGGACCGCCCGGGCTCTGCCGGTCGAGCGTCGGGTCGCGATAGGTGTTCATGCTGCCGTACAAGCTGCGCGACATGCCGTAGGTGTTGATGACGTCCTCGGGCCAGTAGGAGTAGCCGCCGCGGCGGGCCGTGTAGCCATACACGCGGGTGCGCTTGCGGTAGTAGCGCCCCTTCGAATAGTCGGCATCGGCCCGTGCCGTTGCCCGCTTGCGGTCGCCGCCAGCCTGGGCCGCGTCGCTGCCGCAGAACGCCACCAGCGCCAAAGCGCCGAGCGCGACAATCAGGGAACCCCCCAGCATTGTTCTGAGCTTCATGGTTGTAGGCCTCTCATATCCGCGCCCGTTGCGATTCATCTTACGGCATGGAGACAACGAAGTTCTAAAGAAAATGGCCACCCGCAATGTGCATGGGTGGCCTGTGTAGGTCTGGCGCCACAGCGCCCCTCTTGGGGGCCGGGCTTACTTGCAGGCGAACTGGGTAGCCTTGCACTCGACCAGCAGAGGCGTCGAGCACTTGTAGCTGGTCTTGCCCTTTGCCTTGGCTCCGGCAAAGCCGACCTCGAAGTCGAGCGCGACCTTGGCCAGCCCCTTGGCTACGTCGTCGGGTACGCCGACGCCTGTGCCGCTGTATTTCTTGCACTTGCCGGCTTCGGCCTGGGTGCCCGACACCAGCGTGAGAGCCGCGACCGCAAGAGCGGCCGCGCCGATCTGAACCAACCTCTTCATGTGCGTTCTCCGATAAACTGCAACCGACATCGATTATGCCGCGCGCCGGGGCCCATTCAGAAGCAATAGCGGCGCACCGGACGAGCCGGTACGCCGCTTTGGAGAAAGGCGTGGCTCCCACGTCACGCTTTTTCGCGCGTCCGGGGAAGTCTCAGCCGAATGCGTTACTTGCAGAGCTTGGCTTGCATGTAGCAGGTCTGCCCCATGCCGCCTGGCTTGCAGCTCGAGCGCACGTCGCTGACCTTGTAGCCCGGCGCGGTCGGCACCTTGCCGCCGGCCGACATGAAGGCCGCCCAGGAGCCCCAGTCGGTCGCCTGCAACACCGCTTCCCAGGCCTGGAACTTGGCGCTGTCGACGTTGCCGCCGGTGCCCGAGCCGGCTTTCTTGATGCACTCGGCCTGAGCCGCAGCGCTGGCCAACATCAGCACGCCAGCGGCGGCAACCGCCGGAACGATCTTGCGAACCAGGTTCTTCATGACATGAGCTCCATCAGTGATAATGCCGCCGGCAGTTCGCGCCCAGGCGCCAGCTGCTCGACGCTTTCAGATTCAGTTCGGTTTCAGTTCGTTGCATGCTGCCACGGCGCAGGAGGCGCATGGCCTCTCGCAAACAAAAAAGACAGCGAACCGGGGCACATTGCCCGAGATCACTGTCTTTGCACACTGTCCGGGCCTGGCTATCCAGGCCGATCTTGCGATTCACAGCCGGCCGTGGCCGGTAGGTGACGCAACCCCGCAGTTACTGCGCCACCAGAAGACGGCGCTTACTGCGCCATTTGCAGGTTGACGGCCTTCGGGCCCTTGCCGCGCTTGTCCGGCTCAGTCTCGAACGACACGCGCATGCCCTCATCGAGCGGGCCGATGCCCGACCGCTCGACAGCCGTGATATGGACGAACACGTCTTTTCCGCCCTGATCCGGTGTGATGAAGCCGAATCCCTTCGATTGATTGAAAAACTTTACAGTTCCATTCTGCCGCATGCGAGGTCTCCATGTCCCCGGTAAACATTGCAGGTTGCGTCAGCCGCAGGCGAGCTGACGCAGGTGAAGCCAAGGCAGTCTCGTCCGATATCGGGGAAGGTGAGGCGCGCGAGATAAACGTGACGCGTCGGCGCAAATCATCTCAGGACAGTCTCAGCAGTCTCCGCCGGGTCGATGGGCCGCCCGAACTGGCGCGGAGTATCGGTGATTGGAGAGACGCACGCAAGGCAAATTGTCGCTTCTCGATCACTGCTCGCGGCGCATACGCCGTTTTGCGTCGACAGGCGTTTTGTTGCGGTCCTGCAGGGACATTGTGAGGTCTCTGATATGGTACTGCGCACCCGAGTCATGGGCCATTCGCCTGGTCAGCTCCGGTAGAACCGCTTCCAATTCCGATTGCAGCGTGAAAGGAGGATTGGCAACGACTAACCCGCAGCCGTTGAGGCGCTCCGGATCGTTGGGACGACGCGTCATGAGTTCGATACACAGCACAGGGCGCGGCGCGCCGGCGAGGCTCTCGCGGAAGCGTGCGATGGGTCGCAAGTCCTTGATCGGATACCAGCCGATGAAGATGCCCGTTGCGAATCTCTGCAGTCCGTCGGCGAGTCCTTCCGCCAATCTGGCAAGCTCTCCGTCCTGTTCGAACGGTGGGTCGATCAGCACCACGCCGCGCCGCTCCTTGGGGGGCAGCAGCGACTTGAGTGCGATCCAGCCGTCGAGCCCCATCACTTTTGCGCGACGGTCGCGGCCGAGCGCGGCCTCCAGCTCGCTGCGCTCCTCGGGATGCAGCTCGTTGGCGACCAGCACGTCCTGGGCGCGCATGAGATGCTGCGCGATCAGCGGGCTGCCGGGGTAGATCGTCAGCGATTCCGGTGCATTTTCCCCTGCCACGGCCTTCAGATAGGGGGCCAGCACCTGCTCCACCTCTGCCGGCAGTGGCGCGCGCGTCAGGGCCCAGCAGGCGGCCGATGCCGCTCAGCCATTCTCCCGTCTTGCCGGCTTCCTCGGAGGTCAGCGCATAGCGTCCGCGGCCGGCGTGCGTATCGACCACCCGGAACGGCGCCTCCTTGCGCTTCAGGTAGTCGATGACGAGCGCCAGCACGGCGTGCTTCAGCACGTCGGCGAAGTTGCCCGCGTGATAGGCGTGGCGGTAGTTCATGTGCCGAGCGGGCGCAGCAGAGCCCGCCTGTCAAGCGAAAGCCGCGCCCTATTGCGCGGCCTTTTTCCGGTTGGCAGCCAGCCGCTCGTCGACCAGCGCCACGCCGGCATCGATGACCGGATGGCTCAGGCCTTTCTGCTTGGCGATCAGCTGCACCAGCTTGTCGGCGCGCTCGATGTAGGGCATGCCGTTGTTGAGGGCGCGCGCGGCGGAGGCCGGACGCGTCAGGCTCTGCGCCGCGGCGGCGTATTTCTCGAACGGCACGAGGTCGTCCGGCTTGGCGCCGAGCTTCACGCACAGGTCGAACACGAAATTGTAGACCGAGCGCGATTCCTCGATGTCGGTGTGCACGGCTTCCTGCGCGGTGCGCATGCCGTCCTTGGTGATGCAGCGATAGTTGCCGGCCAGCAGCATCGACCACTTGGCGAGCGGTACCCAGATCGAGTCATACGCTCTGAGCTTCACCGGCAGCTCGATCTTGCCCTCGGGAGTGTCGAAGCGCGCGGCATCGACGTCCTTCTCGAGGTTGCGGATGATCTGCGTGTCCTTGTCGTCCTCGAAGCGCGCGCACTTGAAGTTGGTGGGCAGCGTCACGAGCAATTCGTTGGCTTGGCCGTCGGGCGGGCGGATCGCCTGCGGGTCCGGACTGTTGAGCGTGATCTTGTTCGGGTCGACCGAGTCCCACACGCGCGGATCGGTGTAGGCGGCTTCCAGCGCCTTGTAGTCGAGGCCGGGGATGCGCTTGATGTAGGGCAGCGGCGGCATGTTCATGATCGACATGCAGGGCACGCGCGATTTGCCGACCGCGTCGAGCAGCGCCTTTACCGCATCCACGCGGTACTGCGGTTCCTGCATGCACAGGCCCACGAGATCGTATTTCGATGGGTCGACGCCGGCCGCAGGACCGGCCGTCACCTTGCCGGGCAGCTTGCGCGACTCGAGCAGCACCGGCTCCTTGCGTCCGCGCACCGGCAGGCGGACCTTGAAGCCCTCGGCATTGATCAGCTCGGCCTCGGCCGGCAGGCACACCAGATGGATCGAGTGCCCGCCGAACAGCAGCTTGGAGGCCAGCAGCGACCCGTAGGAAGCGCCCATCAGCAGGATATTGTACGCCATTGATCTTCCCTCCGAATGCGCGCCGGCAGGCCGGCACGGGCGCCGATGTTGTTGAGTGCGCCCGATGCTATGCGCAGGGGCCGCGCCATGCAATCGCGATTGCCGCGCGCGGGGGCGGGTGCAGCGCGGCAAGGCTGAGTTTCGAGGTGTGGGCCAGGAGTGGGCCATCGGAGCATCCGGAAATTAGCGACGAGACATTCACGCTGTGCTAGATAGCTGTTCTGGTGATTAATCGGCCCTGGAAAATCTGATTCGAACAAGTCGCATTTGCTTTCCGGGAATGCTGCATGTGAAGCCGGCTCCGTTCGGATGCGTCGACAATCCGGCAGCAGACTGCCACATTGAGTGACTATCGAGGCCTTGATGATGCCGAGCTCGCAGGTGCTGCTGGACTGCCCTCGCCGAGGTCGGGCGCGTGCGACGTTACCAAGGTGATCCGACGCCGCACAACAGCTGTTCTAAATACCCAGGTCATGAGCGTACGCTGTGAGACCTGTCGTGCACTGCGCAGGCTCGTACGCTCCATCGAGGCCGTCGCGAAAGACAGCAAATGAGCGACAAACTGGAATATCCCGTGTTGATCGAGCCCCTGTCGCCGAGGATGGAGGCGAGTTTCCTGGCGACCGTTGCCGACTTGCCCGGTTGCGCGTTCGGACGGCGAGACGGCTGAGGAAGCTCTGGCCAATGTTCGCGATGCCGTTGCGGCTTGGATCGATGAGGCCCGTGCGTCGGTCGCCCCATCCTCAGCCGCTCGCGTCGTCACGTGGCGGCCGAATACGGACGCCTCGCCCTAAGCCCCGAACCTCGCCTTCGCCTCCACGCGGCGCGCGTGCAGGATCGGCTCGGTGTAGCCGTTGGGCTGCTCGCGGCCCTTGAAGACGAGGTCGCAGGCCGCCTGGAAGGCGACCGAGGCGTCGAAGTTCGGGCGCCATCGGCCGGTAGAGCGGATCGCCGGCGTTCTGCCCGTCGACCACCGCCGCCATGCGCTGCATCGTCTCCATCACCTGGGCGCTCGGTGGCGATGCCGTGGTGCAGCCAGTTGGCGATGTGCTGGCTGGAGATGCGCAGCGTCGCGCGATCCTCCATCAGGCCGACGTTGTTGATGTCGGGCACCTTGGAGCAGCCGACGCCCTGGTCGATCCAGCGCACCACGTAGCCCAGGATGCCCTGCGCGTTGTTGTCGAGCTCGGCCTGCACCTCCTCCGGCGACCAGTTGATGCGGTCGGCGACCGGGATGGTGAGGATGTGGTCGAGCGAGGCGCGCGGCCGCGAGCGCAGCTCCGCCTGGCGCTCGGCGACGTCGACCTTGTGGTAGTGCATGGCGTGCAGCGTGGCGGCCGTGGGCGAGGGCACCCAGGCCGTGTTGGCGCCGGCCTGCGGGTGGGCGATCTTCTGCGCCATCATGTCGGCCATGCGGTCCGGCATCGCCCACATGCCCTTGCCGATCTGGGCGTGGCCGGGCAGCTGGCAGGCGAGCCCGATGTCGACGTTCCAGTCCTCGTAGGCCTTGATCCAGGGCGTGCGCGCGCATGTCGCGCCTTGCGGATCATCGGCCCCGCTTCCATCGAGGTGTGGATCTCGTCGCCGGTGCGGTCGAGGAAGCCCGTGTTGATGAAGCAAATGCGATGCTGCGCGGCGCGGATGCACTCCTTCAGGTTGACGGTGGTGCGCCGCTCCTCGTCCATGATGCCGATCTTGAGCGTGTTGCGGGCGAGGCCCAGCGCATCCTCGGTGCGGTCGAACAGCTCGTTGGCGAAGGCGACCTCGTCGGGCCCGTGCATCTTCGGCTTGACGATGTAGACCGAGCCGGTGCGGCTGTTCCGGACGCTGCCCGTGCCCTTGAGGTCGTGCATGGCGATCAGCGAGGTGATCACGCAGTCGAGGATGCCCTCGGGCACCGGCTCGCCCTGGCGGTCGAGGACGCTCGCGTCCGTCATCAGGTGGCCGACGTTGCGCACCAGCAGCAGGCTGCGGCCGTGCAGGGTGAGCGTGTCGCCGGCCGGCGTCGTGTAGACGCGATCGGGATTGAGGCGGCGGGTCAGGTCGGCGCCGCCCTTGCGGAAGGTCTCCGACAGCGTGCCGTTCATCAGGCCGAGCCAGTTGCGATAGGCCGCCGACCTTGTCGTCGGGATCGACCGCGGCGATCGAATCCTCCAGATCGACGATGGTGGTGACGGCGGCTTCCAGCACCACGTCGGCCACGCCGGCGATGTCGTTCTTGCCGATGTAGTGCCGGTTGTCGATCTGGATCTCGATGTGCAGGCCGTTGTGGCGCAGCAGGATCGCGCGCGGCTCCGACGGATCGCCGCGGTAGCCGACGAACTGCGCGGGATCGGCCAGCCCGACCAGCTTGGTCGCGCTCGATAGGCCGATCAGGCGCGCGGCCTGGTCGAGCCAGGTGTCGGCGACGCTCTCGAAGCTGACGACCAGCCGGCCGTCCTCCACCGCGTAGCCCCGCACCTCGGCGTGCGAGCCCTTGGCGAGCGGCGCCACCTCGTCGAGGAAGCGCTTGGTCCAGGCGAACACCTTGGCGCCGCGCACGGGATTGTAGCCGCCGCCGCGCGTTGCGCCGTCGTCCTCGGGCAGCACGTCGGTGCCGTACAGCGCGTCGTAGAGGCTGCCCCAGCGCGCATTGGCGGCGTTCAGCGCATAGCGGGCGTTGGTGACCGGCACCACCAGCTGCGGGCCGGCGATGTGGGCGATCTCGGCATCGACGTTGGCGGTGTCGACGGCAAAGTCGGGGCCCTCCGGCAGCAGGTAGCCGATCTCGGCCAGCATGCCCTTGTAGGCGGCGGGGTCGAAGGGCTGGCCCTTGCGCGCCTTGTGCCAGGCGTCGATCTTGGCCTGCATCTCGTCGCGCACCTTGAGCAGCGCGCGGTTCTTCGGCGACAGGTCGTGCACGATGCGGTCGAGGCGGGTCCAGAAGGCGGTCTCGGCCACGCCCGTCCCCGGCAGGACTTCGCGGTTGACGAAGTCGTAGAGGACCTTGGCGACGCTCAGGCCACCAACCAGCACACGCTCTGTCATTGCTTCTCACTACACCTGGCGGGAGGGCTCGGCGACCACGCCGTCCTTGATCAGATCATCGATCTCGGGGGGGCTATAGCCTGCCTCGGCCAGCACGTCTCGCGAATGTTGCCCGAGCGTCGGCGCGCCGCTGCCGACTGCGCCGGGCGTCGCCGAGAACTTCACCGGCAGGCCCAGGGTCTGCACCTTGCCGACCACGGAGTGTTCGACCACGGGCACCATGTCGCGGGCCTTGGTCTGCGGGTGCGCATGCATCTCCTGCACTGTCAGCACCGGCCCGGCCGGCACGCCGGCCTTCTCCAGCTGGCCGAGCCACTGTGCCGATGTGCGTCGCCGGAAGTGGGGTGTGAGCTGGGCGACCAGGGCCGGCAGGTTGGCCATGCGGCCGGCGATGTCCTTGAAGCGCGCATCTGCGGCGATCTCGGGCGCGTCGAGCACGGCCAGGAAGGCCGACCAGAGCTTGTCGTTGGAGGCGCCGATGGTGATCCAGCCGTCGCTGGTTTCGAAGGCCTGGTAGGGCGCGGTGAGAGGGTGGCCGGAGCCCATCGGTCCCGGCGAGATGCCGGTCGCGAAGGCGATGGCCGACTGCCAGTAGGTCTGGGTGATGCCGGCTTCGAACAGCGAGGTGTCGACGCGCTGGCCCTGGCCGGTCTTGAGCTTGTGGGCGTAGGCGGCGGCCACGCCCATGGCGGCGATCAGGCCCGCCGTGATGTCGGTGATCGGCGGGCCGCTCTTGACCGGCGGCCGTCCGGGGCCCTCGCCGGTGATCGACATGATGCCCGACATGGCCTGCGCAATGAGGTCGAAGCCGCCCTGGCTGGCGAGGGGACCGGTGCGGCCGAAGCCCGAGATCTCGCAATAGATGAGGCCGGGATTGACCTTGGCGAGCACGTCGTAGCCGACGCCCAGCTTCTGCATGGTGCCCTGGCGATAGTTCTCGATCAGCACGTCGGCGTTGCGCACCAGGCGCTTCAACACGTCCTGCCCCTGGGGTCGCTTGAGGTCGACGGCGAGGCCGCGCTTGTTGCGGTTCATCATCATGAAGGCGGCGGACTGGCCCTCGATCGAGGGCGTGCGCATCTGCCGGCTGGTGTCGCCGATCTCGGTGTTCTCGACCTTGATCACGTCGGCGCCCATGTCGGCCAGCATCAGGCCGCACACCGGACCGGCCATCACGTGGCTGAGGTCGAGCACCCGCATGCCGACCAGCGGGCCACTCTTTGCTTGTGCGCTCATCGATTCCCTCCTCAGGCCGTGAGGCCCAGCTCCTCGCCTGCGGGCAGCGGTGCCAGATAGCTTTGCACGAGCTTGGCGTCCACGCCCGCGAGATCGGGCGGCGACCATTTCGGCTTGCGGTCCTTGTCGACCAGCAGCGCGCGCACGCCTTCGGGAAACTCGCCGTCCTCGAACAGGCGCACGGTCAGGCGGTACTCGACGTTGAGCGCCGCCTCCAGCGAGGCGAGGCCGCGCGCGTTGCGGATGGCGGCCAGCGTGATCTTCATGGCCTTGGGCGATTTCTGCGCCAGCGCTGCCGCGGTCTTGGCCGCCCACTCGCCCGGCATGGCGGCGAGCGCGGCCAGAATGTCCTCGACGCTCGCTGCGGCGAAGGCCCGATCGATGTCGCTGCGCCGGGCCTCGAGGCTGGATTGGCCGGCGGGCTCCTTGAACGCGGCGATGGCGTCCTCGACGCTGCCGCCGGCAGGATCGGCGAGCCGCGCGATCAGCGCGCCGAGCTTGGCCGAAGGCACCAGATGGTCGCTGAAGCGGGCGTAGATGGCATCGGCCGCGCGCATGATCTCGCCGGTCAGGCCGAGGTAGACACCCGTTTCGCCCGGCGCGTGCGCCAGCAGCCAGGTGCCGCCGACATCGGGGATCAGGCCGATGCCGGTCTCCGGCATGGCAAGCTGCGAGCGCTCGGTGACGATGCGATAGCGGGTGTGGCCGGACAGGCCGATGCCGCCGCCCATGACGATGCCGTCCTGGATGGCGACGAACGGTTTGGCATAGCGGCCGATCAATGCGTTGAGGCGGTACTCGTCGCTCCAGAACTTGCGCGCCAGCGAGGAGCCTTGGGTGCGGCTGTCGTACAGGCCGCGCACGTCGCCGCCGGCGCACAGGCCGCGCTCGCCCGCGCCGTCCAGTACCACCAGCTCGACGGCCGGATCGCTTTGCCAGGCAACCAGCGCGTCCCAGATCCGCCCCACCATCGGCAGCGTCAGGGCGTTGAGCGCCTTCGGCCGGTTCATGGTGATGCGGCCCGCACGCCCCTCGCGGCGGATCAAGACCTCGTCAGTTACCGATTGTTCCATGTTCTGTCCTTGACTTTCCTGGCGCCGTCGGGATTAGCCGTCCTGAGCGGCCCACGCAATCGCTTCAGGGCCACGGCAAAAAGGACGCTACAATCCACCCATGACCATCTGGCAGAAACTTTCCGGGTTTGCGACCTCGGTGGGCGAGGCGGGCGGCACGCTGCTGGGCGAGCTGGCCCAGTCGCTGGGTATTGGCCCGGAACCATCCGAGCCGCAGAAGCACGTTGCGTTCACCATCGCCGTCATCGCGCTCAGCGCCAAGATGGCCAAGGCGGACGGCATCGTCGCCTGCGTGGAGGTGGAGACCTTCCGCCGCGTGTTCCACTTCTCGCCCGAGGATGCCCGCAACGTCGAGCGCGTCTATGCCCTGGCGCAGCAGGACACGGCCGGCTACGAGGCCTATGCCGACCAGATCGCCGGCGTGCTCAAGGACGACCGCATGCTGCTCCAGCACGTGCTGGAGGGGCTCATGCATGTCGCCGCCGCCGATGGCATCCTGCACCCTCGGGAGGACCAGGTCCTGCACGACATCGCCACGCGGCTCGGCTTCTCCGACAGCGAGTTCCGCTTTTTCCGCGCCCGCTTCGTGACCGACCCGTCCAGCCCCTACGATGTCCTGCGCCTCGGCCCGGACGCCTCCAACGCTGAGATCAAGACGCAATACCGCAAGCTGGTCGCCAACAACCATCCGGACAAGCTGATGGGCGAGGGCGTGCCGGCCGAGTTCCTCGACATCGCCACGCGCAAGCTTGCCGCCATCAACGCGGCCTACGACACCATCGCCAAGGAACGCGGGCTTTGATCGCCAGGCCCGACAGCGCCCTGGTCGGCGCCCTGCACCCGTCCCCCAACGTCGAGCCGCGGCGGGGCGTGGGTCAGCCGGACCTGCTGCTGCTGCACTACACGGGGCTGAAGAGCTGCGCCAAGGCGATCGACTGGCTGTCGCGGCCCGAGAGCAAGGTGTCGTGCCACTACGTGGTCGACGAGGCGGGGCTCATCACGCAGATGGTGGCGGAGGATCAGCGCGCCTGGCATGCAGGGGTTGCCTCGTGGGCCGGAGAGACGGACATCAATTCGGCCTCCGTCGGCATCGAGATCCACAACTGCGGGCACGAGCTGGGCTATCCGGAGTTTCCCGAGGCGCAGCTCGTCGCGCTGGAGGCGTTGTGCGCCGACATCATCGCCCGCCATCGCATCCGGCCCGAACGCGTGCTGGCGCATTCCGACGTGGCGCCGACGCGCAAGAAGGACCCCGGCGAGAAGTTTCCCTGGGAGCGCCTCGCCAAGAAGGGCATCGGGCATTGGGTGACGCCTGAGCCGGTCAAGTCGGCCGACCCCGGCATTGCCCGCGACGCCGCCGGCCCGCTGGTGAGCGACGTGCAGGCCCTGCTGGCGAAGTACGGCTACGGCATCGAGGCGACCGGCGGCTTCGATCCGCTCACCGAGTTCGTGGTCACGGCCTTCCAGCGGCATTTCCGACCCGAGCGGGTCGACGGCCGCATCGACCAATCGACCATCACGACGCTGGAACGTCTGGCGGCGGCGCTGCCTGCGCAGCGCCCGGCATGAGCGTCGCCAAGGACGCGGGCGCGCGGCTGGCCGGGCCCCTCGATCGTCTCGACGTGCGGGCCGTGCTGGTGCTGATCGTCTGCTGCGCCTGCTGGGGCGTCAACCAGGCCGCCATCAAGATCGCCAACGCCGGCATCTCGCCGACCCTGCAGGGGGGCCTTCGCTCGGTGTTCGCGGGCGTGCTGGTATTCGCGTGGGCGCAGCTGCGCGGCGTGCCGTTGTTCGAGCGCGACGGCACGCTGTGGCCCGGCCTGCTGGCCGGCCTGATGTTTTCCGTCGAGTTCATGGTGCTGTACATCGGGCTCGACCTCACCACGGCCTCGCGCGGCGTGGTGCTGCTCTACCTGTCGCCGTTCGTGGTGGCGGTGGGCGCGCACTACCTGATCCCCGGCGACCGGCTGACGCTCGCCAAGGTGATCGGCCTGACGGCGGCGCTGGCGGGCCTCGCCGTGGCGGTCGGCGAAAGCTTCACCGAGCCCGGCCGGCCGACGCTGCGCGGCGATCTGCTGTGCCTGCTGGCGGCTGTGCTGTGGGGCGCGACCACCGTGCTGATCCGCACCACCGCGCTGAAGTCGGCGGCGCCGGAGAAGACGCTGCTCTACCAGCTGTTCGTCTCGGGGCTGCTGCTGCCGCCGATGTCGGTATTGATGGGCGAGCGCGGCATCGGCGACCTGACGCCGGCCGTGCTGCTGGCCTTCGCCTACACGGCGGTGATCGTCGCCTTCATCAGCTACATCGCCTGGTTCTGGCTGGTGCGGAACTATCCGCCGACGCGGGTGACGGCCTTCACTTTCTTGTCGCCCGTGTTCGGCGTGATCGCCGGCAACCTGATGCTGGGCGAGCCCTTCACCACCAGCCTCGCCGTGGCGCTGCTGCTGATCGCATTCGGCATCTACCTGGTGAACCGGCCGGCGCGGTAGGCCGTGCAAGTCGGCGGAAACGCACTAGACACGCCCGATTCATTTCGATAATCGTTGAAGTATGGACAGATCAGATGCCGTCGGCGCCATGGCAGCGCTGGCGCAGGAGCACCGTCTCGAGGTGTACCGGCTGCTGGTGCAGGCCGGACCCCAAGGCCTTGCCGCCGGCGAGGTCGCGAGCGCGCTCGGCATCGCACCCAACACGCTGTCGTTTCATTTCGACCGTCTGCGCCATGCCGGACTGGTCAGCGTCGCGCGCCATGGCCGCTCGCTGGTCTATGCGGCGCGCTACGAAACCATGAACAACCTGCTCACCTATCTCACCGAGAACTGCTGCGGCGGCCGCCCTGAGCTGTGCGAGCCCACCGCCTGCACGCCGGCGAAATCATCGCGCAAACGCAAGAAGGAAACCGTTCGATGAAGCGCATGCACGTTCACGTCGCGGTCAACGATCTCGATATGGCGATCGGCTTTTATTCGGCGCTGTTCGCGGCTCGGCCGAGCGTGGTCAAGTCCGACTATGCCAAGTGGATGCTGGACGATCCGCGCGTCAACTTCGCCATCTCGATGCGTGGGGAGAAGGTCGGCTTGAACCATCTCGGCATCCAGGTGGAAAGTGAGACCGAGCTGGCCTTTTTTAGCTCTGACAATTCGCGCGTCTCCATGCTCGGTATGCCTCGCGCAGCTCGCGCGTCATCTTCACAGGGCTAGGTTGTTTCGTCAGGCCGTCGGTAAGTCAGACGCTTGCCTTCGGAAGCCTTCAGGATTGCAGCGGCGCGCTCGGTGTCCTCGACACCCAGTGCAGATCGCGTGTTCCAGCGGAAGGCAAACTCGTCAATGTAGCGCTGCAAGTGCTGTTCGCTAATCGAATGGAACGAGCCCATGACGCCGCGCTTCAGGATCGCGAAGAACGCCTCTGCGGATTGAATGTGCGTCTTGCCGTCCTTTGATACGTATTCGTCGGCGGAGTGGTTGACGACGCCATGCGCCGCGAATTCCTTGCTCATGTGATAGTAGGCGAGCGCATCGTCGGTGTTCATGGTGGAGCGCTTGTCGACGTGCTTGGCGATGGCCGCGCGCAATGTCTTGGCTGTCACGTCGGCGACGTGTGTCGCGCGCATCTTACCGCCACGCTCAACCAGCGCATGCACGGCATGCTTCTTGGGCTCCGGCTTACCCTTGTGGACGTTCTTTTTCTTGCCGCCGACGAACGTCTCGTCGCTTTCGACAACCTTGCCCTTGCCACCGATCGGACCAGCGCTCGCACCGAGTGACATCGCCTCGCGAATTCGCATCGAAAGAAACCACGCGCTTTTGTAGCTCACGTCCAACATGCGCTGGAGTTGCTTGGATGACATGCCCTTCTTGCTTGCTGCCATCAGGTGCATCGCCAGCAGCCACTTGTGGACGGGGATATGCGAGCGCTCCATGACCGAGCCGACGCGCGCCGAGAACTTGTCGCGGCAGTCGTTGCACAGGAACATGCCCGCCTGCGTCTTGCCGGCCATGCGGTGCACGTTGAGCGATCCGCAGTAGGGACAGAACGGGCCATCGGGCCAGCGCGACGCCTCTAGGTGCGCAACGGCTTTGGCTTCGTCATGAAAGATGGGGTTGGTGATATCGACCATGGCCTGTCTCCTTGGTCGATAAATAGGACAAGGTGCGTGCTAAGTCAAGTACATATTTCCCATGGCTGCGCAAAGACGCTCCGCTTCATTGCGGGTAAGACCCTGGAGTTTTTTCAGCCCCTCTACCCGCAGCTTCAAGAGCTTCTGATACCGCGGCGCGCATTGTGACCCCGGAAGCCTCGGGCTGCTGAAAGGCGCCAATTGCACGCGCTCGACCTGTTGTTGCGTGCTCTGAGTGCGCGGCGCTGCCGTCGCCGCGGCAGGCAATAGAAGTGTTGCCACGAATAGAAGGTGCGTCGAGTTCATTGCCATCTCCAAATTCAGCGCTGACAAGGGGCAGGTCACCGCAGGCTATCCCACAATTCTCAGACGTAGCAATTGTCTCTGGCGAGACTGCGATGCGTGGCTGCTGGGTTCAGAGGCCCGGGTTCCAACGTGAGCGGGCGCTAGCTGCCCAGCAGCTTGCGGAGAACGCTCCCGCCATTGGCCCATAGCACCAACACCACGCCCATCAGCGAGCCTCCGGCCACGACGCCCGACGCAACCGGAAAGGTGAACTCCTCTGCGATCTTCGGCTTCCGCCTTCAATAGCAAGAGCAATGAGAGCGCCGAGGAAGAACAGCAGCCCGTAGTACCAGTGGAACACCCAGGCGAGACCGAACGCCGAGGCTGAAGGCAGATAGTCCTGGTACTTCGGGAGTAGTGCTGGCGCGAGCGTGAGGAGCACCCCGATGAGACCACCGGCGAAGATCAGCCACAGCTTGATGGGTTCGAGCGAGGACAGACCTTGGCCGAGTGCAATGGCAACGGCAGACCAGGTTTGGGCGGCGGGAGCCGGGAACTGGTCTGTTCCGAGCACCTGGGCGTTGGGCACTAGGACCGCAAACGTAAGCACGGTTATGATCGTGCCGACGAAGATGCCGGCGAACTGGGCAAGAAATTGCTGACGCGGGTGCGCCCCCAGCAGGTAACCGCTCTTCAGGTCGGTGAGCAGGTCGGCTGCCGAGGTGGCCGCACCGGCCGTGATGTTGGCGCTCATCAGGTTGACGTTGACATTGCCGGGGCTGAGCGCGCCGAAGGTGAGCTGCGTGACCTTTCCCATGGCGCCGATAGGCGTCGTATCGGTCTCCCCCGTCACGCGACAGGCGACGAGCGCCAGCAAGAATGACAGCGCCACGGCGATAGCGCTTTGCCAGATCGGCATGCCGAAGCTCGCGTGCCCGAGCCAGGCAAGCGCCACAAGCGACACGAGCTGACCGGCGGCAAACCAGCTCATCGGTGCCTCGATGGACCCCATGCGACCGGGTTCGCTTGCAGCCGCGGAGGGCAAGGAAAACATTTGTCCGAGATCACGGAACGCGCTCAATGCCGTGCGCCAGCTCAGCGCAAAACTCAACAGTCCTGCAGCCACCATGCAGGACGCCCCGAACCAAAGCGTCCACTGCACGACGGCGGCGAAACCCGCACCGGTGATGACGCCCTTGGCTCTGCAAAACCGGCACGACCACGGCCCAACACAGCGTGCCCGAGACGAACATGGTGGCGCAGACCCGCATGCCGGTGATGGCGCCGGCAGCGAGAAATATGAAATCCCAGGAAAGGATCACGGTGCGGCCCGACCAGGCTTCGTACTGGGTGCCGAGAAGCCACTTCTGCAGGTCCGTCAGGAGGGCCCCGCTCGAAAAGCGCTCGAGGCTAGCGCTGATCGTCGACAGCCCCTCCGACCAGAACTTGTCGATCGCGGCAATGAGGCCGGCAAGCCCAAGAGCCTTGGCAGCGCGCAGGCCCTGCGAGCTTTTCGCGTGTAAGGCGCGCAGGGTTTCAGCCGCGGCGATGCCGGAAGGGAAGCGCAGTTGCTCGATATTGATCATCTGCCGCTTCATCGGGATTGCCATGGTGACGCCGAGCACGGCAATGAAGAACACCCAGGCCAGCATCAGCGGCACGGACATCGACTGGCTGTTGACGATGATGTAGGCGGCAAAGGCCGAGACCAGCGTGCCGCCGGTCGAGTAGCCGGCGGAGCTGGCCGTCGACTGCATGCAGTTGTTCTCGAGGATGGTCATCGGCGCGCGTGCGAGGCCGACCTTCAGCAAGCTCGTCCAGATCGCATAGGACAGGATGCTGGCTGTGATGGCGACGCCGAAGCCCCAGCCGGCCTTGAGGCCGATGTAGAGGTTGGTTAGCGACAGCACGCCTCCGAGGCATGAGCCGACCAGCACCGCGCGCCAGGTCAGCTGCGCCATGCTGTCGCCGCGACCGCGATAGACCTCCTCGTACCATTGTCGCTCGATCTCTTCGGGCGTGCCTTTGAAGCCGGCGACAGGAAGCGGCCGGTCCCGTGGACTAGCAACGTCTCCAGGCCGATCCACAAGCGATGCTGAGCGTAGGGGGGAGGACTGGGTCATGCGTGACACCTCGACGGGTATAGAGGTTGCACATCTGTTGAGTTTGTCATGACGCCCGCGGCAAGCCCAATCCAATCAAACTCAAGAGGCGGGGGCGGGGCGTGCCAGCGTTGGCATTTGCCAACGACCAGTAGCGCGCACTGCCGGATGGTGCGAGTGGCCGTAAGTGGCTGCAGGCAAACGTCCACCAGCTAAGGGGTCATGCGCCGAGGATCCGCAAAGGATTCTTTTGCCTTGTTACCCCAGGTACAGCGCTGGCTTCTCATCCAAGAGATTGTCTCCCCGGCAAAGGGATCGCAACTCGCGGGTCGTTCTGCTCGCCCAGTCCTGGGCGTGTTCTCCCTCCAGAACAGGAGAAAGCAAATGCGCCAGACTGTTATCGTCGCCGCTACGACGGCCCTGGTCACTGCGATCGCAGCAATCTGGGGAACTACGATCATCATCGCCTACCCGGAAAAGCATCCCGAGGCCGCTACGGCGTCCACGTCCATCGACGTGATGAAGATGATGCGGGATGCAAAGGGGCTCCCAGAGGAAAAGTACGACGCGCATTGAGCGATACATAGCTCTCTGTAAGACTTTTCCTCTGTGCAGCTCTTGGAACGCGTGGTGCCGTCATGCAGGTTCAGCACATCCGATACTTTCTAGCCCTTGTCGAGGAGCTGAACTTCACGCGCGCAGCGCGGCGCTGCGGCGTGTCCCAACCATCCCTCACCGATAGCATCAGACGGCTGGAGGAAGAACTCGGCGGACAGCTGTTCACGCGCAAGCCGAAGGTATCCGTAACTCTCCTCGGTCGTGCCATGGCACCGCATCTTGGGCGCGTCGCTCGGGATGTCGAAGACGTGTTGCGCGCGGCTCGGCTCCACAATATGAGCCGCCGCTCAGAAACACGAAAACCCCGCATCGCATCGGCGATGCGGGGCGACGGCTAGTCGACGCGACCAGTCGGCATCTGACTAGAAAGCAGTGTCGTCCGTGGCACCGGCTGCCCCTTGCCCAGCAAATCGTCAGCTCGGCCTCTGCATGACATTTCTACCGAGCAAGCCACCGAGAGGCGATCACCCAGAGAAAAGCTGCGAGCGCCGAGACAAGCACAATACCTCTCATGCGAGATTGAGGTTCGGAGGGCTCGCCCGTTTTGCCACGGGTCGCCTGCAGCACGCCACGGTTCATTCGCGCTGCGGGCAAGATCTTTGCTTCAGCATCTGGTGGAAGCGGCGGCCGAGACCCGCCTGCGAGCACAACGCGGGAGGTCATATCCAGCACATCGGCCGGCAGGTAATGATCGGAAAAGCCCAGCGACCAAGCAAACTCATCATCTGTGGTGGGGACCATGTCGCAGGCGCTGCAGCGGTTGTACGAGTCGAATTTCTTCGCACCGCAGTTGAAGCACAAGGCGGTCATAGTGATCTCGGCTACTGCTTTCGCTTCCTCAAGAACGCCGTGTAGGTTTCCATTGGTGGCAAGCGAAGGCGACCGTGGCCACCACAATCCACCATACGTCTGCTCAAGCCTTTGGCGCTGATTTGTCCGACGCTGAGCGCTACCCGCGACCTCAACATCACGTGACCACTCGGCGGCATGATCGGCTCTCTCCTGCAGCATCGAGCGCGTCTCGGCAGGGACTTCTAGGGGCCGCGCAGGCGCACGACTATGGCGCGAACTGCACGAATCATCGCGAACATGAGCGGCACGAAAACAAGGAGTGCTGCTTGGCCAATCACAGCACCGCCTGCCATGCTCACGCATACGAGCAGAGCTCCCCACATCACTCCGGTGCCGAGCGCTGCATCGACCAGACCAAACCCAGCTGCGGTCAGCGTTGGGCCGAGCCGGACGGCTGCGGGACGCGGCCACAGGAACGGTGTCAACAACGACGCGCCAATCACGAACGGATTGGAAATCGCCCCGACAAACTGGACGATCAACTCCAATGCAGGGCTCAAATGAGGCCTCCAATTGCGGTTTGAGCTTGCAGCATTGTCGACGTCTCGCCGCCCGGGGCGCTTTGAAACGAGGACACTCAGTTGGCGGTTCACATCTGGTTCAGGGGAGCGACGCGAAAACGGGTATTCGCGCGCACTGGAGCCGCTCAACTATGGAGAAAGAAAATGCTTTTGCGCAAGGGCCTCGCTGCACTGCTTACTGCTGCAATCTCTGTGGGCGCTGCTTCCACTGCGTCAGCGCAACGGTTTGAGTTCGAGAAGCGCGATGATCGTGGCAACGTCGAAGGCAAGCGCGCGAGCTGCGAAGTTTACGCTCGCATTGCCCAAGTTCAAGCTGATGCTAACCAGCGATTTCGCTGTGGCTTTAGCGGGCCGAGGTGGAGCCGCGATACGATGCCTCATTTTCGTTGGTGTAGGTTTGCCTCTCGCTCCAACGTCCGAGATGAGCAACGCGAACGAGCACGGGACTTAAACGAGTGCTTTGACAAGCTCGGAGATTTTGACAACTAGATGCAGGCGCACCACACTGGACACACCGTCAATTGGCAGGCGCCAGCGCATTGGGCGCTGGCGCAGCAGCATGCTGGTTTATTTTCGGGCGTTTTCAGCGGGTCAGGCAGCTCGGACGCTCTTGCGCATCTGAGGCACCAAACCTGATTTAAGGGGATGGGCGAAAGCTCATCCGACCACAGTCCCTCCATCGGTCCGATTGTGAAGCGAACAGCCCTGCGCCATAACGGACAAGACGGCTGATCATGGGGAGGGCGCATGGCGAGGCAAGCGACCAGCCCAGAGGTACTTGCCCAGATTGCTCGAGTGCGCGGATTGTTGTCCGGCGTGATCTTCGCAATACCCCCGGACGTAGTGGTGACCGAAACCAACCGCAAAAAGATTGCGGGTCAGCTCGTGCGGGACGTCGTAGTCAACAAGCCGGGCAAAAAGCAAGGCGAGCCCCGTTTGTGGTCTGGGGTGGTCACCACTTGCGACCCGCACGGCAATATCGAGATCGATTACCTCGACATTGTGTGGGTTGAGAGAGCCTCCAAACCGCTTCCTGGTTCGCCCATAACAAAAAAGCGCCGGCGGACACCGTAGTGGCATCCGGTCTTCCTGACGAGCTGCTGCCTAGCCGTGGCCCATGGCACTGAATAGAAGCGGTAACCACACGGCCAGTATCGTTCCGACGAAAATGGCGCCGATGAGCAGCCACGCTTTCACGTCCTTGTCATGCTGCTCTGTGAGCCGCCGCGTGTCACGCTGACGCTTGCGAACGATCCATCGATACATCGCTGTCTCCTCAAGGAGAGCCAACGGGTGCGCGTGGCTGCATGTTCCGTCCACTGAGCCTGTATGCAGCTCGAATTGAGTGCGTCGCACTCGCCGCATTCTCAGGAACTTGTGTGTCCTCAGCCTGTTACATCTATATGCCCCATCAAGAACCAATCGATCAGCACATGCAGTTCCTGAAGCCGTTGGGAACAATCATCAGATGCCAAGAGATCGCCCTCATCGAAGAGCCGCTGCCCGAGAAAATCAAGCTTCAGCTACCGCATATAAAGAGGGCCGAACGCGAGCGCGCCAACGAGCACGGCGTGGCCAATAGTCGGCGAGTTCAACAAGCTTACCGAAAAAGATGAGTGTGCTGTCCGCCGAACGAGCGCTCCCGTTCCTCCCAACCGGGGCGCCGGCCAACCGTACGTTTTCTCGAAACGCGCCGGAGAATACCAATGTTGAAGCTCGCACTCTCGTTGCTGCTGGCTATTTGTCCGATATGGGCCTCGGCCGCGCCAGCCCATGCTCTGACGCAGCAGGATGTTGTTCGCGAGTTGATTGGAGCGCCAGTGTACAGTTCGGACGGACACGAGGTCGGGAAGGTAATGGATATCGCTCTTGACGAAGACCAGTCGTTCCGAGCGCTCCTGATGAAGACTTCGAGAAGCCTGGGGTTTGGAGAACGCACCGTGAGGGTCCCGGGCGCGGCCTTCATCGCGTTGCGTGGCGCAATCGTCTTAGATCTGCCATCAGAAAGCATGGATGTGCTGGTCGATCATGATGTAGAGGGATCAGTGCTCAACGAGCGCTAGCCTCGTCTAAACAATCTGGCCAACCCCTGTCGCCCACCTTGCGTGAGAGGTGTAACGCCGGCTAATCTGAACTGTCCCGACTTTCTCGGAGGCTGTTTGGTTTGAGTCAGGCGGCGAGTTTGGCGGGTTCCTCCAGGCTTGCGTAGTAGGCGGCTTCGGCTTCGGCCGGCGGCACGTTGCCGATCGGCTCGAGCAGGCGGCGGTTGTTGAACCAGTCGACCCATTCGAGCGTGGCGTACTCGACGGCTTCGAGCGAGCGCCACGGCCCGCGCCGATGGATCAGCTCGGCTTTGTAGAGCCCGTTGATCGTCTCGGCGAGCGCGTTGTCGTAGCTGTCGCCGACGCTGCCGACCGACGGCACGAGACCGGCCTCGGCCAAGCCGCTCGGTGTACTTGATCGAGACGTACTGCATGCCGCGATCGGAGTGGTGGACGAGGCCGCCGCCGGAGACGGGTTTGCGATCGTGGAGTGCCTGCTCCAGCGCATCGAGCACGAAGCCGGCGTGCGCCGACCGTGACACACGCCAGCCGACGATGCGGCGTGCGTAGGCGTCGATGACGAATGCGACGTAGACGAAGCCGCCCCACGTCGCGACGTAGGTGAAGTCCGAGACCCACAGCACGTTCGGCCGTGGTGCCCGGAACCGGCGATTGACGTGATCGAGCGGACAGGGCGTGGCTTTGTCGCTCACGGTCGTGCGCACACGGCCGCCGCGGATCACCCCTTGCAGAGCCATTTTCTTCATCAACCGCGCCACCGTGCAGCGGGCGACGTCGTGCCCCTCCCGGCAGCAGCTGCCGCCACACTTTGCGTACGCCGTAGACTTGGAAGTTCTCATCGAACACCCTTCTGATCTCGACGCTGAGCACGACGTCGCGCTTGACGCGCGGCGGCGCCGTCTCCGGCTTGGCACGGCGGGCAACGTGGGCGTGGTATGTCGACGGGGCGATCTGCAGGACGCGGCAGATCGGCTCGACCCCGTGGTCGTCTCGGTACGCATCGACGAAGCTGATCATGGCTTCCATCGGCGGTCGAGCTCCGCCTGGGCAAAATACGCGCTGGCCTTGCGCAGGATCTCGTTGGCCTGCCGCAGCTCGCGGTTCTCGCGCTCCAGCGTCTTGAGGCGTTCGCGCTCATCGCTCGTGACGCCAGGCTTGCGGCCGCTGTCCACGTCGGCCTTCTTCACCCATTCGTTGAGCGTCTGCGCCGTGCAGCCGATCTTGGCCGCAATCGACACGATCGCTGCCCACTGCGAGGCGTGCTCGCCGCGGTGCTCGACCACCATCCGCACGGCGCGCTCACGCACCTCGGCGGAAAACTTCGGGGATGTCCTGTGATTCGTCATGGCTCCAGTCTCTCAAGAGTTGGAGCCTCCGACAAACCCGGGGCGGTTCAGTTGCCCTCACGCGGGGGCGCGGTGCTGGATAGAACCTACTAAGCGGTGAGACTAATTACGGGCATTTTGCTGGTGTGAACTTTCGGAAAATACCTATGTTGCGCTAACTCCCTGTACGCAAAGTTCTGCATGGCGGCCGAATGGACGCGATGCGTGTCCCGGATTAGGGGTGAGGGCGTGCGGCGCGCAGCGTTAGGCGGTGATCGGGGTGTTGTGGGGCGAGGCTGAGTGGGTTCAAAACTATTAGGTCGTTTAACGTGCAAGGTAGGCCTCGGCCTCCTCGAGGGAGAACGAGTAGGGGAATTCGACGTTGTGAGACGACTTGACCATTTTCGGGGGTTGGCCAACTATTATGTAGCGACCAATCTGCTTCACGCTATGAGTTTTGCTGACGACGAATCCCTTGGCCAAAGCAGCATTCCAGTTGCCGTTCGCGGGCTTCGAGAGCTGCTTTCTTAAGTGCGGTCACGTTATTCTCCAATTTGTGCGATGTTTTCGTTACAGGGCGCCGTTCCAGAGGTCTTCAGAGACATCGTTCTCCGCCGAGCGTGGACTCAATACGGTGCGCATCAGTCGCAGCCTGCCACTGCAGCTGAGCGCGATGAAATGAAATCCTGAAGACGTCATCCGTGCAGGCGGCCTCAATTCCGCCGCGCTCAGCTGGTCGGCGGTTTTCATTCCATACTTCTTGATGCTCTTTCTGATGGCGTCCAGGAAGGCAGTCGCTTCTTGGCCTTCCAGAATGCCATTCCTGTTGAGGTCAGCTCCGTCCCACATGACCATGCAGTCGATTTCGCGTGCCGCATGCGCCGGTAAGGCGATGCCTTGTATCAAGACA
>CAVTJY010000007.1:0-48569 GCA_963735125.1 uncultured Alphaproteobacteria bacterium | reverse complement strand
GCGGCTCCGACCCGACCAAGGCCGCCTGCCGGGCGCTGCGCGACGCGCTCTGGCACAACTCGCTGTCCATCGCGCCGGCGCTTGGCCAGCCGCCCGACGCCATGATCGTCGACGTGCACATCGGCGTGCCGCGGCCCGAGCTGGTGGACAAGGCGCAGGTGCTGGCCGTCCTGCCCTACGGCAAGGGCACCGTCACGGTGGTCGAGGGCGGCCTCGAGATCCGCAACGATGCCGGCACCGACAGCACGCTGATCGCCAACGCCTGCGCCATCGTCAGCCTCGACATCGCCTGAGGGAAGCCATCCATGCCCAAGACCCGCATCATCCTGGAGCTCGGCTCCGGCAACGACCTGCACGGCTCCGACTACACCAAGGCTGCGCTGCGCGCCGTGCAGGACGCGCTGCATCACAGCTCGCTGTCGTTCATCCGCTCGCTCGGCATCGACAAGAAGACGCTCGACGTGGAGGTCACGATCGGCGTGCAGCGGCCGGACCGCGTCGACCTGGAGAAGGTCAAGGCCTCGCTGCCGGTCGGCAACGTCACCGCGAAGGCCGTCAAGGGCGGCCTCGATATCGCCGGCCCGGACGGACACGACACCGCCGTCATCGCCAGCGCCGCCGTCGCCGTGCGCGTCGACTTACCTGATACGCGCTCGGTAAGTGTCATCCCCTCGTCAAGTCAGCCTCCATGGCGACTTATTGGCTTCGACAAGCCGAGCTGACATGGCCTCGGCTATGGCCAACCGGAAGACCCTAACGCCGCGGGCCGACCGGAGGTAGGGCGATTGCGGGTTGATGCCGCCGGCGCGCAGGATCGCCTTGATCAGCGTCTCGCGCGGACCCGCGGCGTACCGCGCGGCCAGTGCCAGCGTCAGCAGGTCATCGCGCAGTGCGCGCGGCTTGCCGGCGATACGGTCGGCGATCTCGGTCAAACGCACATCGAACATGCGGCGCGCGTGATAGCCGCGCATGGCCCCGGCGAGGCCGCGCTCCTCGACCTGCGCCTTGTGCGCGCCAACGCCGCCACCTGCCGGGCCTCGCCGGTCAGCCGGAAGGCAATGGCGGGTTTGCTGGATTTGCGCGGCGCGGGTGTGCGCTTGGCGGGCCTGGATGGCTCTGGCACGAGGGATGTGCCGTATCGAATTGCCGGTCTGTTGCACAACTGCGCCTTACTCGAGAACACGAACACCCCGCCGGGAGCCGGCGAGGTGCTCGATTGTGCGATGCACACCGACAATCGTCAATGACGGTCCGGCGCCATGGTTGCGGGCGCCAGCGGCTGACTGCAGCGAGGCCGGCTCGGCGGCACCGGCGGCAGGCCCGGCATGCCCATGCTGCTTGAGCGGTCGATTGCCGCTCAAGGCGCGCAGCAGCACGTAGAACACCGGCGTCAGCACGATGCCGAACGCGGTCACGCCGATCATGCCGGAGAACACGGCGATGCCCATGGCCTGGCGCATCTCCGCGCCGGCGCCGGTCGAGATCACCAGCGGCACCACGCCCATGATGAAGGCGAGCGAGGTCATCAGGATCGGCCGCAGCCGCAGCCGGCTCGCCTCCACCGCCGCCTCCAGCGGCGTGCGGCCGGCGAACTCCAGCTCGCGGGCGAACTCCACGATCAGGATGGCGTTCTTGGCCGACAGGCCGACCAGCACGATCAGGCCGATCTGGGTGAAGACGTTGTTGTCGCCCTGCGTGATGAACACGCCGGCAATCGCCGCCAGCAGGCCCATCGGCACGATCATGATGATCGACAGCGGCAGCACCAGGCTCTCGTACAGCGCCGCCAGCACCAGGAACACCAGCAGGATGGCGAGCGGGAACATCCACAGCGAGGAATTGCCGGCCAGGATCTCCTGGTAGGTCAGCTCCGTCCACTCATAGCCGATGCCCTTCGGCAGCGTCTCGGCGGCGATGCGCTCGACGGCCGCCTGTGCCTCGCCGGACGAGAAGCCCGGCGCCGCGCGGCCGTTGATGTCGCCCGACAGGAAGCCGTTGTAGCGCATGGCACGCTCGGGCCCGGCGCTCTGGCTCACCCTGAGCAGGGCGGCCAGCGGCACCATCTCGCCGGTTCGCGAGCGCACCTTCAGCTGGCCCACGTCCTCCGAGCGGGCGCGATACTTGGCATCGGCCTGCACGCGCACCGAGTAGGTGCGGCCGAACTTGTTGAAGTCGTTGACGTACAGCGAGCCCAGATAGATCTGCATGGTCTCGAACACATCCGTCACCGTCACGCCGAGCTGGCGCGCCTTGACGCGGTCGACGTCGGCGTAGAGCTGCGGCACGTTGATCTGGAAGCTCGAGAACAGGCCGGCGATCTCGGGCGCCTGCGAGGCCTTGCCGACGAACGCCTTGATGGCCTGGTCGAGCGCCTCGTAGCCGAGCCCGCCGCGATCCTCGATCTGCAGCTTGAAGCCGCCGATGGTGCCGAGCCCCTGCACGGAGGGCGGCGGGAAGATGGCGATGAAGGCGTCCTTGATGGCGCCGAACTTCTGGTTGAGCTGGCCGGCAATCGCCATGCCGCTCAGGTCCGGGGTCTTTCTCTCATCGAAGGGCTTGAGCGTCGCGAAGACGATGCCTGAGTTCGAGCTGTTGGTGAAACCGTTGATGGACAGCCCCGGGAACGCCACCGCGCTCTGCACGCCGGGCTGCTTGAGGACGATGTCGCTCATGCGCCGGATCACGTCCTCGGTGCGGTCGAGCGTGGCGCCGTCGGGCAGCTGGGCGAAGCCGACCAGATACTGCTTGTCCTGGGCCGGCACGAAGCCGGAGGGAACGGCCTTGAACAGGCCGAAGGTGATGCCGATCAGGACGAAGTACACG
Organism: uncultured Alphaproteobacteria bacterium; assembly: GCA_963735125.1. Taxonomy (GTDB): domain Bacteria; phylum Pseudomonadota; class Alphaproteobacteria; order Rhizobiales; family Hyphomicrobiaceae; genus AWTP1-13. The sequence goes on along the minus strand of CAVTJY010000007.1, from coordinate 45,746 downwards.
CCCATGGCCAGCGCCTTGCGGGAGATGACGCGCCGCACGCCGCCGCTGTAGGCGTTGGTGCCGCGCCGGAACGCCCAGTTGAAGGCGCGGAAGAACCAGCCGAACAGGCCATCCATGACGCGGGTCAGGCCGTCCTTGGGCGCATCGTGCGACTTGAGCAGCAGGGCGGCCAGGGCCGGCGAGAGGGTCAGCGAGTTGATGGCCGAGATCACCGTCGAGATGGCGATGGTCAGCGCGAACTGCTTGTAGAACTGTCCCGGTCAGGCCGGTGATGAATGCCAGCGGCACGAACACGGCGATCAGCACCAGCGCGATGGCGATGATGGGTCCCGACACCTCCTGCATGGCGCGGTAGGACGCCTCGCGCGGCGACAGGCCCTCCTCGATGTTGCGCTCGACGTTCTCCACCACCACGATGGCGTCGTCGACCACGATGCCGATCGCCAGCACCAGGCCGAACAGCGTCAGCGCGTTGATCGAGAAGCCGAACACGTACATCACCGCGAACGTACCGATCACCGAGATCGGCACGGCGACCAGCGGGATGATCGAGGCACGCCAGGTCTGCAGGAAGACGATGACCACCAGCACCACCAGCGCCACGGCCTCCAGCAAGGTGTGCACGACCGCCTCGATGGAGGCGCGCACGAACTGCGTCGGGTCGTAGACGATCTCGTAGTCGATGCCCTCGGGCATGGCGGACTTCATCTCGGCCATGACCTTGCGCACGTTGTCCGAGATGGCGATGGCGTTCGAGCCCGGCGCCTGGAAGATCGGCACGGCCACCGCCGGCTTGTTGTCCAGCAGCGAGCGCAGCGCATACTCGGATGCGCCCAGCTCGATGCGCGCCACGTCGCGCAGGTGCGTGACCTCGCCGTTGGCGCCCGACTTGATGACGATGTCGCCGAATTCCTCCTCGGTCTGCAGACGGCCGCGAGCGTTGACCGAGAGCTGCAGGTCGAGGTTGGGCAGTCCGGGCGACGCGCCGACCACGCCGGCCGCGGCTTGCACGTTCTGCGCGCGGATCTCGTTGACGACGTCGCTGGCGGACAGGCCGAGCTCGGCGACCTTCTGCGGGTCGAGCCAGACGCGCATGGAATAGTCGCCCGATCCGAACAGCAGTACCTGGCCGACGCCCTCGATGCGCGCCAGGCGGTCCTTGACGTTCAGCACCGCATAGTTGCGCAGGTACGTCATGTCGTAGCGGTCGTTCGGCGACAGCAGGTGCACGACCATGGTCAGGTCGGGCGCGCTCTTGACCGTCGTGACGCCGAGACGCCGCACCTCCTCGGGCAGCCGCGGCTCGGCCTGCGAGACGCGGTTCTGCACGAGCTGCTGGGCCTTATCGACGTCGGTGCCGAGCCTGAAGGTCACGGTCAGCGTCATCAGGCCGTCGGTGGTCGCCTGGCTCGCCATGTACAGCATGCCTTCGACACCATTGATCGCTTCCTCCATGGGGGTCGCCACCGTCTCGGCGATCACCTTCGGGTTGGCGCCAGGGTACTGCGCGCGCACCACCACGGAAGGCGGCGCCACCTCGGGATACTCCGAGATCGGCATCACCCTGAGCGCGAGCAGACCGGCGAGGAAGATCAGCACCGACAAGACGCCGGCAAAGATCGGCCGATCGATAAAGAACTTGGAGAGATTCATGACTGGTCAGTCCAACTTGTCTCTATGTGCCTGTCAGCGCAGCACGGCCTTTTCTGCGTCCGGCGTGCCTGCCTGGCTGGTGGTTTGCCCGTTCATCGGCACCGCCTCGGGTGCAACGAGCGCGCCGGGGCGCACGCGCTGCAGGCCGTTGACGACGATGCGCTCGCCGGCCGCAAGCCCGCTGGTGACGACGCGCAGGCCGTCGACGAAGGCGCCGAGCGCCACCTCGCGGTAGACGGCGATGTTCTTCTCATCGACGATCATCACGAACTTCTTGTTCTGGTCGGTGCCGATCGCCCGCTCGTTGACGGCCAGCAGCGGCGCCGCCTTGGCACCCGCCATGCGCAGCCGCACGAACTGGCCGGGCATCAGCCGCCCGTCCGGGTTCTCGAACACGGCGCGTACGCGCACCGTGCCGCGTGCGTGCATCGACCTGGTTGTCGATCAGCTGCAGCCGGCCGTGGATCGCCTCGCCCTGCTGGCTGGCGGTCGAGATCTGCACGGGGATCTGCTCGATCTGCGCCGATCCGCCCGCATCGCGATCGAAGGCGCTGCAGCGCCCGCGTCACCACCTCTTCGTCGGCATTGAAGCTGGCGTAGATCGGATTGACCGACACGAGCGTGGTCAGCACCGGAGCGCCGGGGCCCGCCGCCACCAGGTTGCCGACCGTCATCTCCAGGCGCCCGACCCGGCCCGCCACCGGCGCGCGCACCTCGGTATAGTTCAGGTTCAGCTGGGCGGCCTGCAGCGCCGCCTTGGCCGCGCGCAAGTTGGCGTCTGCTTCACGAAACGCATTGGTGCGCTGGTCGAAGTCACGCGGCGAGACCACCCGCGAGTTGAGCAGCGGCTGGCCGCGGTCGACCTCGCCCTTGGTGAAGGCGAGCCGCGCTTCGGCCGCCAGCACCTGCGCCTGCAGGCGGTCGACCTCGGCGCGATAAGGGTCGGGATCGATGGTGATCAGCAGGTCGCCCTGCTTGACCAGCGCGCCTTCGCGGAAATGCACCGACTGCACGGCGCCCGCAACACGTGAGCGCACATCGACGCGCTCCACCGCCTCCAGACGACCGGAGAACTCGTCCCACGCCACCGTCTGCTTCGGCTCCACCACGGCAACCGACACCGGCACGGCCTGCACCGCGGCCTTCTTGGCGGCGCCGCCCTCGGTCTGGGCGCTCGGCACGTTCACCAGCAGGGCTGCCCCGAGTGCGGCGGCAGCGAGGATGGCACTGCCGCCCCAAAGGCGGCTGCGAATCGAATGCGTCACGGTTCAACTCCTGTAGCGAGCTGTCGACGCCAAGGCATGCGTGCCCCTGGCGTCGCTGAGATACGAAGATGACGAGATTTCCCCCCGTGGGGCATGGCCGGCAGACCTGTTCAGCGGTCCGTTCCGGCACTCCTGGTCAGTGGGCCGTGGGCCCCGGCGTAACATTCATGCGCCGCTCCACGGCTATATGTGTACCGATTGGTACTGATATAGATCTGGCATTGCGCCTGTCAATCACTATTTGTATCGATAGGTATGAAAATGCTAGAGTGGGGCGAAAACAAGGACGACCATGTTGCACAAGGGACGCCCGCGCGAATTCGACGCCGACGAGGCCCTCGACCGTGCCTTGCAGGTATTCTGGCGCAAGGGCTACGAAGGCGCCTCGCTGGCCGAGCTGACCGAGGCCATGGGCATCAATCGGCCTAGTCTATACGCCGCCTTCGGGAACAAGGAGGCGTTGTTTCGTCGCGCGTTCGACCGCTACGCGGATGGGCCTGCGGCCTATACGCGCGAGGCCCTGAAAGCGCCGACCGCGCGCCAGGTGGCTGAGCGGCTGCTGCGCGGGGCAGCGGACGCGCTGACCGATCCTTGCTATCCCCCCGGCTGCCTGGGCGTGATGGGCGCGCTGACCTGCGGCGAAGCCGCCGAATCGATCCGCGAGGAGCTGTGTGCGCGGCGCGCGGCGTTCGAGAACGAGCTCACGCAGCGCCTGGAGCGCGCCAAGGCCGAGAGCGACCTGCCGGCCGATACCGACTGTGCCGACCTGGCGCGGCTGGTCATGACCATCACGCAAGGCATGTCGGTGCAGGCCGCCAGCGGCGCCACCCGCGCTGACCTGCGCAAGGTTGCCGAGATGGCTCTGAAGGTCTGGCCCGCCTGAGAAACCGAGCCGCGCCCGTCGCACAGCCCTGCCGCCGCGCATATGCGCTCGCCAGGATCGCCGAGACCGAATAAAACGAACGTCCGCAATTCGTTGGACCCTACCCATGGCCATGCTCACCTTCACCGTGCACGAGCCGCCCAATCCGCCGGCCGACCGCATCGAGCGGGCGGACAAGCTCGTCTTCGTCAAGGACGGCTTCTCCTGGATGGCCGCCCTGTTCGCTCCCCTTTGGATGCTGGTGAACCGGCTGTGGTGGGCCCTGCTCGGCTACATAGTGGCAATCGTGGCGCTGCGGCTCGCGCAGAAATACGGCGGGCTCAGCGAGAACACCGTCGGGCTGATGACGTTCGGCCTCAACCTGCTGATCGGCTTCGAGGCCGACGCCCTGCGCCGCTGGGCGCTCGACCGCAAGGGCTGGCACATGCTGGGCTCGGTCTCGGGCCGCACCGTCGACGAATGCGAGCGCCGCTTCTTCGACGGCTGGCTGCCCTCGCAGCCGATCCTCAGGCCCGCGGGCGACGGCAACTCGACCCCGCGCCGCCGCTGGCCGGTGATCGGCTCGTTGATGGGAGCGCGGGCCTGACCCGGAAGTTCCGATGCAGCGCGTCGTGATCATCAACTACGGGTCGGGCAACCTGCACTCGGCCGCCAAGGCCTTCGAGCGGGCGGCGCGCGAGAGCGAGGCCGATGCCCGCATCGAGGTCAGCGACAACCCGGCCGATGTTACCGCCGCCGACCGCATCGTGCTGCCGGGCGTAGGCGCCTTTGCCGACTGCCGGGCCGGTGTCGACGCGGTGCCCGGCATGTACGAAGCGATCGAGACGGCCGTGCGCCGGCAAGGGCCGGCCATTCCTCGGCATCTGCGTCGGCATGCAATTGATGGCCGAGCGCGGCCTCGAGTTCCGCATCACGCCGGGCTTCGGCTGGATCAAGGGCGACGTGCGGGCCATCGCGCCGAGCGATCCGGCCCTCAAGATCCCGCACATGGGCTGGAACACGCTGGACGTCGTCAACCCGCACCCGCTGCTGGCCGGCATTCCGACCGGGCCCGGCGGGCTGCACGCCTATTTCGTGCACTCCTTCCACCTCGCCGCGACGGATCGGGCCGCGGTGGTGGCGGAGACGAATTACGGTGGACCGGTGACCGCGATGGTCGGGGCAGACAACATCGCGGGCACGCAGTTCCACCCAGAGAAGAGCCAGACGCTGGGACTGCGGCTCATCTCCAATTTCCTGAAGTGGCGGCCCTGATCCCCCTCTCCCCATTCAATGGGGAGAGGGCCGGGGTGAGGGGCCGCCCCGGAGGTGGGGTCAGGCCGCTTTTGCTTCAGGCAGCTGGCTTACTGGGAACGCAACGACATTGGCGGCAATGCTGGTATCGAGGCGGCGCTTCTTGAACCAGCGCAGCGCCGTGTTGAGCAGCACGGCAGTGGCCTCGACCTGCTGGATCAGCAATCCGTCTTCGCTATCCAGGTGATCCTTGAGCCGATCCTCGAGCGCGGCCGGGCGCTCCGAGCTTTGCACGTACCAGGTGTTTTCCAGCGGACGGGCCCAGGCCTCGCCGAGCTGCCATGATGGCGCTGGACAGGCTGTGGCGGGCCGGATTGGCGATGTCGTAGGTGATCAGGTAGGTGCGCATGGCGGGGCTCGTTGGGCATCGAGTTGAAGGGGGCCGTTCCCGCCGGACACCGCTACTTACCGGCGAGAACGTAGGGAGAACATGCCGCGATTCGATAACCACGTCGAGCAAAAGTTCCGATTTTGTTCTCGTTGCGGATGGGCGTAGGTTGGATTAGCGCGTCAGCGCGTAATCCGACATTCGAGCCGCGGGCCCCGCGCGTCAGGCCTGATCGAACAGCCCAGGCTGCAGTTCCGGCGGCACGGCGCGGTGAATCGTGCGATGCCGCCCGTAGTCGATCCGGTCGGTGAGGCCCGGATAGCGCTCCTGGAAAACCTTGAGCGCCTTGGCACGGCTGCCGGCGAAGCGCTTCTCCTCCCAGATCTCGTACAGCCGGCGCGGGTCGCAGCCATAGCGGATCAGCAGGTCCTTGCGGCGGATCCTGAGCCAGCGCGCGATCCAGATATCGACGGCATCAGTTTCGGTGAGTGGCCGCGGGACCAGCACAGGCGTAGCAATCAACTCGGCGGACATGGCAGGACGCGACCTTGACTATGGGGCGACAGACCGCCCATTGATCCCGCACAACTAGAGCGAACAGATGGCCACGGTTGCATCGCGCACCCAAGGCCCACCCGGACCCGCATGATCCTTTTCCCCGCCATCGACCTGAAAGACGGCCAGTGCGTCCGCCTCAAGCTCGGCGAGATGAGCCAGGCCACTGTTTTCAATGACGATCCGGCGGCGCAGGCGCGCGCCTTCGAGAGCCAGGGCTTCCGCTACCTGCACGTCGTCGACCTGAACGGGGCCTTCGCCGGCAAGCCGGTCAACGCCCCTGCGGTCGAGGCGATCCTGCGAGCGGTACAGATGCCCGTGCAGCTCGGCGGCGGCATCCGCGACCTCGCCACCGTCGAGATGTGGCTCGGCCAGGGCATCCGCCGCGTCATCCTCGGCACGGTCGCCGTGCGCGACCCCGGACTGGTCCGCGAGGCCTGCCGCCGCTTCCCGGGCCGCGTCGCCGTCGGCATCGATGCCCGTGGCGGCAAGGTCGCGGTCGAGGGCTGGGCCGAGACCAGCGAACTCGCCGCCGTCGACCTTGCCCGGCGCTTCGAGGACGCCGGCGTCGCCGCCATCATCTACACCGACATCGACCGCGACGGCGTGCTGAAGGGCCTCAATCTGCCGGCCACCCTGGCGCTTGCCGACGCCGTCTCCATCCCCGTGATCGCCTCGGGCGGCCTTGCGGGGCTCGACGACATCCGCGCGCTGCTGCAGCCCCGGTATGCTAAGCTTGAGGGCGCCATCACCGGCCGCGCCCTCTACGACGGCCGCCTCGACGCCAAGGCGGCGCTGGCGCTTCTGTCCGGAGCCGATGCATGAACAAGTCTTGGGAGCGCGCCACCTCCGGCTTCGGCGAACGAGGCCAGGAACCCTTCGGCGACATCCCAACGGAGCCCGAGGCTTTCCTGCGCTGGGGCCACGCTCAGCTCGCCGCGAAGCGGGCAGTTTCGAGCTTTCCAACGGACGGGTGATCAGCACGATGATCAACGTCTCGAGGCGCCATGCGCTGCGTCTGCGCCAACATTCGCGGTCGAACTGATGCGACATGTGGACCGCGACCTTTCCAGGTCGGCATCGGCCGACTTCGCCGTGCGCACGGGCCGCAGCGTCCGCAGTACCCGACGTTGTTGTCGATCCAGCGCGGCTGAAGGCTCCGAGCTCTCGACGTCGGCGCCGATCTTCATCGCCGAGGTGCTGTCGCCCTCCACGGCCGCGCTTGATTTCACGACGAAGCAGCGGGAGTACACGGCCATCCCTCCCTGCAGACCTATCTGTCTGCAGCCAGGACGAGCCCCGCGCCTGGGTCTGGGCGCGGCAAGCGGACGGCTCCTGGCCGGTCGAGGCCGAGATGATCGAAGGCCGCGAGGGCACGATCCCACTGGGCGGCCTCGGCATCGACCTGGCAATGGCCGCCATCTTCCGCGGCATCCCCGACCCGCCCACGGCCGGCTAAGCCATGCTGAAAATCCGCATCATCCCCTGCCTCGACGTCAAGGACGCCCGCGCCGGCAAAGTCGCCGTCGAGGGCTGGGCCGAGACCAGTAAGCGCGGCCTTGCCTGTCTCGACGACATCCGCGCGCTGCTGCAGCCCGCGGTATGCTAAGCTTGAGGGCGCCATCACCGGCCGGCTGCCGCTCTACGACGGCCGCCTCGACGCCAAGGCCGCGCTGGCGCTTCTGTCCGGAGCCGATGCATGAATAAGTCCTGGGAGAGCGCGACCTCCGGCTTCGGCGAGCGAGGCCAGGAACCGTTCGGCGATATTCCGACGGAGTCCGAGGCGTTCCTGGAATGGGGCACCACGCTCGATCGCCACCATCCCTACAAGTACGAGCTTTCCCACGGGGGAGGTCAGCCGATGATGATCCCGGTTTCCCGCGCGCCATGTGTTCGTCGTGACCTCCAATTTGCTGGCCGAACTATTGTCGAAACTCGATCGTGACCAGTTCGAGGCCGGCTCGGCCGATTCGGTGTGAGGACCGCAGATGGGCGTGCGCTATCCCGACATTTTCGTCGATCGGGCCAGCGCCGCTTGAAGGCTCTCGCGTGTCGAAGCGCCGATCTTCATCGCCGAGGTGCTGTCGCCCTCCACCGCCGCGCGTCGATTTCACGGCCAAACTGCAGGAGTACACGGCGATCGCGTCCGTGCAGACCTACCTGATCTGCAGCCAGGACGAGCCGCGCGCCTGGGTCTGGTCGCGGCAAGCTGACGGCACCTGGCCGAATTGACCGACTGAGCTGGCCGGCCGCGAGGGCACGATCCCACTCGGCGGCCTTGGCATCGACCTGGCGATGGCCGCCATCTTCCGCGGCATCCCCGACCCGCCGACAGCCGGCATGAGCCATGCTGAAAATCCGCATCATCCCCTGCCTGGACGTGAAGGACGGCCGCGTCGTCAAGGGCGTCAACTTCGTCGATCTGATCGATGCCGGCGATCCCGTCGAGGCCGCCGCCGCCTACGACCGTGCCGGCGCCGACGAGCTGTGTTTCCTCGACATCACGGCCAGCCACGAGAACCGCGACACCATCTTCGACATCGTCGAGCGCACCGCCTCGCGCTGCTTCATGCCGCTGACCGTCGGCGGCGGGGTGCGCACCATCGAGGACATCCGCAAGCTGCTGCACGCCGGCGCCGACAAGGTGTCGATCAACACGGCCGCCGTGCATCGCCGCCAGTTCGTGGCCGAGGGTGCCGACAAGTTCGGTGCGCAGTGCATCGTGGTGGCCATCGACGCCAAGCGGGTGTCCGGGCCGGGCGAGGCGCCGCGATGGGAGATCTTCACCCACGGCGGCCGCAACCCGACCGGTCTCGATGCCGTCGCCTATGCCCGCGAGGTGGTGGGGCTGGGGGCGGGCGAGATCCTGCTCACCTCCATGGACCGGGACGGCACCAAGGCCGGCTTCGATATCGAACTTACCCGCGCCATCGCCGATGCCGTCAGCGTGCCGGTGATCGCCTCGGGCGGGGTCGGCACGCTGGATCACCTGGTCGAAGGGGTGCGCGGCGGGCATGCCAGTGCGGTGCTGGCCGCCTCGATTTTCCATTTCGGCACCTACGGCATCGGCGAGGCCAAGCGCTACATGGCGGCAGCCGGCCTGCCCATGCGCCTGGACGGCGCTGCCCAAGCCTAGCCCAATTGCCTGGGCCAATTGCCTGGGAAAGCGTCGCGGTGGCGCGATTCGGGCGCACGCAAGTGCATGGCAAAGATGGGCCTTCTTAACGGTGGACGTGTATAGTTCTCGCTGGCCGGCTGGACCCGGCCGTGCGGTCAGGCCGCACCGTCATTTGCACTGGTTTTGCATGGGAAAAGCGTTTGTGTTGAAGGCGGGCAATCCCCATCTGCATGACAGGGGTTTAACTTGAGGAAGCGGGCGAATGACGCCATCTGGCAACGCAGGCAAACCAAAGTTCCGGACATCTTATGCTGGCCGCAGTTTTTTGGTCTAATCTCACTGGAACACGCCGACGCAGAGGCGATGCGCAATGACGACTAAAGAAAACATCTTCGACCTCTATGCCCAGGCATATGAGAGCCAGAAGCAACACCGGATGTCGCTGAAGGAATACTTGGAAGGCTGTCGCGCCGATCCGGCGATGTATGCCAGCACTGCAGAACGTATGATCTCGGCTATCGGAGAGCCGGAGTTCGTCGATTCGGCCAAGGATGCGCGGCTCGGGCGCGTCTTCATGAACCGCACCCTCAAGGTCTATCCGGCCTTCAAGGATTTCTACGGCCTCGAGGAGACCATCGAGCGCATCGTCGGTTTCTTCCGTCACGCGGCGCAGGGCCTCGAGGAGAAGAAGCAGATTCTTTACCTCCTCGGCCCCGTTGGCGGCGGCAAGTCCTCGCTGGCCGAGCGCCTCAAGGACCTGATGGAGAAGTGCCCCATCTACTGCCTGGCCACCAACGACGGCGTGAGCCCGATCTTCGAAAGCCCGCTCGGGCTGTTCGATCCCGTCACCATGGGCCCGACGCTCGAGGAGCGCTACGGCATCCCGCAGCGCCTGCTGCTTGGCAGCATGTCGCCGTGGGCGGTCAAGCGCCTCGACGAGTTCGGCGGCGACATCTCCAAGTTCTCGGTCGTCAAGCTGCATGCCGTCCAAGCTGCGCCAGATCTGCGTGGCCAAGACCGAGCCGGGCGACGAGAACAACCAGGACATCTCCTCGCTGGTCGGCAAGGTCGACATCCGCAAGCTCGAGCACTTCGGCCAGAACGACGCCGACGCCTATTCCTACTCGGGCGGCCTCAACCGCACGACGCAGGGCCTTCTCGAGTTCGTCGAGATGTTCAAGGCGCCGCTCAAGATGCTGCACCCGCTTCTCACCGCCACGCAGGATCGCACCTACGTCGGCACCGAGAACGTCGGCGCCATGCCTTATCAGGGCCTCATCATCGCCCACTCCAACGAGAGCGAGTGGCAGAGCTTCCGCGCCAACAAGAACAACGAGGCCTTCCTCGACCGCATCAGCGTCATCAAGGTGCCGTACTGCCTGCGCGTCACCGAGGAGAGGAAGATCTACGAGAAGCTGCTGGCTGGCAGCGAACTCAGGGACTCCGACATCGCGCCGAGCACGCTCGACATGCTGGCGCGCTTCTCCGTGCTGACCCGCCTGAAGCCGCACGAGAATTCCTCGCTCTTCTCCAAGATGCGCGTCTACGACGGCGAAAGCCTCAAGGACACCGACCCGCACGCCAAGACCATCCAGGAATACCGCGACGCGGCCGGCGTCACCGAGGGCATGGACGGCGCCTCCACGCGCTTTGCCTACAAGATCCTGTCGGAGACCTTCAACTTCGACACCCACGAGGTGGCGGCCGATCCGGTGCACCTGCTCTACGTCATCGAGCAGGCCGTGCGCCGCGAGCAGATGCCGGAGGATACCGAGACGCGCTGGATCGAGTTCCTCAAGGAGGAGCTGTCGCCCCGCTACGCGGAGTTCATCGGCAACGAGATCCAGAAGGCCTACCTGGAGTCCTACAACGACTTCGGCCAGAACCTGTTCGACCGCTACGTGGCCTACGCCGACGCCTGGATCGAGGATCACGACTTCAAGGATCCCGATACCGGCCAGCTGATGAGCCGCCAGGTGCTGGAGCAGGAGCTGTCCAAGATCGAGAAGCCGGCCGGCATCGCCAACCCGAAGGACTTCCGTTTCGAGGTGGTCAAGTTCTCGCTGCGTGCCCGTTCCAAGAACGGCGGCAAGAACCCGAACTGGACCAGCTACGAGAAGATCCGCGAAGTCATCGAGCGGCGCATGTTCAGCCAGGTCGAGGATCTGCTGCCCGTCATCAGCTTCGGCAAGAAGCAGGACAGCGAGACCGAGAAGAAGCACGAGGAGTTCGTGCAGCGCATGGTCGAGCGCGGCTATACCGCCCGGCAGGTGCGCCGTCTGGTCGAATGGTACATGCGGGTGAAGAAATCGAGCTGAGCTAGGCGCGCGGGGTCTCGCCGGTCACTTGCCATTCCCGCGCCGGCAGGTTCAGCTGGCGAGTTCCGCGGCCGAGCGCATAGCTCGGCCCGGAGCTTGAAATGGGAGGAGCGGGCAGCAGCCCATGCAAGTCGTCGATCGGCGTCTCAATCCGAAATCCAAGAGCCTCGGCAACCGCCAGCGCTTTCTGCGCCGTGCCAAGGCCGAGATCCGCGAGGCCATCAAGGACTCGCTGAAGTCGCGCAAGGTCTCGGAGGCCGAAGGCTCCGAGAAGGTCACCATCCGCTCCAAGAGCCTGCGCGAGCCGTCCTTCTCGCTCGGCCGCAACACCGGCTCGCGCGACTACGTGCTGCCCGGCAACGAGGAATACCAGGTCGGCGACCAGATCCCCAAGCCGCAGGGCGGCGGCGGCGGTCGCGGCAGCCAGGGCGTCAACGACGGCGAAGGCCAGGACGAGTTCACCTTCACGCTCACCAAGGAAGAGTTCCTCGACCTGTTCTTCGACGACCTCAAGCTGCCCAACCTGGTCAAGGTCAAGCTGAAGGACATGAAGGCGCCCAAGGTGGCGCGCGCCGGCTTCAGCATGGACGGCTCGCCCGCCCGCCTCAACCATGCCCGCACCATGCGCAAGAGCCTCGGCCGGCGCATTGCCCTGCGTCGCCCCTCGCAGGCCGAGATCGACCAGCTCGAGGCCGAGCTGGCGGCCGCCGAGGCGGAAACGCCGGTTGACGACGCCAAGGTGGCGGCAGTGCGCGGCCAAGCTCGAGCACAAGCAGCGCCTGCGCCGCGGCATCGCCTACATCGATCCCATCGACCTGCAGTACAACCGCTTCGAGCGGGTGCCCAAGCCGACCACGCAGGCCGTCATGTTCTGCCTGATGGACGCCTCTGCCTCCATGACCGAGCCGCTCAAGGACCTGGCCAAGCGCTTCTTCATGCTGCTGCACGTGTTCCTGTCGCGCTACTACCGCGAGGTGCACATCGTCTTCATCCGCCACACCAGCACGGCCGCCGAGGTGGACGAGGAGACCTTCTTCCGCAGCACCGACACCGGCGGCACCGTCATCTCCAGCGCGCTCGACGAAATGCTGAAGGTAGTGCGCGAGCGCTATTCGCCCGTCCGACTGGAACATCTACGCGGCGCAGGCGTCCGACGGCGACAACTTCCACGACGACATGCCGCGCTGCCTGGAGCTGCTCGACGAGGAGCTTCTGCCGCTTTGCCAGTATTTCGCCTACATCGAGACCACGCACGGCGAGCGCTTCAACGACTCGGTGGAGACTCCCGTCTGGCACGGCTACTTGGAGGTCACCCGCCGCCGCAACAACTTCGCCATGCGCCGCGTGGCTTCGCCGGAGGACATCTTCCCGGTGTTCCACGACCTGTTCTCGGCGAGCGGCGTCACGACGTAGGAGCGCAGATCCGGCTGTGACCACCACCAAGAAGCTGCCCAAGCGCAAGGCCGCCGTGCGTCCGCTGTTCGACGGGGCCGAGTGGAGCTTCGACCTGATCCGCAAGGTCTACGACACGATGGGCGAGATCGCGCTGGGCGAACTCGGCCTGGACATCTTCCCCAACCAGATCGAGGTCATCACCGCCGAGCAGATGCTCGACGCCTACTCCTCGATCGGCATGCCGCTGATGTACCGGCACTGGTCGTTCGGCAAGCGCTTCGCCCACGACGAGGCCTATTACAAGCGCGGCATGCGCACGCTGGCCTACGAGCTGGTGATCAACTCCGATCCCTGCATCAGCTACGTCATGGAGGAGAACTCCATGACCATGCAGGCGCTGGTGCTGGCGCACGCCGCCTATGGCCACAACCACTTCTTCAAGAACAACTACCAGTTCCAGATGTGGACCCAGCCCGACCACATCATCGACTACCTCGCCTTCGCCAAGACCTACGTGGCCGAATGCGAGGAGCGCTTCGGCCACGACGCCGTCGAAAGCGTGCTGGATGCCGCGCACGCCCTGATGAACCAGGGCATCAGCCGCGACCTGCGGCCGCGCACACGCAACGTCGCCAAGCGCGAGCGCGAGAAAGCCGAACGCCGCCGCGCCCACGAGGAGGCGACCTACGACGACATCTACCGCACGCTGCCCGAGATCACGCGCGAACCCACCGTGGAGTCGAGCGAGGCGCAGGGCGAGCAGCGCCGGCTCGGCCTGCCCGAGGAGAACCTGCTCTACTTCCTGGAGAAGAACGCGCCCAAGCTCGAGGACTGGCAGCGCGAGCTGCTGCGCATCGTGCGGCTGCTGTCGCAGTATTTCTATCCGCAGCGCCAGACCAAGATGATGAACGAAGGCTGCGCCACCTTCGTGCACTACGAAATCCTGAACCGCATGTACGAGCGCGGCCTGCTGACCGACGGCACCATGCTCGAGTTCCTGCACTCGCACTCGTCCGTCATCTTCCAGCCGGCCTTCAACGACCGCCGGTTCAGCGGCATCAACCCGTATGCGCTCGGCTTCGCCATGATGAACGACATCAAGCGCATGTGCACCGAGCCGACCGACGAGGACCGCGAGTGGTTCCCCGAGGTCGCCGGCAACGGCGAGCCGCTCGCCACCCTGCGCGAGGCGTGGGCGCACTACCGCGACGAGAGCTTCGTGCTGCAGTTCCTGAGCCCCAAGCTGATGCGCGATCTGCGCCTGTTCGCCGTCGCCGACGAGTCCAAAGACCCGGCCATGCGGGTCGCCTCGATCCACAACGAGCAGGGCTATCGCGATCTGCGCCGCCGCCTGTCGCGCCACTACGACGTCGCCGCCCAGGATCCCGACCTGCAGATCACCGACGCCGACCTCTCCGGCAGCCGCCGTCTCGTCATCACCCACAACGTGCGCAACGGCATCCTGCTCGACAAGCTCGAGGCCGAGCGCACGTTGCAGTATCTGGCCAAGCTGTGGGGCTATCGCGTCAAGCTGGTCGAGACCGACAACGACGGCGGCCGCGTGCTCAAGGAGCACGAGGCCCTGCCGATGCCGCTAGGCCGATCGATCCCGAACCGGCCGCTGGTTCTCGCGGTCGCCGGCCTTTAGGATGGAGGCGTTGGTCTTTTCCTGCTGAGGGTCGACAACGATGCGCCGCCTGATCTTCGCAACTGCGCTCGCTATCGCAGCCGCGTTCCCGGCCGCCGCCGACACATCGCGCCCCGTCATCGACGTGCACATCCACTACAGCGAGGACGCCTGGGCGATGCTGCCGCCGCCCGAGGCCATCAAGGTGCTGCGCCAGGCCGGCCTCAAGAAGGCGTTCGTCTCCAGCTCCAGCGACGACGGTACGCAGCTGCTCTACAAGGCCGCGCCCGACCTGATCGTCCCGGTGCTGCGCCCCTATCGCAACCGCGGCGAGACCGGATCGTGGGTGCAGGGACCCCAGCATCATCGCCCACGTCGAGGCGCGGCTGAAAGCCAACACCTACGCCGGCATCGGCGAGTTCCACGCCTACGGCGCCGACGCCGACACCCCCGTCATGCGCCGCATGGTCGAGCTGGCCAAGGAGCGCAAGATCTTCCTGCACGCGCATTCCGACGCCGACGCCGTCGAGCGCATCTTCAAGCAGAATCCCGAGGCCCACGTGCTGTGGGCGCATTCGGGCTTCGCGCCCATCGACAAGGTCCGCGACATGCTGGCCAGGCACAAGACGCTGTGGGCCGATCTCGCCTTCCGCAGCGACCAGGCGCCGGGCGGCCGCCTCGATGCATCCTGGAAGAAGCTGTTCCTCGACTATCCCGAGCGCTTCATGGTCGGCACCGACACCTACACGCCCGAGCGCTGGCACTACGTGGTCGAGCAGGCCCGCTACTCGCGCACCTGGCTGGCCGATCTGCCGCCCGACATCGCCGACAACATCGCCTACCGCAACGCCGAGCGGCTGGCGGCCTGGGCGCTCGGGCAATGACCGGGCTGCTGCCCGTCGCGCTTGCCGTTGCCGCCGTCCTGCTCGCTCCGCTGCCCTCGTCCGCCGCCTGTCCCGAGGCCGCGCAGGGCTTCGCGCGCCTGTCCACGCCGGATGCGGAGATCGCCTATCGCTGGCAGCCCGACGCGCTGAAGGTCGGCCAGTTCTTCACGATGGACGTCATCGCCTGCCGCACGCCCGGCAGCGGCGCCGTGCAGACCATCGTCGTCGACGCGCAGATGCCGGCGCACGGCCACGGCATGAACTATCGCCCGACCGCCGCCGAGAGCGGGCCTTCCCAATTCCACGTCTCCGGCCTGATGCTGCACATGCCCGGCCGCTGGCACCTGACCATCGACCTCGTGCAAGCCGACCGCCGCACCCGCCTCACCCACAACGTCGACCTCGCGCCATGAGATCTTGGGCAAACGCTCGCATATCCCCTCTCCCCACTCTTCCGTGGGGAGAGGGTCAGGGTGAGGGGCAGACGCTTGCTCCGGCGTCTATTGCCGCCCCTCACCCCGACCCCTCTCCCCAGCGGAAGAGCGGGGAGAGGGAGACGCGCTCGCGTATTTCTCGGGCTGATCGTCGCCCTTGCTCCATCCTTCGCGACGGCCTCCGACACGACGCCCACCTTCACCGCCGACGAACGCGCGGCGATCCTGTCGCACGGGCCATGGCCGCCGCAGATGCCGCCCGACCCCAGCAACCGCGTGTCGGGCATGCCGGCCGCCATCGCGCTCGGCCGCCGGCTGTTCTTCGACACCCGCCTGTCCAGCGACCGGACGCGATCGTGCGCGACCTGCCACGATCCCGGCCAAGTCGTTCGCCGACGGCCGCGACCGCAGCCAGGGCCACGAGCGGCTCGACCGCAACGCCATCGCGCTCGCCAACCTGCGCCTCAACCGCTGGTACGGCTGGTCGGGCGCCGCGGACAGCCTGTGGGCGCAAAGCCTGCGCCCGATCCTCGACGCCAAGGAATTCGCCATGACCGCGCCCATGCTGCGCGACCGTCTGGCCAGCGATGCGGAGATCACGCTCACCTACCGCGAGCTGTTCTCGGCCCAGCTTGCGGACGACAACCCCGAGCGCATGCTCGTCAACCTGGCCAAGGCACTCGCCGCCTTCCAGGAGACCATCGTCACGCAGCGCACGCCCTTCGATGACTTCCGCGACGCGCTCGAGCGCGACGATGCGGCCGGCATGGCCCGCTATCCACGGCCGGCGCAGCGCGGCCTGAAGATCTTCGTCGGCAAGGGCCGCTGCACGGTCTGCCACTTCGGCCCCAACTTCACGCAACGGCGAGTTCGACGACGTCGGCGTCCCCTATTTCGCCGAGCCCGGCCGCGTCGATAGCGGACGCCACGGCGGCATCGCCGCGCTGCGCGACAACCCGTTCAACCTGCTCGGCCCCTACAACGACGGCGCCGACGCCACCCACACCCGCCACGTCGAGACGCAGCATCGCAACTGGGGCGAGTTCCGCGTCCCCTCGCTGCGCAACGTCGCCCGCACGGCGCCCTACATGCACAACGGCAGCCTCGCCACGCTGGCCGATGTCGTCCGCCACTACTCCGAGGTCGACAGCGAGCGCCTGCACGGCGACGACGGCGCCCGCATCATCCGCGCCCTGCGCCTGACGCAAGAGGAGCGCGCCGACCTCGTCGCCTTCCTCGAAACCCTGTCGAGCGAGTAACCTACCCGTCATCCCGGAAGCCGAGGCGGAGCCGAGACTATCCGGGACTCAGGTCGCACACAGCGCCCGAGGTCCCGGATCGCGATGTAGACATCGCGTCCGGGATGACGGGTGGCCGCCCTCAATGCAGCTTCACCACCGGCTCGGTGCGGCGCGTGATCGTGCGGGCGATGGTGTCGAGCGCGACCTTGATCCAGCCGTGCAGCGCCAGCTGGTGCATCTTGTAGAGCGACTTGTACATCAGGCCGGCGAAGATGCCCTCGATGAACAGGTTGCGGCCGATCAGCTTGCCCATCAGGCTGCCGACCGTCGAATAGTCCCCCAGCGACACCAGCGAGCCGAAGTCGCGGTAATGCCAGTCGGCGATCGGCTGGCCGGCGAGATAGCGCGGGATCTGCTTGGCCAGGTGCGAGGCTTGCTGGTGCGCGGCCTGCGCGCGCGGCGGCACGGGCTGGTCATGGCCGGGCCAGGGACAGGCCGCGCAGTCGCCGATCGCGAAGATGTTGTCGTCGCGCGTCGTCTGCAGGGTAGCGCGCACCACCAGCTGGTTGATGCGGTTGGTCTCGAGCCCGCCGATGTCGTGCAGGAAATCCGGCGCCTTGACGCCGGCCGACCACACCACCAGCTCGGCCGGGATCACCTGGCCGCTCGCCAGCCGCACGCCCTTGGCCTGCACCTCGGCCACCCGCGCGTTGGTGTGGATGCGCACGCCCAGGCGCTCGAGCAGTTCCTTGGCGGCGTTCGCCACGCGCTCCGGCAGGGCCGGCAGGATGCGCGGCGCCGCCTCGATCAGGTTGATCTTGATGTCCTTGTCGGGATCGATGCGATCGAGCCCGAAGGCGACCAGCTGCCGTGTCGTCTTGTGCAGCTCGGCGGCGAGTTCCGTGCCCGTTGCGCCGGCGCCGATGATCGCCACCTGCAGCTGCTCGGGCGCCAGCGGCCCGTCCTGCGTATGCGCGCGGATGCAGGCGTTCACCACCCGCTTGTGGAAGCGCGCCGCCTCACCGGTCGTCTCCAGCGCGATGGCGTGCTCGCGCACGCCCGGCGTGCCGAAGTCGTTGGTGCTGCTGCCGATGGCGATGACCAGGATGTCGTAGCCGACCTCGCGCATCGGCGTGACCTGCCGGCCTTCCTCGTCGATGAACGGCGCCACCTGCACCACGCGGCGGGCGCGGTCGAGGCCGGTCATCTCGCCGACGCGATAGACGAAGCCGTGCCAGTAGGCGAGCGCGAGATAGTCGATCTCGTGCACGCTCAGGTCCATGCTGCCGGCCGCGATCTCGTGCAGCAGCGGCTTCCACAGATGCGTGCGCTGCCGGTCGATCAGCGTGACGCTGGCCTTGCCGCGTTTGCCGAGCTTGTCACCCAGGCGGATGGCAAGCTCCAGCCCGCCTGCCCCGCCGCCCACAATGACAATGCGTTTGCGCTCGGCATTCACCCGCTATTGGTCCAGCCACACGTCCGCGAGGTCCTGATTGGCAAAGTGCGTCGGCAGGATCTTCCAGCCCTTCATCTGCGGCACGTGCGCGACCAGCCGGCTGTACCAGATGACCGGCACGCTGTTGGTCTCCGTGATGATCGTGCGCTGCAGATCGCCAGCAAACTTCTTCTGATCGGCCTCGGTTAACGCCGCGTTGAACTTGTCGTACAGGGCGTCGATCTCGGGGCTGTTGTTGCGCGCCATGTTGCGCGGCGAGCGCGCCTTCGACAGGTAGGTCACCAGCAGCGGCTTGGCATCGTCCGAGTCGGCGCAGAAGGCATCGAGCGCCACCTGGAACTGGCCGTTGGCGATGGCCGACTTCTGCAGCGACACCTCCAGCTGCTGATGCTCCGCCGTCACGCCGATGCGGCGCCACTGGTCGATCACGTACACCCCGACCGGCGTGAAGGGATGATTGACGCTGCGGTTGATCAGCTTGAACTTGAGATCCGGCACGCCGGCCTCCGCCAGCAGCTTCTTGGCCTCGGCGCGCGCCTTCTCGGGGTCGCGGCCGAACCCCGGCAGCCCGGCAAGCTCATTGTCGGTGAGCGCTACGGTGGAACCCGGCAGCAGCGGCCCGCCGACCGGCTTGAGGATGGTGATCTTGGACAGCGCATTCGAGCCGCCCCAGCGGTCGATCGCCATCGACAGCGCCTGGCGTACCTTGAGCTTGTCGAACGGCGCCGCTTCGGTGTTGAAGATCAGGTCGACCTTGCACACCCAGGGCGCTTCCTGGACGACGATACGGTCCTTCAGCGCCGCCTCCAGCTGGGTGCGCTCGCCCGGCGAGATGCTGCGGAACTCGGCCTGGATCTGGCCGCCCTGCAACGCCGTCACCACCGCCGAGGACTTGATGAACACCGCGCGGAAGCCGTCCAGATACGGCTTGCCCTTGTCGAAGTATTTGTCGAAGCGCTTGCCCAGCCAGTGCGCGCCGGCCTGATGCTCGACGAACACGAACGGTCCGCTGCCCATCACGGTCTTGGACGGAAATTCCGGGTCCTGCGCCAGCTTGTCGGCGCTGTAGACGCAGTTGTAGGGCAGCGCCAGCGTGCTGAGGAACGAGGGATCCACCGCCTTCAGCTTCATGACCACGGTCGTGGCATCCGGCGCGTCGATGCTGACGATGTCGGAGAACAGCGCCTGGCGAATCGAGATGACGCCTTTCGGCGGCGCGCGCAGGCGGTCGAAGGTGGCCTTCACGTCCTTCGACGTGAGCGGGCTGCCGTCGTGGAACAGCACGCCGCTGCGGATCTTGAACGTATAGGTCAGTCCATCCGCCGAGACGTTCCAGCTCTCGGCGAGGTCCGGCTTGAGCTTGGGATAGTCGTCCTGGTCCACCTTCAGCAGCAGCGAGTAGTGCGGCGCCAGCACGTGCACGGCGGCATAGGTCGTGATCGCATGGCAGTCGGTGCTGGGCGGCTCTCCCGTCACGCCGTAGACGAGCGTGCCGCCGCGCTTGGGTTCTGCCATGGCGGTGGCGTGCAGCAATCCCGCGAGCAAGCTCGCGAGCACAAGCCTTGCAAGGATACGCATGGGGGCCTCGCTTGTGTTCCTCGTCCCAAAGATTATGTTGTTGCCTGCCATTGAGGCCGAGGCGCCGGCAATGGTCAAGCGCCTATCCAGTTGGCCGTTGGTAGCAGCGCGCAGGCACGGCGCTGCGGGAACCCGCTCACTCGCGACGAACCGATGTATGCCCGCATCACCACCTTCCAAGTCGACCCGGCGCGTCTCGATGAGCTGCCGGCGAAGATCGCCAAGCTGAGCCACCTGATCAAGGCGTTGCCCGGCATGATCGACGCGCGCGCCGCCTGGCGTGCCGACGGCCAGGGCGTGGTGATCGCCATCTACCAGAGCCGCGAGCATGCCGACGCGGCCATGCGGCGGCTGCAGGTCATCTGGGGCAGCATCGCCGACCTGTTGACCGGCCCGCCGCGCACCGACGTCTACGACACGGTGCAGCACATCACGGCCTGACCGCCGCGCAGCCGGGCGTCCAGCCGTGCTATGCTTGCCAGATTCGCCGGAACGGGAACGCAACCGCGATGGTGTGACATGGATCCCAAGAAGCTCGACAGCCTGCGCGCGAAATATGCGGTCGCCCCGCCCGGCGACGTGCACGATCCGAAGTTCAAGAAGGTCGTCGAGATGGTGTTTGCCGGCACCGACCGGCGCCCCAAGCCCTACGAGGGTGTCTCGAGCTTCCTCGGCGCGCCTCTGCAGCTCGATGCCCCGAGCCGCCCGGATTGGGCCGGCCTCGACGTGGCCCTGGTCGGCGTGCCGATGGACCTCGGCGTCACCAACCGGCCGGGCGCCCGCTTCGGGCCGCGCGCCGTGCGGGCGATCGAGCGCATCGGGCCCTATCATCACGTGCACGAGATCGCGCCGCTGACCGTGGTCAAGTGCGCCGACGTCGGCGACGTGCCGTTCCGCAGCCGCTTCAGTCTGAGCGACAGCCACGAGGACATCGAGGCGTTCTTCAAGCGCCTGGCCGCCGCGGGCGTGACGCCCGGTCAGCGTCGGCGGCGACCACTCGATCAGCCTGCCGATCCTCAAGGCGCTGGGCGCCGGCCGGCCGCTCGGCCTCGTGCACATCGATGCGCACGGCGACACCAGCGGCCCCTTCGAGGGCGCCAAGTTCCATCACGGCGGCCCGTTCCGGCAGGCCGTGCTGGCCGGCGTGCTCGACCCCGAGCGCACCATCCAGATCGGCATCCGCGGCGGTGCCGAGTATCTGTGGGAGTTCTCCTACGCCAGCGGCATGACCGTCATCCACGCCGACGAGGTGTCCGGGCTCGGCATCGAGCGCATCATCCAGAAGATCGGCGAAGTCGTCGGCAAGGGGCCAACCTACGTCTCCTTCGACATCGACAGCCTCGATCCGGCCTTCGCGCCGGGAACCGGCACCCCGGAGATCGGCGGCCTGAGCACGCGCGAGGCGCTGGCCCTGCTGCGGGGCTGCGCCGGGCTGGAGGTGGTCGGCGGCGACGTCGTGGAGGTCGCTCCCCAGTACGATGCGACCACCAATACCGCCCAGGCCGGCGCCCAGATGCTGTTCGAGATCTTGTCACTCGCCGCCCTGACCCGCATGCGGGCCAAGCCGGCGGCTTAACGGCCGCCCAATCGCGCCCTGGCCTGCCGCCGTCTGCTGGGGCACAATGCGGGCAGGGACCGCGTTGGCGGACGGGAGAGGGATTGCATTCTTGAAGATCATTGTGACAGGGGGCGCCGGCTTCATCGGGTCGGCGGTGTGCCGCTATCTCGTGCGCGAGACCGACGCGCAGGTCGTCAACATCGACAAGCTGACCTACGCCGCCAACCTGCGCTCGCTGCGACCCGATCGCCGACAGCCCGCGCTATCACTTCATCCGCGCCGACATCTGCGACCGCGCGGCGATGGAGGCGGCCTTCGCCCGGCACCAGCCCGATGCCGTCATGCATCTGGCGGCCGAGAGCCACGTCGACCGCTCGATCAACGGCTCGGATGCCTTCATCCACACCAACGTGCTCGGCACGCACACCCTGCTGGAAACGGCGCGCGCCTACTGGATCGGACCTGCCGAAGCCGCGCGCGCAGGCGTTCCGCTTCCTGCACGTCTCGACCGACGAGGTGTACGGCTCGCTCGGCCCCGACGGCGCCTTCTGCGAGACCACCGCCTACGATCCGTCCTCGCCCTACTCGGCCTCCAAGGCCGCCGCCGATCATCTCGCCAGCGCCTGGCATCGCACCTTCGGCCTGCCGGTCGTGATCTCCAATTGCTCGAACAACTACGGGCCGTATCACTTCCCCGAGAAGCTGATCCCGCTGGTCCTGCTCAACGCGCTCGATGGCAAGCCGCTGCCGGTCTACGGCGACGGCTCCAACGTGCGCGACTGGCTGTATGTGGACGATCATGCGCGCGCCCTGCATCTGATCCTGACGCGCGGGCGGATCGGCGAGAAATACAACGTCGGCGGCGGCAATCGAGCGCACCAACCTCGCCGTCGTCGAAAGCATCTGCGATGCGCTCGATGACCTCATGCCCGATGGTCAGAGCCGGCGCCGGCTCATCACCTTCGTGCGCGACCGGCCGGGCCACGACCATCGCTATGCCATCGACGCCACCAAGCTCGAGACCGAGCTTGGCTGGCGCGCGCAGGAGACCTTCGAGACCGGCCTCGCCAAGACCGTGCGCTGGTACCTCGACAACCGCGCCTGGTGGGAGCCGCTGCGCACGGGCGTCTACGCCGGCGAGCGGCTCGGCCTGGTCGAGACCAAGGCGCGAGCCGGCTGAGCATGGAACCGCCGCGATGAGACTGCTGGTGGCAGGACAGAGCGGCCAGCTGGCGCATGCGCTGGTCGAGCGGTCGCGGCGGCTCGCCGGCGTCGCAGTCGTCGCACTCGAGCCGCCTCAGCTCGATCTGCTCGATCCCGCCAGCATCACCCGCGCCCTCACCTCGACACGCCCGGATGTGGTGATCAACGCGGCGGCCTACACCGCGGTCGACAAGGCCGAGAGCGACGCCCCGGCGGCGTTCGCGCTCAATCGCGATGGGCCAGGCGCTCTGGCGGCAGCCGCCGAAGCCGCAGGGTGTCCGATCATTCACGTCTCGACCGACTACGTGTTCGACGGCGACAAGTCGGGCGCCTACGTCGAGGAGGACGCGCCCAACCCGATGGGCGTCTACGGCCGCTCCAAGCTCGAAGGCGAGGCCGCGGTCGCCGCCGCCAACGCGCGACACGTGATCCTGCGCACGGCGTGGCTGTACGGCGCGCATGGCCACAACTTCCTCAAGACCATGCTGCGCCTGGCCCGCGAGCGGCCCGAACTGCGCGTGGTCGCCGACCAGCACGGCAATCCCACCTACGCGCCGCATCTGGCCGACGCCATCCTGGCGATCGCCGCGAAGATCGGCAGCGGCAAACCCTGGGGCATCTATCACGCGACGGCTGCCGGCGAGACCACATGGCACGGCTTCGCCTCGGCGATCATCGCCGCCGCCGAGCCGCTCGGCGTGCCGCAAGTCCCCATCCTGCCGATCGCCACGCCGACTACCCGACGCCGGCGCGCCGTCCCGCCAACTCCTGCCTCGACTGCGGCAAGCTCGAGCGCGTGTTCGGCCTCCGTCTGCCGCCCTGGCAGCAGGGATTGGCCGAATGCATCGGCGAGCTGGCCTAGATGCGGCACCTAGGTAACCAGTGGACCGGCAAGTAGTCACGGTGGCTCATTTGGCCTATTGGGTCACTGACCTTGTTTGTGTTTGCCGCTTCCCGAACAGGCGCCGCACGGATGGACATCCGCCAGCTTCAATACCTCGCCGCCCTTGCCCGCGAGAAGCACTTCACGCGCGCGGCCAAGGCCTGCAACGTGACGCAGCCGACGCTGTCCGGGCGCATCCGCCAGCTGGAGCAGGAGCTGGGCGTGCCGATCGTCGAGCGGGGCCAGCGCTTCCACGGGCTCACGCCAGAGGGCGAAAAGGTGCTGAAGTGGGCGCACGCCATCCTCGACAACTGGGGCTCCCTGCAGCAGGAGATCTCCAAGCTGCGCAACACCAAGGGCACGCTGATCGGCCGGCTGTCGCTCGGTGTCATTCCCTCGGGCCTGCCCATGGCGGCGCTGCTGGCCAAGTCCATTCAGGAGCGCCATCCCGGCATCGAGCTGACCGTGCTGTCGCAAAGCTCGGTCGAGATCCTGCGCAACCTCGAGGATTTCTCGATCGACGTCGGCCTGTCCTATCTCGACAACGAGCCGATCGAGGGCATGCGTGCCGAGGCCATCTACACCGAGAAGTACTGCCTGCTCCTGCGCGCCGACCACGAGCTGGTGGGCAAGACGTCCGTCACCTGGGCCGAAGCCGCGCAGCAGCCGCTCTGCCTGCTGACGCCCAATATGCAGAACCGCCGCATCATCGATCGCGCGTTCCGCTCGGCCAACGTCAAGCCGACGCCGAGGCTGGAGACCAACTCGGTCATCAACCTGTGCTCCAACGTGCACCTGATGGGCCTGGCCAGCATCGTGCCTGAGTATTTCCTGGAGGTGCTCGGCCCCATGTCCGACATCCACGCCGTGCCGCTGGTCGATCCTACGATCGAGCACAGCGTAGGCCTGCTGGCGGTCGACCGCGATCCCGTCTCCCCGCTCGTCCTGGTCGTCTTCGAGTGCGCGCAAAACCTTGAAATGCCTGCCAATTCCAGGCGCCGCTAGTGTGATGATCGAGAAATTCGCCAGTGCGTCGCGGCCTGGTTCGGAGCGAATTTCTCGATCTGAATCACACTAGCAGAACCCAGTCTGGCGGTACCGATCGGTCGATCAGAACAAGCGATTGGCGTGAGGGGCGCGACCTACGCCACTTTGGAACCGGAATGACTCGAATGTGGGTTCCATGGTTCCTCCAGAGACAGAGAAAACGGCGCGCGCCATAGCGGCGGAATTCGGCAACCGGCCGGATGCGCTGA
Organism: uncultured Alphaproteobacteria bacterium; assembly: GCA_963735125.1. Lineage (GTDB taxonomy): Bacteria > Pseudomonadota > Alphaproteobacteria > Rhizobiales > Hyphomicrobiaceae > AWTP1-13. The sequence goes on along the minus strand of CAVTJY010000007.1, from coordinate 20,818 downwards.
TCGAGATCCTGCACCGGCTGCAGGGCGAGCTCGGCTACGTGCCCGAGGAAACCGTGCCGGCGCTCGCCAACGCCCTCAACCTGTCGCGCGCCGAGGTGCATGGCGTCGTCACCTTCTATCACGACTTCCGCAGCGAGCGGGCCGGCCGCCATGTCCTCAAGATGTGCCGCGCCGAGGCCTGCCAGGCGATGGGCTGCGAGGCCCTGGTGCAGCGCGCCGAAAGCCGGCTCGGCGTCGCCTGCGGCAGCACCAGCGCCGATGGCCGCGTCACGCTGGAGCCCATCTACTGCCTCGGCCTTTGCGCCACCGGACCATCGGCGATGCTGGACGGGCGCGTGGTCGGCAGGCTCACGCCGGCCAAGCTCGATGCCCTGCTGAAGGAGGCCGGCGCATGACCATCCCCTTCTTCTCCAAGGCAAAGCGCGGCGAGGAACAGCCGCACGGCAAGGTGCGCATCTTCGTACCGAAGGATGCGGCGGCGATTGCCTGCGGTGCCGATGCCGTGGCCGCCGCCATCGCGCGCAGCGCCGCACAGACCGGGGTTCCGGTCGAGATCGTCAGGAACGGCTCGCGCGGCCTGCTGTGGCTGGAGCCGCTGGTCGAACTCGAAATGGGTGGTATCCGCTACGGCTTCGGCCCGATCGAGCCGGAAGCCGTCGGCAGCCTGCTGAACGCCGGGCTCCTGCGCGGCGATCTGAAGGCCCTGTCGGCGCATCCCACATCGCTGGGCGTGGTCGACAAGATCGACTATTTCGCCCGCCAGACACGCCTCACGTTCGCGCGCTGCGGTCTCATCGATCCGCTGTCGCTCGACTCCTATCGTGCGCTCGGCGGCTACAAGGGCCTCGAAAAGGCGCTGTCGCTGACGCCGGCTGGCATCATCGAGGAAGTGTCCAAGTCCGGATTGCGCGGCCGTGGCGGCGCCGGCTTCCCGACCGGCATCAAGTGGAAGACGGTGCACGACACTTCGGCCGACCAGAAGTACATCGTCTGCAACGCCGACGAAGGCGACAGCGGCACCTTCGCCGACCGCATGCTGATGGAAGGCGATCCCTTCGTGCTCATCGAGGGCATGACCATCGCCGGGCTGGCGGTGGGCGCCACCAAGGGCTTCATCTACGTCCGCTCCGAGTATCCGCACGCCATCGTGGCGCTCAACAGCGCGATCGCCATCGCCCGCAAGGCCGGGCTGCTCGGGTCCGATGTCGCCGGCTCGCGCAAGGCCTTCGACCTCGAGGTCCGCACCGGTGCCGGCGCCTACGTGTGCGGCGAGGAGACGGCCCTGCTCGACAGCCTGGAGGGCAAGCGCGGCATCGTACGCGCCAAGCCGCCGCTGCCGGCGCACAAGGGCCTGTTCGGCCGCCGACGGTGATCAACAACGTGCTGTCGCTGGGCGCCGTGCCGTTCATCCTGGCCGAGGGCGCCAAGACCTACTTCGACTACGGCATGGGGCGCTCGCGCGGCACCATGCCGATCCAGCTGGCCGGCAACATCAAGCGCGGCGGCCTGTTCGAGACCGCCTTCGGCGTCACGCTCGGCGAGCTCGTGGACAAGATCGGCGGCGGCACCGCCTCGGGCCGGCCGGTCAAAGCCGTGCAGGTGGGCGGCCCGCTCGGCGCCTATTTCCCGCGCGCGCTGTTCGACACGCCGTTCGACTACGAAGCCTTCGCCGCGCGCGACGGCCTGATCGGTCACGCCGGCGTCGTCGTGTTCGACGACACGGCCGACATGGCCAAGCAGGCGCGGTTCGCCTTCGAGTTCTGCGCCATCGAGAGCTGCGGCAAGTGCACGCCCTGCCGCATCGGCTCCACCCGGGGCGTCGAGACGGTCGACAAGATCATGGCCGGCGAAGCCTCCGAGGCGAACCTGGCGGTGGTCAAGGACCTCTGCAACACCATGAAGTTCGGCTCGCTGTGCGCGCTTGGCGGCTTCACGCCTTACCCCGTCATGAGCGCGCTCACCCATTTCCCCGAGGATTTCCGACGCACGCCGCGGCTGCAGGCCGCCGAGTGAGGACGCCATGACTCTGATCAAAGAGACCGACTTCGGCACTCCCGCCTCCAAGGCCGAGAAGACCGTCACGCTGACCATCGACGGCGCCAAGGTCACCGTGCCCGAGGGCACCTCGATCATGCGCGCGGCCATGCAGATGGGCACGCAGATCCCCAAGCTGTGCGCCACCGACAGCATCGAGGCGTTCGGCTCCTGCCGCCTGTGCCTGGTCGAGATCGAGGGCCGCGCCGGCACGCCGGCCTCCTGCACCACGCCGGTCATGAATGGCTTGGTCGTGCACACCCAGTCGCAGCGCCTGAAGCAGATCCGCCGCGGCGTGATGGAGCTCTACATCTCCGACCATCCGCTCGACTGCCTGACTTGCGCCGCCAACGGCGACTGCGAGCTGCAGGACATGGCCGGGGCCGTCGGCCTGCGCGACGTGCGCTACGGCTACGAGGGCGCCAACCACGTGTTCGCCAAGCAGAACGGCAAGGCCAACATCGAGTGGATGCCGAAGGACGAGAGCAACCCCTACTTCACCTACGACCCGTCCAAGTGCATCGTCTGCAATCGCTGCGTGCGCGCCTGCGAGGAAGTGCAGGGCACCTTCGCGCTCACCATCTCCGGCCGTGGCTTCGACAGCCGCGTTTCGCCCGGCATGTCCGAGAGCTTCCTCGACAGCGAGTGCGTGTCGTGCGGCGCCTGCGTGCAGGCCTGCCCCACCGCCACGCTCACCGAGAAGGCCGTGATCGAGATCGGCCAGCCCGAGCACTCGGTGGTCACCACCTGCGCCTATTGCGGGGTCGGCTGCTCGTTCAAGGCCGAGATGCGCGGCGAGGAAGTCGTGCGCATGGTCCCCTACAAGGACGGCAAGGCCAACCGCGGCCATTCTTGCGTCAAGGGCCGCTTCGCCTGGGGCTACGCCACCCACAAGGAGCGCATCCTGAAGCCGATGGTGCGCGACAAGATCACCGACCCATGGCGCGAGACGACGTGGGAAGAGGCGATCGGCCGCGTCGCCACCGAGTTCAAGCGCATCCAGTACCAGTACGGCAAGGATGCCGTCGGCGGCATCACCTCCTCGCGTTGCACCAACGAGGAAACCTTCCTGGTGCAGAAGCTGATCCGCGCCGGCTTCGGCGTGAACAACGTCGACACATGCGCGCGTGTTTGCCATTCGCCGACCGGCTACGGCCTCAAGACCGCGTTCGGCACTAGCGCCGGCACGCAGGACTTCGACTCGGTGGAGCACACCGACGTGGTGATGGTGATCGGCGCCAACCCGACCGACGGCCACCCGGTGTTCGCCAGCCGCATGAAGAAGCGCCTGCGCGAGGGCGCCAAGCTGATCGTGGTCGACCCGCGCCGCACCGACATCGTGCGCTCGCCCCACATCGAGGCCGCCCACCACCTGCCGCTGCACGCCCGGCACCAACGTCGCCGTGCTGACGGCCATGGCGCACGTCATCGTCACCGAGGGCCTCGTCAACGAGACCTTCGTGCGCGAGCGTTGCGACTGGGAGGACTTCCAGGAGTGGGCCGAGTTCGTGTCGCGGCCCGAGCACTCGCCCGAGACCTCCGCCAAGTACACCGGCGTCGATCCGGCGGAGCTGCGCGGCGCCGCCCGCCTCTATGCCACCGGCGGCAACGCCGCCATCTACTACGGCCTCGGCGTCACGGAGCACAGCCAGGGCTCCACCACCGTCATGGCCATCGCCAACCTCGCCATGGCCACCGGCAACCTCGGCCGGCCCGGCGTCGGCGTGAACCCGCTGCGCGGCCAGAACAACGTGCAGGGCGCCTGCGACATGGGCTCCTTCCCGCACGAACTGTCGGGCTACCGCCACGTGTCGGACGACGCCACCCGCGCCATGTTCGAGTCGCTGTGGGGCCGGCCCATCAGCCCCGAGCCCGGCCTGCGCATTCCCAACATGCTGGATGCCGCCGTCGACGGCTCGTTCAAGGCCATCTACATCCAGGGCGAGGACATCCTGCAGTCCGACCCCAACACCACGCACGTGGCCGCGGGCCTCGCCGCCATGGAATGCGTGGTGGTGCAGGATCTGTTCCTCAACGAGACCGCCAACTACGCCCACGTGTTCCTGCCGGGCTCCACCTTCCTGGAGAAGGACGGCACCTTCACCAACGCCGAGCGCCGCATCCAGCTCGTGCGTCGCGTCATGAGCCCGCGCAACGGCGGCTACGCCGACTGGGAGATCACCCAGCTGATCGCCAAGGCCATCGGCCTGGAGTGGACCTACACGCATCCGAGCCAGATCATGGACGAGGTCGCGCTGCTCACCCCCTCCTTCAAGGGCGTCAGCTACGCCAAGCTCAATGAGCTGGGCTCCGTGCAGTGGCCGTGCAACGACGCCAACCCGGTCGGCTCGCCCGTCATGCACATCGACGGCTTCGCGCGCGGCAAGGGCAAGTTCATGCTCACCGAGTACGTGCCGACCGACGAGCGCACCGGCCCGCGCTATCCGCTGCTGCTGACCACCGGCCGCATCCTGTCGCAGTACAACGTCGGCGCCCAGACCCGCCGCACCGACAACGTGGTGTGGCACGAGGAGGACCGGCTCGAGATCAACCCGCACGATGCCGAGCAGCGCGGCGTCAAGGAGGGCGACTGGGTGCGCATCGCCTCCCGCGCCGGCGAGACCGCCCTGCGCGCGCTGATCACCGATCGCGTGGCGCCGGGCGTGGTCTACACCACCTTCCACCACCCGCTGACCCAGGCCAACGTCATCACCACCGAGTACTCGGACTGGGCGACCAACTGCCCCGAGTACAAGGTCACGGCGGTGCAGGTCAGCCCCTCCAACGGTCCGACCAACTACCAGGAGGACTACGAGGCCTTCTCCAAGGCCAGCCGGCGCATCGCGCCGCTGGAAGCGGCGGAGTAGCCATGACCGACGCCGCCGTTCGGGTCCATTCCGCCAAGGTGACGGCGCAAGGCATCACCGAGCACGTGCGCACGATTCCTGCCGAGGTGCCGGTTGCCTTCGTCTACGACGGCACCACGCATGCCGTCATGATGGCCTCGCCGACCGACCTGGAGGACTTCGCGGTCGGCTTCAGCCTGGCGGAAGGCATCATCGGCGCGCCCGAGGACATCCAGAGCCTGGACATCGTCGAGCAGGACAAGGGTATCGAGCTGCGCGCCTGGCTGGTGCCGGATCGCGGGCGCAAGCTTGCCCAGCGCCGTCGCAACCTGGCCGGGCCGACCGGGTGCGGGCTGTGCGGCGTGGAGAGCCTGGAAGCCGCCGTGCCGTCCTGCCCGCAGGTCGCGGCGGACACGACCGTCACGGCCGCGGACATCGCTGCCGCGCAGGCCGCGCTGGAGCGGGCGCAGGTGCTGAACCGCCATACCCGCGCCGTGCATGGCGCCGGCTTCTGGACGCAAGGCCAAGGGGCTCGTCGCCGTCGCCGAGGATGTCGGGCGGCACAATGCCCTCGACAAGCTGCTCGGGCGTCTGCGCCGCAACCGCCTGCAGACTGCGGACGGCATCGTGCTGCTGACCAGCCGCGTGTCGGTCGAGATGGTGCAGAAGGCCGCGGTGGCCGGCGCGCCGATCATCGTTGCCATGTCCGCGCCCACGGCGCTGGCCCTGCAGACGGCCAACGGGGCCGGCATCACGCTGGTGGCCGTTGCCCGCGCCGACGGCTTCGAGGTATTCACGCATCCGCACCGCATTGCCGATGTGTCGGTGGCCAAGCGCAAGGACGCGGTGGAAGATGCAGCCTGAACGACTTGTCATGATGGCGAACCAGATCGCCAAGTTCTTCGCGGCCCAGGGCGAGGCGAAGGCCGTGCCCCAGATCGCCAGCCATATCCAGCAGTTCTGGGACCCGCGCATGCGCAAGGAGATCACCCTGCATGTTGCGCAGGGGGGCTCCGGCCTCGATCCTCTCGCCCTCGCAGCCATCAGGCAGCTGAAGCCCCTCGCCGCTGCCCACTAACCGTAGCGGCCCATTGGCCTTTTCGCGTGGCAGATGTTGGGACGCGCCCCAACCTCGCCGGGCCTGATTCCGTGCCCAATGCGCCTTGCTGTCGTGCCTGGGCATCGATATCGTCCAGCCGAGATCGCGCAAGACGATCGTGGTTGGGAGGCGTCATGAAAGCAGGTTCGTTCCGCTACGAGCGGGCCGCCACGCTGGCCGAGGTATTCCGGCTGCGCGGGGATGCCGGCGGTGATGTCCAGTTCCTGGCTGGCGGCCAGAGCCTGCTGGCCTCGCTCGCCTTTCGGCTGTCGGAGCCGAGCCTGATCATCGACATTTCCCGGGTGCCCGAGCTGAAGGGCATCAGCGTCCTGCCAAGCGGCCATCTGCGGGTCGGCGCGTTGACGACCCATCGCGAGCTTGCAGCCCACCCCGATGTCAGCCGCCACGCCCCGCTGCTGGCCGAGGCCGTGCCGCTGATCGCCCATGCGGCCATCCGCAACCGCGGCACGATCGGCGGCTCGCTGGCCTTCGCCGATGCGGCGGCCGAGCTGCCGGCCTGCTGCGTCGCCCTCGGCGCCCGCATCGTCGCCGTGGGGCCGAACGGCGAACGGACCATTCCGGCCGCCAGCTTCTTCACCGGGCTGTTTGCCACGGCCCTGGCGGAGGACGAGCTGATCCGGGCCGTCGAGTTCCCCTGCGCCGCACCGGGGGATCGCGCCACCATCGTCGAGCTGACGCGGCGGTCGGGCGACTATGCCATGGCCGGCCTCGCCGCGTGGGCCCAGCACGCCGACGGCCGCCTGCAGACGCCGCGCCTCGTCTATTTCGGCGTCGGCACCGGACCTGTCGTGGCGGCAGGGGCCGCGCGCGCACTCGGCCCGGCGCCGTGGACGCCGCACAGGATCGCGGAGGCGCAGGCCGCTGCTCGATCGTGATCTCGACCCGCCGGCCGACCAGCACGGCGGTCCCGAGATGAAGCGCCATCTGGCGCGCGTGCTTTTGGCGCGCGCGGTCGGGCAGCTCGGCGCCCAACCCGGGGTACGGGCCGCATGAGCACCGAGGTCGGCATCTCCCTGACGGTCAACGGCGAGCGCGTCAGCCGCCGCGTCGAAGCCCGCCGGCACCTGATCGATTTTCTGCGCCTCGACCTCGGCCTGATGGGATCGCATGCCGGGTGCGAGCATGGCGTGTGCGGCGCCTGCACGGTGCGCGTCAATGGCCTGATCGTACGCGGCTGTCTGGTCCTGGCGGCGAGCCTCGACGGCGACACGGTCGAAACCATCGAGGGCGTCTCCGACACCGGCGAGATCCGCGACCTGCAGGACGCGTTCGTCGCCCGCAACGCCTGCCAGTGCGGCTATTGCACGCCCGGCATGCTGCTGACCGCCGCCGAGCTGCTGCGCGAATCCGCCGAGGCTGGCACCGCGCCCTCCCGCGAGGTCATCCGCGAGCACCTGTCGGGCAACTACTGTCGCTGCACCGGCTATCACGCCATCGTCGACGCGGTCGAGACGGTGGCCAAGGCCAGGGTGGCGAGCGCCGGAGCCGGCAAGCCATGAGCCCGGTGATCGATCCCCGCTCCGTCGACCGGCCGAATTCCTACATCGGCCGATCGATCCCGCGCCCCAATGCGCGCAAGCTGGTCGAGGGGCGCGGGCAGTACGTCGATGACCTCGTGCTGCCGCGCATGGTGCATGTCGCATTCGTGCGCAGTCCGCATGCGCATGCGAAAATCGGCCGGATCGATGCGGACGCCGCGCTCAAAATCCCCGGCGTGCTGCGCGTCTTCACCGGCCAGGACCTGGCTCCGCACTGCGAGCCCTGGGTGGCGGTTCTCGCCCACCTCAAGGGCATGAAGTCTGCCGCGCAGCTGCCTCTGCCGCTCGCCACCGCGACCTGGGCCGGCGAGGCGGTCGCTGCCGTCGTGGCCGACAGCCGGGCCGCCGCCGAGGACGCCGCGGCCAAGGTCACGGTCGCCTGGCAGGTGCTCGCCGCCTGTCGCCGACATGGAGACGGCCCTCGACAAGGCGACGCCGGTCATCCATCCCGAGCTCGGCGACAACCTCGTCTTCGAGCGCGTCAACGAGAGCGGCAACGTCGCCGAGGCCTTCAAGACCGCGCACAAGGTCGTCGAGGCGACCTTCCACTCCGGCCGCCACACCGGCGTGACGCTGGAGCCGCGCTCGATCCTGGCCGAGTTCAACAAGGGCGACGCCACGCTCACCGTCCACCATGCGACGCAGGCCCCGCACATGATGCAGGAGGTGCTGGCCCGGCACCTCAAGCTGCCGCTCAGCGCCGTGCGCGTCATCTGCCGCGACATCGGCGGCAGCTACGGCATCAAGGTGCACGTCTACCCGGACGAGGTGGCGGTGGCGGTGATCGCCAAGATCATGGGCCGCCCGGTCAAGTTCATCGCCGATCGGCTGGAGAGCTTCGCCTCCGACATCCACGCGCGCGACCACCGCATCAAGGGCCGCATGGCCATCGACGCGCAAGGGCGCATCACCGCCTTCGACATCGACGACTTGACCGGCATCGGCCCCTACTCGGTCTATCCGCGCACCAGCGCGGTCGAAGGCAACCAGGTCGTCAACCTGGTGGGCGGCCCCTACGACTTCCCCAACTACCGCGCCAAGACCACGGTCGTGCTGCAGAACAAGGTGCCGACCTGCCAGTATCGCGCGGTCGGCCACCCGATCGCGACGGCCGTCACCGAGGGCCTGGTCGACCTCGGCGCCGAGGCGATGGGCATGGACCCGGTCGCCTTCCGTCTCAAGAACCTGATGCAGGACGGCACCTATCCGCGCACGTCGCCCGCCGGCATGCGCTTCGAGGGCCTCTCGCACATCAAGTCGCACGGCGTTGCTGGTCGAGATGATGGACTACCGCGGCCTCCGCGCCGCAGCAGGAGCTGTTGCGCGGCGAGGGCGTGCATCGCGGCATCGGCTTTGCGAGCTTCATCGAGCTCACCAACCCCTCGCCGTTCATGTACGGCATCGGCGGCGCACGCATCTCGGCCCAGGATGGCTGCACCGTGCGCATCGACCCTGACGGATCGGTGGTCGCCGCCACGGGCGTCACCGAGCAGGGCCAGGGCACGGAAGCCATCATCCGCCAGATCGTCGCCGAGGCCGTCGGCGTGCCGATCGATGTCGTGCGCGTCATCACCGGCGACACGCTCACCACCCCCTATGGCGGCGGCACCTGGGCCTGCCGTGGCGCCGGCATCGGCGGCGAGGCAGCCCTGCAGGCGGGCCTTGCCACCAAGCACGCGGCCCTGCAGGTCGCAGGCGCCATGCTGCAGGCGGCGCCCGAGGCCCTCGATCTGGTGCTCGGCAACATCGTCGACAAGGCCACCGGCGCGGTGCGCATGCCGCTCGGCGAGCTGGGCCGCATCGTTTACTTCCGCGGCGACACGCTGCCACCCGATCTGCCGCGCGAGCTGATGCAGACCCGGCATTTCATCACCAAGCAGTACCCGTTCGCCTTCACCAACGGCGTGCAGGCGAGCCATCTGGAGGTCGATCTCGACACCGGCCTGGTCAAGCTCCTCAAGCACTGGTGCGTCGAGGATTGCGGGCGCATCATCAACCCGCTGCTGGTTGACGAGCAGGTGCGCGGCGGCGTGGTGCAGGGCATCGGCGGCGCGCTGTTCGAGCACTGCACCTACAGCCCGGAGGGCCAGCTCACGGTCGGCTCCATGGTCGATTACCTCGTGCCGATGGCCGCCGAGATGCCGGACATCGAGGTCGGCCACGTGGAGACGCCGACAAGAGAGTCCCTGCTCGGCGCCAAGGGCGCGGGCGAGGCCGGCACCGCCGGCGCGCCGGCTGCCATCATGAATGCCATCAACGATGCCTTGCGCCCGCACGGCGCCAAAGTCTTCGCCCAACCCTTCACACCAGAACGCATCCTGGCCGCCCTTGGCCGAGTACCCAAGCGCTGACCGGCGGCTTCACACGGAGGATCCGATGCACGAGTTGACCCCAGAGACCATCACCGAGGCCGTCCTCGAGCAGATGGCCACCACGTCCGACCCACGCCTCAAGGAGATCATGACGGCCGCCGTCAAGCATCTGCACGCCTTCGCCCGCGACGTGAACCTGACGCCGGCCGAGTGGCTGAAGGGCATCGAGTTCATGACCGCCGTCGGCAAGATGTGCACGCCGGAGCGGCAGGAATACATCCTGCTGTCGGACACGCTCGGGCTTTCGGCCCTGGTCAACGGGCTGCACGATCGCACGGCGGTCGAGGATGCCACGCAAACCAGCCTGCTCGGCCCGTTCTTCCGCGAGAATGCGCCCAAGCTCGAGGCCGGCGCGCAGATCGCCAACAAGGTCACGCCCGGCACCGAGGTCGCCTTGTGGGGCAAGATCACCAATGTGCGCGGCGAGCCGCTGCCGAACGCCCAGGTGTCGGTCTGGCAGACCGGTGCCGACGGCCTCTACGACATCCAGGTCGATGCCAGCGGCACGGACTACCGCGGCGTCTTCACCGCGGATGCGCAAGGCAACTTCCTGATCCGCACCGTGCGTCCGCTCGGCTACTCGATCCCCATGGACGGCCCGGTCGGCGCGCTGGTGCAGGCGCAAGGCCGCCATGGCATGCGGCCGGCCCACATCCACTTCCTGGTCAGCGCGCCCGGCTACCGCGAACTCGTCACCGCGCTCTACGTCAAAGGCGACGCGCACATTGCCGACGACGTGGTGTTCGGCTCGTCGTCGGATCTCGTTGCCGAGTTGCAGGAGAGCGACCCGGGCTGCCCTCTGAAAGGCATTCCCAGCATGCGCTTCGACCTGAGCCTTTCGCGCGAGAGCGCGGTCGACCAGGCGACGGGCCGCGTGGGTGCGGACCCCGCGGCCATCTTCAAGGCCAAAGCCAACGATTCCGCCCCCGGCCAAGCCGGCCAAGCAGGGGCTGTTCGGCGCGCTGTTTGGCCGATAGGCGAGCGATCCGGACGTACGTCAGCGAAAGAGAAGCAGAGAAAAGCCAACCAAACAGAACGGTGGAGGAAAATCGTGAAACGCAGAAGCATGCTTGCCGCCCTTGGGCTGCTGCTGGCAGCCCCACTTTGCACGTCCACGGCCATCGCCCAGCAACCGCCGATCAAGATCGGCATGAGCATGCCGGCCACCGGCGGGCTCGCCGCCGGCGGCAAGTCGTCCCTGATCGGCATCGAGATCTGGCGCGATGACATCAACGCCAAGGGCGGCCTGCTCGGCCGCAAGGTGGAGCTGGTCGTCTATGACGACAAGTCCAGCGCCGCCGAAAGCCCGGCGATCTACGCCAAGCTCGCTCGACATCGACAAGGTCGATCTCCTGTTTGCGCCCTACGCCTCCGTGCAGACGGCGCCGATCCTGCCGTTCGTCAAGGAGCGCGGCCTGGTGCTGATCGGCAACTTCTCGTTCCAGGTGAACGCCAAGGTCCAGCACGACATGTGGTTCAACAACGCGCCCTGGGGGCCGCCCGACAGCTGGGCCGCGTCGTTCATCGACATCGGCACCAAGGCTGGCGCCAAGTCGATCGCCATCCTGGCCGCCGATCAGGAGTTCGCCCAGAACGTCGCAAAGACCACCAAGGCGGTCGCCAACGCGCGCTCGATCCCGATCGTCTACGAGCAGAACTATCCGCCGAGCACGGTCGAGTTCTCGGCCATGATGCGGGCGCTCAAGGCGGCCAAGCCCGATATGGTGTTCGTGGCGTCCTATCCGCCGGACTCGGTCGGCATCCTGCGCGCCGTGAACGAGATCGGCGTCGGCGACAACGTCAAGATCTTCGGCGGCGGCATGGTCGGGCTGCAGTTCGCCTCCAACCTGGAGTCGATGGGCTCGCTGCTGAACGGCGTCATCAACTACAACAGCTGGCTGCCCGAGCCGAGCATGTTCTTCGACGGCACCAAGGAGTTCTTCGCCAAGTACGCTCCGCGCGCCATCGAGGCCAAGGTCGATCCGCTCGGCTACTACCTGGCGCCGTTCGGCTATGCGCAAGGCCAGATGATCGAGGCCGCCGTCAACGCCACCAAGGGTCTCGACCAGAAGGCCATCGCCAAATACCTGCGCGAGAACGAGCACAAGACCATCGTCGGTCCGATCGCCTTCTCGGCCGGACGGCGAGCGCAAGGTCTCGGCGACCCTGCAGGCGCAATACCGCGGCGTGGTCGACAAGAACCTCGAGCAGTTCAAGACGGCCGGCAAGCAGGTCATCCTGTTCCCGGAGAACTTGAAGACCGGCGAAGTCGTCGTGCCGTTCGAGACGGCCCGCAACTAGGCCTTCTGGCTTGTCCCGTCCGTTGCACCGGACGGGTTTGGGCCGGGGCTGACCGTCACCCCGGCCCGTTTCATCATCGCCAGCGATGGAGAGGGGGACCGGGTTCGCATGTTCTCGTTCGAGTTGCTTCTGGATGCCATCGTGCTCGGCCTGCTGGTCGGCTGCTTCTATGCGGCCGTCAGCATCGGGCTGTCGGTCTCGTTCGGACTGCTCGATGTGCCGCATGTCGCCCATCCCGCGTTCCTCGTGCTCGCCTCCTACGGCACCTACATTCTCAACCAGCACGGGGTCGATCCGATCATCGCCGGGCTGCTGCTGATGCCCGTCCTGTTCGTGTTCGGCCTGTTCGCCTACCGCCTCTACTACGAGTCGTTCGAGCGGCGCGGCAGCGACGCGGGCGTGCGCGGCATTGCCTTCTTCTTCGGCGTCGCCTTCGTCATCGAGGTCGTGATCATCCTGATGTTCGGCGTCGATCAGCGCACGGTGCAGGCCCCCTACATCGGCAAGAGCATCGCCGTCGGCGACATGCGCATCCCCATGCGGCTGCTCGTCGCCTTTGTCGTTGCGCTCACCCTGACCGCGGCGCTGACCTTTATCTGGCGCGCACGTTCACCGGCCGTGCCATTCGCGCCGTCGCCCAGGACGAGCTGGCGCTGCGCCTGATGGGGGCCAACCCGGTCGCCATCAAGCAATGGGCATTCGGCATCGCCACGGCCGTGCTCGGGCCTGCCGGCGCGCTGCTCATCATCGTCGCGCCGGTCGACCCCACGCTCGACCGCGCCTACATCGGCCGCACGTTCTGCGTCGTCGTGATGGCGGGCCTCGGCAGCATGTCGGGAACGCTGATCGCCGGCATCATCCTCGGCGTCGTCGAGTCGATCGTGCTCACCCTCTACGGCGCCTCGTGGGCGCCGGCGATCTCGTTTGCCATGCTGCTCGCGGTCCTCGCCGTGCGCCCACAAGGCCTGATCGGGAGATAGGGCGCATGCAGCCGGCCCGGCGCGGGTGGATATTCTGGACCGTGGCGGCGCTTTTCGTCGGCGCCGCCGCCATCGCTACCTTCTCGATCAAGAACGAGTATCCGTTCTTTGCCGGCTACCTGATCCTGCAGTTCATGGTGCTGGCCACCGCCTGGAACATCCTGGGCGGCTATGCCGGCTACGTGAATTTCGGCACCAGCGCGTTCTTCGGCCTTGGCGTCTACACGGCCGTCTTCCTGTTCAAGGCGACCGGGGCGCCGCTGCTGGTGCAGATCGCGGCTGCCGCGGTGGTCGGCGGCCTGCTCGGCTTCCTGGTCGGGCTGCTCACGCTCAGGATGCGCGGCATCTTCTTTTCCATCGCCACCATCGCGCTCACCATCATCATCGAGACCTTCATCATCAACTGGAAGTTCGTCGGCGGCGCCACCGGCATGCCGATGATCCGGCCGCCGGCAACTGCGCCCTTCGACAGCTACATCAAGATGCTGTTCGTCAACGGCGCCGTCATGGTGGTGATCGCCGTGGCGCTTGCCAGGTTCATCCAGGGCTCCTGGATCGGCCGCGGCCTGCGCGCGCTGCGCGATGATGAGCTGGCCGCGGACTGCAGCGGCGTGCCGACCCTGAAGCTGAAGCTGCTCGCCTGCGTCATCTCCGGCGCCCTGATGTGCGCGGCCGGCGCGCCGAACGCCATGTACCTGTCCTTTGCCGATCCGAATTCCGCGTTCAACCTGAACTACTCGGTGTCGGCCCTCGCCATGGCACTGATCGGCGGCACCGCGCACTGGATCGGGCCTGTCCTGGGTGCGCTGCTGCTCAGCTCCACCCAGCAGCTTCTCACCGTCACCATCTCCTCCGAGGTGAACGTGCTCGTGCTCGGCCTGATGCTGATCCTGTTCGTGGTCGGCGCGCCGGACGGCATTCTCGGCCTGTTTCGGCGGGTGCGCGCGCGCTTCGCCGGCGATCGAGGGAGCCGCGCATGAGCCAGGCGCTGCTCGATGTCGAAGGCGTGACCAAGCGGTTCGGCGGCTTCACCGCGCTCGATGACGTGAGCGTCGCGATCCGGCCCGGCGAGCGGTTCGGGCTGGTCGGCCCCAACGGCTCCGGCAAGACGACGCTGATCAACTGCATTTCGGGCGTGCTCGGCCTCGACACGGGCCCGATTGCCTTCCTCGGCGCACGACATCTCGACATCTGCCCACCTACCTGCGCACGCGGCGCGGCATCGCCCGCAGCTTCCAGATCCCGCGCCCCTTCAAGACCATGACGGTGGTCGAGAACCTGTTGGTGGCTTTCGAATTCGCGGTGACCGGACATGGCCTCGGCTCGACCGACAGGCACCACGAAGCGATGGCGCTGCTCGAGCAGATGGGGCTTGCCGCCAAGGCTTCGCGGCCGTCCGGCGAGCTGAGCCAGGTCGAGCTGCGCAAGATGGAGCTGGCCCGCGCCATGGCCGCGCGCCCGAAGCTGCTGATCTCGGACGAGGCGATGGCCGGCCTGTCGAGTTCCGAGATCGACGAGGTGCTCGACCTGCTCGTCAAGCTCAACAAGGATGGCATCACCATCATCATGATCGAGCACATCATGCATGCGGTGATGCGCTTCTCCGAGCGCGTGATGTGCCTCGATGCCGGCCGCATCATCGCCGCGGGCACGCCTGCCGAGGTGATGGCCGACCAACGCGTGCAGGAGGCCTACCTTGGCGCCTCTCCTCAGGGTTGACGGCATCGATGCCGGCTATGGCGCCGTGCGCGCGCTGTCGGGCGTGTCGATCGAGGTCGGCGCCGGCGAGACGGTGGCCCTGCTCGGCGCCAACGGCAACGGCAAGAGCACCCTCATGAAATGCATCATGGGGCTGGTGCGCCCGAGCAAAGGCTCCATCACCATCGACATCGACGGGACCACCCACGAACTGAGCAAGCTGCCCGCCGAGGACATCGTCGACCTCGGGATTGCGCTGGTGCCCGAGGGGCGGCGGCTGTTTCCGAAGCTCACCGTGGAGGAGAACCTGCTGCTCGGCGCCTTC
This sequence comes from uncultured Alphaproteobacteria bacterium, assembly GCA_963735125.1. Taxonomy (GTDB): domain Bacteria; phylum Pseudomonadota; class Alphaproteobacteria; order Rhizobiales; family Hyphomicrobiaceae; genus AWTP1-13. The sequence goes on along the minus strand of CAVTJY010000007.1, from coordinate 5,604 downwards.
CGCCGGGCCGCGCGCGCGCAGATCGCCCGCAATCTCGAGTTCGCGTTCAAGACCTTCCCGATCCTGAAGGAGCGCCGCCGCCAGCTTGCCGGCACCATGTCGGGCGGCCAGCAGCAGATGCTGGCCATCGCGCGCGCGTTGATGTCGTCGCCGCGCGTGCTGCTGGTCGATGAGCCGTCCGTCGGCCTGTCGCCCTTGCTTGTGACCCAGACCATCACCAAGATCGGCGAATTGAAGAAGGAGTTCGGCCTCACCGTGCTGATGGCGGAGCAGAACTTCCATCAGTCGATCCGCATCGCCGACCGCGGCTACATCATCGTGCATGGCGAGATCGCCGTAGCCGCCCGCTCGGTTGCCGAGCTGGAGGCCAATGATGTCGTCAAAAAGCTCTACCTCGGTGGGGCACTCTGAGCAGTCCCGCATCCGCGAAAGGAAGCAAACCATGAGCCTGCCATCGCACCTGCTGCCCACCACCGTGGTCGGCAGCTACCCGCAGCCCGACTGGCTGGTCAACCGCCAGATGCTGTCGAAGAGCGTGCCGCGCGTGCGCATGGACATCTGGCGCGTCGAGCCGCAGTGGCTGGAGCAGGCGCAGGACGACGCGACCATCGTCGCCATCCGCGACATGGAGCGCGCCGGCATCGACATCATCACGGACGGCGAGATCCGCCGCGAAAGCTACTCCAACCGCTTCGCCACCGCGCTCGAAGGTATCGACATGGACCGGCCCGGCCTTGTGAAGGCCCGCTCGGGGGCCGAGACGCCGGTGCCGCGCGTCGTCGCCCGCATCCGCCGCAAGGGGCCGGTGGAGACGCGCGACATGCAGTTCCTGCGCCGCCACACCGATCGGGCCGCCAAGATCACGTTGCCTGGCCCCTTCACCATGGGCCAGCAGGTGGCCAACGAGTTCTACAAGGACGCCGACGAGATGGTCATGGACTACGCCGTCGCCGTGAACGAAGAGGCGCGCGACCTGGAGAAGGCGGGCGCCGACATCATCCAGCTCGACGAGCCCTGGCTGCGCAATGATCCCGAAGCCGCCAAGCGCATCGCCGTGAAGGCCATCAACCGCGCGCTGGAGGGATTGAAGGTGCCGACCATCGTGCACCTTTGCTTCGGCTATGCGGCGCTGGTGCCCGGCGAGACCAAGCCCACGGGCTACTCGTTCCTGCCGCAGCTCGCCGACAGCACCGCCGACCAGATTTCCATCGAGGCAGCCCAACCCAAGCTCGACCTCGGCGTGCTCAAGGATCTGTCGGGCAAGAAGATCCTGCTCGGCGTGCTCGATCTCAGCGACAAGAAGGCGGAAACGCCGCAGCAGGTCGCGGACCGCATCCGGGCCGCCCTGAAGCACCTCGCCGCCGACAAGCTGATCCCGGCGCCCGATTGCGGCATGAAATACCTTCCCCGCGACGTGGCTTTTGCGAAGCTGAAAGCGCTGAGCGAGGGCGCAGCCATCGTGCGCGCCGAGATCTCGTAGGGCGATTCGTGAGGTGAATGTAGCGAAGCCGAGCGGCAGTTCGGTGCGAACGCAAGTTCGAGCAAGCCATGAAAGGAACAGCAGTTGGCAGAAGCAGGCAATGAGGCCGCGGTGAACGCGGCGGTCGAGGCTCTCACCAAGGCCATGCTGCAGGCCGACCGGGGCGCGCTGGAACGGCTGGTCGCCGACCAGCTGAGCTATGGCCATTCATCCGGGCTCTTGGAGTCCAAGGCTCAGTTCGTCGATGTCATCGCCAATAGGAAGACCTTGTACAAGGCGATCACGCTGTCCGAGCCGAGCACCGTGATGGCAGGCGACAACGCCATCGTGCGCCATATCTTCTCCAACACGACCGAGACCGGCGGAAAGACCGCCTCGATCAGCGTCGGCATCATGCAGGTCTGGCAAAAGCAGGCAGGCGATTGGAGGCTTCTGGCTCGCCAGGCCTTCAGGCTGCCGGCTTGATTTGAGGTTCGCGCGACCTCGGCACTGTTTTCTCCCAGTAGTCGAACCGTCCGCCGGCTGCTTTATCGGGGAACTCCCGATTTGCATTCAGGGCGAATGCTGACCGCTCGCTGCCACGGCGGTTTAGTTGCAGTTGCTGGCCGGTGGGGAGCCGCGACCAGCGCGCGGCTCGGAATGCATATGCAGACCATCGTGAGGGCTAATCCCGGCCCAGCGTAAGGGTATTGCCCGATATCGCGGGCCGCGCATTGCCGCGAAGATGAGTGCCGATCCCAGGGGCGATCAGTTCGTCGGTTTGCCCGGCACGAATTGGACGTGGTCGATGCTCAGAGGCGCCGGTTGGAGCGTACATCCCGCACACGCGCGGGGTCGATGGTGCCTTGCGCTGGTGCTGCTGCTGGCAGCCTGCGACGATGGCAGCAAGAAAACCGCCGCCGAGCCGCCGGCGCCGGCAGTCACCGTCGTCGTCGTCGCCCAGGACGAGATCAGGCCGTCGATCTCCTTCACCGGGCGCGTACAGGCGCAGGACAAGGTGGAGCTGCGCGCGCGCGTCGAGGGCTTTCTCGAGAAGCGCCTGTTCGACGAAGGCCAGGACGTCAAGGAGGGCGACCTGCTGTTCGTCATCGAGCAGGCACCCTACAAGGCCTCGATCGACGAGATCAATGCCAGCATTCAGAAGGCGCAGGCCGCTCTGAAGCTTGCAGACGTAGAGGTCGAACGGCAATCCACCCTGGTCTCGCGTCAGACGGGCACGCAGCAGCGCCTGGATGTAGTGACCGCTCAAGCAGGGCGATGCGCACGGGTGAGCTGGCGCGCCAGAAGGCTTCCCTGGAGAAGGCGCAGCTGCAGCTCAGCTATACGGAAATCCGGGCCCCGCTGGCGGGTCGGATCGGACGGGCAACCGTCTCCGTCGGCAACTTCGTGGGTCCCTCGACCGGTCCGCTCGCGACCATCGTCCGGCAGGACCCCATCTACGTGACCTTTCCCGTCACGCAGCGCGAGATGCTCGAGTTCCGCAAGGAGCGGCAGGCGGACCCGGCGGACCCTGTCATCTACATCCGCCTTGCCGACGACAGCCGCTACGCGCATCCCGGCAAGATCGATTTCGTCGATGTGACGGTCAACCAGGGGACGGACACCGTGCAGGTTCGCGCGGTGTTCCCCAATCCCGACCGCGTGCTCGTCGACGGCCAGCTCGTGTCCGTGGTCGCCGAGGTCGGCAAGCCGCAGGCTTCGCTGCTGATCCCGCAGCAGGCGATCCAGATCGACCAGAGCGGTCCGTTCGTGCTGGTGGTCGACAGCGCCAGCAAGGTCGAAATGCGCCGCGTCGAAGTCGTCGAGGCGACTGGCCAGAAGCTGACGGTGACCAAGGGCCTGCACGCGGGCGAGAAGGTCATCACCGAGGGTGTGCAGAAGGTGCGCCCGGGTCAGGTCGTGCAGGCGACCGAGATGAAGAAGTCGTAGGCGGGGCCATGCTCTCAGGCATCTTCATCGAGCGGCCTCGACTGGCGATCGTGATCTCCGTCATCATCACGCTTGCCGGGCTGATCGCGCTGACGGCGATTCCGGTCGCGCAATTCCCGAACATCGTGCCGCCGCAGGTGCAGGTCACCGCCAACTACCCCGGTGCCAGCGCCGAGGTGGTCGAGTCCGTGGTCGCCCAGCCGATCGAGTCGCGCGTGGTGGGCGTCGATCGCATGATCTACATGAAGTCGACCAGCGCCAACGACGGCAGCTACACGCTCAACGTCAGCTTCACCGTCGGCACCGACCCCGACATCAATACGGTGCTGGTGCAGAACCGGGTCAATCTGGCCGAGCCGCAGTTGCCCGCCGAGGTTCGCGCCCAGGGCGTGAGCGTCAAGAAGCTGTCATCGGCCATTCTGCAGGTCATCGCGCTGACCTCTCCGGGCGGAGTGCGCGACCAGCTCTTCCTGAGCAACTATGCCACCATCAGCATCATCGACAGCCTGAAGCGCATCAATGGCGTCGGCGATGTGGCAATCCTGACGCCCGCCGACTACAGCATGCGGGTGTGGCTCAACAGCGATCGCATGACGAGCTACGGCCTCACCCCCAACGACATCGTCAATGCGATCAAGGCGCAGAACGTGCAGGCGGCGATCGGGCGCATCGGCGCCCAGCCGGCCTTGCCCGACCAGCAGTTCCAGCTGACCATCCAGACCAAGGGTCGCCTCTCCAGCGTCGACGAGTTCGGCAACATCGTCGTTCGCGCCAATCCCGACGGCTCGTTCGTGCGCATCAGGGACGTCGCGCGTGTGGAGCTGTCCGCGCAATCCTCGGAACGGATCGGACGGCAGGACGGCGAGCCGGCGGCCGTGATCGCCACCTACCAGGCCCCGGGCGGCAATGCCATCACCAGCGCCGCAGCCGTGCGCGCCACGCTGGAACGCCTCAAGGCGTCGTTCCCGGACGGCGTCGACTACAAGATCACCTACGACACGACGGTGTTCGTAAAGGAGAGCATCAGTGGTGTCGTGCACACGCTGATCGAGGCGTTCGTCCTCGTCGTGATCGTGGTCTACCTGTTCCTCGGCAGCTTTCGCGCCACCCTCATCCCCCTGATCGCCGTGCCGGTGTCGCTGATCGGCACGTTCGCGGTCATGCTGGCGCTCGGCTACTCGGCCAACACGGTATCCCTGCTCGCGCTGGTGCTGGCCATCGGCATCGTCGTCGACGACGCCATCGTGGTGGTGGAGGCCGTCGAGCACGAGTTGGAGAAGGACCCGCAGGCGTCGCCGGCCGACGCGACGCGGCGCGCCATGGGCCACATAACGGCGCCGATCATTGCCATCACGGCGGTGCTGCTGTCCGTGTTCGTGCCGATCGCGTTCATCCCAGGCATATCCGGCGAGCTGTTCCGCCAGTTCGCGGTGGCGGTCTCCGTGTCGATGATCATTTCCGCCATCAATGCGCTGACGCTGTCCCCCGCCCTGTGCGCCGTGTTCATGCGCGCCAGCCACGGGCCGAAGCGAGGGCCCATCCGCCACGTGCTGGCCGGCATCAACTACGCGCGCGACGGCTATGCGTCGGTGGTGGCGCGGCTGGTCCGCCTCGCCGCATTCGGGCTCGTGGCGCTGGTCGCGGTAATGCTCGGCAGCGCCTGGCTGTTCAGGATCACTCCGACCGGCTTCCTCCCGGTCGAGGATCAGGGCGCCATCTTCGGCGAGGTGCAGTTGCCCGAGGGCGCGTCCGTCAATCGCACGGCAACCGTGGCCAAGCAGGTCGAGGAGATCGTCCGCGGCACGCCTGGGATTGCCGGCCTCACGACCGTGGTCGGCTACAGCATGCTCGACAGCCAGGTGAAGTCGAACAGTGCCTTCCTCATCATGATGCTGCAGCCCTTCGACGAGCGAAAGGGCGCCGCCCTGTCGGCCGACGGCCTGATCCACAAGCTCAGGGGCGAGTTCCAGGCCATCCGTGAGGCGAACGTCATCGCCTACAACCTGCCGCCGATCATCGGCCTCGGCACAGGCAGCGGCTTCGAGTACCAGCTGGTGAGCCTGAGCGGGAGCAGCGCCGCCGACATCGCCGCGGTCGCGCGCGCGCTGGTATTCGCCGCCAACCAGGACCAGCGGCTGAGCAACGTCTTCACCACCTATGCCGCCAACACGCCGCAGCTCTATCTCGACATCGAC
>CAVTJY010000006.1:0-30096 GCA_963735125.1 uncultured Alphaproteobacteria bacterium | reverse complement strand
CGGCAGCATGCGCATCAGCACGCCGTCCTTGCGGATGAAATAGTGGAACAGCGCGCCGGCGACGTGCGCGCCCACCAGCAGCACGATGCCGAGCGCGCCGAGGAAGTGGTAGTAGAACACCTTCGTCGCAGTATCCTGGTTCTCCGCCACCAACGCCGGCAGCGAGAACAGGCCGAACACGTCGCGCGCACCGTAGTACGACACACCGAGCCAGCCGCCGATCGGCACGGCGATCAGCAGCAGGTAAAGCAGCCAGTGCGTGGCGTGCGAGGCGCCCTTCTGCCAGGTCTCGATGGTCGGCTCGTCGGCCGGCGCACCGTGCACCAAACGATAGATCAGCCGCGCCAGCACGAGCAGCAGGATGATCATGCCGAACAGCTTGTGCCAGCTGTAGAGAAAGTTGGTGGTCGCATCGAAGATGCCCTGCACATTGCCGCGATACGACATGTACAGGCCGAGCGGGATCTGGACGAGGATGAACGCAACCGTCCACCAGTGAAAGCGGCGCGCAGTCGATGAATATGTCGCCTCGTCCGATGACGAACCGGCCATGAGTTATGCCCTCCTCTAACGCTCGTGTGCCTTGACTACGCAGATCGCAATCGAAGAGTACGTCACCGTCGGCCAGGATATGCACGCGCGTGGCCGGCCGCAACGCATCGGCGAGCTTGTCGATGGGCGGCAGCGACAGGCCGCTCTTGCCGGAACCGATTATGACCGGCGCCACCAGCAGATGCAGCCGGTCGACGGCGCGCGCGGCGATGAATGAGGAAACCGTCCACGCGCCGCCCTCGATCAGAATGCGCTTCAGCCCGCGCGCGAACAAAGCCTCGACGATGGCCTGCGGCGACAGGTGCTCGGCGGTGCGCGGCACCACGATGGTCTCGACGCCGGCCGGGCATGGCGCCGGCTCCGTCCGCACCACATAGCGCGCCACGTCGTCGCCCTTAACGCATACGGCATTGGCCGGCAGCTTGCCGGAGGGGTCGATCACCACCCGCGCCGGCGACCGGCCCGGCACGCGGCGCACATTGAGACGGGGATCGTCCGCCAGCACCGTTCCTACGCCGACCACCACCGCGTCGACGTGCGCGCGCAGGGCATGCAGGTGATCGAGGGCACATTCATGGTTGATCCAGCGACTTTCGCCCGACAGGGTGGCGATGCGGCCGTCCAGCGACTGGCCGAGCTGCGCCACCACGAATGGCCGGTCGGCCGGGGCGTTGCGCAGGGGGGCCAGCATGTCGTCGTCCGGCTTCGCGGCGGCCGCCAGCTTGGGAGACGACATGGATGTGCGGCCTTCTTTTGTGCGGCGTGGCTGGAGCAAAGGACTGCCCTTTGCCCAAGTCGAAGGTTATACACGCTCTGCGGCGTGGATGCGGCATGCGTGGAACATTCGCCCGCTCCAGGCCCGCCAACCGGGATGATAGGTGGCGTTAGAGACCGTGCGAAGAAACGCCATGCCCCGACCCCGCCAAGCCAACCATCCGCCTGGGACGAAACGGATTTCCCAGAAGCCCGCAGCCTGGCCGCTGCGTCCGGCGCTGGCCATGCTGGCGCTGGCGGCCATCGTCATCGGCTGGCCGTGGCTATCGGGCCGCGTCACCATCCCCTGGGACGCCAAGGCGCACTTCCAGCCGCAGATCCAGTTCCTGGCGCACAGCTTGGCGCGCGGCGAGTCGCCGTTCTGGGCGCCCTACGTGTTCTCCGGCCAGCCGCAGATCGCCGACCCGCAGTCGATGATCTTCTCGCCGCCCTTCCTGCTGCTGGCGTTGCTGAATCCCGCACCCGAGCCTGTGGGCCGCCGATGCCACGCTGCTGGCCATGGTGTTCCTCGGCGGCGCCGCGCTGATGCTGTGGTTCCGCGACCAGGGCTGGCACTGGGCCGGCGCGCTGATTGCGGCGCTGGCCTTCGGCTACGGCGCCGTCGATGGCCTGGCGCATCCAGCACGTCGGCCAGGTGCTGAGCCTCACCTATCTGCCGATCACCATGCTCTGCCTGGATCGGGCGCTGCAGCGCAGATCGATCGTCTACGGCGCCGCCGCCGGCGTCGCTGCCGCGCTGATCGTTCTGGGCCGCGACCAGGTGGCGCTGCTGAGCCTGTACCTCCTCGCAGCGTTCGCCGCCTGGCGCATCCTGGCGACGGACCGGCCGGTCGAGACCGCGCGCGCCAACCTGTTCCCGCTGGCAGCCGGCGCGGCGTCCGCCCTGCTCGTGTTTGCCGTACCCGTCCTGCTGACCGTCCTGTTCGCCGCCGAGTTCGAACCGGCCGGAGATCGACTTCATCGGCGCCGGCCGCGGCTCGCTGCATCCGGCCCTGCTGCTCACCCTGGTAGCGCCCGACGTATTCGGCGCCGCGGGCCGCATGGAGGACTACTGGGGCCCGCCCAGTTTCGCCTGGCCCGACACGGGCCTGTTCATCGCCCAGAACGTCGGGCCAGCTCTACATCGGCGCGATCCCGCTGCTGCTGATCGTGCTGGCCGGCCTGCGCGGCGAATTGTGGGCACGCGAGATCCGCTTCTTCACCGTCGCCGCCCTGCTCATGCTGCTCTATGCGCTGGGCTGGTACACGCCGGTCTTCCAGGTCTTCTACACGCTGCTGCCGGGCGTAAGCCTGTACCGCCGGCCGGCCGACGCCGTCTTCCTGGTCGGCGCGCTCGGCGCCATCCTCGCCGGCTATGCCGTGCATCGCCTGTTCACCGACACCAAAGCCGACGTTCCGCGCCAGCAGGTCCAGATCGTCGCCGGCGTGATCGGCGGCGCGTTCCTGCTGCTCGTCCTGCTGGCGGTATGGCGTGATCGCCTGCCGCTCCTGCCCTATCCGCTCGGCATCAGCGCTGCTGACCTTCGCGGCGGCCGGCCTGCTGCTCTACTGGGTGCGCCTGGGCATCACCGTGCAGCCGACGCTGGCGGCGATCCTGCTCGCCGCCTTCACCACCGCTCGACCTCGCCTATCACAACGGGCCGACGCTCGCCTCCGCCCTGCCGCCCTCCACCTACGCCGTGCTGGAGCCCACCACCAACAACGCCACCATCGCCATCCTGAAATCCAGGGTCGTGGACGACGACAAGCGGCGCGACCGCATCGAGCTGACCGGCCTCGGCTTCCATTGGCCGAACGCCAGCCTGACGCACAGCCTGGAGAACACGCTGGGCTACAACCCGCTGCGCCTGCGGCTCTACAGCGAGGCGACCGGCGCCGAGGATCACGTCGGCCTGCCCGACCAGCGCAAGTTCTCGCCGCTGTTTCCCTCCTACCGCTCCAAGCTCGCCGCCCTCCTGGGCCTGCGCTTCATTGCCGCCGGCGCACCGATCGACACCATCGACCGCAAGCTGAAACCGGGCGACCTGCCTCTGGTGGCGCGCACCAGCGACGGCTTCATCTACGAGAACCCCAACACCTACGACCGGGTGCTGTTCGCCACCGCCGCGCAATCCGCCGATTTCGACCGCCTGCTCCAGGACGGCCAATGGCCGGACGTCGACCTCAAGACGACGGTGCTGCTCGAGGAGGCCCCGCCTGCCCGCACCACGCCGGCGCGGCCAGGCCAGGCCAGGATCGCGAGCTACCGCAATACCGAGATCGAGCTGGAGGCCGACAGCCCCGACGGCGGCTGGGTGGTCCTGAACGACGTCTGGCAGCCCTGGTGGTTTGCCGAGGTGGACGGCCGCCCGGCCGAGATCCTGCGCGCCAACGTGCTATTTCGCGCTGTCGCGGTGCCGCCGGGCCGGCATAAGGTGACGTTCACGTTCCGGCCGCTGGCCGGCGCGCTGAACCAGCTCCGGAGCCCTGTTCCCCGCCATGCACCTTAGGCCTCGCCCTGCTGCTGCATTCATGCCCCCTTCAGGCCCGATATGGGAGTGGCAGCTGGGGCGACAGGGCTTCCAACTGCTTTGCCAACACCAGCCGCACGCGTGACCTCGCAATGACCGCTGAGCACTTCCAGGCCCCGGATGCGCCGGGCTTCAAGCTTGACCGCCGCGTCGTCGGCGCGTTCGCCCGCTTCGCCGGCGGCTTCTGGCAGGGCAGCACCAGGACGGGAGCCTGGCTGCTGACGCTGACGCTCGCCACCTGCCTGATCCTGTCGACCGCCGCCACGGTCGCCCTCAACCAATGGAACCGCTGGTTCTTCGACAGCCTGGAAGCGCGCGACACCGAGGCCATCACGCAGGCCGTGTTCGTCTTCGCGCTGATCATCGCCGCCATGGCGGCGATCGGCGTCGGCATCGTGCTGGCGCGCGAGACGCTGCAGGTGCGCTGGCGCGCCTGGCTGGTCCACCACCTGGTCGACCGCTGGCTCGGCCGGCAGCGCTTCTACCACATGAACGTCAGCGGCAAGGAGCCGCCCAACCCCGAGTATCGCATCTCCGACGACACGCGCTGGGCCACCGAGCCGCTCGTCGACCTCGGCATCGGCCTGCTGTCGGCCGTGGTCGGCGCCGCCGCCTTCATCAGCATCCTGTGGACCGTCGGCGGCTCGATCACCTTCGATGCCGGCTTCGGGCCGCTTACCATCCCGGCCTACATGGTCTGGGTGGCGCTCGCCTATGGCGTCATCGCTTCCGGCCTGATGCTGTGGGTCGGCGCGCCGCTGGTCGGCTACGTCGGCCGCAAGAACGAGGCGGAGGGCTATTTCCGCTTCGGCATGATGCGCATCCGCGACAACGCCGAGAGCGTCGCCCTGATGAACGGCGCCGGCTACGAGCGCGCCATCCTCGGCCGCTTCTACGGCACCGTGGTGGCGCGCTGGATGGCCATGGTCTGGCAGCACGGGCACCTGACCTGGATCACCAATTCGGTCGGCCCGATGAAGCCGATCATCCCCCTGCTGTTCTGCGCGCCCAAGTATCTCTCCGGCGACCTCACGCTCGGCCAGGTCACGCAGCTCGCCGCCGCCTTCGTCGAGGTGCAGATCGCCATCTCCTGGGTGGTCGACAACTACAACCGCGTCGCCGAGTGGTACGCCTCGGCCAAGCGCGTGATGGACATCGTCGATGCCTGCGACGAGGTCGATAGCGATGCCGTCGATGCCGGCCGGCAGCCGACCCGCAGCGCCGACGTTCGTCTCGACCGATTTCGAGGTCACCGACGGCGCCGGCCGTCCGCTGCTGTGGGGCGATGAGCTGGTCGCCGCGCCTGGCGAAACGGTGCATGTCTCGGGCGATTCCAGCACCGGCAAGTCCACGCTGGTGCGCGTGCTCACCGGCCTGTGGCCGAGCGCCCGCGGCAGCCTTGCCATGCCCGACCGCGCCGATGTCATGGTGACGCCGCAGAAGAGCTATCTGCCGCTCGGCTCGCTGAAGGGTGCGCTGTTCTATCCCGACCCCGCGCTTCCCGTGCCGGATGCGCGCCTGCAGGCGGCGCTGGAGCGGGTCGGCCTCGGCGCGCTCACCTCGCGCCTGGAAGAGGTGGCGCGCTGGGATCAGGTGCTCTCCAACGGCGAGCGCCAGCGCCTCGCCATCGCCCGCGTCCTGGTGCATCGCCCGCGCGTCATCATCCTGGACGATGCGCTGTCCGCGCTCGACGAAGCCTCGCAGCAGGCGCTGCAGGCGCGTCTGCGCAGCGAGCTGCCGGAGGCCACCATCATCAGCCTCGGCCAGCGTCCGGCACCGGCCGGCTCGCACGACCGCCAGCTCGTGCTGCAGCGCCATGCCGACGGCGCCGCCCTCGTTCCGCTGGCCGGCCCGGCACTGGCGACCGCAACCTAACAAGATCATCAGGGAGGGCCCGCAAGGGCGACACACATGAACCAGCAGCTCAACTACTGGAACCAGACCTGGAGCCTCGACGAGGCGCAATGCCCCTGCGACCTGCATCTGGTCGAGTACCTCGAGGAGAAGGCCGTCAAGGGCAAAACGGTCTTCCACTTCGGCACCGGCAACCACCACATCGTCGGCCTGCGACTGGCCGAGAACGGCTCCAACTGCGCGGTGCTCGGCATCACCGCGTCCCCGCAGGAATACGACGACTACGTCGAGCTGCTCATCAAGAACCCGCGCCTGGGCCACACCTACAAGGCCTACTTCGGCGACATCTACCAGCTCGACTCCGCGCCTGCTCCCGGAGCTGGACTACGCCGCCCTCGTCCACGTCGGCGAGTTCCGCACGCCCGACAACGACGCCTACGGGGCGCTGACCGACCTGGAGATGACGACGCTGGTGGCCGACAAGATCCGGCCCGGCGGCGAGGTTCTCTTCTACACGGGCTCGTTCGCCTATGATAAGGCGCAGGCCGTCGCCAAGGAGCTGGTGGCAACCCGCGCCTTCGAGGACGCCGGCCTCTACAAATCGCTGCACATCTTCCGCAAGCGCAGCAGCTGATCGCTCCACGTCATGCCGCGCAGTCTCCTCCCGGGGAGAGGGTCGGGGTGCGGGGCAGCGACAAGCGCCGGAGCAAGCGTCTGCCGCTCACCCTAACCCTCTCCCCACGGAAGAGTGGGGAGAGGGACATCAGCGGCGATTCGATCCACATCAGTGTCACTCTGAGCAGACCATGTCGATCTGGGACGTCTACAAACGCGCGCTGGCGATGCTGGTCACCGAGCGCAGCCACACCTTCTGGGTCGTGGTGTCAGGCATAGCGCTCGGCATCGTGCCGATCCTCGAGGGCGTGCTGCTTGGACGCGTCGTGAACGCGCTGGCCCTCGGACAGGGCGCCTTTCCAATCATCGGCCTGTGGGCCGCTGGTCGGCCTGGTCGGCATCATCGCCAGCGTGGTCGTGGCGGTGATGGCCGATCGCCTTGCGCACCGGCGCCGTCTCGCCGCGCTTGGCCTGGCGTTCGAGCACGCCATCATCCTGCCGATCAGCTACCACGCCGAGAAAGGCTCGGGCGCGGTGGTGCGCACCATCCTTGCCGGCACCGACGCGCTGTTCTGGAACTGGCTGTCGTTCCTGCGCGAGCAGTTCGTCGCGCTGGTCGGCATCTTCGTGCTGGTGCCGACCGCCATCTACATGAACCCCACGCTGGCCTCGATCCTGGCGGTGCTCGCCGTCATCTACGTGCTCGCCAACGTGCTGGTGGCGCGCAAGACCAGCACCGGACAGGCCGCCGTCGAGCAGTACCACAACAACGTCTACGGCCGCGTCGGCGACGTGCTGGGCAACGTCACCGTGGTGCAGAGCTATGCCCGCTTCACCACCGAGATGCAGGCCATGCGCTCGATCATCGCCGAGCTGCTGGCTGCCCAGTATCCCGTTCTCACCTGGTGGGGGCTGCTGACGGTTCTGACCCGCACGGCCGCAACCGTCGCCTTCGTCGCCATCTACGCGGTCGGCGCCGTGCTGGTCGAGCGCGGAGAGGCCAACGTCGGCGATATCGTGATGTTCGTAACCTTTGCCGGCCTGATGATCGGCAAGCTCGATCTGCTGTCGGGCTTCGCCGTGCGCATCTTCCAGTATGCGCCGACCCTGCGCAGCTTCTTCGATCTGCTCGACGCCACCGAGGGCGTGCGCGAGAAACCCGACGCCAAGCCGCTCGAAGGCGTGACCGGCGACGTCCGCTACGAGAACGTCACCTTCCGCTTCAGGAACAGCGACCAGGGCGTGTTCGACGCCAGCTTCGAGGCCCCCGCCGGCAAGACCGTCGCCCTGGTCGGGCCGACCGGCGCCGGCAAGACCACCACGCTGGCGCTCCTGCAGCGCCTGCGCGCGCCCAATTCCGGCCGCATCCTGGTCGATGGCGTCGACATCGCCGACGTGACGCTCAGCTCGTTGCGGCACAACATCGCCGTCGTGTTCCAGGACGCCGGCCTGTTCAACCGCTCGATCGCCGAGAACATCCGCGTCGGCCGGCCCGACGCCACCGACGCCGAGGTCGAGCAGGCCGCCCGGCTCGCCGAGGCGCACGAGTTCATCTCCAAGAAGCCCGAGGGCTACCAGTTCGTGATCGGCGAGCGCGGTGCGTCTCTATCGGGCGGCGAGCGCCAGCGCCTGGCGATCGCCCGCGCCATCCTCAAGGACGCGCCGATCCTGATCCTGGACGAGGCCACCAGCGCCCTCGACGTCGAGACGGAAGGCAAGATCAAGCGCGCCTTGGACCGGCTGCGCCAAGGCCGCACCACCTTCATCATCGCCCACCGCCTGTCGACGGTGGCCGATGCCGACACCATCCTGGTGCTGGACGGCGGCCGCATCGTCGAGCGCGGCACCTTCCGCGAGCTGGTGGCCAACAAAGGCCTGTTCGCCCGCCTCGTCCTCGAAGGCGGCTTCGTCGAGCCCGATGCGCAGAACCCGGTCCCCGAGATCGACGCGCCATAAGCTTGGCGCGGCAGCACCTCGCTACTTGATGAACCCGGCCTGGCGCGGCAGCCACAGCGTCAGCTCGGGGATCAGCGTGATGGCAACCAGCGACGCCAGCAGCGGAATGAGCCAGGGCAGGATGGCCATGGTGGTGCGCTCGATGGACAGCCTGGAGATTCTCGCCAGCACGAACAGCACCATGCCAAGCGGCGGATGCAGCAGCCCGATCATCAGGTTGAGCGTCATCATCACCCCGAAGTGCACCGGATCGATGCCGACCTTGAGGATGATCGGCATCAGCACCGGCACCAGGATGGAGATCGACGCGATCGGCTCCAGGAAGCAGCCAATTGCCAGCAGCAGGATGTTGATCAGCAGCAGGATCACGTAGCGGTTGTTGGTGTAGGACAGCAGCGCTTCCGCCGCGTACTCCGTCAGCCGCGTGGTGGTCAGCACCCAGCCGAACAGCGATGCCGCACCGACGATCAGCAGCACGCCCGCCGTCGTCTCGATGGTGTCCATCGTCACTTTGTAGAACTGCTTCATGCTCAGCGAGCGATACAGGAAGATGCCGAGAATGATCGCCCACGTGCACGCGGCAATCGCCGCTTCCGTCGGCGTGAACCAGCCGAACGTCATGCCGCCCAGGATGATGACCGGCGTCAGCAGCGGCGGCAGGGCGGCGATGAACGTCACGCCGAGCACGCGCAGATTGAACGCCTGGTCGCGGCCCATGTTGTAGCGTCGCGCGCAGTAGGTGACGTAGAGCATCATGAAGATGGTCATCACCGCGCCGGGGATGAACCCGCCGAGAAACAGCGCGCCGATCGAGACGTTGGCCATCATGCCGTAGATCACGAACGGCAGCGACGGCGGGATGATCGGGCCGAGCGTCGCCGAAGCGGCCGTCACGCCGACCGCGAACTCGGTCGAATAGCCATGATCCTTCATGGCCTTGATCTCGATGGTGCCGAGCCCTGCCGCATCGGCGATCGCGGTGCCCGACATGCCGGCGAAGATCACCGAGCCCATGATGTTGACGTGCGCCAGGCCGCCGCGCATCCAGCCGCACAGGGCCACCGCGAAGTCATAGATGCGGTTGGTGATGCCGGCCGAGTTCATCAGGTTGCCGGCCAGGATGAAGAACGGCACGGCCAGCAGCGGGAAGCTGTCGATGCCGCCCGCCATGCGGTGCAGGATGACGAAGTCGGGGATGCCCGCCAGGAAGTGCGTGTAGATCAGCGACGAGCTGGCCAGTGCGATGAACACCGGCACGCCGGCCAGCAGGACGATCAGGAAGACGAAGATCATGATCGTCATTGCTTGGCGCCCTCGGTCTCAGTCACCAGACCTGCCGTCAGCCCCGCATGCGCCGATTTCCAGCCGTCCCGCATGTTGCGAAAAACGCGCTGGATCTGCCGGCCAAACATCAGGAAGCAGCCCAACGCAATGGCGCCGTAGACGTAGCTCATCGACAGGTCGATGACGGTCATGCGCTGCACCTGCATGCGCTCGACGATCAGCACCGAGAAGTAGGCGAGCAGGCCCAGGAAGCCGAGCGTGATGAGATCGACCAGAGCCAGCAGCAGACGCCCGGCGCCCGGCGGCAGCAGGTTCGGCAGCAGCGCCACGGCGATATGCGAGTTGCGGCGCGTGACCATGGCGCCGCCGATGAAGGTGATGCACATCAGGCCGTAGCGGGCGATCTCCTCGGTCCACGCCAGGCTGTCGTTGAGGACGTAGCGGGTGAAGAACTGCAGGAAGACGATGAAGGCCAGCGCCCAGAACACCGCGAACGCCAGCCAGTCCTCGGGGTAATGCTCGATCTCGACCTCCACGTCCTCGACGTGGATCAGATGCTGCTCCGGCTCCTGGCCGGCACTGCTCGCGGACATTCAGCCCCCAGCTCGCGACTTTCAGGCTGCCGTTGTCACGCGGCAGCCTGATCAATTCCTGGCACGCCATGGTGGAAGAGGCGGAGCAAGCGTTCCCGCCAGCACCCTAGCGCAGCGCCTATTTGATCGCCTGCAGCTGGTCGTACTCGGCCTGGCTCCAGCCGCCACTGCCATCATTGTGCAGCGGCAGGGCCGCGGCGCGGAACGCCGTGCGATCGACCTCGACCACGTTCTTGCCGAGCTTCTTGAATTCGTCGACCAGCTTCTGCTCGGACGCACGGATGGCGTCGGTTGCCTTGCCTGCCGCTTGCGAGAGAACCTCTTCGAAGATCTTCTTCTCGTCATCCGTCAGCTTGGCCCACACGTGGCTGCCGGTGATGGTCAGCAGCGACTCGGTGATGTGGCCGGTCAGCATGATGTGCGACTGCACCTCGTAGAACTTCTTGGCCATGATGGTCGGCAGCGGGTTCTCCTGCCCGTCGACCGTGCCCTGCTGCAGCGCCAGGTAGACCTCGGCAAAGGCGATCGGCGTGGCGTTGGCGCCTACCGACTTGGTGAACATCAGGAACAGCGGCGCCGGCGGCACGCGCAGCTTCATGCCCTTCATGTCCTCGGGCTTCTTGATCTCCTTGTTGGCCGTCACCATGCGCTGGCCGTAGTAGGTCAGCGTGACCACCTTGTGCTTGGTCTTGTCCTCGTAGCCTTTGGCGATGGTGCGGAACAGCGGGCTCGCCCGATAGGCCATGAAGTGATCGAAGTCGCGCAGCACGAACGGCGCGTTGCTGATGGCGATCGGCTTGTGGATCGAGCCGGCGAAAGCCACGCCCGTGTAGATCATGTCCACGGTGCCGAGCCCGAGCGCCTCGTTGATCTGGTTCTCGTTGCCGAGTTGCGAGGCGGGGAAGACCTGGATCTCGTACTTGCCGTTGGTGCGCTTCTTGATCTCCTCGCCCGCCCACACCGCTTCGGTGTGATAGGGCTCGCCGGTTTCGTAGACGTGCGCCCACTTGAGCTTGGTCTGGGCAACGGCGGCCGCCGGCGCCCACGCGAGCGCCCCAATGACGGCAATCGCGGCAAATGCATTGATCGGTCTAATCGGCATTGGTTCCTCCTCCAGACAATTCTTGTTGCGCGGGCGCCGGCCCGCTCCTGAAACGCGGCCAAATTTGTACGATGACCCGACGACTTTGGGGGCAGCCTAGCTATCCGGCTCGCGCCTGACAAGCCCGCCACATATTGATCTAAAGGCTATGCCGATTGGCCGGCCTGGTTATTTGTGCCCTCCGGCGCTCTCGCGGGTGCAGGCCGATAAAATACGCCGGTTTGAATTCTTTCCGCCCAAGCACCAAGCGGACAAAACAAAAAAGGCAGCGACCGGGTCGCTGCCTTGGCAATGTCGTCCGGCTTGGACAAGCCTCAAAGCTTGTGCGCCATGCGCTCCTTCTTGGTCGCCAGATAGCGCTTGTTGTGGGGCGAGGCTTTGACGATCAGCGGCAGCTGCTCGACCACCTCCAAGCCTTCCTCGCGCAATGCTTCGACCTTGGCCGGATTGTTGGTCAGCAGCTTGATCTCGGGATACCCGAGATCGAACAGGATGTGGGCAGCAAGATCGTAGTCGCGCGCCTCGATCGGGGCGCCGATGGCGACATTGGCGTCGACCGTGTCGTAGCCCTTGTCCTGCAGCGCGTAGGCGCGGATCTTGTTGACGAGGCCGATGCCACGGCCCTCCTGGTACGGCAGATAGACCAGAACGCCGACCGGGCTGGTCAGAATCCGGTCCATGGACGCTTGCAGCTGCGGATAGCAATCGCAGCGCAGCGAGTGGAAGATATCGCCGGTCACGCAGCCGCTGTGCACGCGCACAACCGGCACCTCATTTCCCGCATTCTCGTCCCGGTGCACCAGCACCAGGGCCTGGAAGTTCGGGTCCGTACCCTGATAGGCCCGCGCCTCCACTTTCATTTCCTGACCTCTGAACTCGATGGGAAGGATGGTCTGTGCCGTCCAATCCATTTCCAGTTCAAAAGATGTCACCGCATTCGATTTCATCGAACTCTCCAAACGGCGTGCCGGCGCGCATATGTGCCAACTATTGAGGTCTTGTAAAGGCGACGCGCCAGCGACGCCGCGTCACAAGTTGTTACGGCGAGATAGAGATAACTTTTCCCTTCCCACGACTGCTCGCACGGACGGCATCATGGCGCCGGATTGCCCGGCGACATCCCCGCAACAAGCGTGATGTCGTTGCAGAGTAAAGCTGCCCGCCTGCGCCCCGACGTTCGGACCTCGTCGGCGGGCGCACTATCGATACGCGCCCCAACATGAACGCAGGATGTATGTGGCCGGTTCCCGGGGAGGCTGCCGCCGTGGGTCGCATATTTCTTCCAATTTTTATCATTGAAAACAGATACTTAGGTCATATTGGCGCGGCGCCCGGATGGTCTTCGTGGAGTGTCGCAGGTGCGTATCGCCACCGAACGGCTGGCTAACGAGCCGGTCAGCTTCTTCATTGCGGGTTCATCGCGTCTGTGATGATTTGTGACAGTTCGGTGACGGAAGAGCCCCATGACAGATCAAACGGTCGTAATTCAGAAGGGGCATTCGCGTCTGTCCGGCCTGCGCGCCCTCTGGGCGCTTTTTTTTAGGCCTGCACCCGTTCGTCCGACCACGGCCTGGGCTGCTCGCCGCCTTCATCGTTGGCGGCCTGATGCACCACTTCTGGACCAATGAAGGGGAGCTTCCCAACATCATCTTCACGGCCGGCGTCACCATGGCGCTGGTGGCCTTTGTTGTCCTGATCTCGCGACGGGTTCTGTTCTCCCTGGTGCTGACGGCGGCCCTGATTGCGACCATCGCCGCTGCCGCCTCGGTCAAGCGCGCCACCATGAACATGGTCGTGCACGCCTATGACCTGTTCTTCTATCTGAGCTCCTGGTCGACCATCAGCTACCTGTGGGGCGACCACCGGCGCTATGTGCTTGGCCTGGTTTGCGCACTGGCTCGCAACAGCGATCGCCGCGCGCATCGCCTATCACGCCGACAGCATTCGCGTGAGCCGCCAGTGGTCTGCCATCGCCGGTGTTCTCTTCATCGCCGTGGCCTGGTACGGGGCCGAGGCGAAGGGCGAACGCCGCCACATGCAGTTCTACTACCAGAACCTGTATGTCTCCTCCTTCTACGCCTCATGGGCCGAGACGCTGGAGACGCTATGGCGCGGAGCGCTGCTGGAGGCCGCACCGAAGGCGACCGCCGCGACGCCGGCCTTCTCCATTCCGACCGAGTGCGACACGAATACCAAGCCGCCGCACATCATCCTGATCCATCAGGAATCGGTGGTTCAGCCCTCGCTGTTCAAGCAGCTGAGCTACGACCACGCCGTCGACCAGCTGTTCCTGTCCGCCGACTCCAACCTGCACCAGATGCGCGTCGAGACCTACGGCGGCGCATCCTGGCTGACGGAATTCTCGCTGCTGGCGGGCGTGTCCACGCACTCGTTCGGCGGCATGCGTCAGTTCGTGCAGACCTTCACGCAGAACAAGCTGAAAGACACGCTGCCGCAGGCGCTAGAGCGGTGCGGATATCGCAACGTCGTGTTCTATCCGATGATGCGCAACTTCGTGTCGAACGACAAATTCTACACGTCGATCGGCCTGCGCGAGATCTTCGACATGAAGTCGCAAGGGGCAGCCACCGCCCAGGAGCGCGACCGCTTCTACTACGACAACTCGCTCGCCGAGCTGGACCGCCATATCCAGGCGTCGCGCAAGCCGATGTTCCTCTTCTTGCAGACCATGTCGGCGCATTGGCCGTACGACTTTGCCTTCAGTCCGGAGGTGGAGGTATCGGGAGGCGGCCCCGGCACCGAGCCGGAGATGCACGAATATCTGCGCCGTGTCTCGATCGCCAAGATGGACTTCGACCACCTGATGGCCGAGCTGCCCCGGCGCTTCCCCGGCGAGCGCTTCCTGGTCGTGCACTACGGCGACCACCATCCGATGGCGACGCGCATGCTGCTGGGCTTCAACAGCGATACCCAGGCCGAGGATGTTGCAATGCATCCCGAACTCGATCGGCTTCGTCACCTACTACGCCGCCCGGGGCGTCAACTATCGCGTGCCGACGTTGCCACAGTTCGAAACCCTGGACGTACCCTATGTGAGCACGGTCATCCTGGACCTCGCGGGCCTTCCGCTGTCGGATTCACACAAGGAGCGCAAGCGCCTGATGTATCTGTGCAAGGGTCGCTACAACGGCTGCGCGCAGCGCAACGAGATCCTGGTATTTCATCGCCGCCTGATCGACTCCGGCATCATGGCGGCCCGCTAGTGGGCCAGCTAGTGCGATAGCGGTCAGCCGGTCCGGCGCTCGTCCCAAGCCTTGCTATCGGCCGGCTTGCATGCCAGGACAGGCCCTCGCCCTTGCACACGCCTCCCGCGAGGTCCACCTGTTTGTCGATGACGGAACCGCAAACCTTCATTCGCCCCTTGCCCAAGGGCGACGCGCAGCGCCGCAAGATCTCCGTGGTCGTGCCCATGCTCAACGAGGAGCGTGGGTTGGGGCCCCTGGTCGAGCGGCTGCGCCCGGTTCTCGACGGCCTCGGCTGCGACTGGGAGGTGATCTTCGTCGATGACGGATCGACCGACGACACCCTTGTCATCCTGAAGCGGCTGAACGACCAGGATGCGCGCTTCAAGTCGATCTCGCTCAGCCGCAACTTCGGCAAGGAGATCGCCACCGCCGCCGGCCTCAACTTCACGACCGGCGACGCGGCCGTCATCATCGACGCCGATCTGCAGCACCCGCCCGAACTGATCGCCGAGTTCGTCGACCGCTGGCGCGAAGGCTACGACGTGGTGTTCGGGCAGCGCATCGACCGGCACGCGGACTCGCTGATGCATCGCTGGTCGGCGCGCGCCTTCTACGTCGCCTTCCAGAGACTGAGCGGCACCAGCCTGCCCGAAGGCGCCGGCGACTTCCGCCTGCTCGACCGCAAGGCGGTCGATGCCATGAACCTGATGCGCGAGCGCGTGCGCTTCAACAAGGGGCTGTTCGCCTGGATGGGATTCCGCTCGGTCGGCGTGCCCTTCCATGTCGAGCCGCGCTCTGGCGGCGTGTCGCGCTGGCGCCCCCGCGCGCTGCTGCGCTTTGCGCTCGACGGCATCGCGTCGTTCACCACCATTCCGCTCCGGGTGTGGTCCTACCTCGGGCTGATCATCTCATTTCTGGCGCTTTGCTACGCCATGTTCATTCTCGTCAAGACGCTGATTTTCGGCGCTGACGTGCCGGGCTTCCCGACGCTGATCATCTCCGTGATGTTCTTTGCCGGCGTGCAGCTCATCTCGCTCGGCGTGATCGGCGAATATATCGGGCGCATGTACGAGGAAGTGAAGGGCCGTCCCTTGTTCCTCGTTGCCGAAACGCTTGGAATTGACGAGGACACGGCAGCCAAAGGTGCCCAATCGGCCCATCCCGCGCGTCGGCAGGAACGATGACGCGGCTGCGGCCACCACGCTTGCAGCAGTCCGCCCCAGTCATCGACGACGTTGCCAGCATGATCATCCTGTGTGCCGACGACTATGCGATGACGGAAGGCGTGTCGCGCGCCATCGGCGAGCTGGCGGCCGCGCGCCGGCTGTCGGCCACCAGCGTTATGACGACCTCCCCGCATTGGCCGCGGATGGCGCCGCGCCTGCTCGTGCACCGCGGGCACCTGTCGATCGGCCTGCACCTCAACCTGACGCTCGGCCGGCCGCTCGGCCAGATGCCCCGGCTGGCGCCGCAGGGCACCTTGCCGCCGCTGGCGAGCCTGACGGCGTGGGCGCTGGGCGGCGTGCTCGATGCCGAGGAGATCGGCGCCGAGATCGCCCGGCAGCTCGATCGCTTCGAGGCGGCGCTCGGCTTTCCCCCCGACCACATCGACGGGCATCAGCACGTGCACGTGTTGCCGGGCGTCCGGCGCGCGCTGCTCAGGGAGGTGGCGCGCCGCTACCGGGTCCGCCCACCGCTTGATGCGCGACCCATCCGACCGGCTGGGCGCCATCCTGTCCCGCCGCACCACCGCGGCCAAGGCGCTCACCGTTGCGCGCGCTGGCCATCGGGTTCGCCAGGTCGGCCCGCAAGCGTGGGCTGCAGACCAATGACAGTTTCGCGGGCTTTTCGCGCTTCGACGAGCGCGAGCCCTATGCCCAGGAGCTGGAGCAGGCCCTGTCGGCGCCGGGCCGGCGGCATCTCGTCATGTGCCATCCGGGTCACCCGGACGCGGAGCTTGCGACCCTCGACCCCGTCGTCAATCGCCGCCGCATGGAGTATGAGGCGCTGATGGCGGACCCGGCTCTGATGGCGCGCATCTGGCGCCCCGCGCGACGCGGCGACGGCGCACCCTTCGACTGGTCGCAGTCGGACCCCGACGCATGAGCGCGACGCTGGAGCAACCTGGTGCCGGGCGCCCAGCACCCGCTGCGGCATGGGCTGGCCTTTCTCATTTGCGGCTTCATCTCGCTGAGCGTCGACGCCATCATCCTGAAGCTGCTGACGGTCTTCCTGGGCGTGCACCCCTTCGTTGCCAGGATCGCCGCGATCTCCATTGCCATGGTGTCGGGCTGGCTGTCGCATCGCACCTTCACGTTCGCGCTCAAGACGCCACCGACCGTCGCCGAGTTCCTGCGCTACGTCGCGGTCGGCTGGATGGTGTCGGCCATCAACTACGGCGTGTTCGTCGTCATCCTGCTGGTGCGGCCGGCCACCGAGCCGCTGATCGCGCTGCTCGCCTCTTCGATCGTCGCCATGTTCTTCGCCTATTTCGGCATGCGCTTTGCGGCCTTCCGCGTCGAGACCGAAGCCCCGCGCGACTAGCCGTGCGATTGCCGCTACGATGGCCGCTTGCCTCGAGCGGACCTCGCCAGCCATGCCGCATCTGATCGTCGAATACTCGGCCAACCTGGAGCAGGCGCTGGACATCGCCGCGCTGGTGGGGCCCTGCACGAGGCAGCGCTGGAGACCGGCGTCTTCCCGATCGGCGGCATGCGTACGCGGGCGGCAAGGCGCGACGTCTATCGCATCGCCGACGGCCATGCCGACAACGCCTTCATCCATGTGCAGGCGCGCATCGGCGCGGGACGCACGGCGGAGGTGCGCCAGCAGGCAGCCGAGCACATCTTCGCCCGGCTCAAGGCCGAGACGGCCGACCTGTTCGCCACCCGGCCGCTCGGCCTCACCCTGGAGATCGTCGAGATCGATCCGGTCGGCAGCCTCAAGCACAACAACCTGCACGAGATCGTCGCCGCACGGCGCAAGGCGTCGGCAGCCTGAGCGCAAGGCTCAGAGCGGCTGCTCGCCGAGCTGCTTCTCCAGCGCCGGGATCAGCCCCAAGCGCTCCTTCAGGAAGGGATTGACGGCCAACGCCCGGCGAAAGGCGGCCAGCGCCTCGCGCAGGTCGCCCTTCCCCATGCGGATCATGCCGATGCCGGCCAGCGCGCCGAAATGGCGCGGCTCGAGCGCCAGCACGCGCTCGATGTCGGCCAGCGAGCGATCGTACTCGCCGAGCAGGAAGAAGACGGTGGCGCGCTTGTTCCAGCCTCCGCCCACTTCGCATCCGCCGCTACGATCTCATCGAGAGCGCCGAGCGCGGGCTGCAGCAGGCCGTGTGCCATCAGCTTGGCGGCGCGCTCCATGCGTGCGTCCAGGTCGGCCGAGCCCGACCGCAGCCAGACCTTCCAGATGTCGCCGGTGATGGCATCCGCCTCGTCCTGGTCCTTGGCGGTCTTGAGCACGGCGAACAGAGCCATCGAGGCGCTGCGCGCGGGCCGCCGCATCGCCATCCGACTGCGCGTAGGCCTGAACCAGCGAAGCCGCCAGCAGCGCAAGCGCGGCCACCAGCCGAACGAAATTTCCTGGATGCAGGCCGGCGGACATCAAGCCCCCTTCGCATCGAGCGCGTATCCGGCGAGTATAGGCGGCAGATGGAAGGCTGGCCAAGCTTCGCCCAAGCTCGATGTACGGAGTGCGCTATGAACCTCGTGATGCTGTCGACCCTGGTGCTCGTGCTGGCCATACCATTGGCGATGGCGGCCCACGGCGCGGACAAGACGGTCGTTTCGCTCGGCACCGCCACGCCCGGCGGCGGCTTTCCGGTCTACGGAGAGGCGGTGACAGCCATCATCAACGAAGGCGACGCGAGCCTGGAGGTGCGGCCGCAGAACACCAAGGGCAGCGCCGAGAACATCCCGCTGCTGGAGGCCGGCAAGCTCGACATCGGCTTGGTGCAGGGCGAGGCTGCGCTGGAGGCGCTGAACGGCATCGGCCGGCCGCCGGCCGATCTGCGCATCCTCGCCGCCATGTATGCGACGCCCGGCATGTTCGTGGTGCGCGCCGACAGTCCCTATCGGACGATCGAGGACCTGAAAGGCAAGCCGGTAGCGTTCGGCGCCAAGGGCTCGGGGCTGGTGATCCTGGCGCGCTACGTCCTGGACGGCCTGGGCCTCGACCAGAGCCGCGACTTCGAGGCGATCTTCCTCGACCGCGCCGGCGACGGACCGGCCATGGTGATGGACGGCCGCGCCGCGGCGTTGTGGGGCGGCGGCACCGCCTGGCCCGGCTTCACCGCCGTCGCCAAGGGACCGGCCGGCGCCCGCTTCATCGTGCCGGACGCGGACGGCATCGCCCGCATCAGGGCCAAGCACGCGTTCCTGCAGACGCTAGCCGTGCCCGCCAACTCGTTTCCGGGCCAGACGCAGGCGCTGGCATCGGTCGGCTCATGGAGCTTCATCCTCGCCCGCCCGACGCTGCCCGAGGACGTCGCCTACCGGCTGGCGCGCGCTCTGCACAAAGGCGAGGCCAAGCTCGCCGAGCGCTTGCCGCAGGCGCGCGAGACGACCGCCGCCAACACGGCGACCGCGGCGCGGCGCGACCTGCTGCATCCAGGCGTGCTGCGCTATCTCGGCGAGATTGGGTTGGTGAAGTAGATCAGCCGGCGATAGGCCTCGGCCAGGATGCAGCCGTGGATGGCAAAGC
This sequence comes from uncultured Alphaproteobacteria bacterium, assembly GCA_963735125.1. GTDB lineage: Bacteria > Pseudomonadota > Alphaproteobacteria > Rhizobiales > Hyphomicrobiaceae > AWTP1-13. The sequence goes on along the minus strand of CAVTJY010000006.1, from coordinate 10,949 downwards.
CTAGGAAGGCGCGCGGTAGGTCTACGAACTCGCTGACGAATGCCCAATGAATGTTTGCACGCCAGGGGATCATGCTGTCCGGTGCCAGCCGCGGGAGTTCGAGCCGTGCAATGGCGCCCGCACAAAGGAACTGCGCGCCGTCGGTCGCGGCAGCCGCCACGAGGGCGATGCCGAACATCCGCATCGGCCGCAGCCTCAGAAGATTCTGGAGCTCGGTGAAATCAGGCCAGCCGTACTTGACGATGACGACGAGTAAGCCAAGGAACCAAAGGTCCAGCGTCGCATCGAGGAGCCAGACGGCCGTGCGAAGCGCGTAGTAGAGAGTGGCCACCTCCTCCCATTGGAATGCAGCAATGTCTGGAACGGCCAGCCACAACAGCATCGCGGTTGGCGCCGCTTCCAACGCATCTGCCGTCAAAACCCACGCCATCACGACCAGCGCCGCGAACCAAGCCTGCCGGCCCCAGTCGAGATCGAACCAGCGAGCGGGTGGTTGCTCTCCCAGCACCCATCGCAACAGCATCAGGTAGGCCATCGCGGCAAAGGGAGCCCACACCAGGTTGCGCACCCATTGTGCAACCCATCCAAGGCGCAGTTGATCCTGGGCAACGGCTTCCAATGCCACCAGCACGACCGTGCCTAGCAGCCAGGGCAGCACATAGATCGCAAGCAGGCGCGGAAATGATCCAATGGCGCGGCCGAGGCCGGCTGCGGCCACATCGACGATCGACAGCGAAGGCCCCATGTTCCCCCCAACCGGGCGGCAAGCCCTCGCGCCAGCGTCACATGTGGATGGCGCGCTTGTCGACGGCCAGCGCCGCTTCCTTGACCGCCTCGGTCAGCGTCGGGTGCGCGTGGCAGGTGCGCGCCAGGTCCTCGGCCGAGCCGCCGAACTCCATGATCACCGCCGCCTCCGCGATCATCTCGCTCGCCGCCGCGCCGATGATGTGCACGCCGAGGATGCGGTCGGTCTTGGCGTCGGCCAGGACCTTGACGAAGCCGTCGGTGGTCTTGTTGACCTTGGCGCGGCCGTTGGCGGTGAACGGGAACTTGCCGACCTTGTAGGCGATGCCCGCGTCCTTCAGGTCCTCCTCGGACTTGCCGACCGAGGCGACCTCCGGGAACGTGTAGATGACGTTGGGAATGACGTCGTAGTTCACGTGGCCCGCCTGCCCGGCAATGATCTCGGCCGCCGCCATGCCCTCGTCCTCGGCCTTGTGCGCCAGCATCGGGCCGGCGATCACGTCGCCGATCGCGTAGATGCCGGGAACGTTGGTCTGGTAGTGCGCATCGACGACCACGCGCTTGCGATTGTCGAGCTGCACGCCGGCCGCCTCGAGGCCGAGCCCGTCCGTGTAGGGCGTGCGGCCGATGGCGACCAGCACGACATCCGCCTCGATGGTCGTGGCCTCGCCGCCGGCTGCCGGCTCGATGGTGATCTGCTGGGCCGCACCGTTCCTGGCGACCTTGGTCACCTTGCTGGCCAGCTTGAAGGTCATGCCCTGCTTGCCCAGGATGCGCTGGACGGACTTCGCCACGTCGGCATCCATGCCGGGCAGGATGCGGTCGAGATACTCGACCACCCCCACCTCCGAGCCGAGCCGGCGCCACACCGAGCCAAGCTCCAGCCCGATCACGCCGGCGCCGACCACCAGCAGGCGCTTCGGCACCTTCGGCAGCGACAGCGCGCCGGTGGACGAGACGATGCTCACCTCGTCGATGTTGACGCCCGGCAGCTTGGCCACGTCTGAGCCGGTGGCGATGACGATGCTCTTGGTCTCGAGCTGCTGCTTGCCGCTCGCCATGCGACACTCGACCTTGCCCGGCCCGGCGATGCTGCCGGTGCCCTGGAAGGTGTCGATCTTGTTCTTCTTGAGCAGGAAGGCGACGCCGTCGACGTTGCCCTTCACGCCCTGGTCCTTGAAGGCCAGCATCTTGGCGAGGTCGAGCTTCAGCGCCGGCACCTCGATGCCCATCGCCGGCGAAACGAATGCCCCGCCTCCTCGAACAGCTCGGAAGCATGCAGCAGCGCCTTGGACGGGATGCAGCCGATGTTGAGGCAGGTGCCGCCGTACGTGGCGCGCTTCTCCACCACGGCCACCTTCAGGCCGAGCTGCGCCGCGCGGATGGCGCACACATAGCCGCCAGGCCCGGTGCCGATCACGATCAGGTCGTAGGTCATGTCAGATCGAGTGTCCTCAGTTTGTGAATACTCAGCTTGCCGTTCAGGTCGCTTGCTCGACGCACTCAGAATGCGGCGCCGAAGATCGATCTCATTGCCGCCTTCGATCCACCCAGTGATGCGGTGGCCGTGTTCTTCAAGCTGCACCTATCTTGAAGTTTGCAGGCGACTGCAGATACGTGAAGATGCGCCGTCGAGCGATCGACCGGCGTCAGATCAACGACGCCCTCGATACCCATCGGCTTGAACACGAGCTTCAAGACGCCGTGGATGACAGCTTCAGCGCGACCAACGATCGAGCAAGATGTCTCATGCGATCCTTCACACGGCTCCACGCCAGGCGCGTGCCAGCTCGCCAAGCGTCTCCAGCAACTGACTCGCCAGGGCGTCCTGCCCATCGTAACACCGTTCGCAACTTGCGCTCGGGAGAGCGTGCCTTCTGATGGAGCTTCGCACGCGTCTCGATACTCGATCAGCGCCGCGATATTCAGCGCAAGCGACGTGAAAGTGACGGCAGGCGCTCATCGCGAAAATTGCCACGTTCAGCCATCGACTGACGCTACAGCGGGCATCGCACTGCCTCAAAGCTCCAGCACGAACCGCTGCGGGTCCTCCAGCACTTCCTTGACGCGGACGAGGAAGGTCACCGCGTCCTTGCCGTCGACGACGCGGTGGTCGTAGCTCAGCGCCAGGTACATCATCGGCCGGATCACGATCTGCCCGTTCCGCACCACCGGCCGCTCCTCGATGCGATGCATGCCGAGGATGCCGGACTGCGGCGCGTTGAGGATCGGCGTCGACATCAGCGAGCCGTACACGCCGCCGTTGGAGATGGTGAAGGTGCCGCCCTGCATCTCGTCGATCGACAGCTTGCCCTCGCGGGCGCGCTTGCCGAAGTCGGTGATGGTCTGCTCGATCTCGGCGAGCGACATGCGGTCGGCCTCGCGCACCACCGGCACGACCAGGCCCTTGTCGGTGCCGACGGCCACGCCGATGTGGTAGTAGTTCTTGTAGACGATGTCCTGCCCGTCGATCTCGGCGTTGACGGCCGGGATCTCCTTCAGCGCCTGGATGCAGGCCTTCACGAAAAAGCCCATGAAGCCCAGCTTCACGCCGTGGCGCTTCTCGAACAGGTCCTTGTATTCCTTGCGCAGGTTCATGACCGCGTGCATGTCGAGGTCGTTGAACGTGGTGAGCATCGCCGCGGTGTTCTGCGCGTCCTTCAGGCGGCGGGCGATGGTCTGACGCAGGCGCGTCATCTTCACCCGTTCCTCGCGCGCGGCGTCGTTGGGCACCGACGGTGCGCGCAGCTGGGCAACGGCGACCGACGTGGTCGTCATCGGCGCATAGGCGACGGCCTCGGCCGCGCCGGCATTGGCTGGCCGGTCCAGCCGGCCTGACTGCGGCGGCCATCACGTCCTCTTTCAGCACCTGGCCGCGACGGCCGGAGCCCTGCACGTCGGCGGCGGAGACACCCTTCTCCTCCATCATCTTGCGGGCGGCGGGAGCGGGCGGCATGTCGCCTTTGGCCGGAGCCGTTGGCGCCGCGGGCACCGGCTTTGGCGCAGCCACCGCGGGCTTCGCGTCGGCCTTGGCGGCCGGCTGCGCAGGAGCACCGGCGCCTTCCTTGATGGAGCCCAGCACGCTGCCGACGGCGACCGTCGTGCCCTGCGCCACCTTGATGTCGCCCAGCACGCCCGCAGCCGGTGCCGGCACCTCGACGGTGACCTTGTCGGTCTCCAGCTCGACCAGCGGCTCGTCCACGTTGACGGCTTCGCCCGGCTTCTTGAACCATTGGCCGACGGTCGCTTCCGTGACGGATTCGCCCAGCGCCGGCACCTTGATCTCGATCGTCATCTCGTTCCACCGTCCAGCAAACAATCGCGCCTTCAGCTTCTGCAGAGCGTTTCGCACGTGAAGGGCTCGCCGATTCAAGGGCTCCCTGCGCATCCGCTCTTCGCAAGGACGCGCCGGTCAGCCGACACATCCGTCATCGCACGCATTCGTGACACGTCATGCGTCATCCAGCCAGCGCCTGCTCCACCAGCGTCTTCTGCTCCTGGGCGTGCTTGCTGGCGAGGCCCGTGGCCGTGGCGGCGGACGGCGACCGGCCGACATAGCGCGGGCGCGTATTGGCGATCGGCGTGTGCTGCAGCACCCACTCGACATTGGGCTCGATGAAATTCCAGGCGCCCATGTTGCGCGGCTCCTCCTGCGCCCAGACGATCTCGGCGTTGGGGAAGCGCGACAGCTCGCTCACCAGGGCCTTGGCCGGGAACGGATAGAGCTGCTCGATGCGCAGCAGGTAGACATCGTCGACGCCGGCCGCCTCGCGGGCCTCGTAGAGGTCGTAGTAGACCTTGCCCGAGCACAGCACGACGCGGCGGATCTGCCCGTCGGGCTTCAGCTTGATCTTCTCGCTGGGCCGCGCCTGCGCGTCGTCCCACAGCAGGCGATGGAACGAGGAGCCCGGCCCCATATCGGCCAGGTCGGAGGTGACGCGCTTGTGCCGCAGCAGCGACTTCGGCGTCATGATCACCAGCGGCTTGCGGAACTTGCGATGCAGCTGGCGGCGCAGGATGTGGAAGTAGTTGGCGGGCGTCGTGCAATTGGCGACCTGCCAGTTGTCCTCCGCGCAGGTCTGCAGGAAGCGTTCGAGACGCGCCGACGAGTGCTCCGGCCCCTGCCCCTCGTAGCCATGCGGCAGCAGGCAGACGAGCCCCGACATGCGCAGCCACTTGCGCTCGCCGGACGAAATGAACTGGTCGAACACGACCTGGGCGCCGTTGGCGAAGTCGCCGAACTGCGCCTCCCACATGACGAGCGCGTTGGGCTCGGCCAGGGTGTAGCCGTACTCGAAGGCGAGCACCGCCTCCTCCGACAGCATCGAGTTGATGACCTCGAAGCGGCCCTGGTCGGGCGAGACATACTTGAGCGGCGTGTAGCGGCGCTCGCGTCTCCTGATCGACCAGCACGGAGTGGCGCTGCGAGAAGGTGCCGCGCTCGCTGTCCTGGCCGGACAGCCGCACCGGGAAGCCCTCCTTGAGCAGCGTGCCGAACGCCAGGCTCTCGGCCATCGACCAATCGATGCCGGTGCCCGTCTCCACCATCTCGCGGCGGCGCTGCAGCAGGCGCTGCACGGTCTTGTGCGCGTGGAAGTCCTGCGGGATGGCCGTGATGCGCCGGCCGATCTCCTTCAGCGTCTCGATCGGCACGCCGGTCGTGCCGCGGCGAGCCTCGTCGTCGGCGAAGCCGATGTCGGCCCAGCGGCCGTCGAGCCAGTCGGCCTTGTTGGGCTTGTAGCCCTCGGCGGCGCCCAGCTCGGCTTCCAGGTGCGAGCGGAAGGCTGCCCTGCATCTCCTCGACGCCCTGCTTGGTGATGACGCCTTCCTCGATCAGGCGCTTCGAGTAGATCTCGACCGCCGACGGATGCGCCTTGATGGCGCGATACATCAGCGGCTGGGTGAAGGCCGGCTCGTCGGACTCGTTGTGGCCGAAGCGGCGGTAGCAGAACATGTCGATCACCACCGGCTTCTGGAACTTCTGCCGGAACTCGATGGCGATCTTGGCGACGTGCACCACCGCTTCCGGGTTGTCGCCGTTGACGTGGAAGATCGGCGCCTCGACCATCTTGGCGACGTCCGAGCAGTAGGGCGAGGAGCGCGAGTGGCGCGGCGACGTCGTGAAGCCGATCTGGTTGTTGATGATGAAGTGGATCGAGCCGCCGGTGCGGTGACCCTTGAGGCCCGACAGGCCGAAGCACTCGGCCACCACGCCCTGGCCGGCAAACGCGGCGTCGCCGTGGATCAGCAGAGGCATGACGGGCGTGCGCTCGCCCGGCTTGCAGCCGTGCTGGTCCTGCTTGGCGCGCACCTTGCCGAGCACCACCGGATCGACGATCTCGAGATGCGAGGGGTTGGCGGTCAGCGACAGGTGCACGTTGTTGCCGTCGAACGAGCGGTCCGAGGAAGCGCCGAGGTGATACTTCACGTCGCCCGAGCCTTCGACGTCGTCGGGCTTGTAGGAGCCGCCCTTGAACTCGTTGAAGATGGCGCGGTGCGGCTTGGCCATCACGTTGGACAGCACGTTGAGGCGGCCGCGGTGGGCCATGCCCATCACGATCTCCTTCACGCCGAGCTGGCCGCCGCGCTTGATGATCTGCTCGAGCGCCGGAACCATCAACTCGCCGCCGTCGAGACCGAAGCGCTTGGTGCCGGTGTACTTGACGTCGGCGAACCTCTCGAAGGTCTCCGCCTCGATCAGCTTGTTGAGGATGGCGCGCTTGCCTTCGACCGTGAAGTTGATGTCCTTGTCGCGACCCTCGATGCGCTCCTGGATCCAGGACTTCTGCACCGGCGAGGTGATGTGCATGAACTCCACGCCGATCTGCCGGCAGTAGGTGCGGCGCAGGATCTTGAGGATGTCGCGCACGGTGGCGATCTCGAGACCCAGCACCTTGTCGATGAAGATCGGGCGGTCGAGGTCGGCGTCCGTGAAGCCGTAGGTCTCCGGCCGCAGCTCCTTGTGGATCTTGCGCTCGGTGAGGCCGAGCGGATCGAGGTCGGCGGCGAGGTGGCCCATCACGCGATAGGCGCGGATCAGCATGAGGGCGCGGATGCTGTCCTGCGTGGTGCGCAGCGAGGCCATCGGCGACAGCTCGAAGCCGGTCGCCGCCGCCTTGGCATTGAGCCGGTTCTGGATCTGGCGCTCGGCGGCGCCGTAGTCGCCTGTGAGCGCGCCAAGCAGGTCCTTGTTGTCGTCTACCTGCTCCATCGGCCGCGCCCAGGACGGACCGTTGTGGCCGTTGCCTTCGGCCGCGCCGTGCTCCTCCTGCAGCGAGGCGAAGAAATGCCGCCACTCGTCGCTGACCGATCCGGGGTTGCGCTCATACTGAGCCTGCATCTCCTCGATGTAGGCGGCATTGGTGCCCTGCAGGAAGGAAGTGCGCGCAAACGCGTCGTTCTTGGGTTGTCGGCTCATGTCGGATCGAAGTCCCGTGGAGTATGAGATGGGGCTACGTGCGAACGTGCGTGGGGGCCAACGCCCTCCGCCGGGCGCTTACCTAGCACATGCGCTCATGTAGTACAGTTCCCCGGCAACCGTAAGGCCCCGGAACGCGCCTGCCCAAAGAAGGTGCAGGCCGAAATCAGCCGCGGCCGAGCACCTTCGACAGCGTGGTGCCGAGCGAGGCCGGGCTGTCCGCCACGGCGATGCCCGCCGACTGCATGGCTGCCACCTTGTCCTCGGCTTTGCCCTTGCCGCCCGAGATGATGGCGCCCGCGTGGCCCATGCGCCGGCCGGGAGGCGCGGTCATGCCGGCGATGAAGCCCGCCATCGGCTTCTTGCGGCCGCGCTTGGCCTCCGACTTGATGAAGTCGGCGGCGTCCTCCTCGGCCGAGCCGCCGATCTCGCCGATCATGATGATCGAGTTGGTGGCGGGGTCGGCGAGGAACATCTCCAGCACGTCGATGAACTCGGTGCCCTTCACCGGATCGCCGCCGATGCCGACCGCCGTCGACTGGCCGAGCCCGGCATCGGTCGTCTGCTTGACCGCCTCGTAGGTGAGCGTGCCGGAGCGCGAGACGATGCCGACGCTGCCGGCCTTGAAGATGTTGGCCGGCATGATGCCGATCTTGCACTGGTTGGGCGTCAGCACGCCCGGGCAGTTCGGCCCGATCAGGCGCGACATGGAGCCGGCGAGCGCCCGCTTCACCTTGACCATGTCGAGCACCGGGATGCCCTCGGTGATGCACACGATCAGCGGGATCTCGGCGTCGATCGCCTCCAGGATCGCATCGGCCGCAAAGCGCGGCGGCACGTAGATGGCGCTGGCGTTGGCACCGGTCTTGGCCTTGGCCTCGACCACGGTGTCGAAGATCGGGATGTCGGCCAGCTTGGCGTCGGGATGGCGCGTGCCGCCTTTGCCCGGCGTGATGCCGCCGACCACCTTGGTGCCGTAGGCGACCGCCTGCTGGGTATGGAACGTGCCCTGGCTGCCGGTGAAGCCCTGCACGATGACCTTGGTGTTCTGGTCGATCAGGATTGCCATCGTCAGCCCGCCTTCTTGACTTCGTCGGTGATCTTCTTGGCTGCGTCGGCGAGGTTGTCGGCGGGCACGATCTTGAGGCCCGGACTTGGCCAGGATCTCCTTGCCGAGGTCGACGTTGGTGCCTTCCAGGCGCACCACCAGCGGCACCTTGATGGCCATCTCCTTGGCCGCCGCCACCACGCCTTCGGCGATGATGTCGCAACGCATGATGCCGCCGAAGATGTTGACCAGGATGCCCTTCACGGCCGGGTCGGACAGGATGATCTTGAACGCCGCCGCCACCTTCTCCTTGGTGGCGCCGCCGCCGACGTCGAGGAAGTTGGCGGGCTCCATGCCGTACAGCTTGATGATGTCCATGGTCGCCATGGCGAGGCCGGCGCCGTTGACCATGCAGCCGATCTGGCCGTCGAGCTTGACGTAGTTGAGGTCGGACTTGGAGGCCTCCACCTCGGCGGGGTCCTCCTCCTCGACGTCGCGCAGCTCCTGGATGTCCTTGTGCCGGAACAGCGCGTTGTCGTCGAAGTTGATCTTGGCATCGAGGCACAGCAGCTTGCCGGCCTTGGTCACCACCAGCGGGTTGACCTCGAGCAGGCTCATGTCCTTGTCGACGAAGGCGCGGTAGAGCGCGCCGATCAGCTTGACGCACTGGTCGATCTGGTCGCCGGTCAGCTTCAGGGCCGCCGCGATCTTGCGCCCGTGGAAGGGCGCGTAGCCCGTCGCCGGATCGATCGACAGGGTGACGATTTTCTCCGGCGTGTCGTGCGCGACCTTCTCGATGTCCATGCCGCCTTCGGTGGAGGCGATGAAGGCGACGCGCGAGGTGACGCGGTCGACCAGCGCCGACAGATACAGCTCGCGCTCGATGGCCGAGCCGTCCTCGACGAACACGCGCTTGACGACGCGGCCGGCCGGCCCGGTCTGGATGGTCACCAGCGTCTTGCCCAGCATCTGCTCGGCGGCCGTCTTGACCTCGTCGATCGACTTGACGATGCGCACGCCGCCCTTGTCCCCGGCGGCGGCTTCCTTGAATTTGCCCTTGCCGCGGCCGCCCGCATGGATCTGGGCCTTCACCACCCACACCGGCCCAGGAAGGCCCTGAGCGGCCTTCACGGCCTCGGCTGGCGTGAATGCCGGGCCGCCTTGCGCCACCGGCACGCCGAAGCCCTTGAGCAGCTGCTTGGCTTGGTACTCGTGGACGTTCATGGAGGCCCCGTGGCTGGAATTCTGCGCGCTGACACACGCCGAGGCGGCACCCGCAAGCGTCTGGTATACCATATGCCAGATCGCGTCAGGCCGCCAAGGCCGTCATTTCCGCTCTGCGATACGGCTATTGTGCACTGCGAGAGGCGATCATTTCAATTTCGACTTTCGCCCCCATCGGCAGGCCCGCCACGGCGAACGTGGAGCGGGCCGGATAGGGCTCGCCGACGTAGGCCTTGTAGACCTCGTTGACGGCAGCGAAATCGGCCATGCTGGTCAGGAAGATGGTGGTCTTGACCACGTGGCCGAAGCCGAGGCCGGCCGCCTCCAGGATGGTCTTCAGGTTCTCCAGCGACTGCTTGGCCTGGGCCGAGATGTCGCCCTCGACCAGCTTACCAGTCGCGGCGTCGAGCGGGATCTGGCCCGACAGGAACACCAGGTCGCCCGCCTCGATCGCCATCGAATAGGGGCCGATCGCCTTGGCCTTGGTGGTGGTGATTGCGCGCTTTGCCATGTCAGCCTGCCAGCGCCGGCGAGATCTTCACGCAGGCATCGACCAGGCCCTTCACCGATGCGACCGACTTGGTGAACATCGCCTTCTCGTCCTCGTTGAGCTCAGGTCGACGATCTTCTCCACGCCGTTGGCGCCGATCACCACCGGCACGCCGACGTACATGTCCTTCACGCCGAACTCGCCCTTGCAGTAGGCCGCGCACGGCAGCACGCGCCGCTTGTCCTTCAGGTAGCTCTCGGCCATCGAGATGGCGGACGCGGCCGGCGCATAGAACGCCGAGCCGGTGCCGAGCAGAGCCACGATCTCGCCGCCGCCGCCGCGCGTGCGCTTGATCATGGCGTCGAGCTGCTCCTGGCGTGAACATGCCGAGCTTGACGCAGTCGGGCAGCGGCACGCCGCCGATGGTCGAGTAGCGCACCATCGGCACCATGTCGTCGCCGTGGCCGCCCAGCGTCATGGCGCGCACGTCCTCGATGGAGACGTTGGCGGCTTCGGCGAGGAAGTGGGCAAAGCGCGACGAGTTCGAGCACGCCCGCCATGCCGATCACCTTGTTGGTCGGCAGGCCCGAGATACTTCTGCAGCGCCCACACCATCGCATCGAGCGGATTGGTGATGCAGATGACGAAGGCGTTGGGGGCGTACTTCTTGATGCCGGCGCCCACGCTCTCCATCACCTCCAGGTTGATGCCGAGCAGGTCGTCGCGGCTCATGCCGGGCTTGCGCGGCACGCCGGCCGTGACGATGCACACCGCCGCGCCTTCGATGGCTGAGTAGGGATCGACGCCGGCGCCGGCGATCTTGGCGTTGAAGCCCTCGACGGCAGCCGCCTGCGACAGGTCCAGCGCCTTGCCCTTGGCGACGCCTTCCATCATGTCGGTCAGGACGATGTCGCCCAGCTCTTTCAGGCCGGCCAGAAGTGCCAGAGTGCCGCCGATCTGGCCTGCGCCGATCAGCGCGATCTTGGTACGCGCCATGACATCGTTCTCCTGTGCTCGGTGATCCT
>CAVTJY010000005.1:0-123051 GCA_963735125.1 uncultured Alphaproteobacteria bacterium | reverse complement strand
GTCAGAGGCCGGCGCGGGTTCGAGTGCGCCTGAAGGGCGGGCGAACGCTCGAAGAGATGGCACTGACGAACAAGGGCGATACCGAGGATCCATATTCAGCGGACGAGGTCATCGCCAAGTTTCACGAGGTTGCCGGGGCATTCGTCGAGCACGCTCGGCTGCGTGAGATCTCCAAGGCCGTTCTCGCTCTCGATGCGGAGCCGGACCTCTCTCGACTGAATTCACTCGTTCGGGAGCCGACATGACATTGAAAGCCCGATTGCAGAAGAAGCCGATCCTGCTTGCTCCGGGGATCGCGGATCCTTTGACGGCGCTTCTCGCGCAACGTGCGGGTGCGGAAGCGCTCTATCTGTCAGGCGCCTCCATTGCCTACACCAGGCTTGGCCGTCCCGATATCGGTCTCGTCTCCATGAGTGAAGTCGTCGAGACCATTCAGTTGGTGCGCGACCGCGTCGCGACACCGCTCATCGTCGACGCCGACAACGGGTACGGGAACGCGCTCAACGTGCAGCGGACCGTGCGCCTCTTTGAGCGCGCCGGAGCTTCCGCCATCCAGCTCGAGGATCAGAGCTATCCCAAGCGGTGCGGACACCTGCGAGAGAAGCGCCTTATCTCTGCTCGGGAGATGGCGGGAAAGATCAAGGCGGCCTGCGATGCGCGTGCGGATGCGGGGACACTGATGATCGCGCGCACCGACGCCGTTGCCGTGGAAGGGTTCGAGGCGGCCCTCGAGCGTGCAGCTCTGTATCGCGACGCCGGCGCCGACGTGCTCTTCGTCGAGGCGCCCGGCTCGACCACCCAGCTCAAGGACATTCCACGGCAGCTCGCCGACGGCATTCCCCTGATGGCGAACATGGTCGAGGGCGGCATGACGCCCATGGTCAATGCGAAGGGCCTGCAGGAAATGGGGTTCTCGCTCGTGATCTTTCCGGGCGGCGTCGTGCGCGCGATGGCGCATGCTGCTGCGGCCTTCTACGCGACCCTCATGAATGACGGGGGCAGCGACGCGTTCCGCAACCAGATGTTCGACTTCCAAGGTCTCAATGCGGCCATCGGCACGCCTGAGATGCTGGCGCTCGGCAAGCGTTACGAAGGGGATGCGTGATGCGTTCTCTCGATCCCGTAACGTTCTCGATTCTTCTCGGGCGCCTCGAGCAGATTGCCGACGAGATGGACGCGACGCTCTACCGATCGGCCTTCAATCCAATCATTGCCGAAGCGCGGGACGCCTGCCACGGCCTCTACCATGCCGAGACGGGAGCGACGCTCGTCCAGGGTCAGAAGGGGTTGCCAATTTTCGTCGGCGCCATGGCCTTTGCAGTGAAGGCCGTGATCGATCATGTGACGGCCGGTGCCGGCGTCGAGGCGGGTGACACCTTCATCTTCAACGACCCGTACAAGGGCGGCACGCATCTGAATGATTTTCGGTTGGTGCGCCCGCTGATGCGGGATGGGAGGCTCTTCGCTTGGCTTGCGTCCGTCGGACATTGGCTCGATATCGGCGGCAATGTTGCGGGCGGCTACAATCCGGCTGCCACCGAATGCCACCAGGAGGGCGTTCTCATCCCGCCGGTGAAGCTGTTTCGCAAGGGCGTGCTCCAGCAGGACATCGTCGACATCCTCAACGCCAATTCGCGCGTGCCGCGGTCGAATTGGGGTGATCTGAATGGCCAGTTGAATGCCCTGGACCTGGGCGAGCGCCGTTTCCATGCGCTCCTCGGCGAGTACGGCGACACGGTCGTGCGCGAAGCCCTCGATGCAGCGACCGAGCGGGCAGCGGCCCTGATGCGAAAGGAAATCTCGGCCTTGCCGTCGGGGACCTATCGGTTCGAGGACTATCTGGACAACGATGGCATTGTCGATGAGCCGCTGACGATCGCGCTCGACCTGACCGTGAGCGGCGATCACATGACGCTCGATTTTTCGCGGTCCTCGCCGCCCTGCAAAGGTCCCGTGAACATCGCGTACTCGACGGCGGTTGCCTGCTGCTACGTGGCGTTGAAGCACGTCTTTACGTCAGTGCCGGCCAACGCCGGTTGCCTCAGGCCGATCACCTTCGTCATCCCGGAAACGACATTCCTGGGCGTCGGGCCGCCGCGCCCCGTCGCGGGCTATACTGAAACCATTCTCCGGATGATCGGCGTGGTGTTCGGTGCGCTTTCCAAGGCGGACCCAAAGCGCGCCACGGCGGCACCGTTCGGAACGATCAACGCGCTCTCCATCGCCGGGCATCGGGCATCGGGAGAGCGATGGGTGATGTTCTCGTTCTTCGGCGGCGGGCTGGGAGGCAACCCCCAGAGCGACGGGTTGAACCATGCGAACAATCCGATATCGACGGCGACCATACCTCCGGCTGAAATCCTGGAGGCGTCATACCCGGTCATCTTCACCCAGTGGGCGCTGAGACCGGACAGTGCAGGCGCCGGCATGCACCGTGGTGGATTTGGGGCGATCTATGAGATCGAGTTGCTCGATGACCGCGGTGCCGACGTCGCTCTTCTGGGGGAGCGTGGTCGGCATGCGCCGTTCGGCGTCGCGGGGGGATCCCCGGCGGCACTCAATCGCTTCTATTTCGATACGGATAACGGGCGAGGCGAACCGCCGATGGCATCGAAGATCACGGGCGTGAAGATCAAGAAGGGGCAACGGGTTCGGCTCGAGACGCCCGGTGGAGGCGGTTACGGAGATCCGCGTGAGCGGTCGGCGGAAGCGGTGCGCGCCGACATCGCCAACGGGCTCGTCAGTGCCCGTGCCGGCAGAGAAATCTACGTGTCGTGGAGCCCGAATGAGCGGCGCCTCCAGGACAATCGTCGGTGTGGACGTCGGGGGGACATTCACCGATCTCGCTTGGTTCGACGAGGCGACGCGCCAGTTCCGTACCGCCAAGGTGTCGTCCCATCGTGGCGACGAGAGCAAAGGCTTCCTGGAAGGTCTCGGGAAGTTCGGTGCTCCGGCCGATCTCGGCGCGATCGTGCATGGCACGACGGTAGGGACCAATGCGCTCCTGGAACGCAAGGGCGCGAGGATCGGCATCATCACGACGAAAGGCTTTCGTGACGTTTTGGAGATGCGCCGCCGCGATCGGCCGAACACGTGGGGGCTCTGGGGCGATTTCGTGCCCGTGGCGACGCGGCAGTTCCGGCTCGAGGTCTCGGAGCGAATGCTGGCCGACGGAACGGTCCATACTCCGGTAGATCCTTCGGAAGTCGCCGCCGCGGCGCGCATGCTGCTCGATCGCGGTGCCGAAGCGCTGGCGATCGTTTTCATCAATGCCTACGCCAATCCGGCCAACGAGCGCGTCGCCTACGAGGCCGCCAAAGCGGTGTGGCCAAATCCGCACGTTGCGCACTCAGCCGAGCTCCTGCCCGAGATCCGTGAGTTCGAGCGGACATCGACGACCGCGCTCAATGCTTACCTGCAGCCCGTGCTGGCCAACTATCTCGGAAAGCTGGAGGACGCGCTTGCTTCGAGCAAGTTCCAGGGGTCGTTCCACATCGTTCAATCGAACGGCGGCGTGATGAGCGCGGCCATGGCGAGGAGGCAACCAATCCGCACTGCTCTGAGCGGCCCTGCGGCCGGTGTGATCGCGGCCGGTGCGATTGCTCACGCGGCCGGCGTTCGCGATGTGATCACCGCTGACCTCGGCGGCACCTCGTTCGACGTGTCGCTCATTGCCGATGGCAAGCCGGCGCTCGCTGCTCAGAGCACCATCGATTTCGGTCTCGTCATTCGGACGCCGATGGTGGAAATCACCACCATCGGAGCGGGAGGCGGTTCCATCGCCCATGTCGACGCCGGCGGGCTACTCGCGGTTGGGCCGGAGAGCGCCGGATCACGGCCGGGTCCGGCCTGTTATGGTGCGGGCAACACGCGGCCGACTTTGACCGATGCCAACGTTGCCCTCGGTCGGATCAATGCGGAGCGCCCCATCGGCGGGGCGCTGGCGCGCCTCGACATCGACGCCGCTCGCAGCGCAATCGAGACCCATGTCGGCAAACCGCTGGGTCTTGCAACCGAAGCCGCAGCAGAAGCCATCGTGCGCGTGGCGAATGCCAAGATGGCCGGTGCGATCCGGCTCGTATCGGTCGAGCGGGGGCATGATCCCGCGCGGTTCACGGCAGTGCCTTTCGGCGGCGGCGGCGCACTCCATGTGGGCTCGCTGATCCGCGATGTGGGTCTGAAGGCGGCCCTCGTGCCGCTCTATCCTGGTATCACCTCCGCGCTCGGCTGCATTATTGCAGACATTCGCAACGATCAGGTCGAGACGATCAATTCGGCGCTGGACAGCCTCGACGTTGCTGCGCTCGATGCCCGGATGGTCGCTTCGGGCAACAGAGCGCAGGACATCGTCGCGGCCGCCGGTCTGGCGATCGAACGTATCGACGTGCACTACGAGCTCGACATGCACTACGTGGGTCAGACCCACACCGTCGGCGTCCCTCTCGCCGTAACGCTCCAGAAGGCTACCACCTGCGTCACGATCGATGGCGTCAGGGCGGCTTTCGATGCGAGCTATCAGTCTTCGTTCTCCCGCGCTCTGCCTGGCATCCCGGTTCGCATCGTGAACTTGCGGACGACGGCCGTCGGCGTGCGGCCGCGGTTCGATCTTGCTGCTTTGGGTCCGCGCGAGGGCTCTCTCGAAGCGGCCGCACGCGGCAGTCGGCGCGTTTGGTTCGATGGTGGATGGCATGCCACCGACATCTGGGACAGGCTGTCGCTTCCTGCCGGTGCCCGCCTCGCGGGCCCAGCCATCATCGAGCAGAACGACGCGACGACCGTGCTCGACCCGGGCCTCGTGGCGGAGGTCGACAGCTTTGGAAACCTTCTGGTGACGCGCGCATGACGGCCATGGCTCCGCATTCCGTCGACAGGACTGCTCTGCTGGTCGTCGATCTGCAGAACGATTTCATTCATCCCGACGGCGCATACGCCAGGGGCGGGCAGAAGAACGCATCGATCGCAGCATTGCCTGCGCGGCTCGCACCATTGGCGGCGCGGCTCCGCTCACTCGGTGGCCTCGTCATCGCAACACAATTCACCCTGGTTCCGGGGCGTGGCGGGGAACCGTTGATCTCGCCGCACCTGAGGCGGTTGCGGCCCTTCCTCAGCAAGGGCGATTTCGCGCCTGGGTCGTGGGGGCATGCGACGGTGGACCAGTTGCAGCCCGTCGACATCGTCATCGAGAAGATTGCCTACTCGGCGTTCTACATGACGCGCCTCGAATGGGTTCTGAGGAAGCTCGATATCGACCGCTTGATCGTCGGCGGGATCGTCACGAACGGAGGGGTGGCGTCCACGGTCCGCGACGCTCATGTCCGCGACATCGAGGCGATCGTGCTCGAAGACGGGTGCGCGGCATTCACCTCTGAAGTTCATGCCACGGCAATTGCAGCTCTGAGGCCGGTTGCGGGTATCGCGACAGTCGCGGAGGCGCTCGCCGGGTTGGGTGGCCCAACATGACGCCCCCGCGCACACTGTTCGACAAGGTGTGGGACAGCCACGTCATCGCCACACGAGAGGATGGCGAGACGCTGTTGTGGGTCGACCGCCATTTCGTGCATGAGGGATCACACCACGCTTTCCGGCAGGTCGATGCCCGAGGACGCGGTGTCGCCGAGCCGGGACTCACCTTCGGGGTCGCGGATCACTACGTTCCCACGCGCGGGCGGCCGGTCATTTCCGATCCGACCGTCGCCGGCATGGTCGAGCAGCTTCGCGCCAATACGCGTCGGCATGGGATCCGAAGTTTCGATATCACGGACCCGGCGCAGGGCATTGTTCATGTTGTCGGACCGGAAATGGGACTGACTCTTCCGGGCTTATTGATCGTGTGCGGCGACAGCCACACGTCCACGCACGGGGCATTCGGCGCATACGCGTTCGGCATCGGCGCGTCCGAAGTCGCGCACGTGCTCATGACGCAGACGCTTTGGCAGCAGAAGCCGAAACGCATGCGGATCTGGGTGCGCGGGATCCTCGGAGCGCACGTTTCCGCCAAGGATCTTGCGCTATACGTCATCGCACGCATCGGTGCTGATGGGGCACGCGGCCACGCGGTCGAATACTCCGGATCGGCCATCACGGCCCTGTCCATGGAGGGGCGGCTCACACTGTGCAACATGTCGATCGAGGCCGGTGCGCGATGCGCCATGATCGCGCCTGACGACACGACGTTGCAATGGATCTGCGGGCGGCCTTGGGCGCCGAAGGGTGCGACGATGGATGCCGCCATCGCGGAATGGCGCTCGCTGACAACCGATCCAGGCGCGCAGTACGACAGAGAAACCGAACTCGATGCGGCTGATGTCGCGCCAACGGTCACGTGGGGAACGAGCCCTGAGGATGCTTTACCGATCACTGCGCTGGTCCCCGACCCGAGGCACGAGACCGGTGCTCGTGTGGGGTATGTTCGTGACGCGCTCACTTACATGGGGCTCGCACCGGGCCAACCACTGACGGAGGTCGCCGTCGATCGGGTCTTCATCGGCTCGTGTACGAATGCTCGGCTCGAGGATTTGCGCGTAGCTGCAGCCGTGCTGCGAGGGCGGAGGGCGCGCGTTCCCGGTCTCGTCTCGCCAGGCTCGAGTGGAGTAAAGCGGGCCGCAGAAGCGGAAGGCCTGGACCGGATCTTCACCGACGCGGGTCTCGTCTGGGCGGAGGCCGGATGCTCGATGTGCGTTGGCATGAACGGAGATATCGTGGCGCCGGGCGAGCGTTGCGCCTCGACGACCAATCGCAATTTCAGGGGCCGACAGGGGCCAGGCGCACGCACCCACCTGATGTCACCGGCCATGGTGGCGGCCGCTGCAGTCACGGGCCGGTTGACCGACGTCCGTTCTCTGCCTGCCGCGGGGGGCTGAGCCATGGAAAGATTCACGACCCTCTCAGCTGTGGCATGTCCCCTGGGCCTGGAGAATGTCGACACGGATCAATTGATCCCTGCGCGTTTCATGAGTCGTCCCCGCGCGGCAGGATACGGCGGCTTTCTGCTGCACGATCTGCGGTTCGGTCCCGACGGTGCATTGCGGCCAGGCTTTCCGCTCAACGAGGCGCGCTATGCGGGTGCGAAAGTTCTCGTTGCTCGACGGAACTTCGGGACCGGGTCCTCGCGAGAGGCAGCGGTCTACGCGCTGTGGGATTATGGCATTCGGTGCGTGATCGCGCCGTCCTTCGGGGGAATCTTCGAAGGCAACGCGGTGAAGAACGGGTTGCTGCCGGCTGTGGTGAGCGAGTGCGAACTTTCGGTCATCGACGCTTGGCTCTCAACCGCGCAACGCCCGGAGATCGTCGTCGATCTCGAGCAAGCGGAGATCATTGCGGGGCCGCATCGTATCGCCTTCGCGATCGAACCGGTACGGCGCCTTCGGCTGCTGAACGGCTGGGAGGATCTCGATTTGACGGATCGTCACAAGGCCGAGATTACGGCCTTTCGCGCAAGGCGGCTCACGACTGCGCCTTGGGTCGTCCCGACGCTGGAGGGCAATCGATAGTCGTCGAGTGTCGCGGCACAGGGCGGTCAGAGGACCAGCGGAGCCAGGACGATAGAGATCGGCAAGAATACGCAAAGGATGGAGCGAGTGACATCGACCGGAAGTTGCCGACCAATGCAGCGCCGTTGCTCATGAGCGCGCGCGTTACCTTCAGGCAGAACGCGACCTGGCCGGCGTACGTGGGGCGAGGTCACGATGCGCCATCTCGTTCAGTTGGCCGGCCTCACGATAGGGAGCTTTCTCTCCGCTACCACCCGTATCGCCCTTTCAATGCGCCAAGACCGCGGCACTTTGCAAACGAACACGTACCTCAAAAATCACCGTCTCGAGACAAAGCAAAAGAGTGATCGCGGTGCCAACTGCGTCTGCTTTTGGCACCCTGGACCGTCGCGGCGCCGCATAAGTTCGTCAGCTTTCGGGAGCAAAGCCGACGCGTCGGTAGGATTGGCGCGACGGTGAGTTATGACCCTAAATCGGACAATCAATGACTGTGGTGCCGCCGTGCAGCAGCCTCTTGCTGCGAGCTCGTGCTGTTCAACTCAGTTCACCTTGCAAGGTGCCTCGATACCAATTCGAGGCTTGGCGCCCCCGTGCTCGCCAGCCTTGGCGGCGTTCCAGCCGTTCACGCCGCCGGCACGCGTCCTCAGAAGCCCGTCCCGACGCCGACATTCGGCGTGCCGGTGCCCTTGTGCTTGGGCGCCACTTGCCCGCCGCTGACCTTGCTGGCGCGAGCCTCTAGTGGTCTGCAGAGAACTGATATTTGGGGCTGGCAGCGCCAGTCTATCCCGCCTTGCCACGGCTCGGTGCGTTGCTCCTGCGTTGTCGAGCACTAGGCTCCACCTGCCTCGGCTTGATATGGGGGAAGGCGGGTGCCAGATCGCGCGCGGTGCCCTTCAACAGTAGGCGCATCGCCCGTTCCGCCTCGCCCGGCTCGCGTCTGCGAATGGCATCGGCGACCGCCCAATGCTCGGCCAGCGAGTTCTGGTAGGATTCGCGTGCGTTGTATGAGACCACGAACGACGTGCGCAGCGCCGTGCGGATGACCGCCGCGAACCGCGCCAGGAAGACGTTGCCGGCCGCGGCGATGATCCGCTCGTGCAGATCGAGATCGTGCTGGCAGCACGCCTCGATATCGTCGGGCAAGGAGGCCGCCATGGCCCGATACGATTCTTCGATTTCGAGGACCTGCCGGGGTGAGGCGCGCTGCGCCGCGAGGCGGGCAGCGACGGGCTCGATGCTTGTCCTCAACTCCAGAAGTGCCATCAGGAACTCCTGGTCCGGCGGCGCATCGGCCATCCAGGCCAGCACGTCAGGGTCGAGGATGTCCCAGCATTCCTTTGGCCGCACGATCGTGCCGCGGCGCGTGCGTGTCTCCACGAGCCCCTTTGCAGCGAGCGCACGCAACCCCTCGCGCAGCGACGGACGGCTCACCCCCAGCTCGCGGGCGAGATCGGCCTCGATGGGCAGAAGCCCGCCGGGCTGCAACCTGCCGGCAATGATATCCCGGCCGACCGCATCGCAAACAGCGAACCATTTGGGCCGCTCGCGTTTGGCGGCAACGATCTCGGGGATCGGTGGTGCGCGACGCTTCTTCAAGAAAACTTCCACCTTCTCTTGTCAGACAAATGATCGTATAAATCATGCATAAAAGATCACCAAGCCGGATTGTCGGCGAACTCTGGGGAGAGAAACACCATGCGGACTTCCTATCGGTTGCGCAGTTTAATTGCGGTGGCGTGCCTGGGGCTGGCAGCGTGCATCGGCTTGGGTGTCGATGACGCCCTTGCGCAAGACAAGAAGGCCATCCGCATCAATCACGCCGGCGCCGATGACATCGCTGGCACCGAGCATCAGATGTTCTCCTGGGTGTTCGCCAACTACGTAAACAGCAGGTCGCCGACGCTCGAAGTTAAGCTGTTTCCCAACAGCGGCCTCGGCCAGTCTCGCCAGGTCATCGAAGCCATGCAGCTCGGCTCCGGCGCCAGCATGCACGTCGGAGGCATGGCCGAATTCGCCAACTTCTGCAAAGCCAAGTGCGGTGTGATCGGCCTGCCCTTCATCTTCACGGGCTACGATCACGTGCAGCGCGTGCTGGACGGCCCGGTCGGCGCCGAGCTGTCCCAGGAAATGGAAACGATCGGCTTCAAGGTCCTGGGATACCTGTACTCGTGGGGCTACCGGAACGTCGTCACGGCCAAGAAAGAGATCAAGACGGTTGCGGACCTGAAGGGGCTCAAGATCCGCACCATTCCAACGCCGGTTTTCGTCGGAGCGGTCAACGCCATGGGCGCGTCCGCCACGCCGATGAACTTTGGCGAAGTCTACACATCGTTGCAGAGTGGCGTGCTCGACGGCTTCGAGCACACGGCGACCACGACGGCGTCCTTCAAATTCTACGAGATCGCCAAGTATTATGCGCTGACGCAGCACCTGATCGATCCGACCGTGGTCGCCTTCTCGCTCTCCGAGTGGAAAAAGCTCGATGCCAAGGAGCAGGCCGTGGTCACGGACGGTGCCAAGCTGGCGACCGATATTGCCCGGGCCATGTCGCCTGTGCGTGACGCCGAAGGCATGGCCGAGCTGCAAAAACGCGGCATGACCATCACGCGGCCGGACATGACCGAAGCGCGCAAGGCAGCGGCAACCGTCCAGCAGGAGATGGCCGTCAAGCTCAAGGCCGAGCACCTGCTCAAGCAGATTCTGGCGCAGCAGTAAGGCGCCGACGCCGCGGTCCGGCTGGTGCGCCTGCCGGACCGCACTCCCATTCATCCAATGAGCGATGGCGACGCGCTCGCCGCCGCATGCCGGCCCGGCCGTCTGCAAGGGGACGAGCATGAAAGCACTGTTCGCAGCAATCGATCGCGCCATCGAGCTGCTCGTCGCCGCAATATTCGCAGGCATGGTGGCGGTGGGTTCCTGGCAGGTCTTCAGCCGCTTCGTCCTGAACTTCACGCCGAGCTGGAGTGAGGAGATCCAGATTTTTGGACACATCTGGCTCGTCTTTCTGGCCATCCCGATCGCCTATCGGCGCGGCGCGCACATCACTGTGGAAGCTATCCGGCGCGTCATGGCACCGTGGATGACCAAGGCGCTCGATCTGCTCATCGAGCTGCTCTGGGTGGGATTTGCCGTAGCCACCGCCTACTACAGCTATCGCGTCTCGCTGGTGACCGGCAACTCGGTCTCGCCCGGCCTCGAAATTCCGATGAGCTACCCCTACTACGGAATGATCCTCGGCAGCGTCTACCTCCTGTTCGTCGTCATCCGCCGGCTCGCCGGCGAGCTGCCGCCTGCCGATCCTGACCAGTTGCCGCCCGAGGTGACGACGCCATGATCACCTTCATGCTCACGTCGCTGCTCGGCGTGATGCTCATCGGCATTCCAATCCTGATCTCCATCGCGCTGATCGGCTTTGTCGGCATGGCCATGCTGCCCGGCGTCGTCATGCCGCTGTTCGCGCAGAAGATGTTCGGCCAGCTCGATTCCTTCACGCTGCTGGCCATGCCCTATTTCATTCTCGCCGGCTCGATCATGACCGCCGGCGGCATCAGCAAGCAGCTGGTCGATTTCGCGCGCGCATTGGTGGGGCACTTTCGAGCCGGGCTCGCACATGCCTCGGTGGTCGGCAGCATGATGATGTCGGGCGTATCGGGATCGTCCACGGCGGACGCCTCGGCGATCGCCTCCATCCTGATCCCGCCCATGAAGCAGACCGGCTACAAGCCCGGTTTCGCCGCGGCGCTCATCGCCACCGCCGGGACGATGGGGGCAATCATTCCCCCGAGCATGACCATGGTGATCTACGGCGCCATCGCCCAGGTTTCGATTGGCGGGCTGTTCCTCGGCGGCATCATTCCGGGGATCATGATCGGTCTGGCCCTGATGATCACCATCAAGCTCTACACCTATCATCCCGCCTATCCCGAGCTGCGCCAGGCCACGGACCGCTTCGACCTGTGCGTGCTGTGGCGCTCGGTGAGTTCGGCCTGGTCAGGTCTCCTGGCGCCGCTCATCATCGTTGGCGGCATCCTCTCAGGCGTCTTCACCGCTACCGAGGCTGGCGCCGTCGCTTGCGTCTATGCCTTAGTCATCGGCTTCTTCGTCGAGAAAAAGATCACGCTCGCCCAAATTCCAGACATTCTCGTCGACGCGGCGATCACCACGTCGATGGTGTCAGGCATCATCGCCGTTTCAGGCCCGATGGGCTGGATACTGTCGTATCTGCAGTTCGACGGCATGGTGCTGAGCTATGTGTCGACGCTGTCGTCGAGTCCGACCATGATCCTATTCATACTCGCGGGCGTGATGATCGTGCTCGGAACGTTCGTCGACTCGCTGATCGTGTTGCTGGTCTTCGCGCCAGTGGCGGTCAACGTCACCAATTCCTACGGGCTCGATCCCTTTCAAGTCGGTCTCGTGATGGTCATCTGCAACCAGATCGGAGCGGTTTCTCCGCCGACCGCACCGCTTCTGTTCATCACGACCAGCATCGCCAAAACGCCGATCGACCAGACCAACCGGCATGTCTGGACCTTCATGCTGGCGGAAACGCTGGTGCTGGTATTTGTCATCCTGGTTCCGGGGCTTTCGTCTTGGATTCCGAACTACTTTCTTAAATAGCCCCTCAACAAGTCGGAAGGCGGCTTTTGGCACGAAGGGGACGAGGCAAATGAGCGGCGGTCAAGTCCGCTCTAGCAGGTTGTTGAACTTGGGTCTTCGGGAGAACGGTATTGTTGCATTCTGGCGGGATGCAGGTGGATTGGCTTGACGGCGGGCGGGTGTCGGGGCCGGTTGGCTGGCGCTCACGCGGCCTCGGCGAGCAACCGGAGCATGCGGATCAGTTTGTAGGCGGCCATTGCGAAGGTGAAGTGGAAGCGCACGCGCGCGAGCCCGCGCGTCTTCACCTTGGCCAACCCGGCGATGGTCTTGGCCCAGCCGAACGCTTCCTCGACAAGTTTGCGCTTCCTCTGGCTCACGCCCATCGATCGCGGAGGATCGCGCCTTCTGCGCGACGTGCGGCGTGACGCACATCTGCCTCAGGTCTGCGACGAACACACGCGCGTCATAGGCCTTGGCGTCGGCCGAAGCATCGAGGGCGATGTCCGATAGGACGTTGCGGATGCCTGTTGAAGCGACCCAAGCGTCGATGGACCAGCTCCGCGCGGCTGCGAGGCTGCTGATGGCATTTTATCTGCATCCTTAACGCGCGGCTAAGACTGCGGCGTTAGGACGTTAGATGAACATCAGACCACAGCACAGGTGGCGTGTGGCCTTCACGCAAAAGCGGAATCGACCCGGAAAACAAGCGCCGTACGAGCCCGAGGTCGGGCCCGTAACTCCCCGCGCCCGTTCGCATGATCGCGATCACAAGTGGTCGCACGGTTTTGGCTGGTGGGCCTTTTTCGGCCTGCTCGCGCCCGCTAGGGCTGCGGCTGACAGCACGCCCGAGGGACCGAATACGAACAGCCATCCGGGTGGAAATACGCCGCAAGAGCATGACGGCCACAAGATGGAGGCTCTCTGGAACGTATCGCAACTTCATTGGGAAACTTCTGCGGGCGCAGCGAGGATAACTCGGGACGTTTCAGATCTCCCGCGCTCTGGACCTGGGGGCAACGGCACTGCTGGCGGTAGTCAGCGTTGACGCATACGAGAAGGGCAGCAGCACACGTTTCGATTTGTTCAGCACTAGGGCGCTGACCGAGGCCGATACGGCATCGGTGACGTTTTCATTCGCCAGCAGCCAGGAGGCTCGGGGGAATGATTTCCCATCGCCCGCCTCGCCGATCGGCATGGTGCCGGCCGATGCCGCGCGACTGGGCGCGGAGGAAGCAGGGCGGCGTCCAGTAGGTGGAAACACCGATCTCGCGGAGCCTTGGCCGCAATTCACCTCGGCGGCCAGTGCGACGGCTGCCGAGAACGTCGGCGCCGCGGCTGTCCTCTATACCGCGACGGCCACCGACGCCGATGCCACGGCGAGCGCTCACCTACAGCCTCACCGACGACGACAACGGCCGCTTCGAGATCGACGCCGCCACCGGCGTGGTGACGCTGGCTCGCCGGACAGACGCTGGACCGCGAGACCGCCGCCAGCCACAGCTTCACCGTGCAGGTCTCCGACGGCACCAGCACCGACACGCAGACCGTGACGCTGTCCGTGACCGACGTCAACGAGGCGGCGCCGGTCATCACCTCCGGCACGGCGGCGACGGCCGCCGAGAACGTCAGCGCCGCCGCTGTCCTCTACACCGCCACGGCCACCGACGCCGACGCCACGGCGAGCCTCACCTACAGCCTGACCGACGACGACAGCGGCCGCTTCGAGATCGACGCCGCCACCGGCGTGGTGACGCTGGTCGCCGGGCAGACCCTGGACCGCGAGGCCGCCGCCAGCCACAGCTTCACCGTGCAGGTCTCCGACGGCACCAGCACCGACACGCAGACCGTCACGCTGTCCGTCACCGATGTGAACGAGGCGGCGCCCGTCATCACCTCCGGCGACGGTGGCGACTGCAGCCGAGAACGTTGGCGCTGCCGCCGTCCTCTACACCGCCACGGCGACCGACGCCGACGCCACGGCGAGCCTCACCTACAGCCTGACCGACGACGACAACGGCCGCTTCGAGATCGACGCCGCCACCGGCGTCGTGACGCTGGTCGCCGGGCAGACCCTGGACCGCGAGACCGCCGCCAGCCACAGCTTCACCGTGCAGGTCAGCGATGGCACCAACACCGACACGCAGACCGTGACGCTGTCGCGTCACCGACGTCAACGAGGCGGCGCCCGTCATCACCTCCGGCCGCCAGCGCGTCCGCAGCCGAGAACGTCTCGCCGCCGCCGTCCTCTACACCGCCACGGCCACCGACGCCGACGCCACGGCGAGCCTGACCTACAGCCTCACCGACGACGACAACGGCCGCTTCGAGATCGACGCCGCCACCGGCGCGGTGACGCTGGCCGCCGGACAGACCCTGGACCGCGAGACCGCCGCCAGCCACAGCTTCACCGTCGAAGTGAGCGACGGCACGCACACCGACACGCAGACCGTGACGCTGTCCGTGACCGACGTCAACGAGGCGGCGCCCGTCATCACCTCCGGGGTATCGGCGACGGCCGCCGAGAACGTCAGCGCCGCCGCTGTCCTCTACACGGCCACGGCCACCGACGCCGACGCCACGGCAACGCTCACCTACAGCCTGACCGACGACGACAACGGCCGCTTCGAGATCGACGCCGCCACCGGCGTCGTGACGCTGGCCGCCGGGCAGACCCTGGACCGCGAGACCGCCGCCAGCCACAGCTTCACCGTCGAAGTGAGCGATGGCACCAACACCGACACGCAGACCGTGACGCTGTCCGTGACCGATGTGAACGAGGCCCCCACCGCGCATCAACTACGCCAACCAGGTCACGACACTGGCCGAGAATGCGTCGACGGCCGGCGGCGTGAAGGTGGCCGACCTGAGCGTGACCGATGACGCGCTCGGAACCAATGCGTTCGCTGTAACGGGTGCCGATGCGGCATCGTTCGAGATACGCAACGGCAACCAGCTCTTTTTTATCGGCGCCTCGCCCAACTTCGAGGCCAAGAGTTCCTACAGCGTCTCGGTCACGGCCGATGACGCCGGCGTCGGCGCAACACCGGATGTGACGCGCGCATTCACGCTCAACGTCACCGACGTCAACGAGGCCCCCACCGCCGTCAGCTTTGCCAACCAGGCAGCGCTGGCCGAGAACGCCGCGATCGGTACTGGCGTCAAGGTGGCGGACATCCTCACGACCGACGACGCGCTCGGTTCGGAGACACTGAGCCTCAGCGGCGCCGATGCCGGGTCCTTCGAGATCCGCAACGGGAACGAGTTGTACTTCATAGGCAGCTCGCCGAACTTCGAGGCGAAGTCGTCTTATTCGGTCACAGTGGCGGCTGACGACAATACGGTGGGTGCCACGCCCGACGTTACGCAAGGCTTCACGCTCAACGTCACCGACGTCAACGAGGCGCCCACGGGCGTCAGCCTCGCCAATCAGGTTGTACTGGCCGAAAACACGGTGATCGGCTCCGGCGTGAAGGTCGCCGACATCCTCATTGCCGACGACGCACTCGGCAGCGAGACGATCAGCATCGGCGGGGCCGACGCGAGCGCATTCGAGGTGCGCAACGGCAACGAGCTCTACTATGTGGGTGCATCGCCCAATTTCGAAGTGAAGTCGTCGTACGCCTTGTCTCTCAGTGTCGACGACACGACCGTCGGCTCCACGCCCGACGTCACGCAGGCATTCAACCTTAGCATCAGCAACGTCAACGAGGCGCCGGTAGCGTCGAATGACACCAATGCCGGTGACCCGGTGGTGGAGGATTTGCGCAACCTCCTGGGCATCGTTACTTTCGCCGGCGATCCCAATGCCGCTGGCAACGTGCTGACCAATGACTTAGACCCGGAAGGCAACACTCTGACGGTCGTAGGCGTTGCGGCCGGGACGCCGGGCGCAGCTCCGGCATCCGGCGTCGGCACCTCAATCGTCGGCACGTTCGGGTCGCTAAACCTGGGTGCCGGCGGTACCTGGAGCTACCTGCTGAACAACACTGACCCTGATACAGCGAATCTCGGCCAGCTGCGCCAACCGGCGACAGGCACCGACGTGTTCACCTACTCGGTCTCCGACGGGGCGCTCGTCAGTACGGCAACGCTGTCGATCACGATCCAGGGGTCGCTGGATATTCTTGCGTGAGGCAATTGCGTTCCGAACTTTAACAAAGTCGCAACCATGCCGACTAAACGCCGATAGCGGCAGCGTAAAACTTCCGACCAGTGAGCGGAATATCAGTCGCCTGAGGTATTCTGCTGCAGGTAGAGACACAGGTCATCAACCCTAAACGGAGTCTTAGCTTGGCGAGCCATGCCGCCATATCCGCTGAGAGTTGCTCGTCGGCATTGAGCCTGCGGCGGTACTGGAGCGTATTGCTAGGCATAGGCGTGTTCACCGGCGTCCTGAACGTGTTGGCGCTGGCCGGCTCGTTCTACATGCTGCAAGTTTATGATCGCGTCCTGCCGTCACGAAGCATTCCGACCCTTATCGGCCTCAGCCTGCTGCTCGTAGGTCTCTATTGCGTCTACGGCCTGCTTGATGTCATTCGGCTGAGGGTCATGAACCGAGTGAGCGTGCGCATCGACAACGAGTTGCGCGCACAGGTTTTCTCCGCCTTGTATGACGCCCCCGGATGCGAACGTCCGGAAAGCGAAGGGCTGCGTCCCATCGTTGCCCTCGACCAGGTTCGCGCCTTTCTCACAGGTCTTGGGCCCACGGCTATTTTCGACCTGTTCTGGACGCCGCTGTACATTGCGGCGGTTTGGCTACTCAACCCACTGCTCGGCATGGTCGCCTTGACGGGCGCGGTGGCGCTGATGCTCGTCACTGCTGCTACCGAGCTGCTCACTGCAGGTCCCATGCAGGATATGGTGGCGACCAGCAACGCCAGGATGGCCTTTGGCGAGGCGACGCGCCGCAACGCGGAAGTCATCCGCGCCATGGGCATTGGGCACTCTCTGCTACGCCGCTGGCACACGCTCAATCGCCGCCATCTCGCCAGCCACCTGCGCGTCTCGGATGCAGTGACCGCCCTCGGCGCGGTATCGAAGATGTCCCGTCTTGCGCTGCAATCGGCGGTGCTGGGAGTTGGGGCCTATCTCGTCATCGAGGGAAGAATGTCGGCGGGGGCAATTATCGCCGCGTCGATCATCGCGGCGCGCGCGTTGGCGCCCATTGAGATCACTATCGCCCATTGGCGCTCGTTCATCGCCGCGCGTCAAGGATACCTCACTCTCAAGAAGATCTGCACGGACCAAGCCGAGCACGAGTATCTTGCTCTGCCTTCGCCCAGGCATGACCTCAGCGTGACGAACCTTTGTGTCTGCACTCCTCGGGGCGAACGCGACATCCTCCACGAGATCAGCTTCGGCCTGGATGCCGGCGATGGCCTCGGCATCATCGGACCGAGCGCCTCGGGAAAGTCTACGCTGGCTCGCGCGCTCGTCGGCGCCTGGCCGGGCGCCAAGGGTTCGGAGCGGGCCGTGAGGCTAGACGGAGCGGCGCTCGATCAATGGCCGCCGGCACAGTTGGGGCGCCATATCGGATACCTCCCGCAGGACATCGAGCTATTCAGCGGCACGATCGCTGAGAACATAGCGCGCTTTGATCCCGACGCCACAGATGCCGGCATAATCGCAGCAGCGCGGGCGGCCGGAGTTCACAACATGATCGTCGGGCTCGAGAAAGGCTATCAGACAGAGATTGGGTTGAGCGGATGCGTCCTTTCAGGAGGTCAACGCCAGCGCATAGCGCTTGCCCGGGCACTGTATGGCGATCCGTTCCTGGTCGTTCTTGACGAACCCAATTCCAACCTCGACGCCAGCGGCGACTGGTCGCTCACCAACGCCATCCGCTCCGTGCGCGCCCGAGGCGGCATTGTCATCATCATCGCCCATCGTGCCACTGCGCTGGCAGCGGTCGACAAGATCATGGTGCTCGCGGAAGGCCGCATCGCCGCAATCGGCCCGAAGGAGCAGGTGCTCAACCAGCTCGTGAGGCCGCCCGCCGATGTCCCCTCGCGTCCTGATTTACCCGCGGCCGCACCGCACTTCAGGATCGTCAAAGAAAGGGCAGCGACATGACCGCGTTTGCCGACGATCCCGGTCGCGAAGATCACGCCCTTTCCGTGCATCTTGGAAGCTACATGCTCGCCGGGCTCCTCACCTGCGGGTTGCTGCTCGGCGGCATTGCCGCATGGGCAGCGACGACGGAGATAGCCGGCGCCATCGTCACGCAGGGAAGCGTGGTCGTCGAGTTCGAACATCAAGAAGGTACAGCATCCGACCGGGGGCGTCGTCGCCGCGCTATATGTACGCGACGGCGACGATGTGACAGCCAATCAGTTGCTCATCCGCCTCGACGACACCGTGACAAAAGCCAATCTGCAGATCGTTTCCAAGCTGCTCGACCAGTTGGAAATGCGCGCTGCACGCCTGCGCGCGGAGCGTGATGGCGCTGTTGCAATAAGTGTTCCATCTAGTTTGGCAAACCGCGTGGATACCCCCGACGTAGAGCGTATCGTCAGCGGCGAGAAGCTCCTGTTTCAGTCACGGCGGGAATCCATTGGCAAGCAGATCGAACAATTGCGCCAGCGCATTGGGCAGTTCGAGAAAGAGGTGGTGGGGATCAATTCTCAGATTCAGGCCAAGGGCGAGGAGATCGGCCTGATCAAAAAGGAGCTCGAAGGCCTCGCGACATTGGAGAGCAAGCAACTCGTCACGACGAACCGCATCAACGCCATGCGCCGGGAGGCCGCGCGCCTTGAAGGCGAACGGGGCCAGCTCATCGCCGCGGTCGCCAAAGCGCAGGGGATGATGTCCGAGGTGGAGCTGAAGATCCTTGGCACCGAGCAGCAGTTCAAAACCGAGATTGTCGATGAACTGCGACAGACAGAATCAAAGGAGGCGGAGGCCCAGGAACGCCGCATCGCGGCGGAAGATCTGCTTCGGCGGATAGATATTCGCGCTCCCTTGTCGGGCAAGGTTCTGCAGCTTGCGGTTCACACCGTAGGCGGCGTGATCACGCCGGGTGAGCCGATAATGTACATCGTCCCGCAAAACGACAAGCTCGTCATCGAGGCGCGTGTTTCCCCGCACGATATCGATCAAGTCCAGGCGCAACAAAAGGCGGTCATCAGGTTGGCGGCATTCGACCAGCGGACGACACCCGAGCTCAACGGGACGGTAACAGGCGTATCGGCGGATCTGTCACGTGATCCGGTCACCGGAGAGAAGTATTTCCTCGCGCGCATTGGACTTTCGGACACCGAGTTGAAGAAGCTCGGCGTGCTGAAACTGATGCCCGGCATGCCAGCCGACGTGCAAATCCGCACTGCCGATCGAACGGCGCTCTCGTACCTCATCAAGCCGCTCCAGGATCAGATCGAAAAAGCCTTCCGCGAGCGATAGTGTGCGATCAAGCTTCACGTCATGGGTGAACTCAGTATCGCGTCACTTCGGCCCTGGCGGGGAGACGATCAATTCGCAACCAGCTTCTTCCAGGATGCGCAGTACGGGCCCCGACGGCGGACGGTCGGTCACAAGAGTATCGACATCGCGGAGATGGGCCACCCGGCAGGTTGCGACGCGGGTAAACTTCGTGTGGTCGGCAAGCAGCACGCGGCGCCGCGCGTTGTGCAGCATGGCACGCGCAACGATAGTCTCATCGTCCTTGTACTCGAGAAGGTTGCCGCTGGCATCGATGCCACCGATGCTCATCATGTGCAGGTCGCAGCGATAGGTCTCGACACTTGCCACCGCTGCGGCACCGGCGACCGCGCGGTTGTGGCCCATCCACAAGCCTCCGGTGATCTGGATAGCGATGCCTGGGCAGCGTTCGAGCGCTGACGCGGCCGTCGTGCTGTTGGTGACGACGCGCAAGCCACTGGGAGCCCGCTCCGCAATCGCCTTCGCCAGGGCGTCGATCGTCGTCCCCGGTGTCAGGAAAATCGAGCTGCCCGGTTTGACGAGTTCGGCGGCCGCGCGGCCGATCGCTGCCTTCTCCTGTGCCGTCTCGACATGACGCAGATCGTAGTCGGCGTTGACCGTGCTCAGATTGGCGCTGGCACCCCCGTGGTGGCGCCTGAGCAAGCCGCGGTCCGACAGCTCCTGGAGGTCGCGGCGCAGGGTCTGCGGCGTGACCTTGAAGGTAGCAGCCAGCTCTTCGATTCCCGCGTAACCGCGCCGCGACAGAATATCCAGTATTTCGCTGTGGCGCTTGTCGAGGTCGCTCATGGCAGGCGGTAAGGCCCAGGTTTGGCGATGGCGTCAAGCGCCGAGTGCGATTGCGAAGATGCATGTTGCGAAAAAGAAAGCTTGCTGCATCATCGGCTGCGATCGGGCAATGGGGCAAGTGGGCTGCAGCGATGAAGGCAGGCAAGATCGTATGCGTCGGCAATCTGGTGCACGACGAGGTGTTCCAGGTCGAATTGCTGCCCGCGTCCGGCATCAAGACCGGCGTGCTCGGCTACCAGCAGCGCTATGGCGGGCCAGCTGCGACGGCGGCGGTCGCCATCTGTCGCCTCGGCGGGGCCGCCGCCTACTGGGGACGCGTCGGATCGGACGCCGCCGGCCATGAGGCCATCCGCCTGATGCGCGAATTCGGGGTCGATTGCAGTGGCGTCGCGGTACTGCCCGAGGGGCGCACGTTGCGCGCCATCGTGCTGGTCGATGGGCGCGGCGAGCGCAGCATCGTCTCGGACCGCACCAGTCTGTCGACCAACCCCAGAGTCCTGCCCGCGGACGACCTGCGCGATGCCGGCGCCCTGCTGGTCGACAGCCGCTGGCCGGCCGGCGCAGACATCGCGCTCGATCGCGCCCGCCGGGCCGGCATTACAACCGTGCTGGATGCCGACGGCGGCACCTTCGGCGACAACAAGATCCTGATCGACAAGGCCGATCATGTCGTCTTCTCGAGCGAAGGCTTGCGTGACCACGTCGGCGACGGTGAGCCGGAGGCGCTGCTGCGGCGCTGCGCAAGCGGGCCAGGAAGGGTGTTTGCGGTGACCCGCGGGGCCGCGGGCAGCCTCTGGCTGATCCGCGGGGAATGCTTCTCGATTCCTGCCTTCCGGGTCCCGGTTGCAGACACCACGGGCTGCGGCGACGTTTTCCATGGCGCCTACGCGCTTGCCCTGAGCGAAGGCCGCGCCCCGCTGGAAGCGGCGCGCTTTGCCAGCGCCACGGCTGCCATCAAGGCGCAGCGGGGCAACGGCTGGCAGGGGATGGGAGACCGGGCCGCCATCGAGGCGCTGTTGGCGTCCGGTACGCCTTGACGCGCGGTGCCGAACACATGAGTGGGCAAGCCTGCGCGATAGCGAAAATCGCACTTGCGATATCGAAACATTGATGTATCAATAGGAAATGCGGTGGGCGCGCCCGCGTGCCCGAAGGTACGCGTTCGACTGCAGGGGTTCAGCCTATGGCATGCTCGTCGCTTGCAGAACTCATCGCCGACCTGAAGGCGCTTCGGGTCGATCTGTCGGGGCCGTCGCCCGATTTCTCGGCAAGCCTCAAACCGCCGGCCGACATGATCGATCGCTGGGCCGAGACGGCCGCGCTCGCGGAGCCGCAGACGCGGGCTCTTGCCATCTGGGCGATCAGGCAGGCCGCGCTCGCTGCCGACATCGTGCCCTGCTCCGTGCAGGAACTCTATTTGGCGCGTGCCGCCGGCAAATGGTCTGGCAGGACGGTGCCGGCCATGAATCTGCGCGGCTGGACCTATCATACCTGCCGGTCCGTTTTCCGCGCCGCCCGCGAACTCGACGCGACAGCTCTTCATCTTCGAGCAAGCGGTTGGCGAATGGCTGTACGCCCAGCAGCCCCCGGCAGAATATACGGCAGGCGTGCTGGCGGCGGCGCTCAGGGAAGGCCATCGCGGCCCGGTGTTCCTGCAGGCGGACCATGATCAGGTCGATGCCAAAGCCCTTCTGAAAGACCGCGACGCCGAGGTCCGACGGCTGGAGACGATCATGCGCGAGCAGGTCGCGGCCGGCTATCTACAGTCTCGACATCGACGCCTCGACCGTGGTGGACCTGTCTCTGCCGACGGTGCGCGACCAGCAGCGCCTGAATGCCGAGCTGACAGCCCATTTCACTCAGTTCGTCCGCAGCATCGAGCCGGAGGGCGTCACCATCTCGCTCGGCGCCGAAATCGGCGAGGTCGGGCACGACAACACCACGCCGGAAGAACTGCGCGAGTTCATGGCGGTCTACCTCGAGGAGCTGCCTGCCAGGGGCAAGAATCTCGCTCCCGTCAGCAAGATCAGCATCAACTCCGGCACCTATCATGGCGGCAAGATGCAGGCTGACGGCAAGCTCGCGCCGGTGACCGTCGACTACGCGCTTCTGAAGACGATCTCGGACATCTGCCGCGAGTCCTTCAACATGGGCGGCGCGGTGCAGCACGGCGCCTCGACGTTGCCGGGAGCGCAGCTCGCAAAGTTTCCCGGCACCGGCACGGTCGAGATCCACCTGGCGCTCGGCTTCAACAACCTGATCTTCGACCATCCAAGCCTGCCGCAGGCGCTGAAGGACCAGATCAGGGACTACACCTTCGCCAACCATGCCCACGAGCGGGGGCCGGACGATAACGACACTCAGTTCTTCTACAATTCGCGCAAGAAGGCGTGGAAGGTGATGAAGAAGCCGTTCTGGGACATGCCCGTTAAGGCGCAGGACGAGATCATGACATCGCTGCAAGCGATGTTTCGTGACATGTTCACCTGGATGAATGTCGGCGGAACGAGCGAGCTGGTTCGGGCACACACGACCGTAACCAAGGTCGCCCCGCCGAAACCCGAGGCGCTTCGGCACGTGGCCGCCTAAGTCTGTTCCGCAAGCGGAAGCATCTTTGCCCAGATCGGTTTGAGGAGAAATCCAGCCGAAGCAGACCGACAAGACACAACCAACACAAACCGCGGGATCACCGTGGGAAACCTAGGGAGAAGAACGATGACGGTGCAGCGCAGATCACTTTCGCTGGCGCTCGCGGCGACAGCCATCGCAGCAGTGCTCGGCCTTTGTGGCCCCGCTCAGGCGCAGCAGAAGGAGGTGCGCTGGGGTCAATGGAAGGGCACCGAGGTCGGCGAGAAGTTCATGTCCGAGCTGAAGGCGGCCTTCGAGAAGGACCACCCGGACATCAAGCTGGTAACCGTCGACTCGCCCTTCACCGGCTTCCACGACCGCGCGATCGTGCTCCATCAGGCGAAGAAACTGCCTGACGTGCTGCTGATCCAGGTCGACTGGGTGGCGGAGTTCGCCGATCTCGGCATGATCGAGCCGCTCGACGAGCGAATTGCCAAGGAGCCGAAGGAGTTCTTTGCGAACATCCCCAAGACCTTCCATCAGCAATGGCGTGGCAAGCAGTACTACCTGCCGATAGAGAGCGGCGCCGTCGCGCTGTTCTACAACACCGATCTGTTCAAGGCGGCAGGCCTGTCCGGTCCGCCGAAGACCTGGGACGAATTCGCCGACTACGCGCGCAAGCTGACGAACCCGGACAAGCGGCAGTTCGCCACCACGGGCACGCTGGCCGGCGAACCGCCGACCAACATGACCTACGAGATCTATCCGCTCTTGCTGCAGGGCGGAGCGAAATTGATCGACACGACCACGAACAAGGCCGTGTTCAATAGTCCCGAAGCAGTCGCCGCCGTCGAGTGGTACGTCGACCGCATCAACAAGGACAAGATCTCGGTACCTGGCGTGCTGAGCAACGGGGAAAAGGAGAAGCGGGCTAATTTCGCCTCCGGCAACATCGCCATGATGTTCGAAGGGCCGTGGGGCATCGCCATCCAGAAGCAGCTCAACCCCAATCTGAATTATGATATCGCGACGCTGCCCGCCGGCAAGACGACCGGCACGATGGTGCGCGGCTCCCTGAACGCTCTCACCAGTCAGGCGCAGGACAAGGAAGCGGCCTGGGCCTTCATGCGCTGGATGTCGGGGCCGAAGGGCATCGAGATGTGGGCGAAGGGAACCGGAGGCTTCCCGGCGCGCACGGATGTGTCGAGTCAGGACTGGTTCAAGGAGCGCAAGCTCTTTCAGGCTTTCGTCACGCAGATGAGCCTGGACAACGCGCAGTCACCCTTCCTGGTGATGCCGAACGCCGTGCAGATGAACAAGATCATGACGACGGAGATCCAGAACACCGTGCAGGGCAAGAAGAGCGCCAAGCAGGCGCTCGACGACGCCGCAGCGGAATGGAACAAGATCCTGGCCGCCTCCGCCAAGTAGCACCCCTGCATCCGTGAAGGGGCGCCTCGATGGCGCCCCTGACATCGATTGGCGCGCCATGCCGTCACTCAAAAGAAGATACCGCCAGGAGATCCTGGCCGGTTCTTTCCTATGGCCATCGTTGCTGGTTCTGGCTGCCCTGCTTATTTACCCGCTCGGCGACGTTATCCGGCTGAGCTTTTACGACAGCAATCTGCAGCGCCAGACCTGGGTCGGCTTCGGCAATTACCTGACCCTGCTCAACGATCCGCTGTTCTGGAAATCGCTGCTGCAGACGGTGATCTTCACCTTCTTCAGCGTCGCGCTGCATCTCGTTATCGGCCTCGCGCTCGCGTTGCTCCTCAACCAGCGCCTCAACGCTACCTTCCGCTCGATCGCACGGGGGCTGCTGATTGTGCCCTGGCTGCTCGCACCCACGGTGGCGGGCATGATCTGGGTGCTGATGCTGGCGCCGTTCGGCATCATCAACGGGCTCCTAACCTCCCTTGGGTTGATCGACGCGAACTTGACGATCTCATGGCTCGGCGACCCATCCACGGCGCTGGGCTCGGTCACCGCCATGAATGTCTGGCGCGCCTTCCCCTTCTTCATGGTGATGCTGCTCGCCGGGCTGCAGTCCATCCCGCGCGAACTCTATGAAGCGGCGGCGATCGACGGTGCGAACCTGGTCCACGAATTCTGTTACATCACGCTGCCGCAGCTGCGCGGCGTCATCGCCACCATCGTGCTGCTCGATTCGATCTGGACGTTCCGCGCCTTCGATCCAGTCTTCGTCATGACCGGCGGCGGGCCGGCGCATGCGTCGGAGGTGCTGGCGACCGCGATCTACTTCGACGGGTTCCAGAAGCTCAAATTCGGCTATGCCTCGGCGCAAGCCGTGGTGATGTTCCTCGTTCTCTTCGTGGCTAGCGCCTTCTATGTGCGCCGCGCGATGAGCAATGCCCAATGAGACCCGGGACCACAGCATGCAAGCTGCTCTGATGGGCAATATGGGTTTGAGGAACCGCGAGCGGTTGATCAACACGCTCTCTTACGGGCTGCTGATCCTGGCGATCATCATCATCTTCCTGCCCCTTGCCTGGATGCTGACGGTGTCGGTCAGGCCCAACCTGGAGGTGATGAAGATGCCTCCAAGCTGGATCCCGGAGGTCTTTACGCTGGAGGGCTACGCCAAGATCTTCAGCAATCCGCGCTATCTTCTCGTCTTCCTCAACACCGCCGTGGTGTCTCTCATCGTCACGGCGATCTCGCTGTTCCTTGGCGCGATGGCCGCCTATGCGCTCGCGCGCTTCAAGTTCATCGGCCAGCGGACGGTGCTGATGTTCCTGATCACGACGCAAATGTTCCCGCTCGTGCTGCTCTGCATCCCCTACTTTCGCATCTTCATCACGCTGGGCCTCTACGATACCCGCACTTCGCTGGTGATCGTCTACCTGACCTTCACACTGCCGTTCTGCATCCTGATGCTGCGCAGCTATTTCATGAACATCCCGCGCGACATCGAGGAAGCGGCGATGGTCGACGGCTGCACCAGGCTTGGCGCAATATTCAGGACGCTGGTGCCGATGTCCTATCCCGCCTTCATCGGAGCGGGGCTCTACACCTTCCTGCTGGCCTGGAACGAGTTCCTGTTCGCGGTCGTGCTGATCGAATCCTGGGAGAACCGCGTCCTGACCATGGCGATCTACAGCCTCATGGCGGAGTTCGTGACCGACTGGAACGCCATGATGGCTTTCTCGGTCCTGGCCAGCCTGCCCCTGGTGGTGGCCTTCATCTTTCTGCAGCGTTTCATGGTGCAGGGCATGACGGCGGGCGCCCTCACCTCCTAGCCTTGGGGACCAAGAGAGCGACGCGCCGTGAGGCCGTATCAGAGAAGATTGGTGTGGCGCTTGGCGAGGTCGTCGTTGCTGCGGCCAAGACGAGGCATCAGCTCGGCTACCGTCAAGTCGCACACCAACGACAAGGCCAGCTCGAACGGACTGCCGAGCGGCAGCACGCTGGTCATGGGATCGGCCATGACCTGAGCCGGCAGATGCACGAGGAGGTCGGCGCCGACCACCTTTTGCGGCCGAGCCGAGATCACGGCAACCTTGGCTCCGGCTGCCCTGGCCGAGTTCGCCAGGGCATCGCCGGTCGGCATCGTACCAACCGCCAGGGCAACCACGAACAGGTCGCCGCTCGCAGCCGGCGGAGCAGACAACTGGCCGACATAGTGCGCATCCAGTCCGAGATGGGCCAGACGCATGGCAAAGGCCTGCAGGACGAGACCGGTCCGACCGGCGCCGTAGAGAAAGATGCGCCTGGCGGCGATGATTGCGCCGCCAGCTGCGGCACGGCATCGGCGTCCATGCGTGCGAACACGCCCCGCATCTCGTCGAGTACCGCCTCGAGGCGCTGGTTGGTCGTCGTCATGCTGGCACGCTCCGGCTCAAGACCCCATGGGCCAGGAAGATTTCGGTGATCGATTCCGCGACGGAGGAGAAGCGGGCGTCCTTGCGCGCCGCCAGTCCGCGCGGCCGCGGCAGATCGATCTCGAGTATGGTTTCGATCCGGCCCGGCCGCGGCGACATCACCACCACGCGGTCGGATAGAAGCACGGCCTCGTCGATCGAGTGCGTGATGAACAGCACCGTCTTCTTCGTCTTCAGCCATAGATGCTCGAGATCGAGGCGCATCTGCTCGCGCGTCAGCGCATCGAGGGCGCCGAATGGCTCGTCCATCAGTAGAAGCGGCGGCTCGTGCACCAGCGCGCGGGCGATGGCCACACGCTGCTTCATGCCGCCGGATAGCTCGTAGGGCCGTTTGTCGGCGAAATCGCGCAAGCCAACGGCCTCGAGCAGTTGCAGGGCTTGCGGCCGGTAGGCGGCGGGATCGAGGCCGCGCATGTCGATGTTGAAGAGCACGTTCTCCAGAACGGTGCGCCATTCGAGCAGGGTCGGCTGCTGGAAGACAATGCCGCAGTCGATTATGGGACCACGCACTGGCCGGCCGTGCACCGAGATTTCTCCAGCGGTCGCCGGTAGCAACCCCGAAATCAACCGCAGCAGGGTCGACTTCCCGCAGCCCGACGGGCCGACCACCGATACGAACTCGCCGGCCGCGATATCGAGATCGATCCTCTCCAGCGCTACCGTGCCGGTCGCTTCGCCGCCAAATACTTTGCGGATGCCCGAAACGCCGATGCCCCCAGCACCCATCAATGCCGCTCCCGTCTTTTGCCGACATCCACGCGCTCGACAGCAACGGTTGCCTTGCGCCGCCCGGCAGGCCACACCAGAGCGAAATCGGCTGCGCTGGTCCGCAGGGCACCGACGATCTCTGCGTGGCGACCCGGCGTGATGCGCACCACCGGCCCGGCGATGCTGGTGGTGCCCAAGGTGAGATGGCTGTGCGGCTTCTGGATCGCCACCGCAATGGCCGCGACGCCCGCCTCGGCTTCTTGATCGGCAATGGCATAGCCGCGCTTGCGCACCATGTGCAAATCGGCGCGCAGGCCATCCGCAGTCTTGAGCGACCGCGGACCAAGGCCGACCCTTCGCGCCCGCTTGCCCAGTCCATCCTTCATAGCGATCGCAATTGCCTCGTCGTCGCCGAACGTCGCCAGCCAGGCTTTGCCGTTGGCCGTGGCAAAGGACACGATGCTGCCACCCATCGACGGCTCGTAACGCAGCCCGGGCGGGGCACCTTGCGCCGAGCCGATCCACGCAAGCTGCTTGCGGTCGACGATCGTCAGCCGTGCCAGCTCCTTGGTCTGACGCGCCAGGCGTTCCAGGATTGCCTGGGCGGGATCGGCGATGCCTGCCGACTGCAGATAGCGCTGGCCGAGCATGGCCAACCGCATGGTCAGGCGATACTGCCCGGTCTCCTCGTCCTGCTCGACCCAGCCGTCCTGGGCGAGATGCTCGAGCAGCCGCTGGGTCGAGCTTTTCGGCGCATCGAGGTGCAGCGCAAGATCGGTCAGGCGGATGCCGCGGGCCCGATCGGACATGACCGACATGAGCTCCAGGCAGTAGGTCAGTTGGGACTTGACGACGCGCATCTGGTGGAACAGTGTCCCATTAACAAACCAGCCTGCACTTTGCCGATTGCCCTTCGATCGGTCAATTGACAACGAGCGCAGGAACAACACGAGGCGCCCGCATCAAGAGGGCCGCCCATCCAGGGAACGGAAATGCCCAGGCCGGCTCAGAGCAACCGCTCGGCTTTCGCGTGGCTCAAGGCCCGCGCTGCAGCGAACAGCAAGACGCTTGCCAGTTTCGCCAGCCTGCTCGTCGTGTGGGAGCTGGCGGTGCGCCTGCTCGGCGTGAAGCTCTATATTCTTCCGCCACCGTCCGTGGTGATCGCCACGCTCTGGGCAAAATCGAGCACGATCGGCATGGCGGCGTGGTACACGGCCCAACCCATGCTGATCGGCTATGCGCTGGCGATCGTGGTTGGCGTGCTGCTGGCGCTCTCTTTTGCGGCGTCGCGCCTGATCGAAAGCATCGTCTATCCGCAGATCGTGTTCCTGCAGATCATCCCGAAGATCGCCATCGCCCCACTGTTCATGATCTGGTTCGGCTACGGGCTGACCTCGAAGGTGCTGGTGGTGTTCCTGCTGTCGTTCTTTCCGGTCGTCGTCTCGGCCGTGCAAGGGTTTCGCTCGCTCGACCCCGATATCCGCGACCTTGCGCGCATCACGGGCGCGGGCGCCTGGCGCATGTTCTGGAAGGTGCAGGTGCCGCACGCGCTGCCCGACCCTCTTCACCGGCTTCAAGGTTGCGGCTGCGCTGGCGGCCACGGCTGCCGTCGTCGCCGAATTCGTCTCGTCCGATCGGGGCCTCGGCTATCTGCTGGTCGACTACACGAACAGGTTCGATACACCGGGTGTGTTCGCGGCAATCCTCGTGCTCAGTTTCATGGGTCTGCTGCTCTATGCCGCCGTCGAGGTGCTGGAGCGCCTGCTGATCCCTTGGCACGTATCGCACCGCATCGCCGAGACCGAGATCGCGGCTGCCGCCTGACATTGACACTCATCAAATGAAAAAATGGAGGAGACGATGCGACTGAAATCTCTGGCCCTCGGCGTGATGCTGAGCATGCTGGCGACCGGCACGGCGACGGCGCAGGACCAGGTCACCTTCCGCTTGAACTGGCTGCTCTACGGCTTCCACACACCGTTCTACCTCGGCCTCGAGCGCGGCTACTACAAGGACGAAGGTATCGACCTTACCATCGGCGAGGGCCAGGGCTCGGTGCGCGCGGTGCAAACGGTCGGCGCCAAGGGCGACATGTTCGGGCTGGCGGACGGTGGCAGCGTCGTTGCCGGCGTGTCGAAGGGCGCACCCGTCAAGGCGGTGATGGCCGTCACCAATTCCTCGCCCTATTCGCTGGCCGTGCGGGCGGATGCCGGCATCAAGACCTTGAAGGATATCGAGGGCAAGACCGTCGCCTCGGCGCCGGGCGAGGCCGGCCTGCAGCTTCTGCCGGGCTTGTTCGCGCGCAACGGCGTCGATATCGACAAGGTGAAGATCCTGCGCGTGGAGGGCGGCGGCAAGATGGTGGCCGTCGCTGAAAAGCGCGCGGAGGGCCTGATGGCCGGGCTCGACAACCAGTCGCTGACGCTGCCCAAGCAGGGCGTGCCGCTGATCGATTTCGCCTACTCCAAGCACGGCACCAACACGGTGGGGCTGACCATCTTCACGCACACCGACCTCATCAAGGAGAAGCCGGATCTGGTGAAGCGCTTCATCAAGGCCACGGTGCGCAGCTTCGAAGCGGCCATGAAGGAGCCGGAGGCATCCATCAAAGCCGGACAGAAGGTCAAGGCGGACCTGGAGACCGAGCTGTCGCTCGCCCAACTCAAGGTCGGCCTCGGCCTGATGAAGACAGACGCCACCAAGGATCTCCCGACCGGGCATTTCGCGCTCAAGGACTGGGAGGACACGGTGGAGCTGATGAAGAAATACATGGCGCTCGAGACGACCCTCAAGACGCAGGATTTCTTCACCAACGAATTCACGCCGAACTGACTCCGGCTGTCGAGCACGGCGATGAGATATCGCGGTCGAGCGGCGATCGTCACGGGCGGCGCTGCAGGGATCGGGCTCGCCATCGCGCGGCGCCTTGCCGCCGAGGGCGGGACGGTCGCGGTCTGGGACCAGCGCCGGCGCCGCCGAGGCCGCGCGGTCGCTCGGAGCGGCGCATGTCGGCTGCGCCGTCGACGTCAGCGACGAGGCCGGCGTTGCGCAAGCGACCGAGGCCACCTGGCGCGCCTTCGGCCGCGTCGATCTGCTGGTCAACAACGCCGGCATCCTCGGACCCGTGGCGCCGCTGTGGGAGCAGGCGCCGAGCGACTTCCGCCGCGTCGTGGACGTCAATCTGATCGGCACCTATCTCGTCTGCCGGGCGGTGGTGCCGCGCCTGCGCCAGCAGAGCGGGCCCAATCGGGGCCGCATCGTCAACATCTCCTCCATCCAGGCCAAGGAAGGACTGGCGATGTCCAGCGCCTACGCGGCGTCGAAAGCCGGGATCATCGCCCTGACGAAGACGCTCGGCAAGGAGCTGGCGCGCGAGGGCATTCTCGTCAATTGCATCACGCCCGCCGCGGCGGCGACGGCCATGATGGAGCAGATCGACGCGCAGCGCCGCGCCGACATTCTGGCCCGCATCCCGATGCGGCCGCTTCGTCGAGCCCGATGAGATCGCGGCGATGACGGCCTGGCTGGGATCGGACGAGTGCAGCTTTTCGACCGGCGCCGTGTTCGACCTGTCGGGCGGCCGGGCGACGTATTGAGCAGGGGACGACGATGGCACTCGCAGGCGAAGGCGCGATCTGCATCTGGAACGATATTCTCCGCGGAGCACCGCGCCGACTTCTACGCGTGGCACAACGAGGAGCACATGCCGGAACGAGTCGGCATCCCCGGCTTCAGGCGGGGACGGCGCTACATTGCCGTCGACGACGGCACGCGGCCCGAATACTTCACGCTCTACGAAACCGAGTTCATACGAGGTGCTGGTCGGCCAGGACTATATCAACCGCCTCAACGCGCCGACGCCGCGCACCAAAGCGACGACGGCGAGCTTCCGCAATACCTCCCGGGCGCTCACGCGCGTGCAGGCAAGCCAGGGATTGGGATCAGGAGGCATCCTGGCGACCATTAGGTTTGGGTGCGCCTCGGGCACAGGGCCGGCGCTTGCGAGAGCGATGGGCGGCGCCATACTGGAGCTCGTCACGCAACCCCAGATTACCGGCGTGCATCTATGTATGACCGATGCCACGGCAAGCTCAGTTCGAACGGCGGAAAGCAAGGACCGCAGCGACATCCAGGCGGCGCCAGACGGCGTCCTGCTGATCGAGGGCTGCAGTCCAGACCTTGTCAAAGCCGCGAGCGACATGGCGAACCGGCATGTCGTCGCCTGCGGTGCCTTGACACCGGTCGCCGGCCTCTATCGCCTGGAATATACGCGTCTCAAGAACGCGCATGCCTGCGTTGTTAGGCGACTGATCTTCGACGCGTTGTCCCGCGGCGCCCAGCTTAGCTCGCGAGGATCTCGCCGCGTTCGATCAGGAGGTGGGTATCGGCAAAACCTTCAAGCAGCTTCGGATTCGATTCTGTAATAAGCAGCGTAATGTCCTTGTCCTGGGCGCGCAGGCGACGCAGCGCTTCCACGTAGCGTTGCGCCAGTACGGGTGCCAGTCCCTGGAACGGCTCGTCGAGGATCACCAGACGGGTGCCAAGCATGAGGGCGCGACCGAATGCGACCATCTTGCCCTGTCCTCCAGACACCGAGCCCGCAGGACGCGGCGCAAGCTCCTTCAACTCCGGCAGCACGGTATAGGCACGGTCAAGCCGCCGCTTCGTCTCTTCTGCGGCGAGGCCCGCGACCCGGGCCGGCAGCCGGATGTTTTCCTCGACAGTGAAGGCCGAGAAAAGTCGACGGTCCTCCGGTGCGTAGCCGATGCCAAGACCCGGACGCTTGTGCGGTGGCACGCGCGCCAAGTTCTCGCCCGCCAGTCGCAGCACGCCGCTCGCCTCCGTGAAGCCCATGATGGTGCGCACCGTCGTCGTCTTGCCGGCACCGTTGCGGCCGACGAGGGCCGCGCTCGCACCCCGAGCGAGGTGGAAGCTGACGCCTCGCAGCACCGGCGCACCGGCGATGGAGACATTGACGCCCTCGAAGCTCAGCATCGCGTTGCCCTGTTCACATACCGACCACGTGCTCGCGCACCACCGGGTCGTTCAGGACCTCAGCCGGCGG
The DNA here is from genome assembly GCA_963735125.1 of uncultured Alphaproteobacteria bacterium. Lineage (GTDB taxonomy): Bacteria > Pseudomonadota > Alphaproteobacteria > Rhizobiales > Hyphomicrobiaceae > AWTP1-13. The sequence continues at coordinate 90,496 of CAVTJY010000005.1, read as the reverse complement.
CCCGAGCTTCTGGATCTTTCCCGAGCTCCAAACCGCGACCCGGCTCGCGTAGCGCTCGACCATATCCATGTCGTGCTCGACGAATACGCTGGTCACCTTCTCCAGCGCCAGCGCCGCGGTGAGGATGTCCATGATGCCGAGCTTTTCCGACGATGCGACACCAGACGTCGGCTCGTCCATCAGGAGAAGCTTCGGCTTCAAGGCCAGCGCCAGCGCGATGTCGACGAGCTTGCGCTGACCCTCGGGGAGTTCGCGCGCCTGCCGCTCGGCGTACCCCTTCACTCCGACGAGATCGAGTAGCCGCTCCATCTCCGCGCGCTCCGGCATGGCCGACATTGCCGTGAGCGGCGTCCAGCGCCGGGCGTGAGAGGCGGCTGCGATCAGCATGTTTTCCATCACCGTCTGGTCGAGGAACAGCTGCGGGATCTGGAATGCCCGCGCGATGCCGAGCCGCGTGATGGTACGCGGCGGCTGAGCGGTGATCTCCTTGCCGAGGAAGGTCACCACGCCCGCCTGCGGTCTCAGGTATCCAGTCGAGATGTTGAGGAACGTGGTCTTGCCCGCACCGTTCGGGCCGATGATGGCGAGGCTCTCGCCGTCGAGCACGTCGAGATCGACATTGTCGGCCGCCACGACACCGCCGAAGCGGATGCTGATGCCGCGCGCGCTGAGGAGAACATCGGCCATCATTGCCTCCTTCGCGCTTGCTCTTGCGAGACACGAGCCCGATGAGCCCGTTCGGCGCGAACAGGATGATGACGATCAGCACCACGCCGAGAATCAGCTGCCAGGCATTGGCGAGCTTGGCGGCGGCGAAGTAGCGGACGATCTCGAACACGGCCGCCCCGGCGAATGCGCCGAGCGCGTGGCCGACGCCACCCAGGATGGCGATGAACACGAACTCGCCCGACTTGGTCCAGAACCCGAACTCCGGCGTGGCGATGCCCTGGATCACCGCGACCAGGACGCCGCCCACGCCGCCCAGGAAGGCTGACAGCACATAGCCGGCGAGCAGCACGCGCCGCGCCGACGTGCCGAGATATTCAAGCCGTGTCTCGTTCAGCTTGATGGCACGCAGCATGTGCCCGAGCGGGCTGTCCAGGTAGCGCTGCACCAAGGCGAAGGCGAGCACGGCCAGCGCGAGACTGGCGTAGAGAATTACGTACTGGAAGGCATCCGGAGAGAACGTCATGCCGAGCACGGTCGGGCGCGGCACGCGAATGCCGTCGGCGCCGTTGGTGTAGTGGAACATCTTTTCCAGTAGCGACCAGAGCACCATCGAGAACGCGAGGTTCAGCATGCCGAAGAAGATTTCGCGGTAGCGCACCACGAACAGGCCGACCACCAAGCCGCTGAGCGTGGCGAGCAATGACCCGAGCACCAGGTAGAGCACCAGGTCGCCGGTGCCGAGGTACTTGCCCCAGAACGCGGCGGCGTAGGCGCCGACCGCGAAGAACATTGCATGCCCGAACGAGACCTGGCCGGCCTGCAGCAGCACGATGATGCCGAGTACGACGATGCCCTTGGCGAGGATGAGTGCGACGAGTGTCGTCCAGCTGGGGACGAAGAGGGGAGCGATTGCCGCGGCGGCGAAGCCCAGCACCGCAGCGACCGTCATCGGTCGGAGGCGAGCCGGCATCAAATCTTCCTCATCTTGCTGGTTCCGAACAGCCCGAGCGGACGCACGAGCAACACCAGAACCATCAGCAGGTAGGGCACCAGCACCTCGAATTCCGGATAGGTGTAGATGACGAAGGCGCGGGTGAGGCCGATCATCAGGGCGGTCACCGCCGTGCCCTCGATCTGACCGAGGCCCGCGGTCGCGGCTACCGCAAAGGACAGCACGATCATGTCGGTCCCCATGCCGGGAACCAGCGACGTTGTCGGCAGCGCCAGCGCTCCTCCGAGAGCTGCCAGCGTCGCACCGATGATGAAGGTCAGGAGATAGACGCGCTGCGCGTCGATGCCGATCGCGGTCGCTGCCTCCCGATCCTCCGTCACCGCCATGATGACGGCGCCGGAAAGGGTGTAGCGCAGGAAGTAGCGCAGACCGATCAGCGTGGCGATAGCAACCAGCGGCAATAGCACCACCTGGTAGGACGTATAGGTGACGCCGAACACCTTGACGTTGGGCAACAGCTTCAGCGGTTCGGACGCGAAGATCGGCTGCACGCCCCAGATCAGGCGTTGCAGGTTGTCCATGATCATGAACACCGCGAAGGTGATGAGAAGCTGCAGCACCTCCTCCCGGCCATAGACCGGCCTGAGCAGGAAGCGCTCGATGAAGCCGCCGCACACGACGCCGATGATGACCGAGGCGACAAGGAGGGCAGGATAGGTGAGCCACGGCGAGATCGGTGCGACCGCGATGCTCAAGGTCGCCGCAAGATAGGCTCCGTAGGCGTAGAGCGAGCCGTGCGCGACGTTGACGATACGCAGCACGCCAAAAATGAGGCTCAAGCCCACCGAAACAAGGAACACGAGCGCGGCGTAGCTGATCCCGTCGAGGATCGCCAGGATGGCGAGTGTCGAATTCATGGGAGACTTTCAGGGTCGCAGAGGGAATACCCCTTCCGCTTGCGCGGAAGGGGGCGCGTCGTGCGTCAGTGCTTGAAAGTCGGCACGTTCATGTTGATGAAGTCGGGCTTCAGCGTCTTCAGCCAGTCGACGGACTTGGTGCCAGCCGGCGTGGTGATGGTCTTCGCGTCGAAGATCATCATGTTGTCGAGCACGTTGAAGTCATAGCCGGGCGCCAGCTTGGTGACGCCGACGAGTTGCGCCTCGAGGCCCTGGTTATCCTCGGGACGCAGCGTGACGGGACGGCCGAAGCCGGTCGCGAACTCGAGGCCGGCAGCCGCGTCGATCACCTGCTCGCGGGTCGGCCACTTGCCGCCGTTGGCCTTGATCGCCTTGTCGTAGGCGCCGCTCAGCGCTGAGAACGCCTGCGCCATGTGGTAGACAGGATAGATCGGCCACGCGCCAGTCTTGGTCTTGAACGCCTGGTTGAAGGCCTTGAAGGCCGCGTCGTCCTTCTTCTCAGGATGCAGGAACCAGTGGTCGCCGCGCGCGCCCACGATCAGGCCCTCGGGAAGTTCCTTGCCGAGGCGCTGGATCGAGGACTCGCCAATCGCCAGCACGAACGTCGACTGCTGGAGCAGGCCGCGCTGGCCCGACTGGCGCACCGAGCGTGTCGAGATCGCCGCCCCAGCTCGTGGTGAACACCACGTCGGGTCGCAGCGCCAGCAGACGCGACACTTCCGTCGAATAGTCCGGTGCGCCGAATTTCGGGAACAGCTCCGCCACCACCTGCACGTCGGGCTTCATGGCCTTGAGCGCGGTGGAGAATATCTCCCAGCTCTCGCGACCCCAGGCGTAATCCTGGTTGACCACCGCGATGGTCTTGAAGTTCGGCTTGGTCTTGAGCAGATAGACCAGCACCGCGAGCATCTCGGGAGTTGCATTGGCCTGGGTGCGGAAATTGTAGCGGTACTTCTTGGCCTCCAGGATCGAAGCCGCGCCGCAATCCCACATCAGGTTCAGCACCTTGAGGTCCTCGGCCACGGGAACGAGCTGGTTGCAGCTTCCCGAGGAGATCGAGGCGAATGTGGCATCCACTTTCTCGTCCTGCACGACGCGGCGGTAGTTCGAGACCAGCGCCTCGCCGCCCGCACCCTCGTCGATGAAGCTGAGCTTCACCGGTACGCCGCCGATGCCGCCCTTCTTGTTGAGGTCCTCGGCGATCATCTCGGCCGCTGCCTTGCCAGGCACGCCGAACACCGACGCCGGCCCCGACAGGAACGTCGTGATGGCAATCTTGACCTCGGATGGCTTGTCCTGGGCATGGGCGGCGCCGGCGAACATTGCCGCTGCGGCGAAGACCGCGACCACGGTCGACTTCAGACGCATGCATTTCCTCCAAGATTTGTACAAGCTTCAGTTGTAGTCACAGCATGCCTCTGTGTCATGCCTTGGGACCAGTTTCGTGGATGGACCGCAACTGTCAATCGCGATGACGTGCCTGCTGGGTACATGCGCCCTTCGAAGGGGGCGGAACGTGGCCAAACGGGCGGCCGCTGCGCGTCGGGAGGGCGATGGTGTGTGTCTTGCCGCCGTGACAAACAGTAGGACCCCAGCCATGGTGTTGTGAATTTGCTGTTGGTTCGCTGTGCATCCGCCCGAGGGGCGCCACGACCTATTGCGTGCGCGGATAAAATCGCCAACTAGATATGGATGTCGTTGGTTCTCGGGGCCCGTTCGGCCCTGAGCTAAGAGGGAACCCGGTGCGCCCGTCTTGGGCCAATCCGGGGCTGCCCCCGCAACTGTGAGCGGCGAGTTTTCGTCCACTCCGCGTCACTGAAACCGAGCGGTTTCGGGAAGGCCGGACGAGAGCAGCGACCCGCGAGCCAGGAGACCTGCCGCGACATCGAACAACGTCCTCGGGCGGGGTGTCCCGGTGGTCGCTTGCAGGCTCGCCGGCGCATTTTCTGCGCCTTCCCGGCACGCGTCCGCTCGGCCCATGCCCCCAACAAAAAGGGGTCATGCCGATGTCTGTTACTCTCGAAGCACGGGCGAGCACGCCAGGTCCGCAATGGTGGCCCGAAGGCCGTCGCTGCAGAGCCGGTCATTTCCGCGACGCCAAGCTTTCAGGTCATCCGGCGCAACGGCTCGGTGACCCCTTTCGATGCCAGCAAAATTACTGTTGCCGTCACCAAGGCGTTCCTTGCCGTCGAAGGGGGACGGGCGGCTGCGTCGCGGCGCGTGCATGAGGTCGTCGAAGAGCTGACGCAGCAGGTGGTTGTGGCTCTGACCCGCCGCGGCGAAGCCGGCCGCACCTTCCACATCGAGGAGATCCAGGACCAGGTCGAGCTGGCGCTGATGCGGGGCGAGCATCACAAGGTGGCGCGCGCCTATGTGCTCTATCGCGACGAGCGGGCCAAAGAGAGGGCAGCTGCAAAGCCTGCTGCTGACGCGCAACGCCACGGCTCCCGCGCTCAACGTCAAGCGGGCCGATGGCAGCCTCGCACCGCTGGACGACGCCCGCCTGCTGCAAGTCGTCGAGGAAGCGTGTGCGGGCCTGAGCGACGTCGCGGCCGAGCCGATCCTGGTCGAGACGCGCCGCAACCTGTATGACGGCATCACGCCCGACGAGCTGGCGCTGGCGCCGATCATGGCGGCGCGCACGCTGATCGAGCAGGAGCCCAACTACGCCTATGTCAGCGCGCGGCTGCTGCTGGACAAGCTGCGCGCTGAGGCCCTGTCGTTCGTGCATTCCGGGCCTGAGCAGGCGACGCAGGCCGAGATGGCGGAGCGTTATGCCGAGTATTTCCCGGCCTATGTCGCGACCGGCATCAAGGCCGAGCTGCTCGATCCGGAGCTCAATCGCTTCGACCTGGCGCGCCTTGCCGCCGCGCTGAAGCCCGAGCGCGACCTGCAGTTTCAGTTTCTGGGCCTGCAGACGCTGTACGACCGCTATTTCCTGCAGACGCGCGGCGTGCGCTTCGAGCTGCCGCAGGCCTTCTTCATGCGCGTCGCCATGGGCCTTGCCATGCGCGAGATCGATCGCGAGGCGCGCGCCATCGAGTTCTACGATCTGATCTCGTCGTTCGACTTCATGTGCTCGACGCCGACGCTGTTCAACGCCGGCACGCTGCGACCGCAGCTCTCGTCCTGCTTCCTGACCACCGTGTCCGATGACCTCGACGGCATCTTCAAGTCGATCAAGGACAATGCGCTGCTTGCCAAATACTCCGGCGGCCTCGGCAACGACTGGAGCCGCGTGCGTGGCCTCGGCGCGCACATCAAGGGCACCAACGGCCAGAGCCAGGGCGTGGTGCCGTTCCTGAAAGTCGCCAATGACACGGCCATTGCCGTCAACCAGGGCGGCAAGCGCAAGGGGGCGGTGTGCGCCTATCTGGAGACCTGGCACATCGACATCGAGGAGTTCCTCGATCTCCGCAAGAACACCGGCGACGACCGCCGCCGCACGCATGACATGAACACGGCCAACTGGGTGCCGGACCTGTTCATGCAGCGCGTCGCCGAGGACGGCCAGTGGACCCTGTTCTCGCCGGACGAGGTGCCGGAGCTGCACGATCTCTACGGCCCTGCGTTCGCCGAGCGCTACCGCTACTACGAGCAAAAGGCCGAGCGCATGGAGATGCGCGTCGCCAAGCGGGTGCGCGCCGTTGATCTGTGGCGGCGCATGCTGACCATGCTGTTCGAGACCGGGCACCCGTGGGTCACCTTCAAGGACCCGTGCAACATCCGCTCGCCGCAGCAGCATTGCGGCGTGATCCATTCGTCCAACCTGTGCACGGAGATCACGCTCAACACGTCGGACGGCGAGGTGGCGGTGTGCAACCTCGGCTCCATCAACCTTGCGGCTCACGTGACGGAGAAGGGTCTGGATCAGGCGCGGCTGGCGCGGACGGTCAATACCGCCATGCGCATGCTCGACAACGTCATCGACATCAATTTCTACACGATCCCCGAGGCGCGCCGCTCGAACCTGCGTCATCGGCCGGTCGGACTTGGCCTGATGGGCTATCAGGATGCGCTGCATGTGCTGCGCATTCCGCTTGGCTCGGAGGAGGCCGTCGCGTTTGCCGACACCAGCATGGAAGCGATCAGCTACTGCGCGATCTCGGCTTCCGTCGATCTCGCCGAGGAGCGCGGGCGCTATGCCTCGTTCGATGGCTCGCTGTGGAGCCGTGGCATCCTGCCGATCGAACTCCGTCAAGCTGCTGGAAGAGGCGCGCGGGGAATACCTGCGGCTCGACACGTCGGCGACGCTCGATTGGGAGAGCCTGCGCCAGCGCGTGATGTCAACCGGCATGCGCAATTCCAATGTCATGGCCATCGCGCCGACGGCGACCATCTCCAACATCGTCGGCGTGGCGCAGTCGATCGAGCCGGCGTTCCGCAACCTCTACGTCAAGGCCAACATGTCGGGCGACTTCACGGTCGTGAACCCGTTCCTGGTGCGCGACCTGAAGGAGCGCGGGCTGTGGGACGAGGTGATGATCTCGGACCTCAAGTATTTCGATGGCTCGCTGGGCCCCATCGATCGCGTGCCGGAGGATCTGAAGGCGCTCTATGCCACAGCGTTCGAGATCGATGCGCATTGGCTGGTGGAAGCGGCGGCCCGGCGCCAGAAGTGGATCGACCAGGCGCAGTCGCTCAACCTCTACCTCGCGGCACCGAATGGCCGGAAGCTCGACGCGCTCTATCGGCTGGCCTGGGAGCGGGGCCTCAAGACCACCTATTACCTGCGCACACAGTCGGCGACGCACGTCGAGAAATCGACGCTCAAGGGCACGGACGGCAAGCTCAATGCCGTGTCCGTGACGCGGCATGATGTCTGCGCCCGAGCAGAGCGAGCGCCCGCCGGTGCTCGCGTGCTCCATCGATGATCCGACCTGCGAAGCCTGCCAGTAACATTCACCCGTCATCCCGGACGGAGCGAAGCGAGCGGAACGCGAGCCACGCTCCGATCCGGGATCCTGCAGCAGGAAATGACGCGCCACACGAGGTCCCGGATAGCCTCGCCCCTGCGGGGGTTCGGCTTCCGGGATGACGGGTGGAAAGCCAACCGGCGGATCGAGCATCCGCCTAGCGTTCAAAGAACTGTGGAGACCCATCGATGCTCGACTGGTCCGAACCAGCCACGCCTGCAACCGCACAAACCGCTCGCAAACCCTTAGCAAAGGCGCCGCCCCTTCCCGCCGACGCCACCGGCCTCGGCCAGATCGCCCGCGGTGCCGCCCGCGTTTCGGTCGACGACAAGGCGATGATCAACTGCCGTGCCGACGTGAACCAGCTGCTGCCGTTGAAATACAAATGGGCGTGGGAGAAATACCTGTCCGGCTGCAACAATCACTGGATGCCGACGGAGGTTTCCATGCAGGCCGATATCGCGCTGTGGAAATCGCGCGACGGACTGACCGAGGACGAACGCCGCGCCATCAAGCGCAACTTGGGTTTCTTCGCCGCGTCGGAGTCACTCGTCGCCAACAACATCGTGCTGGCGATCTACCGCCACCTGACCAATCCCGAGTGCCGGCAATACCTGCTGCGCCAGGCGTTCGAGGAAGCCGTGCACACGCACACCTTCCAGTACATCGTGGAAAGCCTCGGCCTCGACGAAGGCGAGCTGTTCAACATGTACCGCGAGGTGCCGTCGATCACCGACAAGGCGGCGTGGGCGCTCAAGCACACGCAAAGCCTCGATGATCCGGATTTCAAGACCGGCACGACCGAGGCCGACCAGCAATTCCTGCGCGACCTCGTTGCCTTCTATGTCGTGTTCGAGGGCATGTGGTTCTACACGGGCTTCGCGCAGATCCTGTCGCTCGGTCGGCGCAACAAGATGGTCGGCATCGCCGAGCAGTACCAGTACATCCTGCGCGACGAGAGCATCCACCTGAACTTCGGCATCGACGTCATCAACCAGATCAAGGCCGAAAACCCGCACCTGTGGACCAAGGCGTTCCAGGACGAGGTGCGGGGGATGCTGCGGGACGGAGCGGCGCTGGAGGCGGCGTACGGCCGCGACACGATGCCAAAGGGTTTCCTCGGGCTCAACGCGGCGCTGTGCGAGAGCTACATGCACTTCATCGCCAACCGGCGCTGCGCTCAGCTTGGCCTGGCGCCGGTCTTCAAGGAGACGGACAATCCTTTCCCGTGGATGTCGGAGGCGATGGACCTCAAGAAGGAAAAGAACTTCTTCGAGACCCGCGTCATCGAATACCAGAACGGCGGGGCACTGAGCTGGGAGTGACAGCGCAATTGCGCCTTCAGCCGTGGCTCGCACATTTGGAAGCACCCCACCCTTCGCGCCGGCTCGACAGGTGGGAGGCGATTTGCTACAGCAAGCGAGCCGACGGTTCCCGCAAGGGAATAACAGGGAATTCGGTGCGCAGGCCCAGCCTGCAAGTCCGAAGCTGCCCCCGCAACTGTAAGCGGCGAAGGGTGCTCGATATGCCACTGGGACCACCAACGGTTCCGGGAAGGCGAGCCACCCACAGCGCCGCGAGCCAGGAGACCTACCGCCGGATTGAACCCCATTCATGCCGGTCGGGGTGCATCGGCGGAGGTCTGAGCATGACGCGGTTCCCGCTCCCGATGCTTTCGTTTGCCACTCACACACGTCGGCCTGCAGTAGCCTGAAGATGGCACTGCCGCGCCGCTTGTCGCGGCCGGATCGTCCCGCAAAGGACAGCCATCGTAGTGCGCGCTCGCACGGGTGCACTGCATTTGCACGCGTAAGACCCCACGACGATGGCGCCTGGATTGATCCTGGCCGCCTGATCGAAAACGCGTTCCGGGACCGCCGTCCTGCGGACGACCCTGAAACCTATGTGCTCGCTTGGTTGGGCGTTCTGCGAACGCCTGCCGATGTGCCGCGTGCAGCGGCTGCTCTCGCTGAGCGCTTGTCGCGCCTTCAGCCTGGCGTGCGCTCGCCGTGGCAACGCCGCTTGATCGAACTCCTCGAATTCGTCGCCAGGCATCGCCGCCGGTCCTCGGCCGGCCGGCTGCTCCGCTCCATCCCATCCGCCGCAAGGAAAGGACGACTGTCATGACTCAAGCCGCCAATCTCGGATTTCCCCGTATCGGCGCCAGGCGCGAACTCAAGCTGGCCACGGAAGCCTATTGGAAAGGCAGCATCGATGCGCCAGCGCTGCTCGCAGCCGGCGCGGAGTTGCGCGCGCGGCACTGGAAGCTGCAGCGCGAGAAGGGAATCTCTGTCATCCCGTCGAATGACTTCTCGTTCTACGACCAAGTGCTCGACATGACAGCGGCGCTCGGCGCGATCCCGCCGCGCTTTCTGACCGATGCGAGCACCAAGCCGACCCATCCCAATGGCAGCGCACGCGGCGCCATGGAGGAAGCGACCCGTGGCGCTGGCCATATCGAGCTGGATCGCACCTTCGCCATGGCGCGCGGCACCAAGGACGCCCCGGCGATGGAAATGACGAAATGGTTCGACACCAATTACCACTACATCGTGCCGGAGTTTCACAAGGACCAGACGTTCAAGCTGTCGTCGCGCAAGGCCGTGGACGAATTCAATGAGGCAAAGGCGCTCGGCATCGTCACGCGGCCGGTGCTCATCGGCCCTGTCACCTATCTGATGCTTGGCAAGGTGAAGGGCGAGGAGTTCGATCCGGTTTCGCTGCTGGACACGCTGCTTCCCGTCTATGGCGAGCTGCTTGGCGCACTCAAATCCGCCGGCGCGGAATGGGTGCAGATCGATGAGCCCGTGCTGGCGCTCGATCTGTCGCAGGCGCAGAAGCGCGCTCTGCGCCTGGCCTACCGCCAGCTTGCCCCGGCGGCGCCCAAGATCATGCTGGCGAGCTATTTCGGCGAATATGGCCACAACCTTGTCGTCGCGGCAGATCTTCCTGTTGCCGGGCACCATGCCGACCTCGTGCGCGGGCGCACGGAACTCGACAAGCTGCTGAGTGCACTGCCCAAGGACCGGGTGCTGTCGCTCGGCGTCGTCGACGGCCGCAACATCTGGCGCGCCAATCTGCACGACGCCTTCGATCTCGTCGAGAAGGCGCTGGCAGCGCGCGGGCCCGACGGCCTGCAGATTGCGCCGTCGTGCTCGCTCATTCACAGCCCAGTTGATCTGGACGGCGAGAGCAAGCTCGATGCCGAACTGAAGAGCTGGATGGCGTTTGCTACGCAGAAGCTTGGCGAGGTGGCAACGCTGGCGGCTGCCACGACAAATGGCAGGAAAACCGTGGAGCCCGCCTTCCAAGCGAGCTATGAGGCCGCCAGAAGTCGCGATACCTCGGCTCGGATTCACAATCCGAAGGTTGCCGAACGCATCGCCGCGGTCTCGGCGAAGGATCTCGCGCGGCAAAGTCCGTTCGAAGCACGGAGGAGGAAGCAGCGGGCATTGGTCCCGCTGCCGTCCTTCCCGACCACGACCATCGGCTCGTTCCCGCAGACGGCGGAGGTGCGCAAGGCCCGCGCCGCACATCGCAAGGGCGACCTCGACGAGGCGGCTTACAACGCGTTTCTGAAGAAGGAGACGGAGAACGCCGTGCGCATCCAGGAGGAGCTCGACATCGACGTGCTGGTGCACGGGGAGTTCGAGCGCAACGACATGGTCGAGTATTTCGGGGAGCAGCTGGCAGGCTTCGCCTTCACGCAGAACGGCTGGGTGCAGTCCTACGGATCGCGCTACGTGAAGCCGCCGGTGATCTTCGGCGATGTGTCACGGCCCAGGCCGATGACGGTCGAATGGTCGGCCTATGCGCAGTCGCTCACCAAGCGGCCGATGAAGGGCATGCTGACCGGGCCGGTCACCATCCTGCAATGGTCATTCGTGCGCAACGACCAGCCGCGGTCGGCGACCTGCAAGCAGATCGCGCTCGCGATCCGCGATGAAGTGCTCGATCTCGAGAAGGCCGGCATCCGCCTGATCCAGATCGACGAGCCGGCGCTGCGCGAAGGCCTGCCGCTGCGCAATGCGGACCGCGAAACGTACCTGAAATGGGCCGTCGACTGCTTCCGCCTGTCGGCCGGCGGCGTCGCGGACGAGACGCAGATCCACACCCACATGTGCTACTGCGAGTTCAACGACATCATGCCGTCGATCGCCGCGCTCGATGCGGACGTGATCTCCATCGAGACCTCGCGCTCCGACATGGAGCTGCTGGAGAGCTTCTCGGACTTCAAGTATCCCAACGAGATCGGGCCCGGCGTCTACGACATTCATTCGCCGCGCTGCCCGAGCGCGGCCGACATGGCCAAGCTGCTCGGCAAGGCCAGGGAGCGGCTGGAGGCCGATCAGATCTGGGTCAACCCGGATTGCGGATTGAAAACGCGACGCTGGGAAGAAGTGCGGCCGGCACTCGCGAATATGGTGGAAGCTGCCAAGGCCATGCGTGCGGCCATCGGGCGTTGAAGCCGAAGGCGACGGCTGCACGCCTCGGTCCGCTCATCTATGAGGGACCCTGACGCGTGCCCGGCACCCTGACGCGCAGCCTGTAGATGGAGCTCGAGGCCGTTACGAACAGCGTGCGGAAATCGCTCTCTCCGAAGCAGAAGTTGGCCGTGTACTCGGGCATGCCGATCACACCCAGGCAGGTCGCTTGCGGGTCGAAGACGTGGATGCCGCCCGGGCCGCAGCAATAGATGTTGCCCTCGCTATCCATCTTCATTCCGTCGGGGGCGCCGGCTCCCTCGCCGGTCGTCTCCGCCCACACGCGGCTGTTGGTGAGCGTCCCGTCCGGTTTCACGTCGAACACGCGAATGTGCTGACGCTCGGTGTCGTTCACGAACAGCCGCTTCTCATCCAGGGAGAAGCACAGCCCGTTGGGTTGGCCGAAATCTTTGGCCAGCAGGGTCAGCCTGCTGCCATCCGGCTCGGCGCGGTAGACGCCGCGAAAGTCGAGCTGCGTCGGGCGCGGATTGCCGTAATACTCGGCACGTCCGTAGGTCGGATCGGTGAAATAGATGCCGCCGTCGGACTTGACGACCACGTCGTTCGGGCTGTTCAGCTCCTTGCCGTCATAGTGACTGGCGAGGATGGTGCTGCGCCCATCCGCCTCGGTGCGCGTCAGCTTGCTGGTCGCGTGCTCGCACACGATCAGCCGTCCCTGCCGATCCCAGGCAAGGCCGTTCGATTGCGCGCAAGGCTTGCGGAACGTGGTCACGCCACCGCTGCGCGAGACCATTTGCGCAGGTGATCGCCCGGCATATCGCTGAACAGCAGATACTCGTCCCGGGCGTGCCAGAGCGGCCCTTCCGTGAAGAGGAAGCCGGTGGCAATCCTCTCGATCTCCGGAGCATCGCCCACCACGGAGCGGAACCGCTCATTGCGGATCTCGACGCTCATTTGCCGGCCGCCCGCTTCTTGAGCTCGCTGACGCGCGTCGGGCCGACGTACCAGTCGTCGCCGGACACATCCTCGAACACCACCCAGATGGCTTCCGGCGGCAGTTGCGCCAGCTCGCTGATGGTGGCCGTGACGCGGCGCGCGATCTCGTCCTTGCGCTCCTGCGGATGGCCTTTCAGGATCTGAATATTGACGAACGGCATTGCTACCTCCCTTGCTTGTTGATCTATGCGGCGGACAAAGCGAGCAACTCGTCACACAGGGCGGGATTGTCGCGCAGCTCGGCGGCCTGTCCGGAGAAACGCACCGCCCCCTTCTCGAGCACGTAGACGCGATCGGCGAGCGCCAGCGAGAACGCGACGCCCTGCTCGGCGAGCAGGATCGTGAGGCCTTCGCGCTTCAGCCTGCCGACCTGCTCGAGCAGGTTTTCCACCACCAGCGGCGCCAGGCCTTCCGAAGGCTCATCGAGCAGCAGCAGCTCGGGATTGCCCATCAGGGTCCGGCCGATCGTGAGCATCTGCTGCTCACCGCCGGACAGGTAGCCGCCCTGCCGTTCGGCAAGCTCGCGCAGCTTGGGAAACAGCGCGAACACGGCGTCGATCGTCCATCGTCCCGGACGTCCGGCGGCGCGCGCCGCCACGTCGAGGTTCTCGCGCACGGTCAGCTCGGCGAAGATGCGCCGGTCCTCCGGCACGAAGCCGATGCCCGCGCGCGCGATGCGAAACGGCGGCAGCCCGGCAATGTCGCGCTCTTTCCAGACGACGCGGCCCGAGGTCGGCGGCGTGAGGCCCATGATGGCGCGCAGCGTGGTGGTCTTGCCCACGCCGTTGCGCCCCATCAGGCATACGCACTCGCCCTGCGCGACCTCCAGCGAGATGCCGAACAGGACGCGCGAGCTGGCGTAGGCGGCGTGAACGTCGTGGAGGGAGAGGAGGGTCACTGCCGCTCTCCCAGGTAGACACGCCGTACCTCGCGATCGCCCCGCACCTCGGTCGCGCTGCCCTCGGCGATCAGCTTGCCCTGATGCAGGACGGCGATCTTCTGGGCGATGGAGAACACCACATCCATGTCGTGCTCGGTGAAGAGCAGGGTGAGCTTGCGCTCGGCGACGATGCGCTCCAGCAGCCGGATGGCCTCGCGGGTCTCGGTGGCCGACATGCCGGCCGTCGGCTCATCCAGCAGGAGCAGCCGCGGGTTGCTGGCCAGCGCGATGCCGAGCTCCAGCTGCTTCTGGTTTCCGTGCGAGAGCGAGTCGGCGATCGTGTCGGCTTGATCCCAGAGCCCGAGCGAAGTCGAGGATCTCGGCTGTCTGCTCGCCGTAGAGCGACGTGCTGCGACCCCAGAAATTGGCGGCCTGTCCGCGGTGGGCGATCAGCGCGGCTCGAACATTCTCGAATACGGTGAGCTTGCGGAAGATGTTGGTGTGCTGGAACGAGCGCCCGATCCCCATCCGGCAGATCGCGTATGGAGCCGTGCCGGTGATATCGCGCCCCTCGAAGGCAACGCTGCCGCCGTCCGGGCGGAGGTGGCCGGTCAGCAGGTTGAACAGGGTGGACTTGCCGGCGCCGTTCGGGCCGATGACAGCGGTGATGCCATGCGCGGGCACCTCGAGGCTGACGCCAGCTACGGCCGCAAAGCCGTTGAACGATTTGCTGATGTCGCGGGCGCTAAGCATGGTGGCGATGCTTCCGCAGTCGCTGCAGACCCGCGTGCACGGCGCCGAACACGCCGCTCGGAAACACGAACACCAGCACGATCAGGATCACGCCGAGGATCAGCGGCCAGTATTGCGTGTAGGCGTTGATCTGCTGGTTGAGCAGGATGAGGATGGCGGCGCCGACGGCAGGTCCCCAGAAATGGCCGATGCCGCCCAGGATCGCCATGATCAGCACCTCCGCCGATTTCGACCAGTGCGCGAAATCGGGGAAAACGCCGCGATTGAAGATGCCGAACAGGGCGCCAGCCCAGCCGGCGAACGCGCCAGCCACCACGAAGGAGGCAAGCTGATAGCGCCGCACGTTGATGCCGACGAACTCGGCGCGCTCCGGGTTCTCGCGGATGGCGGTCAGGATGCTTCCGAACGGCAATTCGACGATGCGCTTCAGGAACGCGAAGGCAACGCCGACCAGGACCAGCACCAGCAGGTAGTAGTGGTCGCCCGCACGCAGCCCGCCGAGCACCGGCAGCGACGACATCCAGCCCATGTTGGGATAGGGGACATTGGACAAGCCCTGCTCACCGCCCGTCACCGAGTTCCACTTGAAGCAGATGGCCCAGACGATCTGCGCGAAGGCAAGCGTCAGCATCGAGAAATAGATGCGGGTCGAGCGGACGCAGAACGCTCCGAACAGCAAGCGCGCAGGCGGCCGCAGCCACGGTTGCCGCCGCGAGGCCCAACGCGAACGGCATGCCGTAGGTCTTCATCAGGATGGCGCAGGTATAGGCGCCGATGCCGAAATAGGCGGCGTGTCCGAACGAGACGAGCCCCGTATAGCCCAGCAGCAGGTTGAGGCTCGCCGCGAACAGCGCGAGGATGGCGATGTCGGTCGCCAGGAACGTGTAGAAGCGCGAGCCGAGCCAGGGCACGCAGGCGGCGGCCAGGAAGACGAGCACGGCCCAGGGAATCCGGCGCACGCTGAGGATCGGCCTTCATCGCTTCACCGCCCGGCCGAGCAGGCCTGAAGGGCGCAC
The DNA here is from genome assembly GCA_963735125.1 of uncultured Alphaproteobacteria bacterium. Classification (GTDB taxonomy): domain Bacteria; phylum Pseudomonadota; class Alphaproteobacteria; order Rhizobiales; family Hyphomicrobiaceae; genus AWTP1-13. The sequence goes on along the minus strand of CAVTJY010000005.1, from coordinate 74,952 downwards.
GACGAGCACGAACGCCATCAGCACGAACACCGCGAAAATGGAAAAGCCCGGGACAGATGAGGATGCCGAAGGCCAACACCTGACCGAAGATGATGGCGCCGAGGAAGGTGCCCCAGAATGATCCTAGCCCGCCGATCACCACGACGATGAAGGCCTCGACAATGATGTCGACGTCCATGCCGGGCACGATGCTGCGCACCGGCGTAACCAAGGCTCCGCCCAGTCCGGCGAGGAACGAGCCGGCCATGAACATGAGCGTGTAGAGCTTGCCGACGTCGGCGCCGAGCGCGGCCAGCATCTCGCGGTCTTGCGCGGCGGCGCGCACCATTCGTCCCGTGCCCGTGCGGCTGAGCAGCAGCCAGCAGGCAAGCGCGATGGCCGGACCAAGCGCGATGATGAACAGATTGTAGTGCGGCACGACGATGCCCAGCACCTCGAGCCCGCCGGCGAGGTCCGGCTGGCCTTGCCACGGTCAGCTGCTGTGTGCCCCAGACGATCCTGGCAAGGTCGCCGAGGATCAACACCAGCGCGTACGTGAACAGCAGCTGGTAGAGCTCCTCGCGACCATACAGGTGGCGCAGGAACAGCCGCTCGACGATGCCGCCCAGCAGCGCCACGGCCAAAGCCGCACCGGGCACGGCGATCCAGAAGCTCACGGAATTCGCCCCGGCCCAGTGCGTGATCTGCCAGGCCATGTACGCACCGATCATGTAGAAGCTGCCGTGCGCGAAGTTGAGCACGCGCAGCACGCCAAAGATCAGCGACAGTCCCGACGCGACGATGAACAGGAACATCGCCGCCGTCAGGCCGCTGATGCATTGAGCGAGCAGAAACGCAGGTTCGAGCATCGTGCAGCCCTACGTCTCGATCAGCCCGAGCTGCTGGGAGACGAGAGCCGACTTGGCCCGCATCCGCTCGCACCAGCCGGCCAGGAGCGACCGCTTGAAGCGCATCTTGGGCATGGCGATGCTGATCGCGGCGATGGTTCGCTCGGCGTCGCGGTCGTACACGGGGACGCTCACGCAGCACAAGTTGGGCACGTACTCCTCCGCGTCGAGCGCAAAACCGCTCTGCCGCACCTTGGCGATCTCGCGCCGCAGCTGTGCCTTGCTGGCGATGGTTTGCGGCGTGAAGGTCTGCAGCTTCACGCCCGCGACATACTTGTCGAACGCCTCCGGCGTGAGCCCGGACAGCAGAACCTTGCCGGTCGCCGTGCAGTAGGCAGGCTCCCGCACCATCGAGCGAACCGAGGCGCTCACGGCCTGCTTGCCATCGGCCTTGCACAGCTGCACGATCTCACCCTGGCTGAAGATGACGAGGTAGGCCGTCTCCCCCACCTCGTCGCGCAGCGACTCGAGATGCGGGCGGGCGATCGCCGCAAGGTCGCTGCCCTGCAGGTACACGCTGCCCATCTGGAAGATCCGAGGACCCAGCAGGTAGCCTCGGTCGCTCGCTGCTGCTCCACGTAGCCCCTGGCCATGAGCGTTTGCAGCAGGCGAAACGCCGTGCTGACGTTGAGACCGGTCATTCTCGCCAGCTCGGACACGCTGACTGCACCTTTGGTGGAACCAAGGTGCTCGAGGATGTCGAGCACCTTGGTCACGCTCTTGACCGAGTTGACTTGGGCCTTGACCCGTGGCCGCCCCCCAGGCATGCGGCTCCTTCAATCCATGAATGGTGTGGGATCAATGTAGAGCGGGGGCTCCATGACCGCGAACGGATACTTGGCGGTCTTGGTCATCTTTCCCCAGAACTGCGCGCGATTGGCCTGGTGATCCTTGGCGCGGATGGTCTGCTTGCCGATCGGCGTGTCGACGCTGATATCGAGCATGGCCTTGGACACCTTCTCGGAGTTCGTGCTGCCGGCCTTGGCGATCGCCGCGGATAGGATCTGCATGCCGATATAGCCGGTGATCGGCCAGGAGGAGGGATGCTCCTCCTTCGTGTAGGCACGCAGCCGGGCGATGTACTCCTTGTGCGCCGGCGGCCCATCCCAGTTGAACGCATCGTAGGCGTTCGCCCAGATGCCGAACGGATAGTCGTCGCCCATGGCCTTGGCGGTTTCGATCGCCCCGGCCTCACCCGCGCCGAGGAAGTTGCTGTTGATCGACTCGAAATACTTCAGTGCCTTGGCCTGCTTGGCAAAGGTCACGAAGTGGCCGCCCCACAGGCTGCTGAAGACCGCGTCGGGCTTCTTGGCCATCTGCGCGTTGATGAAGGGCGTGTAGTCCGCCTCGCCAAGCTTCGGCCATTGCTGGTCGACGATCTCGATGTCGGGCCGGATCTTCTTGAGGTGATTGACGAACGCCTTCGTGACGTCCTGGCCGAACGCGTAGTCGGGACTCATGGTGCCGACCCGCTTCACGTTGGGCCACTTGGCCATGATCTCGGCGGCCGTGCGCCCCTCGATCGTGGTGTTGGTCGTGGTGCGGAACACGTAAGGGTGCAGGTTTTCTGGTGCCGTGAGCTGGTCGGTTTTCACCACCGGCACGATGAAGACGATCTTGTTCTCCTTGGCGATCGGCGAGACCGCCGGGCCTTCGGCGGAGGTCAGCGTGCCGAACAGGAAGTCGACGTTCTCGCGCAGGATGAGGTCGCGAGCGACCCGCACGGCCTCGTCGGCGTTGCCCTTGGTGTCGCGAATGACCAGCTCGATCTTGCGGCCGAGCACGCCGCCCTTGGCGTTGGCCTCCTCCACGAACATCTGCGCGCCCTTCAGGGAGGGCTCACCAATCAACGCACCGGGTCCCGACAGGATCACGGGGTAGCCGATGCGGATGGGGTTCTGAGCCTCAGCCGAACCGGCAAAGCCGACGGAGCAGGCCGCGAACAGCGAAAGCAGGCACTTTGACCAGCGCATTGTCTCCTCCCTGATGTGTTTTTCGTATTATGAAAAACTTTTTTGTTTCTTGAAAAAATTGTTATCGCCCGCAGTTGGGCGTGTCAATGCGAGGCGTTGCCGAGCACGAGTGCTGCCCCACCGCCGGCGCAACGAGAAATTCGCTGCGGGCTCGGACCTGACCGTTGAAGCTTGTGCTCTCGAGGCAATCGCTGCTGGATGCGCAACCTGTATTCGCTCACGCCTCGGCGCGAGCACGTCGGCCTGGCGAGACGCCTAATCGCCAGCCGCGACTGCTAGTGTCTTTCGCGATTTTGGTTGAACCGGAATGCACAGCAAACCTGTCATCCTCGGGCTTGCTTGCCCTTGGACTTGTTCCGAGGGTCGCGAGGATCCAGTCATCCACGAGCACCTGAGCAAGTTGATGGATGGATGGTCGGGCCAAGTCCGACCATGACACGGCGGCGATTCCGTCTGAGTCGGAAGGGCTCTAGCGCGCGAACAGCACGAACAGCCAGGTCGCGGCGGCTGTAAGCAGCGCGATGGAGGCGATCAGATACCAATCGCGCATGTCATTTCGCATGGGTGGCATTTTCCCGATGTGGTCTGCGGTGTTCGACCGGTTCAATCCTGTGCACCTGGAGGAGACAGCTGGAACACCTGTGCGTAGATGTTGTTGGCGGCCGGGAAGCCCAAGCGGGCAACGGAGGCCGCTACGCTGGCCTCGTCCAGCCCCTCGACGAGCAATAGCCCCGCGAAAGACCTGTCATGCTCGCGCAGGCTTTTCTCGCGGGTGCGGATGGACGATTGCTCCAGGTCGGTCTCGAGCAGCTCGGCCGCGACGATGCGATCCTCGGTGACGAGGTTGGCGGCCAGCGCAGGGCCGGCAATGGGAGACAGGTCGTCAAGCTTGATGGCGGCCAAAACTGCGCCTTCGCCGATCCCGGCCCGCGCCAGCACGCGGCCTCCCCCGCGCTCGAAGTTGCCGAGAATGGGCATGATGCGCTGCGACCAGGGGGTGGGCGTGTTCAGCCGCGCCAGGTAGGCAGCACTGCCAACAACGTCCGGCGATCGAAGCTCGTAGTGGATGAAATAGCGACGCACGCTGGCTGCAAGAGAGCGATACACCCGCACGCGCAGAAAGCCATCGACGCTCAGTCGCTCGCTGGTGTGCTCGCGCGTGAGCCAATGCAGATAGTCGGTCTCCTGCTCGATCCGCACATCGCTCCAGATCGCGAGAAATCCTGTGCCCTTCACAACCAGCCTCCTATCCTCGCATTCGCCAACGGCCGGCCGCGCCTCAACCCTTGTATCCCATCATTTTCGGCAACCAGAGAACGGTCTCGGGGAAGTAGGTGATGATGCCGAGCGCCACGATCATGGCGCACACGAACGGCATCGTGTCGCGGATGATGTGGCGCAAAGGTGCGCCCGAGATGGCCGAGATGATGAAGAGCAGCAAGCCGTAGGGCGGCGTAATGAGCCCGATCATGATGTTGAACACGGCCATCACCCCGAAGTGGACGGGGTCGATGCCGAGCGCCTTCACGGTCGGCAGGAAGATGGGCAGCACAACCAGAATGATGGTGCTGCCTTCCAGCAGACAGCCGAGCACCAGGAGGATGATGTTGACCCAGAGAAGAAAGAGCGGAGCGGACAAGTCGTAGCCGGCGAGAAGGCCTTTGACGGTTTCGGGGACCTGCTCGATGGTGACCACGTAGTTGAAGATCAAGGCGCCGGCGATCAGCATGCCGATCGACGCCGTCGCTCGTGCGCTGCTGAGCGTCGCGTCATAGGCCTGCCGCAGCGAAATATTCCGGTACCAGAGGGCCCCGACCAGAAACGCATAGGCGGCCGCGACCGCAGCGGCTTCGGTCGGTGTCATGATGCCACTGTAGATGCCGCCAAGCAGGATGGCCGGCATCAGCAGGGCCGGCAACGCGATCCACGTGATCATTGGCCATTCGCGCAGCGGAATCGGCTTTTCCACCGGGTAGCCGTGCCGATGCGCCTGAATGGTGTTGATGACCATCTGCGCAAGCGCCATCAGCAGGCCCGGGATGACGCCGCCGAGAAACAAGTAGCCGACCGAGGTGTCCGAGATCAGCGCGTAAAGCACCATCGGAATCGACGGCGGGATGATCGGTCCAATGACGGCCGACGCGGCGGTGATTGCCGCCGCGTAGCTCACCGGGTACCGGTTGTTGCGCGTCATCATGTCGATGCTGATGCGGCCGGTGCCGGCAAGATCGGCGATCGCCGAACCGGACATGCCCGCGAAGATGATGCTCTGCGCGATATTGATGTGACCGAGGCCGCCCTTGAAGCGGCCGACCAGCATGTCGCAGAACCGCAGCAAATGATCCGTCATCTTGCTGACGTTCATCAGCTCGGCGGAGAAGAGGAACAACGGCACCGCGAGCAGCACATAGCTGTTGTAGAGACCGTTCAGGATCTGCTCGGCGGACGTTCCCATGTCCAAACCGGCCAGCGCCAGATACAGGATGGAGGCGGCGATCATCGAATAGCCGATCGGCAATCCGAGCAAGCCGAGCCCAAGGATGGCATAGATGCAAATCGAGAATGGGCTGAGGAAACCGGTCATAGAGCCGACCCCGCCCCGAGCTGGATCCGCGGAGCGCGGCCACGCAGCGCCCAGTATACCAACGCGACGTACCGCACGATGACTGCCAGCGAGAACACGATGTAGATGGAGTACAAAAGATCGAGCCGGATGCCGAGATAGGCGGACTTCTCGACTTTCAGGAACGTCACGTAGCTAACCACCGCCGGCAATGCCATGCCGAACAGGACGATCACCGCAACGCCTGTGATCACGGTCAATACGCAGCGTGTTCTCTCGCCGAGAGCGCTATAGAAAATATCGAACCGTACCTCATCCCTTTCGCGCAGCACAAAGGCTGCGCCCCACAAAACAGTCCAGATCCAGCACAGCACGCTGACCTCGTCGGTCCAGCCGAGCGGATAGTTGAACACGTATCGCGCGATGATCTGGGTCATGAACGACAGGAACATCGCCACGAGAAGCCCTGCCTGGATATTCTCGGCGCGGCGGCGCAACCAGCGAGCGCGCTCGACCCAAACATTGCCTTGCATCGCTGCCATCGGCTCCCTGGGATTTTTTCGGTGATTGCTGTCGGCGATTTGCGCCGACCCACACATGAAAACCGGCCATCATCAGGTGATGATGGCCGGAACCTCTCGCGTTCGCGAGCCTATATGCACGCCTACTTGATCGCGTTGATCTTCTCGATGGCCCCCTTCGGCCATTCGCTGGCGTATTTGTCGAGGTACTTCTTCTGCGCGAAGGTGCGGAAGGCGTTCTGGTCCGGCGTGTAGACCTCCTTGCCCTCCTTCTTGAAGAACTCGATCGCTTCCTTCTCCTGCGCATCGTACTTGGCCGCGCTCGCGTCGAACGCCTTGTCGGCCTCGGCGCGAACCTTTGCCTGCTGGGCAGGCTTCAGGCCTTCCCAGGTCTTCTTCGAGAACGCCAGCATGTCGTAGCCCAGCACGTGGCTGGTGAGCACGAACTGGGATGTGACCTCGTAGAACTTCATGGAGCGGCCCGAGACCAGCGGATTGTCCTGGCCATCGACGGCACCGGCTTGGAGTGCGGTGTAGAGTTCCGCGTAAGCGACCGGAGTCGGATTGGCGCCCAGCAATTCACCGAGGAACTGCCAGAACTCGCCCGCCGGCATGCGCAGCTTGATGCCGGCCATGTCCGCGGGCGTGTTGATCTTCTTGGTGGGCTTCAGGTTGATCTGACGCGCGCCGAAGTAAACCGGGCGGATCAACTCGATGCCCAGCTGGTCGCGCGCCAGCTTGACGAAGTCCTGGCCGGCGTCGCTCTTGAACGTCTTGTTGAGATGATCGTAGTCGCGGAACAGGTAGGCGGAGGTCAGCAGCGACCAGACCGGCACCTGCTTGGAAATATCGGCCGGGGCCAGGTTGCACAGCTCGAGGTTGTCGCGCTGCAGGGCAACGAGCTCGGTGCCCTGCTTGAATAGCGTGTTTGCCCAGTACGGCTCGAAGTCGAAGTCTTCCTTCATCGCTGCCGCGAACGCCTTGTAGCCTTCGGCGCGCAGGTCGGTTTCCGGGAAGGCGGCCGAGAAGCGCAGTTTCGGCTTGCCCTGTGCCTGGGCCGTGTGCGCCGAACCGAGCACGAGAGCCGAGGCCCCCGCGGCAAGCGCTTGGCGGCGGGTCATGGAATGCATTGGCGTTCCTCCTGAGAGACTTTGATGGCGCGCATCACTGAGTGGGCGCAAAGCCGGACCGCGCGTTATGTCCGCGCTTCGCGCGAAAATGTACGGACTGGTACGTACTGTCAACGCAAGGCTGCTACTCCTTTGGCTTGCGACGAGTGGCGCGGCGGGCGGTCGCGCCCACTATCCTTCTGGATCCTTCTGGTGGTGCGGACCTCGGCGGCAGGGCCGGCGTCGAAATCGGCCGCAGCGAAACGGCCGTCGTGGCCTGATCTGCGGTTCGCCCAGCGGCCGACACGCACCGGCTGACAAGGGGCCGGCCAACAATTCACTCCCTATGTAGCCGCGGGCGATACCCGGTGTTCCTCTTATGGTTCTCAATACATCAGATGAATTTGGTTATCACTGATTTATTGGAGACCCTATGAAAACGATAGAATCGACGGCTTGGACCAGTCAAGAGCGGTTGTCGACTTCTTGTGCGGCAGACGCACATCGACCGTGCAACGACGCGCGCGCTGCAATCTTGCCGACAAGCGTTTGCGCGCTGGAACGGGTCCGCGTGTTCGCCGTATGCTCGCCAGCTTCGCCCTCGCCGTCCCAGGGTCGAGGCTGTTCGACAACCATCACCTGAAGCCCGGATCCGCCATGAAACGTGCCATCCCGCGTTCTGCCAAGCCGGGGCGCCGGCGCGTCAATGATCCGGAGGGGACCAGGCGCAACATCGTCGAGGTGGCCACCAGGGAGTTTGCCGGCAAAGGCTTCAGCGGCGCCCGGGTGGACGACATCGCCGCCAGGACCAGGACCAGCAAGCGAATGATCTACTACTACTTTGGGGGCAAGGCGGGGCTCTACATCGCTGTGCTGGAGGCGGCCTACCGCGAGATTCGCAGCATTGAAGGCGAACTGGACCTCGAGCATCAAGATCCCGAGCAAGCCCTGCGCGCGCTGGTTGCCTTTACCTTCGACTACCAGCACGACCACCCGGAGTTCGTGCGGCTGGTCATGAACGAGAACATTCTGGATGGCGCCTATGTCGCCCGCTCCAAAGCGATCCAGCAGCTCAACTCGCCGGCCATTGCAGCAGTGCGCGACCTCCTGCAGCGGGGGCAGCGCAGCGGTGTGTTTCGCAGTGACGTCGATCCTGTCGACCTGCACATGACGATCAGTGCGCTCGCGTTCTTCAATGTCGGCAATCGCGCGACGTTCTCGAAGATCTTCAAGCGGGACATGGCCTCGCCGAAGGCGCTCGCTGCCCGGCGCGATCAAGTGGTCGAGACGGTGCTGCGCTATGTGTGCCGCTGAAAGATCTCGCTAGTGTGGAGGTTGGTGGGAAACGAACCGAGCTGGGTTGATCATCCTCGTGCTTGACCAGTCTTCCGGCGATGCACCGAAAGCGGCTCCGGTTTTCCCGGCGCGAGCGTGTCCAGCGTTATCTCTCCGAATCGCGCCGCGAACAGTGCTTCCGCGCGTGCCATCGTGTCCGCCATAGCGGCGTTGACGTTCCTTTCGACCCGGCAATCAGGGTGATCGCTGCGGTTTCCAATGGCGAAGAGATTGGGTCGGCCAAGCGCTTCATAAACGGCGAGGAGACTGATCTGGCGCAAGGGGCGCGCCAACTGCCAGCCGCCGCCATGTCCCTTGCCGGACTGGACGTGACCTGCCTTCCTCAAGCCCGCCATGGTCCGCCGGAATACGGCCGGGTTGGTGCCCATGCTTCTCGCCAGAACCTCGGACGTCACCGGCTCTTCGACTTGCCCCAAGTGCAGCAGCACATGCAGAACGTCGGACAGTCTGGTGTCCCTATTCATCTCCTGACCCTCAAATAATGCACTGCGCGTCACCGTTGCACGAGGCACCGCAACGATCATTGACAGCAGGCGAGCCCATTCGTATCTGTTCAAGATACATGATATGCACCTCCGTATGTAGCTCCATCTGATCCATGCCCGGGAGTTTGCGTGTCCACCTCCAACGACGCCAACGCGAAAAGCCAAGGACCTTTCTCGAACCCGGCAATGGTCGCAAGCTATGCGGACGAGGCGCCACGCAAGGTGCCGGGGCTGGCCGATCTCCATCGCATGGCGATGCTGCTCCTCAGCGAGCGGGCACAGCAAGCGGCCCATATTCTCGTGGTCGGTGCGGGAGGGGGCATGGAGCTGAAGGCGATGGCTGAAGCCCAGCGGGAATGGGTATTCACCGGCGTCGATCCCTCCGCCGCCATGCTCGACCTTGCGCGCCGCAAAATCGAGCCGTTCAACGATCGGATCGAGCTGATAGAGGGTACCGTCGATGCGGCACCGTCAGGTTCGTTCGACGGAGCGGCATGTCTGCTCACGCTGCACTTTCTCGACAAGAGCGAGCGGCTGCTGACGTTGCAGCACATCCATCGTCGGCTGAAGCCGGACGCACGCCTTGTTGTCGCCCATCACAGCGTGCCGGGCAGGAGTGCGGAGCGCTGGATGGCGCGCTCGGCGGCCTTTGCCGACCGCGCCACCGTCGATTGGGAGAGGGCCACGGCCTCCGCCGTGAGAATGGCCGGGCTGCCCCTGCTTTCCGTTGCCGAAGAGGAAGCGCTGCTTGGCGAGGCCGGATTCTCGGATGTCGAGCTGTTCTATGCCGCCTTCTCGTTCCGCGGCTGGGTGGCGACGGCAAGCTCGGCCTGAGCGCCTCTAGCGCAGGCGGCCGGTGGAAAGCGTATGCTCGACGCACTCATTGATGTGCGCGGCGAGAATGGTCTTTGCGCGTCCGGCATCACGCTTGAGCGCGCAGTCCAGCAGCTGCTGGTGCTGGCGGGGTACCACGTCCCCCCGGTAGCTGAGCGCCAGGATCAGGTAGCGGAAATACTTGTCGAAAACGGCGGCATGCGCCTCCATCAAGGGGCGCGAACCGCAACTCGAAATAAGCGCTTGATGGAACTCGCCGTCGTAGCGCTTCCACAGCTGATGGTTGGCGGCCTTCTTGGTCGACATGGCACGCTCCGTAGCGGCCAGCTTGTGGTGGGCGGACACGACCCGGCCCTCCCATTCCATGTCGCCATGCGCGAAGGACTGCTCCATGGCGTGCGATTCGAGGAGAAGCCGCAGCTCGGCGAGGCCCTTGAGGTCTTCAGCCGACACCGGCGCGACCTCGAAGCCGCGCCGACCCTCGGCCAGGACAAAGCCATCCGAAGACAGGCGGCTCAGGATCTCGCGCAGCGTGCTGACGCTGACGCCGTAGTCCTCGCGCATGGCCTCGAGGCGCAATTTCTGCGCCGGCGGCAGCCTGCCGAAAATGATGTCGGTGCGGATGCGCCGATAGCCATCGTCGCTAACGGTTTCCGCCGCGTCGGGACTGTCGAGCACCGTCTGTCTGCCTCCCAAAGCCATGCTGCACCTCGATTGCCACAGGACAGCACGCGGCGCAACAATCGATCATATGAGATTTCAAGAATCATCCTAACTTACCTATAACCTATGTTGACTCTGCATCCGCCTGTGCTGTAAGCCCAATCGCTACAACACTACAGAAGCACGGATTTCAGTCGTGCCGAGGAGGAAACACAGCGGCGAAACGCCGAACTCTCCCCAATTGAAGTGAGGCTGTGCATCGCTCGCCAACGGCGGGCATCTCGCGACATCGCGAACGCAAGGGCGGAGGCGCTCGAGAGGAGCTCGCCATGAAGATGTCGATCGCAACCATCTCGCTGAGCGGCGACCTCGTGGAGAAGCTGGAAGCCGCCGCGTCCGCAGGTTTCGCGGGGGTCGAGGTCTTCGACAATGACCTTCTGTCCTTCAGCGGCACGGCAGCGGACGCAAGGCGGATTGCGGCCGATCTCGGTCTCGAGATTGTTTCCTTCCAGCCGTTTCGCGATTTCGAGGGGATGCCGCCGGCCAAGCGCGAGCGGGTCTTTGCTCGCGCAGAGCGCAAGTTCGACATCATGCAGGAGCTGGGCTGCGATCTCCTGGTGGTATGTTCAAACACGGCACCCGACAGCGTGGACGACGTGGTCCGAGCCGCCAGCGACCTGCGCGAACTCGGCGAGCGTGCGAGTGCCCGCGGCGTGCGGGTCGGCTTCAAGGCGCTGGCCTGGGCGCGCCATATCAAGACCTATCAGGATGCCTGGGAAGCGGTGCGCGGCGCGGATCACAAGGCGATCGGCCTGATCCTCGACAGCTTCCACACGTTCGCGGGCGCAAGCCGATTTGACCGGCCTGCGCGCAATCCCTGGCTCTTGCATCTTCCTCGCGCACCTTGCCGACGCCACGGCGATCCATCCGGACCTTCTCGCCCAGAACCGGCACTTCACGAACTTCCCTGGTCAGGGAGAGCTGCCCCTGCTGGAGTTCATGGAGGCGCTGCAGGCCACCGGGTTCGGCGGGCCGCTGTCGCTGGAAATCTTCAATGATCAGATGCGTGCGGGCTCGGCGCGATCGACCGCGATCGACGGGCGGCGCTCGCTGTTGTTCCTGCTCGACCAGTTGCGCAAGCGCACGCCGAGCGCGCAGGCAACGCTGCCCCTGCTGCCGCGGCGCAGCAAATGCATGGGCACGGAGTTCATCGAGTTCGCCATCGATGAGGGGCGCGCCTTCGATTTCGAGAAGGTGCTGCGCGGCCTCGGGTTTGCGCGCACCGGCGTGCACAAGTCGAAGTCGGTGACGCGTTGGTCGCAGGGAACGATCAACATCGTCATCAACACCGAGAAGGAAGGCTTCGCGCATTCCTACAACATCACGCACGGGACCGGGGTATGCGCCATCGGCCTGATGGTCGAAGACGCCGCCGCCGCACTCGAGCCGGGCGCAGGCCCTGCTCGATCAGCCCTTCCACCAGGCGGTCGGGCCGGGAGAGCTGGAGATACCGGCAGTGCGTGGCGTCGGTGGCAGCCTGCTCTACTTCGTCGACCGCCGCAGCGAGCTGGCACGCGTTTGGGATATCGAGTTCGAGGCCGTCGGGGAGGCGGAGGGAACCGGGGCGGGGCTGATCGACGTCGACCACATCTCGCAGTCGATGCACTACGAGGAGATGCTGAGCTGGCTGCTCTTCTACACCTCGCTGCTGGACGTCGCGAAGCTGCCGGTGCGCGATGTGCTGGATCCGGGCGGGCTGGTCAAGAGCCAGGTGCTGCAGACGGCGGGCGGCGAGCTCAGGATCGTGCTCAACGCGTCGCTGTCGAAGCGGGCGCTGTCCTCGCGCTTCCTGTCGGAGGCGTTCGGCTCGGGCGTGCAGCATATTGCCTTTGCCACCTCCGACATCCTGGCCACTGCCCAGCGCCTGAAAGCCAACCGGCTCGGCGTGCTCGCGGTTCCCGACAACTACTACGACGATCTGGAAGGCACGACGGATCTGTCGGCGCCACAGATCGCGGACTTGAAGGCCAACAACGTCCTCTATGACCGGGATGAGACGGGCGAGTATCTGCAGATGTACACACAGACCTTCGATCAGGGCTTCTTCTTCGAGATCGTCGAGCGGCGCGGCTATCACGGCTTTGGGGCCGTCAACGCGCCGATCCGCCTCGCCGCGCAGTCGCGCCTTCTGCAGGACGAGCACCGCATTCTGTAAGGGCCAGCATCCATGCCCGGCAAAGCAGCCACGCAAGGAGAACGTCCATGAGCCGCCTGATCTACGTCATCAATGGACCCAATCTCAACCTGCTCGGCACGCGCCAGCCGGAGGTGTACGGCCGCGAGACCCTGGCCGATGTCGAGCGCGACTGCCGGGCGCTGGCCAAGACCCTGGATCTCGATGTGGCCTTCCATCAGAGCAATCTCGAAGGCGGCGTCATCGACTTCATTCATGATGCGCGAAGCAAGGCGGCGGGCGTGATCATCAATGCCGGCGCCTACACCCACACGTCGATCGGCATTCATGACGCGCTCAAGAATTCTCGATGTGCCGATCATCGAGGTGCATATCTCCAACATCCATCAGCGGGAGGAATTCCGCCACCACTCCTACATCTCACGCGTCGCAAGCGGCGTGATCGTCGGCTGCGGAACGCAGGGCTATCAGCTCGCTTTGCAGCGCATTGCGCGCCTGCTTGGTGAAGCCAAGAAGTGACAACAGGCTGGATGATGTCACGTTTCCTACAGCATCGCCCTTCAGGGAAGCAGAAGCGAGCCGAGCTCGGCGGCAGCGCTCTGCAGCGGCTGCAGGAAACGCGCCACCATGTCCCTCTCCGCCATCGGCCGGCCGAGGATCACATTCATGCCGGCCACGAATTGCCCGCTGGTATCGCGCACCGGGACAGCCAGGGTGCACAGGCGCGACTCCATCTGCTGGCTGGCAACGGCATGGCCGGCATCGCGGACGTTCTTCAGCAGCGCCAGGAGCTGCCTGGGGGAGGCCACCGTCTGCTCGGTGAAGCGATGCAACTTGACGCGCTTCAGGTAGTCGTCGAGTTCGGCTGGCGGCAGGTGGGCAAGCATGACTTGGCCAATCGACGTGCAATAGGCCGGCAGGCGCCGCCCGACGTTGAGGGCCGGCGACATGATGCGCGAGGAGGCGGACCGGGCGAGGTAGGCGATCTCGTCGCCGTCCAGGATGGCGAGCGAGCAGGCTTCGTTGAGCGCATCGCCCAGGCGATTGAGGACCGGCTGAGCCAGCAGCGGCAGGGGCGAGGTCGACAGGTAGGCGTGAGTGATGGAGAGCACGCGCGGGCGCAAATAGAAGCGCCCAGAGTCGTCAGCGGCGGCAAAGCCGAGCGTGGCAAGCGTATGCAAGCTGCGTCGCACGGCGGCGCGGGGGATGCCGGTGCGCTGGCTGACCTGGGCAATCGTCATGCGGCCTCGTCTGGTCGAAAACGACAGCATCACCGCCAAGCCGCGTGCGAGGGACGTGACGAAATCAGGGTCGTCGCGGTAGTCGGCGATGGCATCCGCCATCAGATACGGTGCCGGCAAGGCATCGGTGGGGTCGATCGGCGGCTTGCCTGGCAAGGACCGTCTGGTCTCGGGCAATCGTTTCGACATTCCGTGTCCCTTCGCGACATGACACGCAGCAGCGGCCAGGCGTGCCGGCACGGGCTCGGGTGCGCCGATGTCCGGCAAATGCCTGCGATCGAAATGTACACCTTGGGCGCTATGCGCACAACTGTTCGTATAGCGCCCAAACGCATTGGGTTTGTTCCGCACAGCTACGCCGGGGGGCGTCGACCCGCATGCTCCGTGTCTCACCTCAGAGAGACCGGAGCGTGCGGGGATGCGGGCAGGCAAGCCGCGGCAAAGGACAGTCGCGACCGCACGGGTCGCAGGATCACTTGGCGATAGGAAGCAACCATGGCCCCGCATGAGAGCAAGAAGCTGATTTCCGACGAGCAGCGACAGGAACTCGATGAGGCCTTCGCGCGGGCACGCAAGGCGCTGGCCGTGATCGAGACCTATGACCAGGCCCGCGTCGATCGCCTGTGCCAGGCGGTCGCCTGGGCGGTGGCCAACAAGCGGGCGTTCACACGCCTCGTCGACATGGGGATAGAGGAAAGCGGCCTTGGCGATGCCGAGAGCCGCATGGGCAAGCGCTTGAAGATCCGCGGCGTGCTGCGCGATGCCCTGCGCCACAAGAGCGTCGGCATCATCGAGGAGATCCCCGACAAGGGTATCGTCAAGTACGGCAAGCCGGCGGGCATCGTCGCCTGCATCGTGCCGACCACCAATCCGGACCTGACGCCGGCCGGCAATGCCATCTACGCCATCAAGGCGCGGGACGTGGTCATCTTCTCCCCGCATCCGCGCTCGAAGCGCACCTCATTCGAGACGGTGCGGCTGATGCGCGAGGCGCTGGAACGGGAAGGCGCGCCGGCCGACATCCTGCAATGCCTGACCAAGGTCAACATCCCCATGTCGCAGGCGCTGATGGCGCGTGCCGATCTGGTGATCGCCACCGGCGGCCAGCCGATGGTGCGATCCGCCCATAGCTCGGGAACGCCGGCCTACGGTGTGGGCGCCGGCAATTCGACGATGATCATCGATGAGACCGCCAATATCGAGGAGGCGGCGCGCAATACGCGCTTGTCCAAGACCTCGGACTTCGGCTCCGGCTGCTCGGCCGACGGCAACCTGATCATCGAGGCCGGCATCTTCGATCGCTTCTTGAAGCAGCTGCAGGCGGAAGGCGGCTACCTCGCGAGCGCCGCGGAGAAAGCCGCCCTGCGCAAAGTCATGTGGGACGAGGAGCAGCACCGCACGCCCAATACGGTGGCGATTGCGCCGCAACGTCTTGCCGAGATCGCGGGCTTCAGCATTCCGGCCGATCGCAAGTTCATCATTGTCGAAGGCGACGGCATCGGCAAGGAGCATGCCTTCTCGGGAGAGAAGCTGACCACGCTGCTGGCCGTCTATCGCTTCAAGGGCTTCGAGCAGGCGCTGGACATGATGCGCGCCATCTACGAGGTCGGCGGCAAGGGCCACTCGTGCGGCATCTACTCGTTCGACCAGGACCACATCGACCGGCTGGCGCGCGCGGCACCTGTGTCGCGCATCATGGTTCGCCAGCCGCAATCGAAGGCCAACGCCGGCGCCTTCAACAACGGCATGCCGATGACCTCGAGCCTGGGCTGCGGCACGTGGGGCGGCAACATCGTCTCCGAGAACGTGCACCTGAAGCACTACATGAACACGACGTGGGTATCGGTGCCGATCAAGGAGGATCGGCCGTCCGACGAAGAGCTGTTCGGCGATTTCTATGACGCTGCGCTTGAAGCAGACGCCAAGACGGCGGCGGCCTGAGACCATGACGAAAAAGACTGCAGAAGAGATCGTATCCGACGCGTCTACCTGGTGGCAGACGTCGCTGATCGACATCGAGCCCGGCAAGATCGCCATTCGCGGCTATCCGATCCAGGAGCTGATCGGCCGGGTGCGTTTCCCCGACATGATCTGGCTGATGCTGCGTGGCGACCTGCCGTCGCGCGGACAATCCGATCTTCTGGAGGCGGCGCTGGTGCCGGGCGTCGATCACGGCCCGCACGCACCGTCGATTGCCATCTCGCGGATGGCGGTCAGCTGCGGCTTGCCGGTCAACGGCGCGATGGCGTCGGCCATCAATGTGCTCGACGACATTCATGGCGGCGCCGGCCAGCAATGCATGGAGCTTTATCGGGAGATCGATGCGGCGGCCGGCAGGGACGGCGACCTGGTCCAGGTCGCCACGGTGATCATCGAGAAACACCGCAGCGCCGGCGAGAAGATCGTGCCTGGCTTCGGGCATCGCTTCCATCCGGTCGATCCGCGCACCGCACCGCTGCTGGCGCTGGTGGCCAAGGCGGAAGCGGCGGGCGTGGTCTCGGGGCGCTTCGCTGCGATCGGACGCGCGGTCGAGAGCGCCATCTCCTCGCTCAAGGGCCGGCACATCCCGATGAACATCGACGGGATCACCGCCGTGATCTTCTGCGAGCTCGGCTTCGAGCCGGAACTCGGCCGCGGGCTGTTCGTGCTCTCGCGATCGGTCGGCATCCTGGCGCACGCCTGGGAGCAGAAGCAGCAGGGCCGCCGCATCATGGGGCCCATGCCGAAAGAAATACCGTTTCGCTACACCGGGCCGGCCGATCCGGCATCTCGACAGCAACGACGGCAACAAGAGCTAGTGCGCCCGCCGCGCGGACCGTGAGACTTGGAGAAGAGTGATGAAAGACAAGGTAGCCAACCAGCTTGTGAAGTATCTCGAAGGCCGCGGCGTCGAATACGTGTTCGGGCTGTGCGGCCACACCAACATCGCCGTGCTGTCGGCGATCGAGAAGAGCAAGATCACCTTCGTCAACACGCGGCACGAGCAGGTGGCAGCGCACGCCGCGGACGGCTACGCACGCGCCAAGAACCAGACGGCGGTCGTGCTCTCGCATCTGGGCCCGGGACTGACCAACGCGGCGACCGGGCGTTGCCAACGCGTCGCTCGATTCCGTGCCGATGGTGGTGATCGCCGGCGATATTCCGACCCACTACTACGGCAAGCATCCGCACCAGGAAGTGAACATGCATGCGGATGCCGCGCAGTTCGAGATCTACCGCCCGTTCGTCAAGCGCGCCTGGCGCGTGGAGCGGCCCGACCTGTTTCCGGAGATCCTGGAGAAGGCCTTTTCGCTGGCGGAAAGCGGCCGTCCCGGGCCGGTGCTGGTCGACGTGCCGATGGACATCTTCTCGGCCGAGGTGGACGTGGCCCTGTTCGAACGGCTGCGCCACAACACCAAGAAGCTCGCGCGGCCGTCGCTCGATGAGGAGACGGCGACGGCGATCGTCAAGGCCTTCAGCCAGGCCAAGCGCCCGCTGCTGTACGTGGGCGGCGGCGTCGTGCGGGCGAACGCCGCGGCCGAGCTGCGCGCCTTGGTCGATCATTTGCAGGTGCCGGTCGCCTACACGCTGATGGGCAAGGGCGCGGTGCCGGACGACCATCCGTTCGTGCTGGGCATGACCGGGTTCTGGGGCACCAAGTACATCAACGAGCAATGCCGCACGGCCGATTGGATCATGGGCCTCGGCACGCGCTTCTCGGAGGCCGACTGCAGCTCGTGGTACCCGGAGTACACGTTCAGCATGCCGCCGACCAAGCTCATCCATATCGACATCGATCCTTGCGAGATCGGCCGCAACTTCCCCGTCGAGATCGGTGCGGTGGCCGACCTGAAGCCGGCACTGGCGGTGCTCAACCGCGTGGCGCGCAAGCTGCTGCCGGACGGCATCAAGCGCCCGCAGGTCGCCAAGGAGATCGCCGCCAACCGCGAGGAATTCATCGCCGGCAATCGGGCGCACGCGCAGAGCAATGCCTACCCGATGCGGCCGGAGCGCATCCTGGCCGACGTGCGCGAGGTGCTGCCCCGCAACGCCTTCATCACCACCGACGTCGGCTGGAACAAGAATGGCGTCGGCCAGCAATTCCCGGTGCTCGAGCCCGGCACGATCCTCACCCCCGGCGGCTACGCGACGATGGGCTTCGGTGCTCCGGCGGCGCTGGGTGCCAAGCTCGCCCAGCCCGATCGGGTGGTCATCTCGCTGGTTGGCGACGGCGGCTTCGGGCAGAACCCGGCCATGCTCGCCACCGCCTACGAGCAGAACATCGCGGTGGTGTGGGTGATCATGAACAACAATGCGTTCGGGACCATCGCCGGTCTCGAGCGGGCCCACTTCGGCACCACCTTCGGCACGGTCTTCGAGAAGAACGGCAAGCCCTACAACCCCGACTACGCGGCGATGGCGAAGGCCTACGGCGTGGACGGCATCCGCATCACTTCCGCCGCCGAGTTCAAGCCGGCGCTGGAGCGGGCCATCAAATCCAACAGCCCCTACGTCATCGACGTGAGCATGCAGAACGAGCCGGTGCCGACCTTCGGGCACTGGAACATCATGGACATCTACTCACCGGGCAAGAAGGTGCATCACGTCAGCACGGGCACGTAGGCAGCAGCGTGAAAGCAGCAGGGCGATGCAAGGGCGATCCTGGGCGAACATGGGGAACAGGCCGTGATACACGTCTACTCTCTCGCGCACTTGACGGTGCTGTCGCTGACGCCGCCGGAGGTGGTCGATGTGGCGGCGCGTACCGGCTATCGATACGTCAGCCTGCGCCTGACGCGGGTGACGCCGGACGAGCCGCTGTACGATCTGGGGCATGATCGGCTCCTGATGAAGGAAACCAAGGCCAGGCTGCATGCGACGGGGCTGAAAGTGCTCGACGTCGAGCTGTTCCGCATGGACCCGTCACTCGAGCCCGAGAGCTTCATTCCGGTGCTGGAGGCCACGGCCGAGCTTGGGGCCCGACTGATCATTGCCCAGCTGCCCGACCCGGATCGCGAGCGGGCCACCGCGCGCTTTGCGCGGCTGTGCGATCTCGCCAAGCCGCTTGGCATCTTCGTCAGCCTGGAGTTTCCGCATTGGACCGACACGGGCAACCTGGCGGCAGCCACCAAAGTCGTGCGCGCCGTCGGCAAGGACAATGCCGGCATCCTGATCGACACCCTGCATTTCGCCCGCTCCAACTCCAGTGTCGAGGAACTGGCCAAGCTGCCCGTCGAGCTGGTTCCGCTTCGCCCATGTCTGCGATGCGGCCAAGGAAATGCCGCCCACCAACGAAGGGATCATCCGTACCGCCCGCGCCGAGCGGCTCTTTCCGGGCGAAGGCGGCATCGACGTGCGCGGCATTCTCGGGCGGCTGCCGCCGAACATCCCCTACTCGCTGGAAATCCCGCGCCTGACCCTGACCAAGGCGGTGGGGCCCGAGGAGGTCGCGCGCCTTGCGCTGCGCGTAACGCGCAGTCACCTTGAGGAGGAGCTGCTGATGGCGGCTTCGTAGGGGCGTGATGCTTGACGGGAAGAGGCGATGAGGCTGCTGGAAGGCATCCGGGTGCTGGACCTGACCAATGTGCTGGCAGGGCCGTTCTGCTGCTACCAGCTCGCAACCCTGGGTGCCGATGTCATCAAGGTGGAGGTGCCGGGTACGGGCGACCTCGCGCGTGAACTCGGCGCCGACCCGCTGCTCAACAAGAGGCTGATGGGCACGTCCTTCCTGGCGCAGAATGCGGGCAAGCGCTCCATCACGCTCAACTTGAAGAGCGCGGCCGGCAAGCAGGTGTTTCAGCGCCTGGTTGCTACGGCGCAAGTGGTGGTCGAGAATTTCCGCCCCGGCGTGATGCACAGGCTGGGCCTCGACTACCCCGTGCTTCGGCAGGCCAATCCGGGCCTGATCTATTGCGCCATCTCCGGCTTCGGCCAGGATGGCCCGCTGAAGGACAATCCCGCCTACGACCAGATCGTGCAGGGTCTGGCGGGCGTGATGAGTGTCACCGGCACCACGGACGGCGCTCCCTTGCGCGTCGGCTACCCGATTGCCGACACCATCGGCGGCCTGACGGCCGCGTTCGCCATTGCCGCTGCCCTGGTTCGCCGCGGCCGCACCGGCGAGGGGGAATTCATCGACGTCTCGATGTTGGAAGCCACGCTGGTCACCATGGGCTGGCAGGTATCCAACTATCTGATCGGCGGCGTCGAGACAAAGCGGGCCGGCAACGAGAACATGACCGCCAGCCCGTCGGGCACCTTTGCGACCGCGGACGGGCTTCTGAACATCGCCGCCAACCGGCAGGAGCAGTTCGAAACGCTCTGCACGGTTATCGGCCGTCCGGAATTGGTCGGCGATCCGCGCTTCGGCGACCGCGAAAGCCGGCTGGCGCATCGCGCCGCCCTCAAGGCCGAGATTGAAGCCGCGCTGGCGCATCGCCCGGCTGCCGCGTGGGCCGCCGTGCTGAACACTGCGGGCGTGCCGGCCGGCGAGATTCTCAGCGTGCCTGACATTCTTGGCCACCGCCAAGTCACCGAGCGGGGTCTCGTCACACGCTTCGTCGATACGCCGGGTGTCGAGCAGGACGTGGCCGTGGTGCGCGCCGGCTTTCGCCTGGCCAGCGGCGACCCGCATGCGACGCGGCACCCGCCCGAGCTGGGGGCGCACACGCGGTCGGTCCTGAAGGAGCTCGGGCTCAGCGATGATGAGATCGCGTCGCTGCAGGCGGATGGGGCCACATGAGCCGCATCGATCGCCAACGCGTCGAAGCGGTGCGTTTCCTGGAGGCGCAGGGCTACACGTTCGAGGATGGAGTTTGGAAGCCGCCACGCAGCGGTGGCGCGCAGCCCACACTCGAGGGCGATGCCATTCACGCCATGATGGTTCGACGTGTGGAGGCGATCGCGGGTCGCGCCGGCCATGAGGTGGAACTCGAATCGTTGACCATCGCCATCAACGCCTATGAGTCCATACGCTGGCGGGCATAGGCGAGGCTCCAGGACAAGACTTGAGATGTGGATGCCAATATGTTGGGAAGGCTGAGCCATGCATCGGGTAATTTTCGTTCTGAACGGTCCCAACCTGAACATGCTGGGCGTGCGGGAGCGTGAGTATTATGGGTCGGGCACCCTCGACGATCTGAAGCGCTTCTGCGAAGCGAAGGCCAAGTCGATGGACTTCGCAATCGACTTTCGCCAATCCAACTACGAGGGAGACGTCGTCGAAGCGTGCCACGAAGCACGCACCAAGGCTGCGGGCATCGTCATCAATCCTGCGGCGCTGAGCTTCACGTCACCGTCGTTGGTGGAGGCGTTGCGCGCGTTTCCCGGACCGAAGATCGAGGTGCACATCACCAACGTGCACGCGCGCGACAGCATCTATCACAATTCGCAGGTCTCGAAAGTGGTGACCGCCGTGATCGCCGGGCTGGGCTTCGACGGCTATGAATACGCGCTGGAGGCCGTGCGCCGGCGTCTCGATGACAGGCAGGCCAAGCGCTGATCACCAGCGGGGGGTGAGGATTCCAGGGGGGAGATGCGTCGGGGCTTGGCGCTCGTGTGACAACGGTGTGCTGAAGCTGGCTTGTATTCCGGCTGCCAGGCGCATTTTTTGCGTCGCGGCGACGGGGATTGACTGAGTTGCGCGTTGAG
The DNA here is from genome assembly GCA_963735125.1 of uncultured Alphaproteobacteria bacterium. Lineage (GTDB taxonomy): Bacteria > Pseudomonadota > Alphaproteobacteria > Rhizobiales > Hyphomicrobiaceae > AWTP1-13. The sequence continues at coordinate 53,497 of CAVTJY010000005.1, read as the reverse complement.
GGCAGGTGCATGAGGCAGCAACGGAGCGCCACCGGCCCAGATGAAGCAGTTCCTCGATCGATATTTGACCGGCGCGATGGCGATCGGGGGTGTGGTGGTGCTGGTCCTGGTGGCGTGGTTCACGCTCCGGCCTGAGCCGACCTACCGCGCCAGCATGGCCGACGACGTGGCGGCGCCCAAGACCGCGCAGAAAGCCCGCGGCAAAGGTCAAGCTGGAGTTGTTGCTGTCGAGGCCGCGGTCGCCCGGGCCGCCAAGACCACGACCGATATCCGCGGCATCGGCAGCCTGCAGTCGGACGAGTCCGTGCAGATCACCAGCGAGATCGCCGGCCGTGTCGCCGAGTTCAGCTTCAAGGAAGGCGAGGGTGTCGCTGCTGGCGCCGTTCTGCTCAAGCTCGACGACGCGCTGGCCCAGGCCGAGCTCGCGGATGCGCAGGCGCGCTTTGACCTCGCGCAGGCCAACAACGACCGCGCCCAGCAGCTCTCGCGCACCGGCAACGTCACCGAGAAGGCCATCGACGAGGCGACGGCCGCGTTCCAGATCGCGCGGTCCGCGCTCGAGCTGCAGAAGGTGCGGCTGTCGAAGCACACCATCCAGGCGCCGTTCGCTGGTCGCACCGGCATCCGCAAAGTATCGCCTGGCGCGTTCGTGCAGGTCGGCACGCCGATCGTGAACCTGGAGAAGATCGACGTCCTCAAGATCGACTTCAAGCTGCCCGAGCTGTTCCTGCCGTCGGTCGGCGTCGGCCAGACCGTGGATGTCGAGGTGGACGCAAGGCCGGGCGAGGCGTTCGCGGGCGAGATCTATGCCATCGATCCGCTGGTCGACGTCAACGGGCGGGCGCTGCAGCTGCGGGCGCGGCTCGCCAATCCCGACCTCGCATTGCGTCCCGGCCTGTTCGCGCGCGTGGTGGTGAAGGGCAAGCAGGTGCGCGACGTCGTGCTGGTGCCGGAAAGCGCCATCGTGCCCCGGGGCGGCGAGACGTTCGTGTTCCGCATCGACAACGGCAAGGCCGTCGAGGCCAAGGTCAAGCTCGGCGAGCGGCGCGGGGCCGAGGTGGAGATCCTGGAGGGCGTGACGGCCAATACCCAGATCGTCACGGCCGGCCAGTTGAAGTTGCGCAACGGCTCGCCCGTCGAGGTGGTCGAAGCCGGCCCGGCCGCACCCGCAAAGAAGGGCGGCTGATGGGCCTGTTCGAATTCTGCATCCGCCGCCCGGTCTTCGCGACGGTGCTGAGCCTGGTGCTGATCCTGCTCGGTATCGTGTCGTACGGCCGGCTGACCGTGCGCGAGTATCCCAACGTCGACGAGCCGGTGGTGTCCGGTCTCGACCAGCTATCCCGGCGCGTCGGCGACCATCGTCGAAAGCCAGATCACGCAGGTGCTGGAGGGCTCGCTGGCCGGCATCTCCGGCATCGACGTGCTCGAATTCGACCAGCCGCGCCGAGACCAGCCGCATCACGGTCCGCTTCAGCTCTGACATCGACCCCGACGTGGCCGCCAACGATGTGCGCGATCGCGTCAGCCGGGTGCGCCGCCGCCTGCCCGTCGAGGTGCTGGAGCCGACCATCGCCAAGGTCGAGGCCGACGCCCAGGCCATCATGAACCTCGTCTTCACCAGCGACCGCATGTCGCCGCTGGAGATCACCGATTTCGTCGACCGCTTCGTCATCGATCGCTTCAAGAACCTGCCCGGCGTCGCCGACGTCACGATCTTCGGCGAGCGGCGCTATGCCATGCGCATCTGGATCGACCGCGAGCGGCTGGCGGCCTTCAGCCTCACGGTGCAGGACATCGAGAGTGCGCTGCGCACCCAGAACGTCGAGCTGCCCTCCGGCCGCATCGAGAGCCGCGACCGCGAGTTCTCGGTGCTGTCCCGCACCGGCCTCGTCACGCCCGAGCAGTTCCGCAACATCGTCATCAAGATCGCCGGCGACCATCAGGTGAAGCTCGGCGAGGTGGCGCGCGTCGAGCTCGGCGCCGCCGACGAGCGGCGCGGCAGCTTCTACAACGGCCAGCCCGCCATCACGGTCGGCATCGTCAAGCAGGCGGTGGCCAATCCGCTCGACGTCTCCAACGCCACCCGCAAGGTGCTGCCCGAGATCAACCAGTCGCTGCCGCAAGGCCTCAGCGCCAGCATCGGCAACGACAGCGCCGTGTTCATCGACCGCTCGATCAAGGCCGTCTACCACACGATCGCCGAGGCGATCGTGCTGGTGGTGCTGGTGATCGTCTTCTTCCTGCGCTCCTTGCGCGCGTCGCTGATCCCGATCGTCACCATTCCGATCTCGCTGATCGCCACCTGCACCCTGCTGTTCGCGATGGGCTTCAGCATCAACACGCTGACCCTGCTGGCCATGGTGCTGGCCATCGGCCTGGTGGTCGATGACGCCATCGTCGTGCTGGAGAACATTTACCGGCGCATCGAGCATGGCATGCAGCCGGTGAAGGCCGCCATCGAGGGCACCAGGGAGATCGGCTTTGCCGTCGTCGCCATGACGCTGACGCTGGCGGCGGTCTATGCGCCGATCGCCTTCGCGCCGGGACGCACGGGACGCCTGTTCCTGGAGTTCGCGCTGACGCTGGCGGGCGCCGTGATCGTGTCCGGCTTCGTGGCGCTCACGCTGACGCCGATGATGTGCTCCAAGCTGCTGCGCCACGAGGACAAGGGCCACGGCCGCATCTTCACCGCCATCGAACGCGGTCTGGCCGGTTTCGAGCGCGGCTACCGGCGCCTGCTGGCCGCGTCGCTGCGCCGCCGCTTCGGCGTCATCGCCGGCGCGCTTGTGATCGCCGCGCTGAGCGGAGTGTTTTTCGCGCTGCTGCCGTCGGAGCTTGCGCCGGTCGAGGACCGCGGCCTGGTGCAGGTGCGCGGCACCGGCCCCGAGGGTGCGACGCTCGCCTACACCAGCCGCTACAGCCGGCAGGCCGGCGACATCATGGCCCAGGTCCCCGAGATCGAGTCGACCCTGGTCATCAACGGCAGTCCGGAGGTGTCGCGCTTCCAGGCCATCGGGCGGTTGAAGGACTGGGATGATCGCACGCGCTCGCAGCAGCAGATCAACGCCGAGATCAATCCCAAGCTGCGCCGCATCGCCGGCGTGCAGGCCTCGGCCAGCAATTCCGGCTCGTTCGGCCAGCGCGGGTCGTCGCGGCCGGTCGAGTTCGTCATCCAGACGTCGGGCACCTACGAGCAGCTGCAGGAGTATGTCGACCTGATGCTGGCGCGGATCCGCGCCTATCCGGGCCTGGAAAGCGTCGAGACCGATCTGCAGCTCAACATGCCCGAGTTCCGCATCGAGATGGACCGCGCCAAGGTCGCCGACCTCGGGGTCGACGTGACGGTGGTCGGCCGCACGCTGGAGACGCTGCTGGGCGGCCGCCAGGTCACGCGCTTCGAGCAGAACGGCGAGCAGTACGATGTGTTCGTGCAGCTCGCCGCCGAGGACCGCGCCTCGCCGGCCACGCTGTCCACCATCTTCCTGCGCTCGCCGACCGGCGACATGATCCAGCTGTCCAACCTGGTCAAGGTCCGCGAGGCCGTGGCGCCGAAGGAGCTCAAGCGCTTCAACCAGCTGCGCGCCGTGACCATCTCGGCCAACCTGGCGCCGGGCTACGCGCTGGGCGACGGGCTGGCCTTCCTGGAGCAGACCGCCCGCGAGGTGCTGCCCGAGACCGCGCTCACCGACGTCGCCGGCCAGAGCCGCGAGTACCGCGCCGCCGGACAGAGCCTGGCCGTGGTGTTCCTGCTGGCGCTCGGCTTCATCTATCTGGTGCTGGCGGCGCAGTTCGAGAGCTTCCGCGATCCGGTCATCATCCTGCTCACCGTGCCGCTATCCATGACCGGCGCGCTCGGGGCGCTGTGGCTGGCCGGCGGCACGCTCAACGTCTTCTCGCAGATCGGCCTGGTCACGCTGGTCGGGCTGATCACCAAGCATGGCATCCTGATCGTCGAGTTCGCCAACCAGCAGCAGGAGCAGGGTCGCGACCGCCTGGACGCGGTGATCGAGGCGGCCAGCCTGCGGCTGCGTCCGATCCTGATGACGACCGGCGCCATGGTGCTGGGGGCGCTGCCTCTGGCGCTCGCCAGCGGAGCGGGGGCCGAGAGCCGTCAGCAGATCGGCTGGGTGATCGTGGGCGGCATGAGCTTCGGCACCCTGCTGACGCTGTTCGTCATCCCCACCGTCTACAGCTTGCTTGGACAGAAGCATGCCCGCGACCCGGCCACGGCGGTGGAAGGCGGCGCGCCTGCCTGCGGAGTAGGCGGGCGGCGAGAGGCCGTCTATCGATCCAAGATCCTGTAGCTTTTTCAATCGCTAGCCCGAACTGACCGGCCGCTGGTTGCCGCGTCCGGTACGAAGTGTCGCCCATGTGCCGAGTCGCTCTGAGCGTCACGGCGTGCGAGAAAGGCCGCGGGACGGGCTTTCTCGGAGGGGCAACATGGTATTCGGGCTTTCGCTGTCCACGTACACGACGGTGCACGTGGTCATCAGTCTGGTGGCGATTGCGTCAGGGCTGGTGGTGATGGCGGGATTGCTGCAGGGCAAACGGCTGCCGCTGTGGACGTCCGTGTTCCTGTGGACCACCGTGCTGACCAGCGTGACGGGGTTCGGCTTTCCGTTCGACCGCCTGCTGCCGTCGCACTACTTCGGCTTCATCTCGCTGGCCGTGCTGGCGATTGCCCTGCTGGCCGCCTACAGCTTCGATTTTGCCGGGCCGTGGCGCTGGCTGTACGTGGTCACTGCGGTGATTGCGCTCTATCTCAACGTGTTCGTGCTGATCGTGCAGCTGTTCCTCAAGATATCGTTCCTGCAGCCGCTGGCGCCGACCCAGTCCGAGCCGCCGTTCGCGATCGCGCAGGCCCTGGCGCTGCTGGTGTTCCTGTATCTGGGCTATGCCGGCATCCGCAGGTTCCATCCGCAGCCGGCGTGAGGAGAGACGGTGTCTGACCCGGAGGGTGCAGACTACCTTCGCGTCCATTCACCATCGTTCGCCCTCACCCGTCATCCCGGAGACCGACGCCTGGCGGCGGTCATCCGGGACCTGCTGGCGATGCCTGCACGAGGTCCCGGATAGTCTCGCCCCGGCCGTGAGCCGGGGCTCGGCTTCCGGGATGACGGGTATGGTGTGAGTGGGAATTCACCATCGCTGCGGAATGTGCGGCGGAAGTTATCCCCGCCATCGGCGTGGCCTCACACTGGGGCCGTCGCCTGCCTGCGACGGGGTGTGATGGATCCAGCTCCTCTACACGGCAGGCGATCGGCGCCTGGAAGGCTGGTCTCATGTTGGGGGACCTAGTCCAGGAGGCCTGGTCCGACCGCTCGCGGTCAAGCGCCGGCTACGTCGGACATGACGCTGGCTGCTGCGATGCGCTCTCATGCCGTCGCGTGCTTCCCGGGCAACCGGACCGGAGCGAGGCAGCCAAGCACGGACCGGGACACAAATCGCCGCACGCGGGTGCCGGAAGGCGCCATGGGACCGCCCGGTCCCAAGGAGCCCGCAAGGCTCTCGGGAGGCCCGCAAGGCCTCCTGGGCGGTGGCAACGCCGCCCCTCGGGTCGCCAAGTACGGCACCCGCGTCCTGTCGCTTTATTGGTGCTGACACTTGCGGAACGCGAGTGTCAGGAAGAAACGGCGCGTGCGTGCGTGGATGGCCGGCGCGGAACTGTGCGCCGGGCTCGCGGTCGCGAGCCGAGCGCGCTTGCGCGCGCTGAAGGGGCACCGTTGCGCGGGTGGATCGGCGCAATACGGCTGACGCCTATTGCGCCCTACTGGCCGCGGGCCTCACCGGGTGGGATGACAGGGGGGCCGGGGGCGCCTACGTAGAGGCCGAATCAGGCGCAAAGCACCCATGACCGCTGTACTGGACAATCCTGCACCGCCCAATGAGCTGGCGGCCAAGCCGTCGCTGGCCGGGCTCGGCCGCGAGGGGCTGAAGGCTGCGCTGGCTTCCATTGGCGTGCCGGACAGGCAGCTTCGGATGCGGGTCGGCCAGCTGTGGAGCTGGATGTACGCGCGCGGCGCCACCTCGTTCGACGACATGAGCAACGTCTCCAAGGACGTGCGGGCGACGTTGCAGGGTGCGTTCACCCTGGAGCGGCCCGAGATCGTCACCGAGCAGGTGTCGACCGACGGCACGCGCAAGTGGCTGCTGCGGCTGCCGCGGCGCGGACGCGAGGCTCGCGCGCCGGAGATCGAGACGGTCTACATCCCGGAGACCGACCGCGGCACGCTGTGCATCTCGAGCCAGATCGGCTGCACGCTGACCTGCTCGTTCTGCCATACCGGCACGCAGAAGCTGGTGCGCAACCTCGAGCCGCAGGAGATCGCCGGGCAGATCCTGCTGGCGCGCGACCGCGTCGGCGACTGGCCGGGTGCGTCGGACGGGGTCAGACCCCGCGGCACGAGGCCGAGTTTCAATGCCCCCGGTGGCGGCGCGGGGTCTGACCCCGTTCTCGCAGCGCAAGATCACCAACGTCGTGCTGATGGGCATGGGCGAGCCGCTCTACAATTTCGCTCATGTGCGCGATGCCATGGCGGTCGCCGCCGACGGCGACGGGCTCGCCCTGTCGAAGCGGCGCATCACGCTGTCCACCAGCGGCGTGGTGCCGGAGATCCCGCGCTGGGGCGCGGAGGCCGGCACCATGCTGGCGATCTCGCTGCACGCGGTGCGCGACGAGTTGCGCGACAAGCTGGTGCCGATCAACAAGAAGTACCCGATTGCCGAGTTGATGGCTGCCTGCCGCGCCTACCCCGGCCTGTCCAATGCGCGCCGCATCACCTTCGAGTACGTGATGCTGAAGGGCGTCAACGACAGCCTGGCCGACGCCAAGGAGCTGGTGCGGCTGCTGGCGGGAATCCCGTCCAAGATCAACCTGATCCCGTTCAATCCGTGGCCCGGCACCGCGCACGAGTGCTCCGACTGGGAGCAGATCGAGCGGTTCGCCGAGGTCGTCAACCGCGCGGGCTACGCCAGCCCGGTGCGCACGCCGCGCGGGCGCGACATCATGGCGGCGTGCGGACAGCTCAAGTCGGAAAGCTTGAAGCTGCGCGCCAGCGAGCGCAGTATCGCGGGAGATTAAACGGGCCTGGGGGAGCCATGCTGCGAGCGTTGGGGCGGGTCATCATTCTGCCGATCGCCTTCCTGGTGGCGGCTTTGGCGACGCTGTTCGTGATCATCTCGCTCGGGCAGGAGCGCATCGTGCAGGCCATGACCGGCATGCGCTCCGACGATCCGCCGGTGGGTGCAGCCTTCGACCTGTTCGCGCTGGCCGTGCAACTGGTGTCGGTGCAGACGCTGCTGCCGGCCCTGCTGCTGGTGATCATCGGCGAGGTGGCGCGCATCCGTGGCGCCTTCTACTACGTGGTCGGCGGCGGAGTGGCGCTGGCCATCGTGCCGTTGCTGACCCGCCTCGGCCAGCCGAGCGGCATCCTGGAGTTGTCGCCGGTGGTGTGGCAGGTGCTGGCGACGGCAGGCTTCGCCGGCGGCTTCGTGTATTGGGTGCTGGCCGGCCGGAATGCCTGAGGGTGATTGCGAACTTGCAAAAGTCCGATTGAATTCAACGGCCCTCAGCGTGTAGATTGACAGCTGCTGTCAAGTTGCGTGATCGGGGGCGGACATGCTTGGGCGTATGATCAGAGTTGTGTTCGGGTTCGTGGTTGGGTGTCTCGCGGCCGGCCTCACCATCGTGCTGTTCGTGACGACGCCGGTCGAGCTGGCCAATACGCCCTCCAACGCGTTCAGCGACGCGCTGTCCTCGAACGGGCTGCTGGCCCTGGCGGCGGCAACCCACAGCGCGGTGTTCGCAGCGCCGTTCGCTTTGATCGGCGCGACGATCGGCGAGTGGCGGCAGCTGGCGCACTGGACCTACTACGCCGTTGTCGGCGTCATCATCGCCGGCCTCGGCTTCCTCGCGCAGTACCATAGCGAGGGGGGGATGCAGTCGAGCATCGTCAACAACTACGCGCTGGTGGCGTTCCTGACGATGGGCTTCGTCGGCGGCGTGGTCTACTGGCTGATGGCCGGGCAGTTCGCGCGCACGTACGAGGAGCCGCGCACGCCCGACCTCGGCAAGCCGCGCAGCAACGATACCCCGCGCGTGGTGGCGTCGAAGACGTAGGCGCCGGCGAGCGCGCGCACCCGTCATCCCGGAAGTCGAGCCCCGGTCGTGAGCTGGGGCGAGACTGTCCGGGACCTGCGACACGGCAGAGGTTGAGAGAGGTCCCGGCTCGGCGTGAGCGCGCTTGGCAAGCGCGATCACGCAGGCCGGGATGACGGGTGGAGGTTGCGGCTTTCGCCTCAGTGCAGGACCGGTCCCTTGAGAAACCGGCGGCGATCACCGGAGCGGATGCTGACGTCGAACGACTTGCCTTCCCGGTTGATCGTCAGCGGCACGGCGACGCCCGCCCGACCGAGCGCCCAGACCCGCCGGAACAGCTCGGCCAGCCCCTGCACCGGCGTGCCGGCCACGGCCATGATGATGTCGCCGGTGCGCAAGTCCGCCTGCTGCGCGGGTCCACGGTTCGCCAGTCCCAGCACGGCAACGCTGTCGCCGATCTCGGTGGCATAGAGGCCGAGCCACGGGCGTGCCGGGCGGTTGGGACGGCCGATGGTGATGAGGTCCTGCAGGATCGGCTTCAGCAGGTCGATGGGCACGATCATGTTGGCGTCGTCGCCCTGCCGGCTGGCGACCATCTGCTGGATCTGCAGCGAGCCGATGCCGATCAGGTCGCCGCCGGGCCCGATCACGGCGGTGCCGCCCCAGTTGGGATGCGCGGGCGTGGTGAAGAAGGCCTCGTCCAGCACATACTCCCAGTAGCCGGCGAACTCCTGCTTGGCGATGATGCGGGCGGCGAGCGAAGCCTGGCGTCCGCCGGCGGCGCCGACCACCACCTGCTCGCCGACCTCGGCTGCCGCCGAGCTGCCGAGCGGCAGTGCCGGCAGCTCGAAGCGTCCGAGCGCCTGCACGAGGCCGAACCCGGTCTCCTGGTCGTAGCCCAGCACATGCCCCGACACGACGTTGCCGCCGGTGCTGATCCAGACGGTCTCGGCCTCGGTGATGAGATAGCCGATGGTGAGCACCAGGCCGTCGGGGCCGATCACGACGCCATTGCCGGAGCGCTCGGTGCCGAGCGACTCGGCCGTGAACGCATCGCCGGGGATGATCGCACGTATGCCGACGACCGAGGCGAGCGCCTCGTCGAGTTCGAAATCGTAATCCTCCGGCCTCGGCTGCACGGTGCTGGCCCCTTTGCGGCGGCATACGCGTTCGTGATCGTCAGTTATTTACACTAGAGCAGGATGGCCCCGGATTGAATCACTTTGATGCGCGGGCTCCCCGCCTGGGAACGCTAGGCTCTCTTTATGACGCTGGCAGCCGGCGCGTCGAGCGTCCAGCGCAGCCCGCTTCGGTCGAACCGCAGCTCGACCTGGCCGCGCAGCGCATTGCCGACCATGTCGGCGATCACGACATGGCCGAAGCCTTTGCGCTCCGGCGGGGCGACCGGCGGCCCGTCATGCTCGCGCCACGTCATGTGGAAGCGACCGTCCGGTCCGGCATCGGTCACCTGCCAATCGACCGCAACCCGGCCGTCGGGCACCGACAGGGCGCCGTATTTGGCGGCGTTGGTGGCAAGCTCGTGCAGGGCCAGGGTCAGGCTGTGCACCGCGTCGGAGCGCAAGTCGACCTCGGGCCCCTTCATCTCGATGCGCGCCGAGACGTCCTCGGTGAACGGGGCCATCTGCGAGTGCACCAGATCGGTCAGCTGCGCGCCCTCCCAGTTGCGCGAAACCAGCAAGTCCTGCGCACGCGCCATGGCGTGCAGGCGCTCGGAAAAGCGCGTCTGGAACTCGTTCATGCTGTCGCTGTAGCGGGCAGTCTGCCCGGCGATCGCCTGCACCACCGCCAGCAGATTCTTGGAGCGGTGCGCCAGCTCGCGCATCAGGAACTCGATGTGCTTCTCGCGTGCCCTGCGCTCGCCGATGTCGCGCACGATCGAGGAGATGCCGACGATGCGGCCGGCTTCGTCGTACATCGGCGCCACGCTGACGGACAGATCGAGCAGATGGCCGTCCTTGTGCCGGCGCTGCACGTCGCGATGCACCGCATTGCCGGAACGGACCTCGGCGTTGATCTCGGCGAGCTCGGACATGCGCTCGTCGGGGAATATCAGGCGCGCCGATTTGCCCAGCACCTCGGACGCCTGGTAGCCGAACAGCTGCTCGGCCGCGGCGTTCCAGGTCAGGATGATGCTGTCGGGCGACAGGCTGAGCATGGCATTGGGCGAGGAGGACACGATGGCCGCCAGATGCGCCTGGGCCTGGGTGCGGGCACGCAGCTCCGTGGCGGCGCCGGCGAGCACCGACGACAGCTCGTCGGCCTCGCGCAGCGCGGTGGACAGCGGCTGCACCGGTCGTCCCTGGCCGAGTGCGCGTCCTGCGCGCATCAGGTGGAAGATCGGGCCGGCCATGCGCCCGCCGATGCCGAGCGCCAGCAACAGCGAAAGCCCTAGCAGCATCGTGCCGGCGTACAGGAAGGTGCGCCAGGCCTCCCGCAGCGGCGCCTCCACCTCGGACAGCGGCGCCCAGGCGGACACCCACCAGCCCGTCACCTTGGACCAGTGGAACGCCTGCAGCGAGCGCTCGCCCTCGAAGTCGGTGGTGGTGACGACGCCCTCGGCGCGGTTGCCGTACTGGCGCAGCCACTCGCCTGGAACCGGCTGGCCGACGTAGCGCTCGGGCTGATACGAGCGGGCGATGTTGACGTTCTTGCGGTCGGCCACGGCCGCGTACCAGCCTTCCGGCAGCTCCGGCGTCCGCAGCAGCTCCGTCAGCCTTTCCGGATCGAGCGACATGATCAGCGCATACGGAATGTCGTTGCCGACCCGCACCGGCACACCGACCGCGAATATCATGCGGCGCGCGACCGTGCCGCGAAACAGATCCGTGATGTAGGGCTGGCCGGTCTGCCGGACGATGTCGGAGATGGGGGGCTCGGACTCGCTGACCGGAAGACGCGCGCCGAGCGGCAGCCGTGTGTTGACCTGCTGCTGGCGCGCGCTGTCGGTCAGCACCACGTTCCAGGACGGGCGCGAGCGCAAGGCCTCCAGTGCCTGGACATGGAAGGCCATGAAATCCTTGGTGGCCAGCGCCGGCGAGGTGGCCAGCGCCTCCAGCGTGGTGATGATGCCGGTGATCTCGCGATCGATGTCGGCGCTGAGCGCGCGGGCGATGGCCAGCGCGCGGCGCTCGTTGGAGGCCCGCTCCGACTGCGTGTAGAGGTGCAGGATGAGCGCGGTGTAGAGCAGGACTGGAACGACGATCGCCAGGCCGAAAATGATGAGGTAGGCGCGCAACCCGAGCTTGATGGCGCGCCGCTGGGCCAGCCCGCGGACCTGCGTGAGAAGGCGCGAGCCGCCGGCGCGGGCGTACGCGACCCACCGCTCCGCGGCTTCGCCGAACTTGGCGCGCTGGGCCGCCGATTTGCTGACGTCGAGTTTGCTCTTCTCTTGCAAACGCCTAGCAGCCATCCCTGTCGCCGCTGCGTTGCAAACGCTACAGGCCGGCTTACGCAGGTTTCCGCCTTCGTCCCTTCTGGGTGAAGGGGTACATCTCGGTAATATCGGAGCCGGGTAAATCTGCGTCCATCTGCTCCCAGACATTGACCACCACGCTGGCGATCTCGTCCGTGATACCAGCCGCCCGGGCGTTGTCCAGGTAGAGGCGGATGTCCTTGAGCTGCAGCTTGGCCGTGAAGCCCGCGTCGAAGCGGCCCATGCATGATGCGGCGCGGGAACTTGTCGTCGGTCGCGGTATTGCGCCCCGTCGATGCGTTGACGATGTCGAGGATGGTCTTCATCTCGATACCCTGCCCGGTGCCGAAGGCGATCGCCTCCGACGTGGCGGCCAGGGCCGTCGCCGAGAGGAAGTTGTTGAGCAGCTTGATGGCCTGTCCCTGGCCCGGCTTGTCGCCGGCGTGGAACGGCTTGCCCATCAGGCTGACCATTGGCTTGAACTCGCTCGAACGCGGGAGTGGGACAGGCCAGCATGATGGCGAGTGTCGCCTTGTCGGCGCCGGCTGTTCCGCCCGAGACCGGCGCGTCGATGAACTCGATGCCGGCGGCGCCGAGAGTGGCTGCGACGGCTTGCGCCGCCTTGATGCCGATCGTGGAGGTGTCGATCACCGTCTTGACGCGCCTCGGCGAGGTGGCCGCGATCTCCTTGGCCACCGCCTGGCTGACGTTGCCGTCGGGCAGGGAGAGGATGATGATGTCGGCCTGCTTGGCCAGCTCGGCGTTGCTGTTGGCGACGGTGGTGCCCTTCGGCGCGCGCTCGGTGCTGACGGCATCGGCGACCACCACGGGGTAGCCGCCTTCGACCAGGTGCCGGCTCATGCGATGGCCCATGCTGCCGACGCCGATCCAGCCGATGGTTTCCTTCATTCGTTGAACTCCTCGATTGCGAGTGTAGGGCGCACTAGCCGAAGGCGTAGTGCGCCGATTTCCGGGTGCTGTGGCTCGGCGCAGTACGGCTACGCCTATTGCGCCCTACGGTGGTCACGCTGGCGGCTGCGCGATCACGTCCTCGTAGCGGTGCCGCTTGGTGATCAGGCCGGCGTGCTGGAAGATGTCGACGGTGGCCTCCCAGGCGGGCTTGGTGATCTCGACGTGCGGCGTCCAGTTGCCGAGCTTCTGGTAGGTGGCGATGGTGGAGGTGAGCACGGACGAGGTCGATGTCGGGGAAGAAGGAGGCTTCGGCCTTGGCCACCTCGGCAGCCGGCGTGGCGATCAGCCAGGCGCGCGCCTTGCGGTAGGCGGCGGTGAAGCGCTTGGCCATGTCGGTGGCCAGCCATTCACGGGTGGCGGCCAGGCTCGAGAAGGCGCAGGGGCCGATGGCATCGGCGAGCGAGGTGACGATGTGGCCGGCGCCGTCGTGCTGAATCTGCTGAGGCGCGGGCCCCTGCAGGTGGATGAAGTCGCCCTCGCCCTTGCGGAAGGCGGCGATCATCTGGTCGGTCGAACCCGGCATCGATGGCGGTGATCGACTTGAAATCGAGCCCGCGCTTGAAGCAGGCGTACTTGAACATGGCCATCGGCTGCGCGCCGTGATCGACCAGCACCTTGCGGCCCTTCAGCTTGTCCCAGGTGAAGGCGGGATCGGCGCTGCGGCCGGTCAGGAAGAAGCCGTCCTTCTCGTTGACCTGGGCAAAGTGCAGAGCCGGCGGGATCTTGCCCTGCTCGAGGGGCGTGAAGCCCTGGCTCGGCGCCGACTGGGCCACATGCACCGACCCGTCCAGCAGGCCGGCGATGGCGGATTTGCCGGGCGCCGAGACCGAATGCTTGGCGTCGAGCCCCTGCTCCTTGAGGAAACCGCCGGCCATGGTGGCGATCAGGGGCGAATAGAAAGCGGAAAAGCGTGTGAACTCGATGCGAATCTCGTCGCTCAAAGCGGCCTCCTTGATGCAGTCCTGCCGGTCTACGGCTTGTTGTCACGTTGTGACGCTATTGTAGCCAAAAAAGCGGCGGTGGCGTTCAAGTCATCTCGATCCCGCATCGTCAGCGTGGCTGCGCCTCCTCGAACATGCGCGCCAGGGCCGACGAGATCTGGGCGGCGAAGCGGCTCACCGCCACCGGCAGCGAACGGCCACGCAGCTGACCTAGATACAGAATGCCCGGGGGCACGTCGCGGTGGTCGATCGCGCGGCTGACATCATCGCCGCCCTTGGGTCCCGATGCGATGCCGATCGGGATCTGGAAGCAGATCGTGGTGTCCTGGCGTGCATAGTGCCGCAGGAACTCGAAGCTGTCCGACTCGATGGCCGGCTGCAGCTTGATCGAGGAGCGCAGCACGGCCGTGTCGAGAACGCTGCGCACGCCGTACAGGTGGGTCGGAATGGCGATCGGATAGCGCAGGCAGTCGCGCAGCCGCACCGGGCCGGCCTTGGCCAGCGGGTGGCCCTTGCACATCATGGCATGGATCGGCTGCTGCACCGCCAGCAGAGTCTCGAACGCCGACAGCCGCACCGGCTCGAACACCAGGGCCAGGTCGGCGGTGTGGTCCACCAGGGCCTGTTCCGCCGCCTCGCGGTCGCGGCGGTAGACCCGGAAGGTCACGGCCGGGTGCTCGCGGCGGTACAGCGCGATCTGCTCGGGCAGGAACACCGGCAGCACCGCCTGCGAGCAGGCGATGGCGATATGGCCGCGGCGCACGCCCGACAGGTCGGCAATCTGCGAGCGCACCCGCTCCATGTCCGAGAGCTGCGAGCGCACGTGCTGGATCAGGATCTCCCCGGCGGTGGACAGGCGCACGCCCCTCGGCAGGCGCTCGAAGATCGGCACGCCCAGTTCCTGCTCCATGGCCAGGATGCGGCGATTGAGGGCCGTGGAGGTGATGGCCAGCGCCTCGGCCGCCTTGCGGATGGACCCGGCTCGCACCACGGCATCGATGTATTGCAAAGGCAGAAGGTGGCGCACGGGCACTCTCTACTGCTGCAATTTCTGCAGCGGGTTGCTGCATTACTAGCAGAAGACAGGGACGCTCGCACTTGCACAATGAGAGGTTAAGAGCCGGCCGCGATCGAGATGGCCGTGCCGAATGTTTGGGCAGCAATTCCGTCAGGTCCGCTCATGAACCGGAAATCGTCACGCCGCAGCTTCCTCAAATCCACCTCCGCGGTCGCAGCGGCAGCCGCCCTGCCGGCGCCGGCGGTCTGGTCGCCGGCCAAGGCCCAGGCCCGCCAGGAAACCATTCTGGCCGTTACCGAATACGGCCCCAACAACTTCGACATCCACGGCGTCGGCACCAACCGCCCGGGCTACGAGGTGTCCTGGAACTGCTACGACCGGCTGATGTCGCACGGCAAGAAGACGCTGCCGGACGGCTCTTCATCCTATGACCGCGACAAGTTCATTCCCGAGCTGGCCGAGGAGTGGAACGTCACCGACACTTCGGCGACGTTCAAGCTGCGCAAGGATGCCAAGTTCCACGACGGCACGCCGATCACCGCCAAGGACGTCAAGTGGTCGTTCGACCGCGCGGTGACGGTCGGCGGCTTCCCGACCTTCCAGATGAAGGCCGGCTCGCTGGAGAAGCCGGAGCAGTTCGTCGCCGTCGACGACAGCACGTTCCGCGTCGACTTCATCCGCAAGGACAACCTGACGATGCCGGACCTCGCCGTCATCGTGCCGGCGGTCTACCACTCCGAGCTGGTCAAGAAGAACGCCACCGAGAAGGACCCCTGGGGCCTCGAGTACACCAAGACCAACATCGCCGGCGGCGGCGCCTACAAGGTGACGCGCTGGCAGGCCGGCACCGAGGTGGTGTTCGAGCGCAACGACGACTGGAAGAGCGGGCCGCTGCCGAAGGCCAAGCGCATCGTCTGGCGCCAGGTCCCCTCGGCCGGCAATCGGCGCGCGCTGATGGAGCGCGGCGACGCCGACATCTCCTTCGACCTGCCGAACAAGGATTTCGCCGAGCTCAAGCAGGCCGGCAAGGTGGCGGTGGTCACCAACCTGATCGGCAACGGCATCGGCTACATCGGCATGAACTGCAAGAAGCCGCCGTTCGACAACGTCAAGGTGCGGCAGGCCGTGGCCTACGCCATCCCCTACCAGAAGATCATGGATGCGGTGCTGTTCGGCCTCGCCGGCCCGATGTACGGCGCCAAGCCGGGTTCGACCCAGGTCGCCTGGCCGCAGCCGCACCCCTACAACACCGACATGGCCAAGGCCAAGGCGCTGCTGACCGAAGCCGGCTATCCCGGAAGGCTTCGAGACGACCTTGTCGTTCGATCTCGGCTTTGCGGTCATCAACGAGCCGCTGTGCGTGCTGGTGCAGGAGAGCCTGGGCCAGATCGGCATCAAGGCGACCATCAACAAGGTGCCCGGCTCCAACTGGCGCGCCGAACTCTTGAAGAAGGAGATGCCGCTGATCTCCAACTTCTTCTCGGGTTGGCTCGACTATCCGGAATACTTCTTCTTCTGGTGCTATCACGGCCAGAACGCCGTCTTCAACACCATGAGCTACCAGGACAAGGAGATGGACGCGCTGATCGACGCGGCGCGCAAGGCGGCGGCCGACGGCGACACGGCCACCTACGAGAAGAGCGTGAAGGGCTTCGTCGACAAGTCGTTCGTCGAGGTGCCGCGCATCCCGCTGTTCCAGCCGACGCTCAGCGCCGCGCTGCAGAAGAACATCTCCGGCTACACCTACTGGTTCCATCGACAGCTCGACTATCGCTCGCTGGCCAAGGCCTAGGGCTGCCGGTCATGCTCTCACACCCGTCATCCCGGAAGCCGAGACGTGGTCGAGGCTGTCCGGGACCTGCCGCAGGTCCCGGCTGGCCTCCGCAAGAGCGTCGGCCGCCGGGATGACGGGTGGAGGTGTTCGATCGCCTGTCTGAGGAAGAGGACAAGGCCTGATGCTGAGCATGGCGCTGAAGCGCTTGGTGGTTGCCCTGCCAAGCCTGGTGGGGGTGGTGATCGTCACCTTCCTGCTGACGCGCGCGCTGCCGGGCGATCCGGCCGCCTACTTCGCCGGGCCCGCCGCCACCAAGGAGGCCGTCGAGCAGATCCGCTCGCGGCTCGGGCTGGATAAGCCCCTGCCGGTGCAGTTCGTGCGCTACGTCGGCGACCTGGCGCGCGGCGACCTCGGCGTGTCGCTGACGACGGGGCAGTCGGTCGCCACCGAGATCCGCACGCGCCTGCCGGCGTCCGCCGAGCTGACCCTGCTCGGCCTGATCGTGTCGATGTCGATCGCGGTGCCGCTCGGCATCCTGGCGGCGACCCGGCCCGGCTCGCTCATCGATCATACCTGCCGCGTGCTGACCACGGCCGGCGTGTCGCTGCCGGTGTTCTTCACCGGGCTGATCCTGGTCTACGTGTTCTACTACCTGCTCGGCTGGGCGCCGGCGCCGCTCGGCCGGCTCGACATCTTCTTCAGCGCGCCGCCGCAGATCACCGGCTTCTATCTGATCGACAGCGCCATCGCCGGCGACGGGGAGTTGTTCCTCGCCAGCCTCAAGCAGCTGATCCTGCCGGCGCTGACGCTCGGCATCTTCTCGCTGGCGCCGATCGCACGCATGACGCGCGCCTCCATGCTGGCGGTGCTGGCCTCCGACTTCGTGCGCACGGCGCGGGCCAGCGGGCTCGCTCCGTTCACCGTGATCGTCACCTACGCCTTCCGCAACGCCATGCTGCCGGTGGTGACCACGCTCGGCATGGTGTTCTCGTTCCTGCTCGGCGCCAACGTGCTGGTCGAGAAGGTGTTCGCCTGGCCGGGCATCGGCTCCTACGCGGTCGAGGCGCTGATCGCCTCCGACTTCGCGCCCGTGCAGGGCTTCGTGCTGACCATGGCCATCATGTACGTGGCGCTGAACCTGCTGATCGACATGCTGTACGGACTGATCGACCCGCGCGTGAGGCTCGAGGCATGACCGACATCGCCGCCGGCAAGCAGCAAGCACACGCGACCGGCCTCGCCGCAACCATCGGCCACATACGCTACGTGCTGGGCGAGAACCGGGTCACGGCCTTTGCGTTCGGCCTGTTCGTGCTGATCGTGCTGGCGGCCCTGATCGGCCCGTTCATCGTTCCCTACGACCCGCTCGCCAGCAACACCTCCGTCGCTCTGAAGCCGCCGTCGCTGTCGCACTGGTTCGGCACCGACCAGCTCGGCCGCGACGTGTTCAGCCGCGTGATCGTCGCCACCCGGCTCGATTTCTTCATCGCCATCGCCTCGGTGGCGCTGGTGTTCCTGATGGGTGGGCTGGCCGGAGTGGCCGCCGGGTTCTTCGGCGGCTGGACCGACCGCATCGTCGGCCGCATCGCCGACACCATCATGGCCTTCCCGCTGTTCGTGCTGGCGATGGGCATCGTCGCGGCGCTCGGCAACACGGTGCAGAACATCGTGCTGGCCACCGCCATCGTCAATTTCCCGCTCTATGCGCGAGTTGCCCGCGCCGAGGCCAACGTGCGCCGCGAGGCCGGCTTCGTGCAGGCGGCGCGGCTGTCGGGCAACGGCGAGTTCCGCATCCTGCTCGGGCACATCCTGCCCAACATCATGCCGATCATGATCGTGCAGATGTCGCTGACCATGGGCTACGCCATCCTCAACGCCGCCGGCCTGTCGTTCATCGGGCTCGGCGTGCGGCCGCCGACGCCGGAGTGGGGCATCATGGTCGCCGAGGGCGCGGCCTTCATGGTGTCGGGCGAGTGGTGGATCGCGTTGTTCCCCGGCGCGGCGCTGATGGTCGCGGTGTTCTGCTTCAACCTGCTGGGCGATGGCCTGCGCGACATCGTCGATCCGCAACGGCGCACCTGAGGGGCACGCGATGACGACGGCACCTGCGCTGCTCGAAGTCCGCGACCTGACCGTCGAGTTCTCGACGCGGCGCGGCGTGGTCAAGGCGGTGCAGCACGTCGATATCGCGGTGGCCAAGGGCGAGACGCTGGCGATCGTCGGCGAGTCGGGCTCGGGCAAGTCGGTCACCTCGTTCGCGGTGATGCGCATCCTCGACCGCGCCGGCCGCATCGCCGAGGGCTCGGTGACTTTCTCGGGGATCGACGTCGCCAACGCCGACGAGGCCAGGATGCGCGATCTGCGCGGCCGGGAGATCTCGATGATCTTCCAGAACCCGCGCTCGGCATTGAACCCGATCCGCAAGGTCGGTCACCAGATCGAGGACGTGCTGCGCCAGCACGCGCAGGCCGGCTCCGACGACGTGACCGACAAGGCCGTCGCGATCCTGGAGCAGGTCAAGATCGCGCGGCCGAAGGAGCGCTATCACGCCTATCCGTTCGAGCTGTCGGGCGGCATGTGCCAGCGCGTGGTGATCGCGCTGGCGCTGGCGTGCCGGCCGCAGCTGCTGATCGCCGACGAGCCCACCACCGGCCTCGACGTGACGACGCAGAAGGCGGTGATGGACCTGGTGGTCGAGCTGACGCGCGAGCGCGGCATGTCGACCATCCTGATCACGCACGACCTGGGCCTGGCCGCCGCCTACTGCGACCGCGTGGTGGTGATGCAGAAGGGCCATGTGGTCGAGACGGCGCAATCCAAGGCCATCTTCGCCGCGCCTTCGCACGCCTACACGCGCAAGCTGATGCGTGCCACGCCGCGGCCGGGCGTGACGTTGCGCGAGCTGCTGCCGGAGGAGGGGTTGAACGGCGAGGAGCCGCATCCCGTCAAGCCGCCGGCCAAGCTGAACGGCGCCGCCAACCCGGCCGGCGCCAACCGCGAGCCGCTGCTGGTGGTGGAGAAGCTGGTCAAGGAGTATCCGCGCAAGGGGCTCGCCAAGTCGTTCTTCAGTAGTCTGCGCGGCGGCAAGCAGGCGGAGGCCGAGCAGCCGCAGACCTTCCGCGCGGTCGACGGCATCAGCTTCACCGTGCATCGCGGCGAGAGCGTCGGCCTGGTCGGCGAGTCGGGCTGCGGCAAGTCCACCACCTCGACCATGGTGATGCGGCTGATCGACAAGAGCGACGGCGTCATCAATTTCGACGGCCAGGACATCGGCGCCATCCCGGCCAACAAGTTCGCGCGCCTGCCGTTGCGCAAGCGCATCCAGATGGTGTTCCAGGACCCGACCGACAGCCTCAACCCGCGCTTTACGGCGGCGCGCGCCATCGCCGATCCGATCCTGCGCCTCGGCAACGTCCGCGGCGGCAAGGCGGTGCGCGCCCGCTGCGAGGAGTTGGCGCGGCAGGTGGGATTGCCGGTCGAGTTGCTCGATCGCTTTCCGCATCAGCTGTCCGGCGGCCAGAAGGCGCGCGTCGGCATCGCGCGAGCTATCGCGCTGAACCCCGACCTGGTCATTCTCGACGAGCCGACGGCGGCGCTCGACGTGTCCGTGCAGGCCGTCGTGCTCAACCTGCTGCAGGATCTCAAGGAGCAGCTCGGCATGAGCTACCTGTTCGTCTCGCACGACCTCAATGTCGTGCGCCTGCTGTGTGATAGGGTGATCGTGATGCAGGCCGGGACGCATCGTCGAGGAAGGGCCGACCGAGCGGGTGCTGTTCGCGCCGGAGGCGCAATACACGCGCGACCTGCTGGCCGCCATCCCGCATCCGCCGGTGTAGAATGTAGGTTGGGTTAGGGCGAAGCCCGTACCCAACACTTGCGAGTGCCAGAACGGTGTTGGGTCACGCGCTGTCGCGCTAACCCAACCTACGCACGAGGCACGAGAAGTGCGCGATGGACGCAGAGGACAAGCACCTCGACCACCTCATCGAGGCAGCGGCCAAGGCGTTGGAGCTGCCGATCGAGCCGGATTGGCTGCCGGCTATCAAGGCCAACCTCGAGGTGACGTTGCGGTTCGGCAAAGAGGTGGCGAGCTTCCCGTTGCCGGACGAGGCTGAGCCGGCGTTCGTGTTCGAGGCCTGATCCGGTGCACGCCTGGGCCACAGCATCCGAGATCGCAGAGGCCGTGCGCAGCGGCGCGACCAGCGCGGCGGCCGTTGCCGAGGCGGCGCTCGCGCGCATCGCCGAGCGTGACGGCGTGCTCAACTCGTTCACGGCGGTGACGCGGGAGCGCGCGCTGGCCAAGGCGCGGGCGATCGATGCCGCCAGGGCGCGCGGCGAGCCGCTCGGGGCGCTGGCTGGCGTGCCGTTCGCGGTCAAGAACCTGTTCGACGTGGCCGGACTTGCAACCCTTGCCGGCTCCAAGATCAACCGCGAGCATGCGCCCGCCACGGCCGACGCCACGCTGATCGCGCGCATGGAGGCCGCCGGCGCGGTGCTGGTCGGCGCGCTGAACATGGGCGAGTACGCCTACGACTTCACCGGCGAGAACGTGCACGATGGCCCCTCGCGCAATCCGCACGACACCGGCCGCATGACGGGTGGCTCGTCCGGCGGCTCGGGCGGTGCGGTGGCCGGCGGGCTGGTGCCGATCTCGCTCGGCTCGGACACCAACGGCTCGATCCGCGTGCCGTCGTCGCTATGCGGGCTGTTCGGCCTCAAGCCGACCTACGGCCGGCTGTCGCGGGCACGCACCTTTCCCGTTCGTGGCGAGCCTCGATCATCTGGGGCCGCTGGCCCGGTCCACACGCGACCTGGCGCTCGCCTACGATGCCATGCAGGGGCATGACGCGGATGACCCTGTTTGCGCCAAGCGGCCGGCAGAGCTGAGTTTGCCTTCCCTGGAGCGGGGCACCTCGGGTCTGCGCATCGCGGTCGCCGGCGGATATTTCGCGCGCGGCGCATTTCCAGAGGCATTGGAGGCCGTCGAGCGCATCGCCAAGGCGCTGGGCGCTACCCGCGTGGTCGAGTTGCCCGAAGCCGCAAGAGCGCGCGCCGCCGCCTATGTGATCACCGCCACCGAGGGCGCGGCGCTGCATCTGGATCGGCTGCGGGCGCGCGCCAACGACTTCGACCCCGCCGTGCGTGACCGCCTGATCGCGGGTGCCATGACGCCGGCCTCGCTGGTGGTGAAGGCGCACAAGTTCCGCCGCTGGTACCGCGACGAGGTGGCCAAGCTGTTCGACGGCGTCGATGCCATTCTGGCTCCCGCCACGCCCTGCACGGCGCCCAAGCTCGGGCAGCAGACGCTGGTGCTCGACGGCGTGGAGCTGCCGCTGCGGCCCAATGTCGGCATCTACACGCAGCCGATCTCGTTCATCGGCCTGCCGGTGGTGGCGGTGCCCGTGCCGCTGACGCCGCTGCCGATCGGGGTGCAGATCATCGCCGCGCCGTGGCGCGAGGACGTGGCGCTGCGCATCGCCCATGCGCTGGAAGCCACGGGAGTTGCGCAAGCGCCGCGTCCGCAGCAATGGAGCAATGACTGACATGGAGATCGACCTGCCGGACGTGGTGGCCGAGGTGCGCGAGGCGTTCGAGCGCTACGAGCAGGCGCTGGTCAACAACGACGTGGCGGCGCTGGACGGTTTCTTCCGCGATGATGCGCGCACGCTGCGCTACGGCGTGGGCGAGA
Source organism: uncultured Alphaproteobacteria bacterium (assembly GCA_963735125.1). GTDB lineage: Bacteria > Pseudomonadota > Alphaproteobacteria > Rhizobiales > Hyphomicrobiaceae > AWTP1-13. The sequence continues at coordinate 31,572 of CAVTJY010000005.1, read as the reverse complement.
ACCTGTACGGATACGAGGCGATCAAGGCCTTCCGCGCCGCCCGCTCGCCCATCGGCCTGGCGCGCACGCGGTCCCAGACGGTGATCACCACCTACGGCCGGGACTTTGCCGTCGCCTCGACGCTGTTTCATCGCACGGCCGGCAAGGTCGGGCGGCAGATGCAGACCTGGGTGCGTTGTCCGGAAGGCTGGCGCGTGGTCGCCGCGCACGTGAGCGTTATCGATGCCCCCGCACAATCGTAACGACATGGTCATGACCAGACGCGAGCGATCCCTGGAGAGTGCGCCGATCGACATCGGCGCCCTGCATGCGGCCTACGCCGGCGGCCTCGACCCGGCCCGCGTGGTCGAGCAGGTGTTCGACGCCATCGCCCGAGTGGGCGACCCCGGCATTTTCATCTCGCTCGCCGACCGCAAGTCGGTGCGCAAGGCGGCGCAGAAGCTCGGCCGCTTCGACCCGGCCAAGCCGCTGTGGGGCGTGCCGTTCGCGGTCAAGGACAACATCGACGTGGCCGGGCTGCCGACCACGGCGGCGTCGCCCGCCTTCGCCTATACGCCGAACGCCAACGCGCATGTGGTGGAGCGCCTGATCGCCGCCGGCGCGCTGATGATCGGCAAGACCAACCTCGACCAGTTCGCCACCGGCCTGGTCGGCGTGCGCACGCCCTATCCGGTGCCGCTCAACGCCATCGACCCCGACATCGTGCCGGGCGGATCGAGTTCGGGCTCGGCGGTGGCGGTGGCGCGCGGGCTGGTGGCGTTCGCGCTCGGCACCGACACGGCCGGCTCGGGCCGCGTGCCGGCCGGCCTCAACAACATCGTCGGATTGAAGCCTTCGGTCGGCGCCGTCTCGACGCACGGCGTGGTGCCGGCCTGCCGGACGCTCGACTGCGTCTCGGTGTTCGCGCTGACGGTGGATGACGCGTGGCGCGCCTACGCCGTGATGGCCGGCTACGACCCGGGCGATCCGTTCTCGCGCGCAATCGAGCTGGGCGCCCTGCGCGAGCCCGCGCCGCACCTGACCATCGGCGTGCCGCGATCGGCGGACCTGCGCTTCTTCGGCGATACGGAAGCCAAGGCCGCCTGGACCGCCAGCATGAAAATGCTGGAGCGGCTCGGCGCGCGTTTCGTCGACATCGACATGACGCCGTTCTTCGCCACCGCCGCCCTGCTCTACGAGGGCGCCTGGGTGGCCGAGCGGTATGCCGCCATCCGGCCGATCATGGAGCGGCATCGCGAGGATCTGCATCCCGTGACGCTGCAGATCATCGGCAAGGCCACCGGCTTCTCCGCCGCCGATGCGTTCGCCGGCATCTATCGCCTGGCCGAGCTCAAGCGCGTGGTCGAGCCGGTGTTGCGCGGCATCGATGCGCTGGCCGTGCCGACCGCGCCCTGCGTGCCGACGCTCGCCGAGATCCGCGCCGACCCGCTCGGCCCCAACGCCCGGCTCGGCACCTACACCAACTTCGTCAACCTGCTGGATATGGCCGGCATCGCCGTGCCGGGACCGTTCCGCTCGGACGGCCGCGCGGCCGGCGTGACCTTCCTCGGCGCACGCGGACAGGATGCGGCGCTGGCGAGCCTGGGTCGCGCGTTCCATGCGGCCGCAGCCAACAGCATGGGGGCGACGGACCGCCCCTTGCCGCCGGCAGAGGCGCTGCGGCCTGCGGCGCCGGCGGGCTATTGCGAGCTGGCGGTGGTCGGCGCGCATCTCTCCGGCATGGCGCTCAACCACGAGCTGCGCGCGCTCGGCGGCATCTTCCTGCGGGCGGTGGAAACCGAGCCGTCCTACCAGCTCTACGCGCTGCCGGGCGGACCGCCGGCGCGTCCGGGCCTCGTGCGGTTGGCGGCAGGCGCCGGCCGGCCGATCGCGACCGAGGTGTGGGCGCTGCCGGTCGAGGGCTTCGGCCGGTTCGTGGCCGGCATCCCGGCGCCGCTCGGCGTCGGCACGCTGCTGCTCGCCGACGGCACGCGGCCCAAGGGCTTCCTGTGCGAGGCCGAGGCGTTGCGCGACGCGCGGGACATCTCATCCTATGGCGGCTGGCGCGCCTTCATGGCCGAGCAGGGCTGAGCGCTGATCGCGGCCGGCGCGCCAGGCGCACGCCCTCTGCCGGAGCGGCCGAGATTTCCAGGATCAGCTTCTTGCGCACGGCATCCTCGAAGCTCGTCGAGCTGTCGGCGGTCACCACGAAGCTGCCCGGGCCGCCGATGATGTCGCGCCCGAAGGCTTCCTCCAGGTTGTAGGGCATGGGCCGGCCGCTGCAGCCCTGGTCGCGGCAGGCGATGGCCAGGCCGTTGATGACGATGCCGTGCGCCAGCGCCTCGGCGCGCGCCACGGGGATGGGGATGCCGCTCCAGCTGTTGGCGCTGTCGCCGGACAGGTCGATCACCTTGCGCTCGCCGCGGATGTCATTGCCCTCGATCAGCCGCGTGGCGGCTGCCAGCGCGCTGCCGATGGCGTTGCCGCCGTGCGCGCGGCGCGGACGTTCCAGCAGCGTGGCGCCGAACGCCTGCGCGCTCGGCAGCCCGTCGATGATGGTCCACGGCACCACCACGTCCTGCCACTGGTCGTTGCCCCATTCGACGTAGGTGAGGGCGATGCGCCGGTAGGCGCCGCTGGCGATGGCGCGCTGCACCTCGGGATGCACCAGCGCACTGGCGTAGCCCTGGCGCTGGAATGCGAGCTCGGTGCTGTCGATGGAGCCGGACGCGTCGGCCAGCAGCACCAGCTCGAGGTCGACCTTGGTTTCGGCGCTTGCCGCATCAGCGATCGATGCCGACCAGAGCCATGGTCAGCAGCGACACCAAGATCGCCCACTTGATACCGTATCGAAGGAGCGGAAAGCCGAAGTGCATGAGCCATACCTCGCGAGAAGCTTCATCCATCAGACTGCAGGGTCTTGATGAACTCCGTGACGAACCAGACGTAGGTGCGATAGTCGCCGTAGGGATCGATCTCGTCCTCGCCAATGTCCGCGGCAGCCGCGATCTTCGGCAACTCCGCCTTGTACCGCTCGAACAGCTGGTTCAGCCGTGCGGCACCAGGCAATACGGCACCCTGTGGTGTCACGTGCAGATACCTGCGCACGAGGCCGATGAGGCGCACAGGGTCTCTGTGATGAGCCGCAATGTCATTGCCTCCGAGATCGGAAAGATAGGCCGGCAGCCGGTAGGGCTCGGCGACCATGATGAGGGCGGTCTTGACGCGCTGACGCTTGCCTCCGAACCGCTTTGCCCCGAATGCCAAGCCCAGCTCGAACGGCATGTTGAAGCGCGGTAAGTCATCTTTCCCGAGCTCAATGCGGGACAAGTCGTGGACGCTGCGGTCGCATTGCTCGATCAAACGACACAACTTGTCGAAGCGAATGTCGCCGCTGTCGTCTTCTTCGAGCGCGCAGCGCGCGCGATAACCGCAGGCGCTGATCGTGAAGATCAAAGCCTCGAACGAGGGGCGATACTGGGTATCGAACGGACAATTTATGAAGACATTGAGGTGAGAACTCACAGGAACTCACTTACTCAGAGGAACTTACTTGTAGTATGCGCGCACAGCCTTGCGGATCGTCTCGACCTTCATGCGGCGCGGTTTGACGATCGGATCGACGACCTGAATGTCCGCGAAGTCCGAAAAGTCGCCCCGGGGCCTGCGGACGTCCTTGTCTGCGAGTTTGCCGGTCCTGTCGTCACGCTTGGTCCAGGTGCCGGTGACAGGATTTCTGATCTGCGAGCGCGTCTTGACTGCGCCTTTGCGCTGATTGTCGCCGGATGTCCTGTTCCTAGCCATGCCTGGGCTCCTACGCCAACAATCTGACTTTTATCAGACCGGCGGCTTCGGCACAAAGCTGCCTAAACCTTGAACTCTTCCATCTTGGAGAAGGCCGAGCGCAGCGCGTCGGACCAGGCGGCCGACAGCTTGCGGAAGTATTCGTCGGCCTGCTCGATGCGCTTTTCGCGCCGCACGTCGAGGGAGTCGCGCTCGTAGATCAGGAGGTCGATCGGCAGGCCGACCGACAGGTTCGAGCGCAGGGTGGAATTGAACGACAGCAGCACCATCTTGGCGGCTTCGCCCAGGCGCATGCTGGGCTGCGCCACCCGGTCCAGGATCGGCTTGCCGTACTTGTGCTCGCCGATCTGGAAGAATGGCGTGTCGTCGGTCGCCTCGATGAAGTTGCCTTCGGGATAGATCATGAACAGGCGCGGCGTCTCCGAGCCGATCTGGCCGCCCAGGATGAAGCTGGCGTTGAAACCGGAACTGCTCTCCTCGAGCGCGGCGCCATCGACGCGGCGCACCTCGCGCACCGCATCGCCGACCAGACGTGCCGCGCGGTAGAGCGAGGGAACCGTGAACAGGGTGGAGTGCCCCTCCGCCGGCTCCTGCACGAGCTGCTCGTTGAGCAGGCTTACCACCGACTGGGTAACCGACAGGTTGCCGGCCGACAGCAGGACGATCACGCGCTCGCCCGGTTTGCGCCAGTAATGCAGCTTGCGGTATTGGGCGACGTTGGCGGTGCCGGCGCTGGTGCGCGTGTCGGCCGCGAATACCAGGCCGCGATCGAGCCGCAGCGCCACGCAGTAGGTCATGACTTTCCCCGCGAGCGGTTCGCTACATTGCTGCTGGTGACGCTGCTGCTGGGCTTCTGCTCGCGCACGTCGACGGAAACGTCGAGCAGTTCGTGCTGGCCGCCGCGGCGCGAGCCGACCACCGGCGCGGCGCCGCCCGCATCGAGGCCGACGGCGAGGCGCACATAGCGCTCGGTCGGGCAGACGCGATTGGCAACGTCGAAGGCGACCCAGCCCAGGCCCTCCACCCAGGCTTCCGCCCAGGCGTGGTGGGCCTCCGACCGGCTCTGCTCGCCGAGCACCAGGTAGCCGGTGACATAGCGGGTCGGCACGCCCAGCGTGCGCGCGGCCGAGATGAAGATGTGGGCGTGGTCCTGGCATACGCCCTTGCCGTCGGCCAGCGCCTCGGCGGCGCCGGTGTGGGCATCCGTGCTGCCGACCTCGTAGTCGACGCGGTCGCGGACCATGCCGGCCAGCGCATGCAGCCGGTCGAGCAGGTCCTGCCCCTTGGCCGAGGCGGCGAGTTCGCGGATGGCGGCATCGGGCCGGGTGTGTGGGGTCTCGCGCAGGAAGACGCGGCATGGCGAGGTGTTGGGCAGCCCGGCGACGACGCCGCTGCAGTCGGTGGTCTCGACCGTGCCACCGGCCTCGATCACCACCTCCTGGTGCGGCGTGTTGATGGTGGTGACCTGCACGATGTTGCCGAAGCCGTCCTTGAACTGCAGCACGGAGCCGAAGCCCGGCGTGCGCACCTGCCAGTCGAGCACGCGCTGGCCGTTGAAGGAGACGGGCGTCAGCCGCAGGCTCTGGATCGCATAGCCGACCGGCTGCGCGTAGGTGTAGCGAGTGACGTGCCGGATGGAGATGAGCATGGGCGTGAGGTTGTTGATCCGCGTCAGTCGGCGAAATGGTACGTGCTGGAGATCTCGATGCCCAGGCGATTGTTGCGGGCGATGAACTCGGCCAGGAACTCGTGCAGTCCCGACTGGAAGATGGCGCTCATGTCACCCTCCGCCAGCAGGCGCCGGGTCTCGTGCGCGACCGACTGGCAGCCGTTGCTGCTGCCGTAGAAGCCGCCGAGCTGGTCGAGCGCCGACACGATCTCCTCGTAGCAGGAATGCAGCGAGCGCGGCATCTGCCGGTTGAGGATCAGGTAGTCGGCGATCTGCCAGGGCTTGTAGCTGTCCTTGTAGACCCAGCGGTAGCTGCGGTGCGCCGAGACCGAGCGCAGGATGGCCGCCCACTGCACGCTGTCGATCTCGCCGCCGACGATCTCGTTGTGGGGCAGCAGCACGTAATACTTCACGTCGAGGATGCGCGCGGTGTTGTCGGCGCGCTCCAGGAAGGTGCCGAGCTGGTTGAAGTAGAAGGTGTCGTTGCGCAGGATGGTGTTGAGCAGCGTGCCGCGGAACAGCGCCGAGCGCTCCTTGATCCAGTCGAACAGCCTGGGCAGCTCGTTGGAGCCCATCTTGGTGCGGTCGCCGCTGGCGAATTCCAGCCAGGCGCTGTTCAGGCTCTCCCACATCTCGCGGGTCAGCGCCGTACGCTGGGCGCGCGCGTTGCGTCGCGCGGTGGCGAGGCTGGAATAGACGCTCGAGGGGTTGTCGGGATCAAACAGCATGTAGTTGACGACGTCGCGCGTGTCGTAGGCGCCGTACTTGGACAGGTAGCCCTTCTCGCTGCCGGCACTGCGCAGCGTCGAGGACCACTCGTTGTCCTGGCCGTCGCCCTCGCGCGGCAGCAGGGCGATGCGGTAGCCGACCTCCAGCAGGCGCGCGATGTTCTCGGCACGCTCGATGTAGCGCGACATCCAGAACAGGTCGTTGGCGGAGCGGCCTAGCATGGGTTGTCCTAGTAGGTTGGGTCGAGCGTCAGCGATGACCCATCATGAACGGCCTCAGCGGCATTGTGTTGGGTCTGCGCTCCGCTAGACCCGACCACGAGGCGGTCGCGCGGTCTCCTGAAACCCGACCCCTGAAACCTGAAACCTCATAGCTTAATCCTGCAAGACCCAGGTGTCCTTGGTGCCGCCGCCCTGGCTGGAGTTGACGACCAGGGAGCCCTCGCGAAGGGCGACGCGGGTGAGGCCGCCGGGCGTGAGCCGCACGCGGTCGCCGATCAGCACGAACGGGCGCAGGTCGAGATGGCGCTCGGCGATGCCGGCTTCGACCAGCGTCGGGCAGGTGGAAAGCGCCAGCGTCGGCTGGGCGATGTAGCGCTCGGGACGCGCCTTGATGAGCATGGCGAACATCTCGATCTCGTCCTTGGTCGCCGCGGGCCCGACCAGCATGCCGTAGCCGCCCGAGCCATGCACCTGCTTGACCACCAGCTCGGGCAGGTGCTCGAGCACGTACTTCAGGTCGTCGGGCTTGCGGCACACGTAGGTCGGCACGTTCTTCAGGATCGGCGGGCGGCCGGTGTAGAACTCGATGATGTCCGGCATGTAGGTGTAGATCGACTTGTCGTCGGCGATGCCGGCGCCGGGCGCATTGACGATGGTCAGCCGGCCGGCGCGGTAGACCTCGAAGATGCCGGGCACGCCGAGCAGCGAATCCTTCTGGAAGATGAGCGGATCGAGGAAGGCGTCGTCGACCCGCCGGTAGACCACGTCGACCTGCTTGAGGCCCTGCGTGGTCTTCATCTGCAGATGGCCGTCGATGACGACGAGGTCCTGGCCCTCGACCAGTTCCACGCCCATCTGGTCGGCCAGGAACGAGTGCTCGAAGTAGGCGCTGTTGTAGATGCCGGGCGTGAGCACCGCCACCACCGGCTCGCGATCGAGGCCTTCGGGGGCCACGCTCTCGAGCGTGAGGCGCAGATTTTCCGGATAGTCTTCGACGGCCGCCACGCGGTTGCGGCTGAACAGCTCCGGGAACATGTGCATCATGGCCTCCCGGTTCTCCAGCATGTAGGAGACGCCGGACGGCGTGCGCGTGTTGTCCTCGAGCACGAAGAACTCGTTCTCGGCCGTGCGCACGATGTCGATGCCGATGATGTGCGAGTAGATGCCGCGGGCGGGCTCCACGCACATCATCTCCGGCACGAAGGCCGAATTCTGGATGATCAGCTCGGCAGGCACGCGCCCGGCGCGGATGATCTCCTGGCGGTGGTAGATGTCGTACATGAAGGCGTTGAGCGCGCGCACGCGCTGCTCGATGCCGGCCGCCAGCCGGCGCCATTCGGCGGCCGACAGGATGCGCGGGATGATGTCGAAGGGGATCAGGCGCTCGGTGGCCGCCTCGTCGCCGTACACGGCGAAGGTAATGCCGGTGCGGCGGAACAGCGCCTCGGCTTCGCCGCGCTTGCGCTTGAGATCGTCGATCTTCTGGGTCTGCAGCCACTGATGCACGGACAGGTAGGGCTCGCGGACCCCGCCGCCTGTACCATTCATTTCGTCGAATGCGGCTGCCAATCCACCCCCCGTGCGTGAACCCATTCCTTTGCAAGCTTTGGGCAACTTCGACGCAAACAGGATAAGGCCAATAGTTTCAGTTGACTACGCCATGGTCATTAAAAAAGCACTGCTCATCCCCAGGGCAGACTGCTCGTCTGGAGGGCAGGCGAGCGTGGCTGCTCAGCCGCGAGGCGTGTGGCGTTGCGGCCATTGGCCTGCGCCAATCACCGGCTTTTGACCGATCGTGGCGGGCGCTGCCGCAATTTCACCCTGAGAGAGGATCACCTCGTCGCCCCACACAACAAACATGCGGAGCGATGATCATGCGACGAGTGAACTGGCACGCCTTGTAGCGCTGCAGCCCGCTGTGTTCGCGATCTTCGCTTGATGTCGCGCGGCGGTTCTGGGCCGCCATAGCAAGCGGCTCTCCAAAATTCAGCATCGATGCAAATGCAATCGGGGGCGCACGCGCCGCCCGGAGGAGAGAACATGTTCAAGATATTGACGTTATCGCCGACAGGCGAAGATGCGGGGCTCGTCGAGGGGCTGGCTCGGCCGCACCTTTGCGGGTGTGGTTGCCGAGTGGAAGGCGCGGCGCGCCATCAGGGCGCTGGGCAGCATGGATGAACGGATGCTGCGCGATATCGGCATCAACCGGGACCAGATCTGGTACGTGGCACGGCACGGTCGCGAGGCGATGCGGCGGTCCATGGACCAGCGGCCCGACTATACGCGCTGGTCATAATGCGTGCATGCGGCCCCTCGTGCCTTGGCTATCCGGGCACGAGGGGTTTTCGCGCTGGGGCGGTTAGCTCTTGCGCGTCAGATCGGCGGGCGAGATCAGCACCGAGAACTGCTCGCACCAGATGATCACGCTCTGATACTTGGCAAGGTCGGTACCCGCCGGGATGGCGTAGCGCTGGCTGCCCTTGAAGGAGCGCAGCCGCCCGAGGTCGACGAACTTCTGCCCCTGCAAGTCGCCCGAGCCGCGGACCTGCGCCTTCGGCACCAGATAGACATGGAACTTGGGGCCGGGGCCGACCTCGAAGTCCTCGCCCAGGAACACGCTGTCCGCCCGCACCGACGCGCTGCCCTTGCCCCAGTGGATGGGATCGCTCGGGTTGGCGTGGATGAACGTGCCCTGCGCAAGCACGGCAGCTGGCGCGGTCGGTCGTGGTGAGCTGCTCGGCGGCCGGCGGCGGCGGAAAAATGTAGGGAAACAGGAAGAAGCCGAGCGCGACGCCGAAGGCGGTGCCGAGCACGGCGCCGGCGAGGAAGATGACAAGCGAGCGGAGCATGGGCGTTTCCCGGTGGCGTCTGCCCGACATGCATTGGTCGGCAGTCAACCGAGATACGTGCTCGCGAGCCGGCCCATTACACCGCCCGAGGGCCAAGCTGCGTCGCGACTCGGTTCTCGGCCCACTCTTGACAGCGGCGCGGGCCAGGAGTGAACTGAACGAACGTTCACTCACGAAGTTCACGCGCCATGGCCCAGGCAAAGCTCGCTCCGCGTCCGCGCATCGAGGACCAGACGCGCTGGCGCATCCTGGCGGCTGCCGCCGAGCGGTTCGCCAGTCAGGGTTACGCGGCGACCTCGATCCGCGACATCGCGCGCGAGGTCGGCGTCACGGTCGGCGCCATCTATGTGCACTTTCCGTCCAAGGACCGCCTGCTGGTGGCGGTGTCGGAGGAGGGCATCGGCCGCATCGGGCGGGCGGTCGATGCGGCGATCGCCGACCTCGACGATCCATGGGATCGGCTGGCGGCGGCCATGCGCGCGCACCTCGAGGTGCTGCTGTCGAACGCCGCGTTCGCCCGCGTGATCGTGCGCGTCACGCCGGCCGAGGTGCCGGAAGCGGCGCGTGACCTGCGGCAGCTGCGCGATGGCTACGAGGATCGCTTCCGGCAGCTGATCGATGCCCTCGATGTGGCGCCGGGCACCGATCGCACGCTGCTGCGGCTGATGCTGCTCGGCGCGCTCAATCATACGCAGACCTGGCACAGGCGCGGCGCCGGTCGCGCCGATGCGGCCGCGCTTGCACGCCAGTTCGTCACCACGTTGCGGCACGGCGCCGCCCAGTCGAAATAGCTGTCGGAGTAGTCACATGACCACGAGCCGACGCCGTTCACCCGCCCAAGGTGCTCGTCACCAAGATCGGGCTCGACGGTCACGACCGCGGCAGCCGGGTGGTGGCCGCCTTCCTGCGCGATGCCGGCATGGACGTGCTCTACACGCCGCCGTGGCAGGAGATCGCCCAGGTGATCCGGCTGGCCGAGGAGGAGGACGTCGACGTGATCGGCATTTCCTCGCTCGCCACCGACCACCTGCTGGTGCCGAAGCTGATGAAGGCGCTGAAGAAGGCGCAGCTGGAGCACATCCCCGTGGTGGTGGGCGGCATCGTTCCCGACGACGACGAGAAGAAACTCAAGAAGGCCGGCGTGCGGCACGTGTTCCATCCCGGCGCATCGCGCGAGGAGATCGTCTCCAGGGTTGCCGAGCTGGCCAGCGAGGCGCGCATCTGCCAAGAGCGAGGAGGCTCTCGCGTGACGACCTTTGCGCGCGAGTGGAATGCGGCGTTGGCGCTGGTGGCTCGTAGCGTCGCCGCCATTCTGCTCGCGAGCGGCTCACGCGTTGGCTGGCAGCTGGTGCGGTCGCCTTTGCGGCGCTGGGCAGTGGTCGCCCGATGGACCGCGATGCGCAGGCAAAACCGCGGCTTCTACGGACAAGACAAGAGCGCCCGCTGAAGCGGGCCATTGCCGGGGAGGTGTGAGCATGGCCAAGCGTGCAAAATCGGGTGGCGCCGCCAAGCCGGTGCCGCTGCCGCTGTCGGACTTCGCCGAGGCGCGCGGGCGCTGGCGGGCCGAGGTGCAGGCGGGGCTGGGCGGCAAGGCCAATCCGCGCAACCGCTCCGGCATCGAGGTGCAGCCGCTCTACACGCCGGAGGACTGGTCCGGCGACGCGGGCGGCGAGCGCTACATGCAGGCGCTGGGCTTCCCCGGCCAGCTGCCGATGACGCGCGGCATCTATCCGACCATGCATCGCGGGCGCACCTGGACGCAGCGGCAGCTGATCGGGCTCGGCGTGCCGGAGGACTACAACGCGCGGCTCAAGGCCATCCTGGCGCACGGCGGCACGGCCATCTCGCTGATCCCGTGCAACTCGGTGTATCGCGGCTATGACGCCGACGGCGTGCCGCCCGAGATTCTCGGCACCTGCGGCGTGACGGTGAACACCGCCGAGGACATGACGATCTGCCTCGACGGCATTCCGATCGGCGACATCTCCACCGCGCTCAACGATCCTTCGCCGTTCACGCTGCTGGCGCTGGAACTGGCGGTCGCAAAGCGGCGCGGCATCCCCTGGCAGCGCATCTCCGGCACGTCGAACCAGTCCGACTACCTCTCGCACTTCGTCGCCAACCACATGTTCTTCCGGCTGGCGCTGCCGGGCGCGCGGCGCGTGCTGCTCGACCACATCGCCTTCTGCCGCCAGCATGTGCCGCAGTGGAACCCGCTGTCGATCGTCGGCCAGCACATGCAGCAGGCCGGCGCCACGCCCGCCGAGGCGATGGGGCTGACGCTGTCGTCGGCCATCCAGTATGCCGGCGACTGCCTGGCGCGGGGCTGGGACCCGGACCAGTTCCTGCCGCGCTTCACGTTCTTCTTCGACATCTCGATCAGCTTCTTCGAGGAGGTGGCGAAGTTCCGCGCCGGCCGGCGCATCTGGGCGCGCCTCGCCCGCGAGCGCTTCGGCGCCAAGGATGCGCGCTCGTGGCGCTTCAAGTTCCACGGCCAGACCTCGGGCGTGGACCTGACGCGCGAGCAGCCGCTCAACAACATCGCCCGCGTGACCGCGCAGGCGATGGCCGGCATCTTCGGCGGCCTGCAGTCGCTGCACACGGATGCCTATGACGAGGTGCTGTCGGTGCCGACCGAGAAGGCGGCGCGCATCGCCGTGTCGACGCAGAACATCCTCAAGGAGGAAGCCTACCTGACCGACGTGATCGACCCGCTCGGCGGCTCCTACTACGTGGAGAAGCTGACCGACCAGATGGAGGAGCAGATCCTGGAGGTGATCGCGCGCATCGATGCGGCGGGCGGCATGTATGCGGCGGTCGAGCAGGGTTTGGCGCAAAGGATCTGCGGGGAGTCGGCGCTGGCCTTCCAGGAGCGGGTCGATGCGCGGCGCGCAGACGGTGGTCGGCGTCAACAAGTACCGCGTGCCGGCCGAGGAGGAGATGCAGCGCGAGGCGCTGAAGCCGCCGCCGCGCAAGACCATCGATGCGCAGCTCAAGCGCCTCAAGCGCTTCAGGGCGGAGCGCGGTCAGGAGGGCGTGCGGCGTGCCATCGACGCGCTGACCCGCGCGGCGGAGAGCAAGGACGAGAACGTCTATGAGAAGGCCGTGGAGGCCGCCTCAGCCGATGTCACGCACGGCGAGATCTGCGAGACCCTGCGCAAGGTGTACGGCTTCGGGCAGCCGCTGATCGTGGCTTGATGTCATCCCGGAACGCTGCGCAGCAAGTATCCGGGACCCAGCGTGCATTGATCTCAATCCCTGGGTCCCGGATATTTCGCTGCGCGAAATTCCGGGATGACAGTTACGCTTGGTCGATGCCCAGCGCGACGCGGAAGCGGTGGGCGATGTTGGTGCCGTCCTTCTCGGGCAGCTTCCAGGGGTCCTCGGTGACGGCGATCTTGGCGACGGCCAGCACCGGGCCCGGCGTCTCGAACAGGAACTTCGCCAGCTCGGCGACGGCGCCGTGCTCGGTCACCGTCATGGTCTGGCCGATGCCGAAACCCTTGGCCACGGCGGCGATATCGGTGCGGCTGGAGGTGAGGCCGCGCTGGCGTCCGGTCTCGCCGAACTTCTCGTTGTCGAGCACCAGGATCGACAGGTTCTTCGGCGCCTGGTCGGCCACCACCGCCAGCGAGCCGATGCCCATCATGATCTCGCCGTCGCCCGTCACGCAGGTGACGCGGCGATCGGGCTGGGCGAGCGCGATGCCGAGCGCGGTCGGCAGGGCGAGGCCCATGCCGCCCCAGGAATACAGGTAATTGGGGCTGTCGCCGGCGGCGAAGCAGTCCCAGGTCGGACTCCCCAAGCCCGGCACGATCAGAGCGTTGCCGCGTTTGGCGAGCAAGTCGGCGACGAACGGGCGGCGAATCTTGTTGGAGGTCGTGTTCATGCCGGCGGCTCCCGGTTCAGTTGTGTGATGGCCGTCGCGGCGCCGCATGATTCCTTTTGGCGCGTGGCCGCCCCACCAACCCCACGCGCGGATGCCGTCGCGCGGAGCTCAGACGACATACACGAGGCGCGACGACATCATTTCAGCCCGAACCCCTTGGCGCCGATCACGCGCTGGCTGATCAGCACGGCCGCGCTGACGCGGCTGTTGAAGGCGATGTCGGCCGCGGCCACGAATGTCTCGGCCACCTCGGCCGGCTTGTCGACCGGGAAGCAGCGCACGCCGACGGCTTCCAGCGCCGGCTTGACGGCCTGGCCCATCGGCACCTGCCAGGGATTGAACTCGCCCCACTGCCCGCGCATCGTCACCAGCATCAGGCACGGCGCGCGGAACGCGGACGGCAGTCCCAGCGCGTTGATGCAGTTGCCGACGCCGGAGGACTGCATGGCGATCATGGCGCGCTTGCCGCCCAGCCAGCAGCCGGTGGCGATGCCGATGCCTTCCTCCTCGGTCGTCAGCGTGACGAGGCGCAGGCCGCCGTCGGCCTCGACCATCTTGAGGAGGGGAGTGAGGCCCCCGTCGGGGACCGTGCAAACGACCTCGATACTCCGCGCCTTCATCTCGCGGAACACGGCGTCGGACCAACCATCGGGGGAAGCTGTCACGCGGAACTCTTCATCGGCCACTTGCACTCAAGCCACTGGCACTCAAGCGATGCGCGCCAGTGGTGCCGGTTGCGAGGTCGCACCCATCTCCTGCACGCGCAGGGTGAAGATGGCCTTCAGAGGTGCATCGATGTCAAGCATGTTGTTGGTGACGATCTCGCCGTGCGGATCGGGGAACGCGGAAAAGCAAAAGCCGAGCCATTCGATGGCCCGGCTGCATGTGTTGCCCGAACTCGGCAGCGGCCAGCTAGGCGATGCGCGCCAGCTGCTGCACCGGCTGCAGGTGGCCGAGTTCGCGCACGCGCGCGGTGAACGTGGCCTGCAGAGGCTCGTCGATGTCGTGCACGCTTCTTGTGACGATCTCGCCGTAGGGCGACGGGAAGATGAACTTGTCGAAGCCCTCGCCGCCCTCGATGTAGTCGAACAGCCGGCCCTTGCGCTCGTTGACGTAGTACACCATGAGCTTGCCGACGTTCTCCTTGAACTCGATGCGATCGATGGCTGCATAGAGGGATTCGTCGTTGACCAGGTAGGCCAGGCGGCGGCGGATGTGGTTCATCAGCGTCAGCTCGCGCTCGCTGGTCAGGAGCCGCTGGCCGAGCTGATGCAGGTTGATGGGCGTGTTCTTGCCTTCCGGATCGTTGCGCAGCTTCTGCGCGGCCGGCAGCACCAGGGCTTCCTCGAACGCGGATTTCAGCAGCGGACCGTAGTAGCGGTCGATGGTGCCCTTGCGGACGTGCTTGAGGCCGGCCCGCTGCAGGAAGAAGCGGCAGAACTCGTCGGACGGCGAGGTGGTCTCTTCCACCAGCGCCGTGCGCAGGCGCTTCTTGACGAGGCGGACGTGCGCCATCTCGGCGATCTTGTCGGGATCGAAGGTGGCCTTGGTGACGTGCACCAGCGTCTCCAGGACTTCGTCGGAGACGCCGTTGCGCCAGACGCTCTCGAGATCGAGCGTCAGGAAGGGATCATCGTCCAGCACGTTGGGCTGCGCGGAGTCCACGAAGAACTCGAACACGATGCCGTTGGTGAGAATGCCGAGCTTGGTGGTGGACACGGCGTTGCAGTAGGCCCGCAGCTCGCCGCGCGCTTCCGCCAGGTCGGTGCCGACCTTCTTGGCGGCGATGGCGATGACCGGCGATCCCTCGCGCAGCACAGCGAGGTCGACGCGATTGGGCTCCTTGGGATCGGAGTTGGCCGTGTGCTGCGGATAGACCTCGTACGGATTGGAGTAATCGTATCCGAACAGGCCGACGATCGGCAGCACCAGATACAGCTTGGTGCTTTCCTCGTTGCCGCATGCGCTCATCAGGCCCACCGACCGCTTCGCCACCGAGCAAAGGCCAGCGCGCAACTCGTTCAGAGCGTTCATTGTTAAATCCCCCGTCGAAACGCAGAAAGGTCCCGAATCGAATTCCCGACACACAATTTAGAGCATGATCCGAGATACAATCGAAGCGGCCGGCCCCAGTTGGCAGGGGAGAGACGAGGCGATGCAACTCTCCGTCAGGCCGCGGACAGCTTCTCCATTTCGCCAAGAATCGCCTGGCCCATCTCGGCCGTGCCCGATTTCCTCATATTTGGCTGCATGATATCGGTTGTTCTGAAGCCTTGCGCGAGGGTGCCGGCGATCGCGTTGTCGATCAGATCGGCCTCTTTGATCAATCCACAGGAATATCTCAGCGCCATGCCGTAGCTGGCGATGGCGGCGATCGGATTGGCAAGTCCCTTGCCAGCGATGTCGGGCGCCGAGCCGTGCACCGGCTCATACAGCGCCTTGCGTTGGCCGGTCTTGGGATCGGGCGCGCCGAGCGAAGCGGACGGCAGCATGCCGATCGAGCCGGTCAGCATGGCGGCCTCGTCGGACAGCATGTCGCCGAACAGGTTGTCGGTGACGATCACGTCGAACTGCTTGGGGTTGCGCACCAGCTGCATGGCGCAGGCGTCGGCCAGGATGTGGTGCAGCTCGACGTCCTTGAATTCCTTGGCGTGCACCTCGGTGACGACCTGGTTCCACAGCACGCCGGTGCGCATGACGTTGCGCTTGTCGGCCGAGTGCACCTTGTTGTTGCGCTTGCGGGCGAGGTCGAAGGCGACGCGGGCGATGCGCTCGATCTCGTGCGTGGTGTAGACGGTGGTGTCGACGGCGCGCTTCTGGCCGTTCTCCAGCGTCACGATCTCCTTGGGCTCGCCGAAGTAGGTGCCGCCGGTCAGCTCGCGCAGGATGAGGATGTCGAGGCCTTCGACGTGCTCGCGGCGCAGCGAGGAGGCCTCGGCCAGCGCCGGATAGCAGATGGCCGGGCGCAGGTTGGCGAACAGATCGAGTTCCTTGCGCAGCTTGAGCAGGCCGGCCTCGGGACGGATGTCGTAGGCGACCTTGTCCCACTTCGGCCCACCGACGGCGCCGAAGATGATGGCATCGGCCGCTCGCGCTTCGGCCAGCGTCTCGTTGCTGAGCGGCACCCCGTGCTTGTCGATGGACGCGCCGCCGACCAGGCTGGTCTTGGTGGTGAACTGCGCCTTGCTCCGCTTGTTGAGGAAGGCAACCACCTTCTCCACCTCGGCCATCACTTCGGGACCGATGCCGTCACCGGGAAGCAACAGTAGGGAGTGGGTGG
Source organism: uncultured Alphaproteobacteria bacterium (assembly GCA_963735125.1). Classification (GTDB taxonomy): domain Bacteria; phylum Pseudomonadota; class Alphaproteobacteria; order Rhizobiales; family Hyphomicrobiaceae; genus AWTP1-13. Next base: position 15,152 of record CAVTJY010000005.1, on the reverse strand, counting down.
TCATGGCACGCCTTGTCCTTGGGCAGGGTTGTGGGACCTGATTTTCGCGGGCAATTGCTAGCTCGGGCTGGGCTACGGCGCAAGAAGAGGCGGGAAAGCCCGTTTGACACGGCACCGTCATCAGCCGTGCAATTGCCTTGGTTTTGCGGCATGCTGCGCGGCAGTGCGGGGGTTTGCACATCACATTCCCAGGGGAGACTGCAATGCGCGCGATGTTGCCGCTGGCACTCAGTATGATCACGATTTGGACCGCAGCCACGTGGGCCGACGACAAGAGCGATTGTCGGGATGGCAAGAATGCGGACCTGAAGATCAAGGGGTGCTCGGCGCTTATCAAGACTGATACCAAGGATGCGATCGCCTACTACAACCGCGGGGCCGCCTTCCAGACCAAGGGCGATGTCGATCGCGCCATCACGGACTACGATGCGGCCATCGGCCTGAAGCCCGACTATGCGGCCGCCTACGAGAACCGCGCCCGCGCCTATGTCGCCAAGGGAGACTACACGCGGGCCGTTGCCGATGTGACCAAGGCCGGTGAGTTGACGCCGAAGGTAGCCGTGCGACCCAAGGCCGTCCCGTCGGCGACGAAAGCCGAGAAGGTGGTCGCCAAGCAGCCCGTTGCCGCTCAGACGAAAACGACCCAGACGGCCGTGGTGGCTGCCGAGAAGCAGCAGGCGGAGCCACCCATGAAGGCTGCTGCTACCAAGGCGTCGGACTGGCCTACGTGGGCACCCAAGCAGCAGGAATCGGCAGGGCAACTGAGCAGGTTGCATCTGCAGCGGCGGGCTTGCCCGGGAACGTGTGGAGCTATCCGGGCGGCGCCTCGGCCGGTCATGACCGCCGGCCGAGCAGCACGTCCTTGGCCTCGTTGATCTTGGCGGCGAGGAAGGTCGAGCCGCCGCGATCCGGGTGCAGCTTCATCATCAGCTCGCGGTGCGCACGACGGATGTCGTCCTCGCTGGCGCCGGTGCCGAGCCCCAGGATTTCCAGCGCCTGCTCGCGGGTCATGGTGCCGCCGGCGGTGCGCTCGCTGTCGCTGCGCGCCATGTCCTCGCGCCAGGACGGATGCGCGTGATCCAGGTAGGTCTCCAGGATCTGCGCCGACTGCGGATCGGCGAAGCGGCAGTCCTGCCAGAGATGCGCCATCTCGACCGGTGCCAGGCTCTCCAGGTCGCGGCCGGCGAAGAAACCCTTCAGCACGCGCCCCTGGATGCGGCCGCTGTCGTGGTCGAGTTCGACCTCCAGGTGATCGGTGACGATGCGTGAGGTCTGGCCGGGCGATTTCCGCGCCGGACCTGACATGCCCCACGGCAGGCCGCCACCCCAGAGCAGCCAGGTTCCAACGGCCGCGAGCGACATGGCATAGCCGGCGAGACCGCGAAATAGCAGAATGCCGGCGCCGGCGAGAGCAAGCACACCCACACTGATGCGGATACGGCGCGCCATCGCGGTGGGGTTGGCGAGCGTGAAGCCGCGCATGGCAACCAGCACCAGCAGCAATGCCGCGAGTCCCAGGAGCAGATACAGCATGGGATGCGCCAGCGCCTCCTACTTGAGCTGCTGCAGCAGCCGTCGCGCACCACCGCCTGAGGTCCGGCTGCTCAACGCCTCGAGCGCCTTGCGGCCGCCAGCGGCGTAGACGGCCACGGCGGAGAGCAGGTCGCGCAGCTGCTGAGCCGAGCCGGCATCGAAGGCGCAATAGGCGCCGCGCGTGAGGCGGGCGATCTCGCGGAAAGCGCGCTCGGCACGCGCGTCCGAGCCTTCCTGGAACAGGAACACCGGCACGCCCAGCAGCGCCAGCTCGCCGGCGCGCCCGCACAGGTCGTCGACATCCTCCTCCATGCAGTCGCCGACGTAGACCAGCGCATTGACGGGCTTGGCGGCGGCCTCCTTGCGCGCGTGGCTCAGCACCTTGCCGATCTGCGTGTAGCCGCCGGCGCAGGTGACGCGCGTCATCAGGGCGGCGAGCGCATCGGGATCGGACACCCACTTGGAGGCCCGGCACTCGCCGGCGCCGCGGAAATACACGAGCTGCACGTCGAGACCGCCGATCGCCTTCACCGCGTGGAACATGTCGGCCTGCAGGGCGAGCGCCATGTCCCAGGTCGGCTGGCGGCTCATGGTCGCATCCATGGCAAACAGCAGGCGGCCGTTGCCGGTGCCGATGCGCGGGCCCAGCTCCTTCATGCGGCGGACGAAGTCGGCCACGTCCGCGTCGGAGGCGGCTCGAGCAGGGGGCTGGTGGCCGGTCTGGCTCGGCAGCTTGCCTTGGCTCGAGGCTGGGCGAGCGTCCACGGCCGGGCCGCGCATGGGCGTGCCGATGTCGACTTTGTTCTTGTCGTTACCGCTGGTCATGCCTGTGACCTATCGAAGCTTGGGGCCGCTTGTGCATACCGTACCGCAAATAAAGATGGCGTTTCACGTTGGCGTCGGCAATGTCCCGGCGCCATGAACCTGCTGCTGCTGCTCCTCGTTCCCGCCTGCTTTGCCCTCAACCCGGTGATCGGGCGCGCCATGAGCGAGGCGTTCGGGCCGGCCTCGCTGTCGGTGACGCGCTGGGCGCTGTCGGGGCTGATCATAGCGGTGGTGGCCGTGGGGCGCGGCGGGGCCGAACGCTGGCAGGCGCCGGCCGGTATGTATGTGCGCCTGATCGCCCTGGGGGCGCTCGGCATGGGCTTTTGCGCCTATGCGGCGTTCGCTGCCGCGCGCACCACCGAGGCCACCAACGTCGGCCTGATCTACGCCTGCACCACGCCGCTGGTGGCGAGCTACGAGATGGCCGCTGGGCGTCAGCGGGCGAACTGGGGGCTGCTGGCCGGCATCGGCGCCTGCCTGGCCGGGGTGGGGATCATCCTGACACGCGGGCACCCGGAGACCCTGTTCAATCTCACCTTCTCCACCGGCGACCTGTGGGCGGCGGCCGGTATGATCGTGTTTGCCGGCTACACGGTTGCCTTGCGCCGCACGCCCACGGCGCTGACGCCGCTGGCGCAGTTCGTCGTCATGAGCGTCGGCGCGACGCTGGCCCTGCTGCCGTTCTGCGCCGAGGAGGTGCTGGCAAGGGGCGGGTTTCCGCCGATCACGCTCGGCACGCTGCCGTGGCTGGCGATCCTGGTGTTCGTGGCGGGCATCGGCGCGTTCCTGGGCTACACCCTTTCATTGATGCGCAACGGGCCGGTGCTGACGGCGGCGTCGATCAGCCTGACGCCGATCTACGCGGCGGCGCTGGCGATCACGCTGATCGGCGAGCGGCTGGCCTGGTATCACGGCGTGGCGCTGGCCCTGGTGGTGGGCGGGCTGCTGCTGATCAACCGCGGGCAGGGCAAGTAGCAGGTAGGTTGGGTTAGGGCGAAGCCCGTAACCCAACAATTCTGGTGCCAATCGTGTTGGGTTACGCGCTGTCGCGCTAACCCAACCTACCCACTTAGCGGTGGGGACCGATATGAAAGCGCATGCCCGTGGTCGCCCCGTCCAGATACGTCAGCGGGCGCCAGAGATAGTAGAGAAATGGCATGGTAGCGGGGAATATAACGTAGGCGTTCTTGTCTCTATCCCAGACCTCGATGTGCATCTGACGAAATGCAGCGTAGCTTGCGACGTACAAGAGCACGAACGCCAGCAACAATTTCGATGTCTTTGCCATCGTGACGCCTCCCACGACGCATGTTGTGTCATTGCTTGCTGTGGGACTCAAGCGTGCGCATGATGCATGGCAATGTTGGGTTACGCGCTCGGGCCTAACCTAGTCCGGCCCCAACCGCAACACGCGGTCAATACTCCCAGGGGCCAGGTACGCAACGAAAGACGTCGCCGTCGACCGCCACATGGCAGACGGACGGGAACGACAGGTGAGTGGCCACCAGCGACTTGCGGTTCGCCGCCAGCTCCCGCAGAAGACGGACCCGGACGCGGGCCGCCTCCTCGGGGTCGTGTTCGAAGCCGTTGTACCAGTCGGGGTGCTCGAACCCGACCTGGAACACGGCGTCGCCGGCGAACGTCAGCCGATCGCCGCCGGACGCCAGGCGGACCACGCTGTGCCCGGGGGTGTGGCCGCCGGTGCGTTGGATGACCATCCCCGGCGCTACCTCGTACTCGTTCTCGAACGTCCGCAACTGGCTATGGTACTCGTTCAAGAACCGCTTGCCCGTCCGCCGAAGCGCGTCCGGGAACCCCGGCGGCATGGAGACGCGGGAGAAATCGGGCGACTCCCAGAACTCGGCCTCGGCGGCCGCCAGGTGGACCCGCAGGTCCGGACGCAGCCGGTCCCTCACGCCGTCGACGAGCAGGCCGCCAATGTGATCCATGTGCAGGTGCGTCAGCACCACGTCGGTCACGGATGCGAGATCGATGCCGGCGGCCTCCAGGCGATGGATCAACTGCCCGGCCCGCGGCAAGTTCAAGTCCGGGTCCGCGCCGAGCCCAGCGTCGATGAGTATGGTCCGGCCGCCGCTACGCACCACAACCACGTTCAGCGCCCACTCGAGCACGTCCGGCGGCAGGAACATGTCCTCCAGCCAGGCCGCCCGGACGGCCGGGTCGGCGTTGTGGCCCAACATGGCGCCTGGCAGCGATAGCACCCCATCGCTGACCACCATTACGTCGATCTCGCCGACCTTCAGCGCGTAGCGCGACGGAACCAACTCGTCGCGCCCCAGTCTGCCGGGGTGTGAGGTGTTATCCAAGCGCATGCTGGCATTTTGGGCCATGGGCCACTCTCCTGGGCTCAATGGATGCATCCGCGACAGCGCCGATCTGGACGGGGCGTGTCCGTCTCCGCCAACGCAGGAGGGGTTTGCTCGGCCCTGCGCGGCCCGAGAATTGTCGGTCACGCGTTCGACCCAGAAAATCGGCAAAAACCCTAAGTGTTGGCTGTCAGAATCCTTGAGGAGGGACGGCAGCTGCCGGCACGTGACGACGGCAAGACCGACGTCGGGCGCAGTCGCAGACGCTGGTCGGTGGCAAGCAACCGCCGTAATTCATTCTAAGGATGCGCGCGAATAGCCTCTCACAAGAGCCAACCTGGAAGGAATGATTCATGCCGTCGAAAACGAGTTCGAGCGTGCTGCCGAGCGGTGGCGGGCAGGCGCTGCTTGACGCCGCAGATGCAGTGTTCCTGCTGCCCGATCATCAGTCCGGGCTGTTCCAGACTGTCAAGGACATCAGTGTCGCCGAGCTCCGGGCGAACACGGCGATGCTCGCCAAGCTGGCGACCTTGCTCAAGATCCCGGTCATCACCACGGCGTCTGAACCCAATGGCCCGAATGGGCCGCTCATGCCGGAGATCCATGAATTTGCGCCGCATGCGGTATTCGTGCCGCGCAAGGGCGAAGCGAATGCTTGGGACAACGACGAATTCGTAAAGACAGTCCGCGGCACCAAACGCAAGACGTTGATCATGGCAGGTGTCTGGACCAGCGTGTGCGTGATGTTCCCGGCGCTGGATGCGAAGGCTGCGGGCTTTAACGTGTATGCGGTGATGGACGCATCCGGCGATCCAAGCGAGTTCGTGTCGCGGACAACGCTCGCACGCTTCATACAGGCCGATGTCATCCCCACGTCGGCCAATGCGGTCCTGTGCGAAACCCACCGCACTTGGAAACGTCCCGAAGCACCTGAGCTTGCCAAGCTGTATGCGCTCGTAGCTCCGAACTATGCCGCTGTAATGGAGAGCTATCAGAAGGCGCAGGATGTAGCGAAGCTGGCGAAGTGAAGAGCGGTGAGGCGTGGAGAGGCCCTACGTCCACTCCTCCTCGATGCCGAGCAGGCCGACGTTGCCGCCGGTGGCGGTGATGTCGGTGGTGCGCACGCGCTCGGTGGCGAAGCGCGGCAGGTAGTGCGGCCCGCCCGCCTTCGGGCCGGTGCCCGACAGGCCCTCGCCGCCGAACGGCTGCACGCCGACCACGGCGCCGATCTGGTTGCGGTTGACGTACAGGTTGCCGACGCGGGCGCGCTCGGCCACCAGATCGGCGACCGCGGCGATGCGGCTGTGCAGGCCGAGCGTCAGGCCGTAGCCGGTGGCGTTGATGGCGTCGATCACCTTGTCGAGGTGGCCGCCGGAAAAGCGCACGACGTGCAGGATGGGGCCGAACACCTCCTCCTTGAGGACGCTGGCATCGGCGATCTGGTAGGCGGCGGGCGTGACGTAGGTGCCGACGCGGCAGTCCTCGGGCAGGGGCAGGTCGACCAGCTCCTTGCCCTGCTTCTGCATGCGCCGCTTGTGCGCCTCGAGCTTGTCGAGCGCGTCCTCGTCGATGACCGGGCCGATGTCGGTGGCATAGTCGAGCGGATCGCCGACTTGCAGTTCCCGCGTGGCGCCGACCAGCATGTCGATCATCGGCTTGGCGACGTCCTCCTGCACGAAGAACAGGCGCGCGGCCGAGCAGCGCTGGCCAGCCGAATCGAAGGCCGAGCGCAGCAGGTCGCGGATCACCTGCTCGGGCAGGGCGCTGGAGTCGGCGATCATGGCGTTGATGCCGCCGGTCTCGGCGATGAAGGGCACGATCGGCCCGCCGCGCACAGCGAGCGCCCGCTGGATCGAGGTGGCGGCATCGTTGGAGCCGGTGAAGGCGACGCCGGCAACGCGCGTGTCGCGGACCAGCGCGGCGCCCACCTCGCCGGCGCCGGGCAGCAGCTGCAGCACGTCGGCCGGCACGCCGGCCTCGTGCAGCAGTTGCGTGGCGAGGAAGGCGGTGATGGGCGTCTGCTCGGCCGGCTTGGCGAGCACCGGATTGCCGGCCGCCAGCGCCGCCGCCACCTGGCCGGTGAAGATCGCCAGCGGGAAGTTCCACGGGCTGATGCAGGCGAACGGCCCGCGTGCGCGCAGGGTGAGCGTGTTGGTCTCGCCGGTCGGTCCCTTCAACTCGAGCGGCTTGGCGAACAGGCGGCGCGCCTCGGCGGCGTAGTAGCGCAGGAAGTCGATCGCTTCGCGCAGATCCGACAGCGCGTTGTCCAGCGTCTTGCCGGCCTCGCGCACCATCACGCCGATCAGGCGCGCGCGGTCGCGTTCGTAGAGATTGGCGGCCTTGTCGAGGATCTGCGCCCTCGCCTCGCCGCCGAGCAGGTCCCATTTCGGGGTCGCGGTCGCGGCGTTGCGCAGGGCCGTCTCGATGATGGCGGGATCGGCATTGTGCACCACGCCGACGCGCTCGCGCCGGTCGTGCGGGCATAGCACCAGCTCGGCCGGCCTGATCGCGGCGCAGCTCGCCGCCGACGATGGGGGCCGCCTCGAAGGAGCCGTTCAGCGTGCCAGCGACCTCCTGGGCGAAGGCGGCGCGTACGGTCGGCTCGGTCAGCGCGATGCCGCGGCTGTTCAGGCGCTCGGGCGAGAAGATGTCCATCGGCCGCGGCAGCAGGCGCACCGGCTTGCCGCGCTCGCGCTCGACGGCCTGCACGGGGTCGCGCAGGATCTCGTCGAGGTGGGTCTGATCGTCGGCCAGGCGGTTGACGAAGGAGGTGTTGGCGCCGTTCTCGAGCAGGCGGCGCACGAGGTAGGAGACGAGGTCGTCGTGGCGGCCGACGGGCGCATAGATGCGGCAGCTGGCGTTGATGCGGCCGTTGCTGATCAGCTCGTCGTACAGGGCCTCGCCCATGCCGTGCAGGCGCTGCAGCTCGAACGTACGGCCGCCGGCGGCGACGCAGGCCGAGGCGATCGAATGGGCGTTGTGGGTGGCGAACTGCGGGAACAGCGCGCCCTGGTCGGCCAGCATCAGCTTGATGCAGGCAAGATAGGACACGTCGGTGTGGATCTTGCGGGTGAAGACCGGGTAGTCGTCGAGGCCCCGCTCCTGCGCCCACTTGATCTCGCTGTCCCAGTAGGCGCCCTTGACGAGGCGCACGGGGATGCGGCGCTTGCCCAGCTCGGACAGCCGCCGCAGCCAGCGCAGCACGGGAATGGCGCGCTTGCCGTAGGCCTGCACGGCGATGCCGAGGCCCGGCCAGCCGCTCAGCGCGGGGTCCATGTAGGCCTGGCCGAACAGGCCGAGCGTCAGGTCGAGGCGGTCCTGCTCCTCGGCATCGACGGTGAGGCAGAGGCCGTGGCGGCGCGCGGCGGAGCAAAGCTCGATCAGGCGCGGCAGCAGCTCGCCGTCGAGGCGCTCCTCCTTGCCCGGATCGAAGCGCGGGTGCAGCGCCGACAGCTTGATCGAGATGCTGGGCCGCCCGGTCAGCGCCTGCGCATGCCCGGAGAAGGGCGGTGCGGCTTTGCCGACCGCCTCGATCGCCTCCATGTAGCGCTCGAAGTAGTTGAGCGCGTCGGCTTCGGTGCGGGCCCGCTCGCCCAGCATGTCATAGGAGAACAGGTAGCCGCGCGCCTCCAGCGGAGCGGCGCGTCGCAAGGCTTCCTCGATGGTGCGGCCGAGCACGAAGTTGTCGGCCAGGATGCGCATGGCCTGGCGCAGCGCCTGACGGATGAAGGGCTCGCCAGAGCGCGCGACGAGGCGCTTCATCACGCTGGTGGGGCCGGTACCCTTGTCGGAGCCGAGCTTGACCACGCGGCCGGTCAGCATCAGGCCGAATGTGGAGGCGTTGACGAACAGGCTGTCGGAGGCGCCGAGGTGCTTGTCCCACTGGCCGCCGCCGATCTTCTCGGCGATCAGGGCGTCGGCGGTGTCCTTGTCGGGGATGCGCAGCAGGGCCTCGGCCAGGCACATCAGGATGATGCCTTCCTCGCTCGTGAGGCCGTACTCGTGCATGAAGGCGTCGATGCCGCCGTGCTTGTCGCGGTTGGCGCGCGCGGCACTGGCCAGCCGGCCGGCCAGCTCGGCGATGCGCCGGCGCTCGTCGTCGGTGTAGACGGCCCGCTCGACCAGGCCGCCGACCAGGCGGGGCTCATCGAACAGGTGATAGGCGGCGATCTCGTCGCGGGGCGGCAGCGTGACGGTCATGGAGGCATCCTCGTCCGCTCGAAACTCCCAGGCACGGGACATTCTCCCTCCTGTGCAGGATATAGGGCTTGGCGGCCGAATCCGCGTGGCAAGTTTAGGCAAATTGCCAGCGGTATCCTACCGCCGGCACATACGCGGCGGTGGATGCACGCAGCCTGGTCTGCGCCTGATGCAGCACCGCAGCGCTGAATCCCGTCGAAGCGCGGCTGGGAGGACGCCGCCCGTCCGTTCGACAAGCTCAGGACTGGGTCGGAGCCATCAGCCGAGGAAGGGAAGCGGCACCAGCAGGGTGAAGCCGTTCAGCATCAGCAGGATGCCGAGCCCGCCCAAGCCGCCGCTCAGGGCAAGCAGCATGAAGTTGCCGATGATCAGGTGCACGGAGGCCAGCACGATGGCGATCTGCAGCATCGCCTGGCTCCAGTCGAAATAGGGGTCCCTGCGCAAGGCCGCGTCGCGCTCGACCTCGAACGCCTTGGCCTTGACGAACAGCTCGTCGAGGCCCTCCTGCTTGACAGGATCGCTGGTGAGCCTCTGGATCTGGTCGCGATAGTCCTTGATCTTGGCCGCGAACTTGGTTCGGGCGTCGGCCGGCATGTTGGGCTGGGCCGCCTGCAGCAGCTCAAGCTCGTCGGCGGCCATCGTGATGGAACTGCGGCGGATGTTCTTGGCCTGAAAGAAGGCCCAGGTATTGGCCGCGTCGATGTTGGCACGCGTGGCATCCTTGGCGGCGTTGCCGCCGCCGACGCTGCACACGGCCAGCAGCACGGCCAGAATGCCGATATAGACGCCGACCCACTTGTTGCGCTGGTCATTGTCCGACTTCAGCCGGTCCATCACGTCATCCAGTGACATATTGTGCCTCCCAAGGTACGACGCGCTTAACTATACAAGATCATGCCGATCGGCCATGACACGGCAGCCTCGGAAGCCGGAAAAGTATGGCTACCGTTGGGCTGCGGGCGAACCGCCTCGACATTGCAGCGTTCACCGACAGCGCCTGACGGGATGCCGGAGGAGCCCAGATGCCCAAGAAACTGGTGATGCTGGTCATACTGGACGGCTGGGGCTGGCGGGAAGAGGTCGCCGACAATGCCGTGTCTGCAGGCCGACACGCCGGCTTTCGACCGGCTGTGGTCGAGCTGTCCGCATGCCTTCCTGCGCACCTCGGGCCGCGATGTCGGCCTGCCGCCGGGGCAAATGGGCAACTCCGAAGTCGGCCATCTGAACATCGGGGCTGGCCGGCTGGTCATGCAGGACCTGCCGCGCATCCACGACGCCATCGAGGATGGCAGCATCAAGGAAATGCCGGCGCTGGTCGGACTGATCGAACGCCTGCGCCAGACCGGCGGCACCTGCCATCTGCTGGGGCTGGTGTCTCCGGGTGGCGTGCATTCGCATCAGGAGCACGCCGTGGCGCTGGCAAAGATTCTGGCCGACGCCGGAGTGCCGACCGTCGTGCACGCCTTCACCGACGGGCGCGACACGCCGCCGCGTTCGGGGGCGGACGATCTCGATCGCCTGCAGGAGGCGCTGCCGCCCTCGGCGACGATCGGCACCGTGAGCGGGCGCTACTATGCGATGGATCGTGACAATCGCTGGGATCGCGTCGCCAAGGCCTACACGGTGATCTGCGAGGGCCTGGGTGCCCGTTATTCCAATGCCCGATCGGTGATGGACGATGCCTATGCGCACGACATCACCGACGAGTTCGTGGTGCCGGCCGTGCTGGGCGACTATCACGGCATGCGCGATGGCGACGGCCTGCTGTGCTTCAACTTCCGCGCCGACCGCGTGCGCGAGATCCTGGCTGCCCTGCTCGATCCGGACTTCTCGGGCTTTCCGCGGTCACGCAAGATCAAGTTCGCGGCTGCCGTCGGCATGACGCAATACAGCGCCGAGCTCGATGTGCTGCTGCGGGCGATCTTCCCGACGCAGGCGCTGCCAAACGTGCTGGGCGAGGTGGTGGCGAAGGCCGGCCGCACGCAGCTGCGCATGGCGGAGACGGAGAAGTATCCGCACGTCACCTACTTCCTGAACGGCGGCCGCGAGGAGCCCTATGCCGAGGAGGCGCGCAGCATGGTGCCGTCGCCGAAGGTGGCGACCTACGACCTGCAGCCGGAGATGTCGGCGCCGGAGCTGACCGACAAGGCGGTGGACGCGATCCGCTCGGGCAAATACGACCTGATCGTGCTCAACTACGCCAACGCCGACATGGTGGGGCACACCGGCAGCCTGCCTGCGGCCATCAAGGCGGTCGAGGCGGTCGATGCCGGCCTCGGGCGGCTGGCCGAGGCGGTGCAATCGGTCGGCGGGGCGATGCTGGTCACGGCCGATCACGGCAACGCCGAGATGATGCGCGATCCGGAGACGGGCGGGCCGCACACCGCGCACACCACCAACCCGGTGCCGCTGCTCCTGGTGGGCGGCGGCAAGGCGGCGCTGGCGGACGGGCGGCTGGCCGACGTGGCGCCGACGCTGCTCGCGCTGATGGGCCTGCCGCAGCCGGCCGAGATGACGGGCAAGTCGCTGCTGCGTCGCGGGTGATTGTCATCCCGGTAACGCGCGTTCAGACCCGCTGTGTCTGACACCTGGTCACGGTCGCCGACCATCGCATCAGACACGACTCGCTCCTGGGTCCCGGATATCTCGCTTCGCGAAATTCCGGGATGACAGGGTTCGCAGCGCTACGCGATGCCGAGCACGTCGAACATGTTGAACAGGCCGGGGCCCTTGCCGCGGCCCCACAGGGCGGCCTTGACGGCGCCGCGGGCGAAGATGCCGCGGTCGGAGGCGAGGTGGCGCAGCTCGATGATCTCGCCGTCGGCCACGAACAGCACGGAGTGCTCGCCGACCACGCTGCCGCCGCGCAGGGTGGCAAAGCCGATGTCGCCGCGCTTGCGCTCGCCGGTGTGGCCGTCGCGCACGCGCACGCTCACGTCTTCCAGCTTGACGCCGCGGCCGTCGGCGGCGGCCCTGCCCAGCATCAGCGCGGTGCCGGAGGGTGCGTCCACCTTGTGGCGGTGATGCATCTCCAGGATCTCGATGTCGAAATCGGCATCGAGGGCGGCGGCGACCTTGCGCGTCAGCGCGGTCAGCAGATTGACGCCGAGGCTCATGTTGCCGGCCTTGATGATGGTGGCATGGCGCGCGGCGGCCTCCACCATCGCGTCGTCCGCGGGCTTCATGCCGGTGGTGCCGAGCACGTGCACGATGCGCGCGTTGGCGGCCAGCGCCGCGAACTCGATGGAGGCGGCGGGCACCGTGAAATCGAGCACCGCGTCGACCTTGGCGAACAGCTCGAGGGGATCGTCGGTGATGACCACGCCGAGCTTGCCGAGACCGGCCAGCAGGCCCGACGTCCTGGCCGAGCGCGATGGAGCCCTCCTGCTCGATGGCGCCGGCCAGCACGCAGTCGTCGCTGGCGTGCACCGCGCGGATCAGCTCGCGACCCATGCGCCCCGCCGCACCCGTGACGGCGACCTTCAGCTGTTCCATTGATCAAGCCCTTGCCGCATCGGCCGGGTATAGCAACGCGCGGGCGCGGGCGAAAGGGCGCTGCGCGGCCAGCCTTGGCAAGCGACCTTGGATTTTGACGGACTGGTCATGATATCGTGTCATTGGTCCGTGGCGATGTCGGTCAAGGACGTGTCAGGTTTCGTCTCAGGAGGAGACGGATGAGGCGCATGATCATGCCCGCGATGCTGATCGCGGCAAGTCTTGTGGGTGCGGGGGCGCAGGCCAATCCCGTCAAGAGCCTCTACACGACCATCGATCTCAAGGAATGCAAGCAGGTCAAGCGCCATCGCGACGGCAATGCCTGGGAGTGCCCGGGCCTGCCGGGATTCCCGGTGTATATCGCCGAGGGTGATCTCAGGCAGTTCGTCAGTGTCGGAATGAAGCCGGAGCAGCGGCGCGCGGCCCGGCAGACGCTGGGGCCGTTCAACACCATCTTCGAAGCCGGCAGCCATCGCGCCACCATCGAATGGCGCTTCGACCGCAAGGGCGATCGGCAGATCCCGTATGCGGCGATCATCCGCTTCCACACCACCAGCGATGCGGGGCGCGGCGATGTGCTGGTGGTGTTCAAGGTGATGGACTACGACACCTGCCACGTCGCCTACGTGGATGCGCTGGCCAACGAGGAGCCGGCGGCGCTGGCGCGGCGCATCGCCGACCGCGAGGCGCGCAACTTCGATTGCAGCCGGCCGCCGCGTGCGGAAGGTGCGAGGGGCAAGAGCCCGATGTGATGGCTGGGTCCCGGATATTCGCTGGCGCGAATTCCGGGATGACAGGGCGTTCCGCGGACGTAGGCGTCAGCGCCAGGCGAAGGCGACTTTCTCGAGCCGCTCGCCGCCGATCTTGGCGAAGGCGCTGGTGACCGGCCGGCCGCCGCGCCGCCAGTAGAAGTCGCAGGCCTGCGTGTTGTCGAGCAGCGCCCAGATGATCAGGCCGTTCAGCTTGCGCATGTCGAGCGCATGCCGGCAGCCCTCGAACAGATGCTCGCCGAGGCCGAGCCCCTGATGCACCGGATCGAGATAGAGCTCGAAGATCTCGCCCTGGTAGGGCCCGCGCTGACGCGAGGCGCCGAGCGTGGCATAGCCGGCGACGGTGCCGGCGATCTCCAGCACCAGCGCGCTGTCGCTCGACTTCAAGGCGTCGCGCCACCACTCGGGTGTGCGCTGGCGAACCATGCCGTCCAGATGCAGATGAGGGATGATGCCGCGATAGGCGAGCAGCCAGGAGTCCTTGAAGATGCGGGCGAGCGCTTTCGCATCGCCCGACTTGGCGGCACGCACGCGAACTTTTGAACCGGACCCCAGCATGGCCTGCCCACTATAACTGCTCTCTGTGGTGTGGGCTCAAGCGATTTTTTTGTTCACCCGAGCGCATCGAACATCTGCCGGTAGCCCATTGCCGCACGGTCGAACAAAATGTCGCTCGGTCGCAGCTGTCGTGCGAGCGCCAGACCTTCCAGCGAGCGGCAACGCGACAGAGCGACGTAGGCTTGTCCGTGCGCGAAGGTGCCGCGCCCGAGATCGATGTACACCTTGTCCAGCGTGAGACCCTGGCTCTTGTGGATGGTCATCGCCCAGGCCAGCCGCAGCGGGAACTGACGGAACGTGCCGGCAACCGTTTCGACGATTTTTTCCTCCGCCTTGTCATAGGCATAACGCCGGCTTTCCCAGGACGCCTGCTCCACCTCGTGCTCGTCGCCGTCAACTTCGACCCACACGCGCTTGTCCTCCAGGCGAGCAATGCGGGCGATGGTGCCGTTCACCCAGCGCTTGTCGGGGTCGTTGCGCAGGAGCATGACCTTGGCGCCGGGCTTGAGCAGCAGCGTTGCTTCCGTCGGCTGCGCGGTCGGGCTGTACTCGCCGGTCACGCCGGCCTCGTACTCGACAGGGTTGCCGGGCAGTGCGTCGAGGTAGGCCTTGTTGATGCGGCCGGCGGCGGCGTTGGTCGGCGTCAGTATGACGTAAGGTTCTCCATCCGATAGAGTACGTATGGGATGCACGCGCTCGTTCAGCACGGCGAGGTCGTCCTCGTCGGCGTCGCCCTCGCGCACGCGGTTGAGAACGGTGAGCAGCGCCTCGTCCTTCTGGCGGAAGACGTGCGCAAGCTCGATCAAAGCGGTGCCCGGCGGCTCGCGCAGCGAGGCGATGCTGAAGAAGAACGGACCGCCGTAGGCCGACTCCAGATGCTCGGCCACCTCGCCGTCGTTGACCACGGGGGGCAGCTGATGCAGGTCGCCGAACAGCGCAAGGCGCACGCCGCCGAACGGCTCGCGCGGACGGCCGCGGTTGACGCGCAGCGACTGGTCGATGGCCCACATCAGGTCGGAGCGCACCATCGACACCTCGTCGATGACGAGGAACTTGAGGCGCCGCATCAGCGCGGCCGTTGCGGCTGCGGCGGATGTCATCGGGGCGCACCAGGCGCGGCGGCAGGCCGAAGAACGAGTGGATGGTCTGGCCGCCGACGTTGACGGCGGCCAGCCCGGTCGGCGCCAGCACCACCATCTCGGCTGCCAGCATGTCCTTGAGGCAGCGCAGCAGCGTCGACTTGCCGGTGCCGGCGCGGCCGGTGATGAACAGGTGGCCGTCGCCCTGGCGCAGGTGGTCGTAGGCGGCGAGATACTCGCCCGTCGGCTGGACGCCCGACGGCCAGTCTTCGCGCGGCAGGACTGGTGCGGCAGTGGGGGCAGGGTGCGGCAACGGCGGGTGATCCGATTCGGGCGACGGCAGCGGGACAGCCACTATATGTGAC
>CAVTJY010000004.1:0-174090 GCA_963735125.1 uncultured Alphaproteobacteria bacterium | reverse complement strand
GGTCCTCTGGCGCGGAACGCTCGCGCACCGGACCACGGCGCGTGTCCCTTAGCTCGTCCAACGTCGCGCGAACGCGGACCCAAGTCATCTTTGGGTCTTGGTCGTGTAAAAACGCGGCGGCAGGGGTGCTCGATAGTTTGGTGGCAGCTGATGGGCGCGGGCCAGGACGGTTCATGCCTTGATGGCTGCGATCAACGGCTTGATGCCGACGATGTTCATCACGCGGGTCAGATTGTAGGCCAGCACGTGTAATGCCATCTCGGCGGCGACGCGCGGTAGCGTCTTCATCAGGAAGTGCGTCGCGCCCATCCGGGCTTTGATGGTCCCAAACGGATGCTCGACCGTCTCGCGCCGCTGACGCATGGCATTCGGGTTGGCATCGAGCCGCTGCTGCACAGCATCGAGCACCTGCTCGTACTCCCAGCGCGTGATGCGTCGTTCGGGCCCGGTTGTGCAGTGAGACTTGAGCGGACATTTCGGACACGCCGTCGTCCAGTAGCGCCGCAGCTCTTTGCCATCCTCTTCGTTGGAGTACCTGTACTTCAGGCGCTCACCGGCCGGACAGCGATAGACGTCCTCGTCGGTCAGGTAGACAAAGTCCTGCTTGCCGAACCGCCCGCCGCCTTCGCGCCCGATGTCATCGGCTTTGGCAGCGTCACTGTGATGCCGGCCTCGTGGCACTCGAGGATCTCCGGGCTGTTGAAGTAACCACGATCGGCAACAGCTTCCAGCGCGTCCGTCCGCATGACCGCCTTTGCGGCTTTCCCGACGCGCGCCAGGTGCGAGCGATCCGGACCGGACGTCGTCACCTCGTGCGTGACGATCAGGTGGTTCTCGGTCTCTACCGCGACATGCACGTTGTAGCCGACGACGCCCGAGCCGCGGCCGCTGGCGCGCGAGGCTTCCACATCCACGATGATGCCGAACTTCACGTCGATCGCCAGGTTGAACAGTGCGAGGTCACGCTTGCGGCCCTCCATCTGCAGTTTGGTTCTGATCGACCAGACGTGGCTCGGCCTCAGGGGCGGTTTAGCACCAACGATCTTTCCCTTGTTCCACGGGGTGCGGCGATTGGCCAACGACGCAAATGACCCGAAACGGACGTTCGCCCGCTTTCCCAGAGAAGACCGCAAAGCCTAGGCCGTGGGCTCAATTGATCGCAAGGAGATGCAGATGACCGCAAGCTGGATGAGCGGGACAAGATCATCGGCTTCTTGCGTGAAGCCGATGTGCGGGGGTGTCGGAGCAGACTATTACAAGTGGCGGCGCGAGTATTGGCGGCGTGAAGATCGACCAGGCGAACGGCTGAAGGAATTTGAGCGCGAGAACGAGCGGCTCAAGAAGGCGGTCTCGGAGGTGACGCTCGACAAGCGGATACTGAAGGAAGCCCTGTCGGCAAAATACTGAACCCTTCCCGCAAGCGGGCATGCGTAGATCACGTGCGCTTGCAGCTCACCGTTTCGGAGCGTCGGGCGTGCGCGGTTGTTGGCCAATGCGCACAACGCAGCGCCGTCAGCCGAAAGTGCGTGCCGACGGAGCTGCGTTGACCGAGGCGATTGTACGGCTGGCGACACGGTACGGCCGCTACGGCGTTCGACGCATCCGCCGCCTGCTCGTCGTCGCTTGTGTGAACGCGGAGGCAGGCAATTGGTGCAGAGTGACTGGCGACCCGGGCGTTGTCGGCCAAGGTCCAACGTCACGCTGCCCATCACTCAATCCGAAGGCGTCCTTCTTGCACTGATGCAAGGTCAACGTGTGAAGACCTGCGGCACGTCATGTGCGTCGGGGCAGGCCCTCGCGGACGGGGCCGTTGCATGCCAATCGCCATCCTTTGGCGCGAGACACATCGGGATCATCCGAAGAAGGCGACCGTCGCGACTTCGGCTTGGTCCACCACAACTACCTTGGCGCCCACGCTGCCGTCTGCACCGATTGAAGGACGAATGGCTCAGGCCGGCCCCAAGCCGAGAGCACTGCGGATGCGGTCAAGGCCGCACCCGTGCAACCCGGGGGTGCCCGCTCCTACAGAAAGTCACAGCAGCGGTCGAGATTGGCGATCCGAACTTTGGAAATAGGCCGCCAACAAGCATATCCCGGACCGCGTTCACTCTGCTAGCTAAAGGTCGGAAAAGGGGCGCCCGGCTTCGTGGGGTTGCAACCGGAAGCAGAAGTCTGGGGTCGGCTTAAGCTCCTAGCTGGGGGCGGCGGGCGAGCAATGCTTAGAACTGAGCGTCGGCTTCGCAGTGGACTCCAGGTCACACGTGCTCTCCCGGGGCTCCTCATACCTCCGAACGCCTGAAGGGATTGCGGGGTGGAAATGAATTGTTTCCAGAGCCACCCGGCGTCGGTTCCAGGCGCTTTACGGAAATGTGTAGAGATCCGCCGACGTCCCCGGTCATCAGAAGCTGGACCTCCTGAAAGCGTAAAGCCGCGCCGTCAGGCTTTACGAGGCTCGCGCTGTGAAACTTCCGCCTGCTTTACCGACCCGTTAGGGCATGCGATTTGTCTCACGCGCCCTTGCTTTACCTGACATTTTCCCAGCCTGTCACGCCGGAGGTCGCGGGTTCAAGTCCCGTCGCTCGCGCCATCCTAAGCCAACGCCTAGCGGCTGAACCGTAGCCGGTTCGTCAACCTGCAGCTTCGCCATAGCATCCGCGACGACCTCCCCGGTTGCGCGGCCTGCTGCACTGCGTTAACAGGAGCCTGTGACAGCTGCGCGGCTGCAGCTCGGCCGCGTGCGGGAGCCCTCCATGAACCAGCTGCTGCTGGACTACCTGCCGCTTGCCGTCTTCTTCGGGGTATCGCTGGTCATCGGTCTGGCGCTGATGGTGGCGCCGTTCCTGGTGGCGGTGCGCCATCCCGACCCCGAGAAGGTGTCGGCCTACGAGTGCGGCTTCAATGCCTTCGACGACGCGCGCATGAAGTTCGACGTGCGCTTCTACCTGGTGTCGATCCTGTTCATCATCTTCGACCTCGAGGTGGCGTTCCTGTTCCCCTGGGCGGTGGCCTTCAAGGAGGTCGGCCTGTTCGGCTTCTGGTCGATGATGGTGTTCCTGGGCGTCCTGACGATCGGCTTCATCTACGAGTGGCGCAAGGGCGCGCTGGAGTGGGATTGACATGACGGCCGTCGCAACCCCCGCAACCGACCTCATCAAGCCCGGCGACCCGTTCTTCACCGACGTGTCCGACAAGCTCGCCGACAAGGGCTTCCTGGTCACCACCACGGACGACCTGATCAACTGGGCGCGCACCGGCTCGCTGATGTGGATGACGTTCGGGCTGGCCTGCTGCGCGGTCGAGATGATGCAGGCCTCCATGCCGCGCTGGGACCTGGAGCGCTTCGGCTTCGCGCCGCGCGCCTCCCCGCGCCAGTCGGACGTGATGATCGTCGCCGGTACGCTGTGCAACAAGATGGCGCCCGCGCTGCGCAAGGTCTACGACCAGATGCCCGAGCCGCGCTACGTCATCTCGATGGGCAGCTGCGCCAACGGCGGCGGCTACTACCATTACTCCTATTCCGTGGTGCGCGGCTGCGACCGCATCGTGCCGGTCGACGTGTACGTGCCGGGCTGCCCGCCGACGGCGGAAGCGCTGCTCTATGGCGTGCTGCTGCTGCAGCGCAAGATCCGGCGCACGGGCACCATCGAGCGATAGGCGCCATGCGCATCAGCGACATCCCGTTCGGCGTCACCGACTGGCAGGCGGTCGAGGCGACCACCCATGCCGGCGATCCGGGCGTTGCGACCTGGCGCACGCGTCAGTTCGGCGATGTGCGGGTGCGCCTCGTCGAGTATTCGCCGGGCTACGTCGCCAACCACTGGTGCCAGAAGGGCCACTTTCTCTTCTGCGTCGAGGGCGAGCTGGTGACGGATCTCGAGGACGGGCGCTCGTTCACGCTGCAGCCCGGCATGAGCTATCAGGTGGCGGACGGCGCCGAGCCGCATCGCTCGCGTACCGGCAAGGGTGCGCGGCTGTTCATCGTGGATTGAGCGGGGATGGCATCCATGATCCTGCGTATGTGGCGTGCCGTAGCATCGCCGGAGAATGCCCCGGCCTATCGGCGGCATCTGGAAACGTCGGTGCTGCCCGAATTGAAGAAGCTGCCCGGTTTCCAGGGCCTGAAGCTCTGTCAGCGGGCACGGCAGGATGACGTCGAGGTGCTGGTGATGAGCCAATGGCGATCGATGGATGCCATCAAGGCCTTCGCCGGACCGAAGCCGGAGCAGGCCGTCGTCGAGCCGCATGCCAGGGCCGTCCTGGCCGAGTTCGACGACTTCGTCTCCCACTACGACATCACGCTCGAGGCAGCCGGCACAGCATGAGCACTCTCGACAACCTCGCCAAGCATATCGAGGCCAAGCTGGGCCGCAGCCGTCGAGGGCTGGCAGATCGCGCGCGGCGAGCTGACCATGCACATTGCCGGCGATCGCATCGTGTCGATCCTGCAGACCCTGCACGACGACAGCCTCTGCCAGTTCGAGGTGCTGATCGACATCTGCGGCGTCGACTATCCCGAGCGCGCGCAGCGCTTCGACGTGGTCTATCACCTGCTGTCGCCGCGGCTCAATCAGCGCATCCGCCTCAAGTGCCGCACCGACGAGACGACCGCCATCCCGAGTGTCATCGAGGTGTTCCCGGGCGCCAACTGGTACGAGCGGGAGGCCTACGACATGTACGGCATCCTGTTCTCGGGCCATCCCGACCTGCGCCGCATCCTCACCGACTACGGCTTCCAGGGCTATCCGCTGCGCAAGGACTTCCCGCTCACCGGCTACGTCGAGGTGCGCTACGACGACGACCAGAAGCGCGTGGTGTACGAGCCGGTGAAGCTGACGCAGGAGTTCCGGAGTTTCGATTTCGAAAGCCCGTGGGAAGGCACGGACTACGTGCTCCCCGGCGACGAGAAGGCGAAGGGGTGAGGAGGTGTCAGACCCTGCGGGTCTGACACCTTGCGATGACCGTTGGAGATATGGTGTCAGACCCGCAGGGTCTGACACCTCCACGAGCGACCAAATGCCCGAAACCGAAATCCGCAACTTCACCATCAACTTCGGACCGCAGCATCCGGCCGCGCACGGCGTGCTGCGGCTGGTGCTGGAGCTGGACGGCGAGGTGGTCGAGCGCGTCGATCCGCACATCGGCCTGCTGCATCGCGGCACCGAGAAGCTGATCGAGCACAAGACCTATCTGCAGGCGATCGGCTACTTCGACCGGCTCGACTACGTCGCGCCGATGAACCAGGAGCACGCCTTCTGCCTGGCGGTGGAGAAGCTGCTCGAGCTGGAGGTGCCCAAGCGCGCCCAGCTGATCCGCGTGCTCTATTCCGAGATCGGGCGGCTGCTGTCGCACCTGCTCAACGTCACCACCCAGGCGATGGACGTCGGCGCGCTCACCCCGCCGCTGTGGGGCTTCGAGGAGCGCGAGAAGCTGATGGTGTTCTACGAGCGCGCCTCGGGCAGCCGCATGCACGCCAAGTACTTCCGCTTCGGCGGCGTGCACCAGGACCTGCCCGTCAAGCTGATCGAGGACATCGCCCAGTTCTGCGAGACGCACCCCAAGGTGCTCGACGACATCGAGGGGCTGCTGACCGACAACCGCATCTTCAAGCAGCGCAACGTCGATATCGGCGTGGTCAGCCTCGAGGACTGCCTCAGGTGGGGCTTCTCGGGCGTGATGCTGCGCGGCTCGGGCGCGGCCTGGGACCTGAGGAGGGCGCAGCCCTACGAGTGCTACTCGGAGCTCGATTTCGACATTCCGATCGGCAAGAACGGCGACAACTACGACCGCTACTGCCTGCGCATGGAGGAGATGCGCCAGTCGGTGCGCATCATGAAGCAGTGCTGCGAGAAGCTGCTGTCGCCGGCGGGCCAGGGCCCGCATGTGGCGCGCGACCAGAAGGTGGTGCCGCCCACGCGGGGCGACATGAAGCGCTCGATGGAAGCGCTGATCCATCACTTCAAGCTGTACACCGAGGGCTTCCACGTGCCGGCGGGCGAGGCCTATGCCTGCGTCGAGGCGCCCAAGGGCGAGTTCGGCGTCTATCTGGTGACGGACGGCGGCAACAAGCCCTACCGCTGCAAGATCCGCGCGCCCGGCTTCCCGCACCTGCAGGCCATGGACTTCATGAACCGCGGCCACATGCTGGCCGACGTGTCGGCGATCCTGGGCTCGCTCGACATCGTGTTCGGCGAGATCGATCGTTAACGGCGCGCCGCAGGCAAGCTGCTCAGGCTGCCCTTTTGTGCTAGCCTGAGACCATGTCTGCACTGCCCAAGACGCGCATGACCGTCACCGAGTTCCTGGCCTGGGCGAGCGCCCAGCCGCGCGGGCGCTACGAACTCGTCCGTGGCGAGGTTGTTGCCATGGCGCCAGAGCGGGCGCGGCACAATCTGGTGAAAGCTGCAGCTGTATCGGGCACTCGACGATGCTGTGAAGCGCGCGGGCCTGCCCTGTACGGTCTTCACCGACGGCATGACGGTAGTCATCGACAAGGACCATTCGCGCGAGCCCGATGCAGCCGTGCAATGCGGCGTGTCTACTGGATCTCGATTCGATGGTCCTGGAGGCGCCGCTTATTGTCGTCGAGGTCACCTCGCCTTCATCGGAGCGCGACGACACCGGCGACAAGCTGGTCGAGTATTTCTCGGTGCCGAGCATCCGGCACTATCTGATCGTCAACCTCGAGAAGGGCGTCGTTGTCCATCATGCTCGCAGCGAGGCCGGCGACATTGCCACGCGCATTCTGAGCGACGGGGACCTTATGCTCGACCCGCCGGGAATGGCCATCGCGGTCAAACCCTGCTTGACAGCGGCAAGCCACGCGATCCGCAAGGCTAGCAGCACGCTGGATAGCGGGGCGAAGCCCCGCTATGACATGCGGGGTCCACCTCGTACAGCAGGGGCTCCCGCACATGTCCGAACAGGCCGCACGACGCAAGCTGGGCTTGCTGGCGATCACCGCAATGGCGGGAGGGTTGCTGCTGACCTTCATCGGGGTGCGCTACCTGCTGCTGCCGGAGCAGGCGGCGGTCACGTTCGGGGTGCCGAGGCGGCCTGCGGGGCACGAACTCTACTACGTCATCGGACTGCGCAACGTCTGGCTCGGGTTGCTGGCGGTGGTCCTTGCAACCTTGCGGCAATGGCGGGCGCTGGCTGTGTGGTTTGCCATGGGGACCATCGTCTGTTTCGCCGACGCGACAATTGCGGCAAGCTCGACCGGAAAGCTGCCGCAGATCGTCTTCCATATCAGCTGCGGCATCGCCTCTGCCGTGCTGGCCGTGACGCTTTGGCGGGTGGCGGCTAGGCACACCTGACAGGCGCACCTGAGCGGACTGCACATGGTCGACGTGGGGTTCCTGCTGGCAGTGGGAGCGTTTGGCTGGGGGCTCAGCCTTGCCAGCTATCGCGGTCTGGCGGTCCGGCGCGGCTGGCCGATGGGCTCCTGGCAGGCGGACTGGCCGGCCATGCCGATGGCGCTGGGCCTGATGTGCGTCCTGATGGCGCTGCTGTTCTCGCTGGCGCGGGGATACGGGGGCTACGTCGTGAGCGCCTGGGCGATCCCGGTCTTCGGCGTGGCCTGGGCGGTGTTCTGGATCGGCTTCCTGCGCGTCGGGCGCGCAAAGCGCCCTGCTGTTTGGGCCCCCTGCGGCGCTGCTGCTGATGGCGATCTGGCTCGGATAGACGGCGGCCGTTTCCTGGGCGCCACAGGCCTTCCAGAAGGCACTTTTGCCGCGTTCCGCAACACCCTGGGGGCATTCTAAAGAAAGGCGACAAGTACTTAATCTGCGCCTATAAGAATGCCCGTCTTTGCAGCGCAGCGAAACGCGAGCTTCAGCATCCGCTCATGGCCGTCCGCCGACTAGATCCCAACCAGCCCGCAAGCTTTGCCTTCACGCCGGAGAATGCGGCCTGGGCCAAGGCAACCATCGCCAAATATCCATCCGGCAAGCAGGCCTCCGCCGTCATCCCGGTGCTGTGGCGGGCGCAAGAGCAGCATGACGGATGGCTGCCGGAGCCCGCCATGCGGGTGGTGGCCGACATGCTCGGCATGGCCTACATCCGCGTGTACGAGGTGGCGACCTTCTACACGATGTTCCAGCTGTCCCCGGTGGGCAAGAAGGCTCACATCCAGGTGTGCGGCACGACGCCGTGCATGCTGCGCGGCTCGGAGGCGCTGGTGGAGGTGTGCAAGCGGCGCATCCATCCCGACGCGCACCACCTGTCCGAGGACGGCAACTTCTCGTGGGAGGAGGTCGAGTGCCTTGGCGCCTGCGCCAACGCGCCCATGGTGCAGATCTTCAAGGACACCTACGAGGACCTCACGCCGGAGCTGTTCGAGAAGGTGCTCGACGGGTTCGCCAAGGGCAAGCCGCCCAAGCCCGGCTCCCAGACCGGCCGGCAGGCGTCGTGTCCCGCAGGTGGTCCGACGACGCTCAAGGAATTCGCCAAGGCCGGCAAGTGAGGATCGAGGCAACGTGGCTCTGCAGGATAAAGACCGCATCTTCACGAACCTGTACGGCTTCCAGGACTGGAAGCTGGCCGGCGCCAGGGCGCGCGGCGCCTGGGACAACACCAAGGCCCTGATCGAGAAGGGCCACGACGGCATCATCAACGAGATCAAGTCGTCGGGCCTGCGCGGGCGCGGCGGCGCCGGCTTCCCGACCGGGCTCAAGTGGTCGTTCATGCCCAAGAGCGATCCGCGGCCGTCCTATCTCGTGATCAACGCGGACGAGTCGGAGCCCGGCTCCTGCAAGGACCGCGAGATTATGCGGCATGATCCGCACCTGCTGATCGAGGGCTCGCTGCTGGCCTCCTTCGCGATGCGCGCGCACGTCTGCTACATCTACGTGCGCGGCGAGTTCATCCGCGAGCGCGAGCACCTGCAGGCGGCGATCGACGAGGCCTACGCGGCCAAGCTGATCGGCAAGAACAACATCCACGGCTGGGACTTCGAGTGCTACGTCCACCACGGCGCCGGCGCCTACATCTGCGGCGAGGAGACGGCGCTGCTGGAGAGCCTGGAGGGCAAGAAGGGCCAGCCGCGCCTGAAGCCGCCGTTCCCCGCCAACGTCGGCCTGTACGGCGCGCCGACCACGGTCAACAACGTGGAATTCGATCGCGGTGGTGGGCGACATCCTGCGCCGCGGCGCGACCTGGTTCGCCGGCATCGGCAAGCCCAACAACACCGGCACCAAGCTGTTCCAGATCTCGGGCCACGTCGAGAAGCCGTGCGTGGTCGAGGAGGAGATGGGCATCCCCCTGCGCGAGCTGCTGGACCGGCACGCGGGCGGCGTACGCGGCGGCTGGGACAACCTGCTGGCCGTGATCCCCGGCGGGTCGTCGATGCCGATGCTGCCGGCGGCGCAGTGCCAGGACCTGACGCTCGATTTCGACACGCTCTCCAAGCTGAAATCCGGCATGGGCACGGCGGCCGTGATCGTCATGGACCAGTCGACCGACGTGATCGCCGCCATCCGCCGCATCGCCTACTTCTACAAGCACGAGAGCTGCGGCCAGTGCACGCCGTGCCGGGAAGGCTGCGGCTGGATGTGGCGGGTGCTGCAGCGCATGGAAAAGGGCGAGGCGGACAAGAGCGAGATCGACCTGCTGTTCGACGTCACCAAGCAGGTCGAGGGCCACACCATCTGCGCACTGGGCGACGCGGCGGCGTGGCCGGTGCAGGGCCTGATCCGCAACTATCGCCACGTCATCGAGGACCGCATCGACCAGTACCAGGCGACGCACAAGCAGGCGGCGGAATGACCCTCGGCGCGTTCGTGACGGAACATCCAGTTGGCGCTGCAGTGCTGGGCTTGCGCTATGCGTTGCTGGCTATCGCTGCCATGGCCGTGATCGCGCTTTGCCGGCGCGCAGGCTATGGCTGGGCGTGGGCGCTCCTCGTGCTGCTCCCCGTCCTTGGCTACCCTTTGGCCTACTACGCATTGCTCCAAGGATACGCGACGGCGGATGAGGCCGAGGTGGTCATGACCCTGCTCTTGGCTGTCCTGCCAGCAATGTTGGTCGGGCTGACGCTCAGGGAGAGCGCCTTACAGAGGAGGTTGAAGGGTAATCCGATGAGGCTGCACGCCACAGTCCAGACCATCGCCGATTGCCGGCTCGATGGCATGACCATAAAAGGAACCGCAGTGACCGAGCTGCTGGCTACATATCGAAAGCAGAGGGGGAGCGATGGATCTTAGGAAGCTCGGCAATATCCTGGCCGCCGGAGGCGTGGCTGTGCTGATCGGCGCCGTTGCCTGGTGGTATTCGTTCTTCTCGTCGATCATGCGCGACGTATCGAGCGTGCCGGGTGCGCGCGGCGAAATCAACATCTTCGACGCCAAGAGCTGCATCTATACGAGCAGCGATTTCTGCGGGCTGATATCGGGCGGCGCGCGGCTGCTGGGCAAGACGCCCTATGAGCCGAAAGTATTCTGGATCGGCCTGGCGGGGCTGGTCGCCGGCCTGCTGATCCGGGCCACGGCCAAGCCGTCGGGCGCGAAGTAGGGTGTGAGGGTATGACAGGGACGCAGGCGGGAGCAGGTCGGGCATGCCCAAGCAACTGATCATCGACGGCACCGCGATCGAGGTCGAGGACGGCATCACGCTGATCCAGGCGTGCGAGCTGGCCGGCGTCGAGATCCCGCGCTTCTGCTATCACGAGCGGCTGTCGATCGCCGGCAACTGCCGCATGTGCCTGATCGAGGTGGCCGGCATGCCGAAGCCGATCGCTTCGTGTGCCATGGGCGTCAACGACCTGCCGCCCAACAAGGACGGCAGCCCGAAGGTGATCAGCACGCGCTCAGCCATGGTCAAGAAGGCGCGCGAAGGCGTGATGGAGTTCCTGCTCATCAATCATCCGCTCGACTGCCCGATCTGCGACCAGGGCGGCGAGTGCGACCTGCAGGACCAGGCCATGGCCTACGGCGTCGGCGGCTCGCGCTACGCCGAGAACAAGCGGGCGGTCGACGAGAAGTATCTGGGCCCGGTCATCAAGACGGCCATGACCCGCTGCATCCAGTGTACGCGCTGCGTGCGCTTCATGACCGAGGTGGCGGGCGTCGAGGAGCTGGGCGCCATCGGCCGCGGCGAGGACATGGAGATCACCACCTACCTCGAGCGCGGCATGATGTCGGAGCTGTCGGCCAACGCGGTCGATCTGTGCCCGGTCGGCGCGCTGACGCATCGGCCGTGGGCGTTCGCGACGCGGCCGTGGGAGCTGCGCAAGACCGAGAGCATCGACGTGATGGATGCGGTGGGCTCGGCCATCCGCGTCGACACGCGCGGGCGCGAGGTGGTGCGCATCCTGCCGCGCAACAACGACGCCGTGAACGAGGAGTGGATCTCCGACAAGACGCGGCACGTCGCCGACGGCCTGCGCATCCAGCGCCTCGACAGCGCCTACGTGCGCAAGAACCGCCGGCTGGTGCCGGTGGACTGGGACGAGGCGCTGGCGCTGGTGGCCTCCAAGCTCAAGTCGATGTGGCCGGACCGGGTCGGCGCCATCGCCGGTGACCTGGCGGGCGCCGAGGAGATGTTCGCGCTCAAGGACCTGCTGGGGCGGCTCGGCATCCGCAACATGGACTGCCGGCAGGACGGCGCCAAGCTCGATCCGGCTCTTGGGGCGCGGCAGCTATCAGTTCAACGGCACCATCGAGGGCATCGAGCAGGCCGACGCCATCCTGCTGGTCGGCACCAACCCGCGCCTGGAAGCGGCCGTGCTCAACGCGCGCATCCGCAAGCGCTGGCGGCAGGGTGGGCTCGCCGTGGCGCTGATCGGCGAGCAGGCCGATCTCACCTATCCTTACGAATATCTGGGCGCCGGGCCGCAGACCCTGAAAGAGGTGGTGGACGGCAAGCACAGCTTCGCCAACGTCCTGCGCGAGGCCAAGCGGCCGATGGTGATCGTCGGCAGCGGCGCGGCGGCGCGGGCCGACGGCCAGGCGGTGCTGGCGGCCGCGGCCAAGCTGGCGGTGCAGGCCGGCCAGGGCAAGGAAGGCGGCTGGAACCCCTTCAATGTGCTGCACACGGCGGCCTCGCGCGTGGCCGGGCTCGACCTCGGCTTCGTGCCGGGCGAGCGCGGGCTCGACACCGCCGGCATGCTGAAGGCGGCCGGCAGCGGTGACTTCGAGGTGGTTTTCCTGCTCGGCGCCGACGAGATCGACATGCAGGCGCTCGGCAAGGCCTTCGTCATCTACCAGGGCAGCCATGGCGACGCGGGCGCCCAGCGCGCCGACGTGATCCTGCCGGGGGCCGCCTACACCGAGAAGAGCGCCACCTACGTGTCGACCGAGGGCCGGGCCCAGACCACGGCCAAGGCCGCGTTCGCGCCGGGCGATGCCAAGGAGGACTGGGCGATCATCCGCGCCATATCGGGCCACGCCGGCCATACGCTGCCCTACGACAGCCTTCCGGCCCTGCGGGCGGCCATGTACAAGTCGGCGCCGGCGCTGGCCAAGCTGGACGTCGCCGCCCCCGGCGATATGCAGGGGGTCGAGGCGCTGGCGGCGCGCGGCGGTACGCTGGGCTCCGAGCCGTTCGTCTCGCCGGTGCGCGAGTATTACCTGACCAACCCGATCGCGCGGGCCTCCCTGGTGATGGCCGAACTCGCCGCGCTGCGCAAGAACATGCAAGAAGGGACCACGGGAACGCATGGATAGCGCTTGGTCCTGGCAGGAGATCTGGCAGAGCACGCTGTGGCCGCTGCTGGTGATGGCGTTCCAGAGCGTGGTGCTGCTGGTCGCCCTGCTGGTCATCGTCGCCTTCTTGCTGCTGATGGACCGCAAGGTGTGGGCGGCCGTGCAGATGCGCCGCGGCCCCAACGTGGTGGGGCCGTTCGGGCTGCTGCAGTCGTTCGCCGATCTGCTCAAGTTCGTGCTGAAGGAGCCGCTGATCCCGGCCGGCGCCGACAAGGGCGTGTTCCTGCTGGCGCCGCTGGTGGCCTCCGTGCTGGCGCTGGCGGCGTGGGCGGTGATCCCGCTCAATGAGAACAGCTGGGGACGCTGGGTGATCTCCGACCTCAACGTCGGCATCCTCTACCTGTTCGCCATCTCCTCGCTCGGCGTGTACGGCATCATCATGGGCGGCTGGGCGTCCAACTCGAAGTATCCCTTCCTCGGTTCCCTGCGCTCGGCCGCGCAGATGGTGTCCTACGAGGTCTCGATCGGGTTCGTGATCATCACGGTGCTGCTGTGCGTCGGCTCGCTCAACATGAGCGAGATCGTCAACGCGCAGAAGGACGGCCTCGGCACCCACTTGGGGTTGCCGAACTCGATGCTGGACTGGCACTGGCTGCCGCTGTTCCCGATGTTCATCGTGTTCTTCATCTCGGCGCTGGCCGAGACCAACCGGCCGCCGTTCGACCTGCCGGAGGCCGAGTCGGAGCTGGTGGCGGGCTTTGCCGTCGAATACTCCTCGACCCCCTACCTGCTGTTCATGCTGGGCGAGTACGTGGCGATCGTGACCATGTGCGCGCTCACCACCATCCTGTTCCTGGGCGGCTGGCTGCCGCCGCTCGACATCTGGCCGCTCAATATGGTGCCGGGACTGCTGTGGTTCCTGGCCAAGGTGGTGTTCGTGTTCTTCATGTTTGCGATGGTGAAGGCGTTCGTGCCGCGCTATCGCTACGACCAGCTGATGCGGCTCGGCTGGAAGGTGTTCCTGCCGCTGTCGCTGTTCATGGTGGTGGCGGTGGCCGCCGTGCTGCAGTTTTTCCACCTCGCGCCCTAAAGGAAGCCTGTCATGGCCGCGCTCGGTAACGCAATCAGCTCGCTGTTCCTGAAGGAGTTCGCCTCGGCCTTCTTCGCTGTCGATGCGCTATTTCTTCAAGCCCAAGGCGACGCTGAACTACCCCTTCGAGAAGGGCCCGCTCTCGCCCGCGCTTCCGCGGCGAGCACGCGCTGCGCCGCTATCCCAACGGCGAGGAGCGCTGCATCGCCTGCAAGCTGTGCGAGGCGATCTGCCCGGCGCAGGCGATCACCATCGAGGCGGGTCCGCGCCGCAACGACGGCACCCGGCGCACCACGCGCTACGACATCGACATGGTGAAGTGCATCTACTGCGGCCTGTGCCAGGAGGCCTGCCCGGTCGATGCCATCGTCGAGGGGCCGAACTTCGAGTTCGCCACCGAGACGCGCGAGGAGCTTTTCTACGACAAGGAGCGCCTGCTGGCGAACGGCGACCGCTGGGAACGCGAGATCGCCGTCAACCTCAAGCTCGACGCTCCGTACCGGTGATGAGGATGCGAGAGGGCTCATCAGGCGTAGGTTGGGTCGAGCGAAGCGATGACCCAACACAATGCTCCCCAACCGATCATGGTGTTGGGTCTGCGCTAGCGCTCGACCCAACCTACGCGCTCGAGGGCACGCCATGACGCTGGCGGCGATGTTCTTCTATCTGTTTGCCGCCGTCACGGTGGCGGCCGGGTTCATGGTGATCGCGGCCGGAACCCGGTGCATGCCGTGCTGTTCCTGATCCTGGCGTTCTTCAATGCGGCGGGGCTGTTCATCCTGCTCGGCGCCGAGTTCCTGGCCATGATCCTGGTGGTGGTCTACGTCGGCGCGGTGGCGGTGCTGTTCCTGTTCGTCGTCATGATGCTCGACGTCGACTTCGCCGAGCTGCGCGCCGGCTTCATGAAGAACGCGCCGCTGGGAGCCATGGTGGGCATCATCCTGCTGGTCGAGCTGGTGCTGGTGGTGGGCGTGCGCTTCGTCAATCCGAAGGCGCTGGCGGCGCCGACCGCGCCGATCCCATCGGCGGGCTCCGGCATCACCAACACGGAAGCGCTGGGCCGCGTGCTCTACACCGACTACGTCTACTTCTTCCAGGGCGCCGGCCTGATCCTGCTGGTGGCCATGATCGGCGCCATCGTGCTGACGCTGCGCCACAAGGAGGGCGTCAAGCGCCAGTCGATCGCGGCCCAGGTGGCGCGCGGCAAGGCCTCGGCCATGGAGATCATCAAGGTCAAGCCGGGCGAGGCGGTCATCCCGCAGGCGGCCGCGCGCAAGGAGGCGGCGTCATGAGCCAGCGGCTGCCGACCATCATGTTCGTTGTCGGGGTGCTGGCGGGCGACATCACGTTTCGGCTGACCGAGTTCGCGACCTATCGGGTGATGCTGGTGGTTGCCTGCATCGCGGCCGGTCTGCTGTACCTGCTGAGCAATTCGCACGAGCTGGTGAAGGACGCGGCCTTTCCCCTCGCAGGCGGCATTGCGCTGGGCGGCGTCATCAAGGTGGCGTTCGCCACCATGTTCGCCTAAGTCGGCGGGAGCACACCATGAGCATCGGCCTCGGCCACTATCTGACAGTTGCGGCGATCCTGTTCACGCTCGGCATCTTCGGCATCTTCCTGAACCGCAAGAACGTGATCGTCATCCTGATGTCGATCGAGCTGATGCTGCTGGCCGTCAACATCAACCTGGTGGCGTTCTCCTCGTTCATGGGCGACCTGGTGGGCCAGGTGTTCGCGCTGTTCGTGCTGACGGTGGCGGCGGGCGAGGCGGCCATCGGGCTCGCCATCGTCGTCGTCTACTACCGCAACCGCGGCTCCATCGCGGTCGAAGACATCAACATGATGAAGGGTTGAGGGATGAGGGAGATCGGCATCAGTGCAGCCCTTCTCCCCTTGGGAGAAGGTGCCGAAGGGGTGCGGCATGAGGGGGCCTTCTCTGGCGCGGAGACAGTCGCCCCTCACAGTTCGGCGGATGAGCTTACGGACCGCGGAGCCGCATCGTGCGGTGCCATGCGCTGATGCCGCGGCCATAAGTCATGGCCTCACGTCCTCTCCCCCGGATGATGCGCTGAGCGCGAACTGCCGGGATGAACCAGCGATCAATGATGTACAAGGCCATCGTCTTTCTGCCCATCATCGGCGCGCTGATCGCCGGGCTGCTCGGCCGGGCGCTGGGGCCGCGGCCGAGCGAGCTCATCACGACGCTGTTCGTCGGCATCTCGGCGGCGCTGTCGTGGGTGGTGTTCACGCAGATCGGCTTCGGGGCGGAGACCGTGCACGTGCCGATCCTGCGCTGGGTCACCTCCGGCCAGCTCGACGTGTCGTGGAGCCTGCGCATCGACACGCTGACCGGCGTGATGCTGGTGGTGGTGAATACCGTGTCGTTCCTGGTGCACCTCTACTCGATCGGCTACATGCACGAGGACGACAGCCGGCCGCGCTTCTTCGCCTACCTGTCGCTGTTCACCTTCGCCATGCTGATGCTGGTGACCAGCAACAACTTCCTGCAGCTGTTCTTCGGCTGGGAGGGCGTGGGGCTCGCGTCCTATCTGCTGATCGGATTCTGGTATCTCAAGCCCGAGGCCAACGCGGCGGCCATCAAGGCGTTCGTCGTCAACCGGGTCGGCGACTTCGGCTTCGCGCTCGGCATCTTCGGCATCTTCGTCGTGTTCAATACGATCAGCTTCGACGAGGTGTTCAAGGCCGCGCCGTCGGTGGCCGGCAAGCCGATGGAGTTCCTCGGCCACCAGTGGGACACGCTGACCGTGCTGTGCCTGCTGCTGTTCATGGGCGCGATGGGCAAGTCGGCGCAGTTCCTGCTGCACACCTGGCTGCCCGACGCCATGGAAGGCCCGACGCCGGTGTCCGCGCTGATCCACGCCGCCACCATGGTGACGGCCGGCGTGTTCATGGTGGCGCGGCTGTCGCCGCTGTTCGAGCAGGCGCCGATCGCGCTGCAGGTGGTGACGCTGGTCGGCGCGGTGACGGCGTTCTTTGCCGCCACCGTCGGCCTGGTGCAGAACGACATCAAGCGGGTGGTGGCGTATTCGACCTGCTCGCAGCTCGGCTACATGTTCGTGGCCTGCGGCGTCGGCGCGTACGGGGCCGGCATCTTCCACCTGTTCACGCACGCCTTCTTCAAGGCGCTGCTGTTCCTGGGTGCCGGCTCGGTGATCCATGCCATGCATCACGAGCAGGACATGCGCAACATGGGCGGGCTGGCCTCCAAGCTGCGCCTGACCTGGCTGATGATGCTGATCGGCACGCTGTCGCTGACCGGCGTCGGCATCCCGCACCTGCTGGGCTTCGCCGGCTTCTACTCCAAGGACGCCATCATCGAGGCGGCCTACGCGGCGCACACGCCCCACAACTACGCGTTCTGGCTGCTGGTGGTGGCCGCCTTCATGACCGCGTTCTACTCGTGGCGGCTGATGTTCCTCACCTTCCACGGCACGACGCGCGCCGATCACGACACCTACGAGCACGCGCACGAGAGCCCGTGGGTGATGATGGTGCCGCTGATCCTCCTGGCCACGGGCGCGGTGGTGGCGGGCTTCGTCTTCAAGGGCTACTTCATCGGCGGCTCCTACAAGGAGTTCTGGGGCCCGGCGCTGGTCGAGGGGCCGAACAACCACATCATGCATGCCATGCACGAGGTGCCGGGCTGGGTCGGCTGGGCGCCGTTCATCGCCATGGCCTCCGGGTTCGCGCTGTCCTACCTGTATTACATCCTGGTGCCGTCGCTGCCCGGCCTGACGGCCCGGATGTTCAAGCCGATCTACCTGTTCCTGCTCAACAAGTGGTACTTCGACGAGCTGTACGACCTCATCTTCGTGCGGCCGACGTTCTGGCTCGGCCGCGTGCTGTGGAAGCAGGGTGACGGGGGCATCATCGATCGCCTGGGACCGGACGGCATCGCCTCGCGCGTGCTGTGGACCACCGGGCCGGATCGTCAAGCTGCAGACCGGCTACGTCTATCACTACGCCTTCGCCATGCTGATCGGCGTGGCGCTGCTCGTCACCTGGTTCATGTTCCATAGCGGAGCGGTGCGATGAACACCGGCTTCGGCATCCTCTCGTTCGTCACCTTCCTGCCGCTGCTCGGCGCGCTGGCGATCGCCACGCTCAACAAGGACGCCAAGGGCAACGCGCGCTGGATCGCGTTCTACTTCACGCTCGCCACGTTCGGCGCCTCGATCTACCTGTGGGTGCACTTCGATCCCAACAATCCGGGCTTCCAGTTCGTCGAGGAGATGGGTTGGCTGGGCGGGTCCATCAACTACAAGATGGGCGTCGACGGCATCTCCATCCTGTTCGTGGTGCTGACCGCCTTCCTGATGCCGCTGTGCATCCTGGCGAGCTGGGAGGCGATCGACACTCGGGTCAAGGAGTACATGATCGCCTTCCTGGTGCTCGAGACGCTGATGATCGGCGTGTTCTGTGCGCTCGACCTGGTGCTGTTCTACCTGTTCTTCGAAGGCGGCCTCATCCCGATGTTCCTGATCATCGGCGTGTGGGGCGGCAAGCGGCGCGTGTATGCGAGCTTCAAGTTCTTCCTCTACACGCTGCTGGGCTCCGTCCTGATGCTGCTGGCCATGATGGCCATGTACTGGCACGCCGGCACCACCGACATTCCCGACGCTGCTGACCCACAAGTTCCCCTACGACATGCAGTGGTGGCTGTGGCTGGCCTTCTTCGCCTCGTTCGCGGTGAAGATGCCGATGTGGCCGGTGCACACCTGGCTGCCCGACGCGCACGTGGAGGCGCCGACGGGGGGCTCGGTGATCCTGGCCGCCATCCTGCTGAAGATGGGCGGCTACGGCTTCCTGCGCTTCTCGCTGCCGATGTTCCCCTTGGCGAGCCAGGACTTCACGCCGCTGGTGTTCGCCCTGTCGGTGGTGGCCATCATCTACACCTCGCTGGTGGCGCTGGCGCAGGAGGACGTGAAGAAGCTGATCGCCTACTCGTCCGTGGCGCACATGGGCTTCGTGACGATGGGCATCTTCACCTTCACGGTGCAGGGCGTGGACGGGGCGATCTTCCAGATGCTGTCGCACGGCATCGTCTCGGCCGCGCTGTTCCTGTGCGTCGGCGTGGTCTACGACCGCATGCACACGCGCGAAATCTCGGCCTACGGCGGCCTCGTCAATCGCATGCCGCTGTATGCCGTGTGCTTCATGGTGTTCACGATGGCCAACGTCGGCCTGCCGGGCACCTCGGGCTTCATCGGCGAGTTCCTGACGCTGCTGGGCGCCTTCAAGGCCAACACGTGGGTGGCCTTCTTCGCCACCTTCGGCGTGGTCCTGTCGGCCGCCTACGCGCTGTGGCTGTACCGGCGCATGATCTTCGGGCCGCTGGAGAAGCCGTCGCTCAAGAGCATCCGCGACCTCAGCTACCGCGAGGTGCTGGTGCTGGCGCCGCTGGTGATCCTCACCATCCTGTTCGGCTTCTATCCGGCGCCGCTGCTCGACGTCACGGCGGTGTCGGTCAACCACCTCGTCAACAACTACCAGGCGGCGCTGAAAGCGGCCTCCGCCCTGAACGTGCGCTGATGCCGATGCTGAGGAAAAACGCGAATGGCTGTCATCCCGGAATTCGCGCCAGCGAATATCCGGGATCCAATCACCGGGCGGAGCGCCAGGCTGGGTCCCGGATACGCGCTGAAGCGCGTTCCGGGATGACAGGTGGGGAAATAAGATGAACGAACTCGTCTCGGCATATTGGCTGCTGGCCCCGGAGATCGTGCTGGTGGTCGGCGCCATGGCGCTGCTGATGCTGGGCGTGTTCCGCCCCGAGACCGAGCGCGAGGCCGAGGCGATCGGCTGGCTGGCCGTGATGGTGCTGGCGCTGGCCACCTGGCTCACCATCCAGCAGCCGCCGGAGAAGGCGACGCTGTTCAACGGCGCCTTCGTCATCGACGGCTTCGGGCGCTTCATGAAGGTGCTGACGCTGGTGTCGTCGGCGGCCGCGCTGATCCTGGCGTTCGACTACATGCGCGAGCTGAAGATCCTCAAATTCGAGTACGCGGTGCTCGTGCTGCTGGCCACCGCCGGCATGCTGATGATGATCTCCGCCAACGACCTGATCTCGCTCTACCTCGGCCTCGAGCTGCAGAGCCTGGCGCTGTACGTGGTGGCGGCGCTGCGCCGCGACGACGTGCGCTCCAGCGAAGCAGGACTGAAGTATTTCGTGCTGGGCGCGCTGTCGTCCGGCATGCTGCTGTATGGCGCGTCGCTGATCTACGGCTTCACCGGCTCGACCAGCTTCGCCAAGATCGCGGCGGCGGCGGCCGTGGCAGGTGCCGGCCAGGACATCGGCCTCATCATCGGCCTGGTATTCCTGATGGTGGGGCTGGCCTTCAAGATCTCGGCGGTGCCGTTCCACATGTGGACGCCCGACGTGTACGAGGGTGCGCCGACGCCGGTCACCACGTTCTTTGCCGCGGCACCCAAGGTGGCAGCCGTCGCCCTGCTGATGCGCGTGACGTTCGGCGCCTTCCCCGGCATCGAGCCGCAATGGCAGCAGGTGGTGACCGCGCTCGCCATCGCCTCGATGGGCCTTGGCGCCTTCGCCGCCATCGGCCAGACCAACATCAAGCGGCTGCTGGCCTACTCGGCGATCGGCAACGTCGGCTACATGCTGATCGGCCTGGCGGCGGGGACGCCCGAGGGCGTGCGCGGGGTGGTGATCTATCTCGTCATCTACGTGGCCATGACGCTTGGCGCATTCGCCTGCGTGCTGTGCATGCGCCGGCCGGGCGGCATGGTCGAGGAGATCGACGAGCTGGCGGGCCTCGCCCAGAACAACCTCGGCATGGCGACCATGCTGGCGATCGTGATGTTCTCGATGGCCGGCATCCCGCCGCTGGCCGGGTTCTTCGCCAAGTTCTACGTGTTCGCCGCGGCGGTGAAGGAGGGCCTGTGGCCGCTCGCCGTGTTCGGCGTGCTGGCCAGCGTGGTGGGCGCCTACTACTACGTGCGCATCGTCAAGGTGATGTTCTTCGACGAGCCGAAGGCCCGCTTCCTCGACGTGCCGCCCAAGGTCGGGGCGATCATGGCGGTGTCGGGCCTGTTCGTGCTTCTCTACGTGGTGTGGCCGGCGCCGTTGGTGAACGCGGCCGACGCGGCGGCGAGAAGCCTGTTCTAACCAAGAGCAATTGCGTCTTTGACCGAAGCATTCGCTTCGATAACGGAACGTCAATCTCGCTCGTTGCAGATCTGATGACCGACGCCAGATCGGAAGCCAAGTGGCGCAGCCCTTACGCAGCATCGTCCTGGAGGAAGTCGGCTCGACCAACACCGAGGCGTTCAAGCGCGCCGAGGCGGGCGAGCGCGGACCGCTGTGGATCGTGGCGCGCCGGCAGACCCAGGGTCGCGGCCGGTCGGGCCGCAGCTGGGGCTCGGAGCCCGGCAACCTGTACGCCAGCCTGCTGCAGGCGATCGCCTGTCCGCCGTCGGCGGTGCCCCAGATCTCGCTGCTGGCCGGCGTCGCGGTGATCGATGCGATGCGGGCGGCGGCGGGCGGCGTGCGCATCCCAGGGCTGCGGCTGAAGTGGCCCAACGACGTGCTGATCGGGCAGGCCAAGTGCGCGGGCATCCTGCCGGAGTGCGTGTCGGGGGCCGACGGTAAATCGGTGACGGCGGTGGTTGGCATCGGCATCAATCTGGCGTGGCATCCAGCCGACATCGGCAAGCCGGCGACGCATCTGGCGGCGCACGGCGTCGATGTGGAGCCCGACGCCATGCTGCAGGCGCTGGCGCCGGCCATGCAAGGCTGGATCGACGTGTGGCAGGGCGGAGCAGGCTTTGCGCGCGTGCGCGCGGCCTGGCTGGAGCGGGCCGGGCCGGTCGGCGAGGCGGCGACGGTCGACACCGGCGCCGAGCGCATCGCCGGCACGTTCCTGGATCTGGATGGCGACGGGGCGCTGCTGCTGCGCGATGCGCACGGCCTGCAGCGCAAGGTGACGTACGGCGACGTGACGCTGGCCGAGCCGGCGCGAGAGGGACGCGGCTGATGACCAAGGAACAGCCGCGCAGGCGCGATGCGGGCGCAGACGAATTCGTGTTCATGGCGCTCGGCGGCATCGGCGAGATCGGCATGAACTGCTACCTGTATGGGCTGGGTCCCGAGCGCGGCCGGCAGTGGCTGATGGTCGATCTCGGCATCACCTTCCCCGAGGGCGAGAACGATCCGGGCGTCGATGTCATCCTGCCCGATATCCGCTTCGCCGAGGAGGAGAAGGCCGGCCTCGTGGGCCTCGTGCTCACGCACGGCCACGAGGACCATATCGGCGCGGTGATCGAGCACTGGCCGCGCCTGAAGGTGCCGGTCTATGCCACGCCGTTCACCGCCGCGCTGCTGCGCAGCAAGCTCGCCGACTATGGGCGCGGGTTGAAGCTGCCGATCAAGGAGGTGGAGCTGAATGCGCGCTTCGAGGTCGGGCCGTTCTCGCTGGAGCTGATCTCGGTGGCGCACTCGATCCCGGAGTCGAATGCGCTGGCGGTGCGCACGCCGCTCGGGCTGGCGCTGCACACCGGCGACTGGAAGATCGATCCGACGCCGGTGATCGGGCCGCCCACGAACAGCGATCGGCTCAGCGCGCTCGGCACCGAGGGCGTGACGGCCATGATCTGCGATTCCACCAACGCGCTGCGCGATGGCCGTTCGCCGTCGGAGCTGGACGTGGCGCGCTCGCTGGCCGGCATCATCAAGGCGCGCCAAGCGGCGCGTGGCGGTGACGATCTTTGCCTCCAACGTGGCGCGCATCAAAGCCGTCGCCGATGCAACCAAGAGTGCCGGCCGGCAGCTGGTGGTGGCGGGCCGCGCCATGCACCGCATGATCGAGGTGGCGATCGCGACGGGCTACCTGCCGAAGAATTTCAAGTATCACGACCAGGAGCACTTCTCGTACCTGGAGCGGAGCGAGGTGGTGCTGCTGTGCACGGGCAGCCAGGGCGAGCCGCGCGCGGCGGTGGCCCGCATCGCCGAGGACGAGCATCCCGACATCGGGCTCGACAAGGGCGATCTCGTCATCTTCTCCTCGCGCACCATCCCCGGCAACGAGCGGGTGGTGGGGCGCATCCAGAACAAGCTGATCGATCTCGGCTGCGAGCTGGTCACGGACGGCGATGCGCTGGTGCACGTCACCGGCCATCCGCGCCGCGAGGAGCTGAAGGAGATGTATGCCTGGGTGCGGCCGCGCGCGGCCATTCCCATGCACGGCGAGCCGCGCCACCTCGCCGAGCACGCCAAGCTCGCGCGCGCGGCGGGCGTGCCCGACGTGCTGACCATCCGCAACGGCGATATCGTGCGGCTGGCGCCCGGTCCCGCCGAGGTGATCGACGAGGCCCCGGTCGGGCGGCTGTTCCGCGACGGGCGCCTGCTGGTGTCGAGCCAGGATGGGCCGGTGCGCGAGCGGCGCTCGCTGGCGTTTGCCGGCATCGTCGTGGTCGGCATGGCCGTATCGGGACGGGGCGAGCTGCTGGCCGAGCCGGAGGTGGTGCTGGACGGCGTGCCGACCGCCGACGCCAAGGGACGGTCGATGCACGACATCGTGCTCGACGCCGTCGACGGCACGCTGCGCAGCATCCCGCCCAACCGGCGCAAGGATGCCAACATGGTGCGCGAGGCGGTGCGCCGGTCCGTGCGCTCGGCCGTCGAGGATGCCTGGGGCAAGCGGCCGATCGCCAAGATCCTGCTGACGCAGGTGCCGGGCAAGGGGTGAGGCTCCGCTGGATGGATAGCCTGACGCTGTTCGGCCTGCTGGCGGTCTCGGCCATGCTGGTGTTCTACGCGCTCGAGGATCGCAGCCCCTGGTACGTCCTGGCATTCGCGGGAGCCTGCGCGCTGGCATCGGTGTACGGCTTCCTGCAGGGCGCCTGGCCGTTCGGCGTGGTGGAGGCGATCTGGAGCGCCGTGGCCGTGCATCGGTGGCGGGTGCGGGCGCAGCAGGTCGGGCACTGACAGTGTCAGACCGCTCTGGGTCTGGGACTTGTGGTCAGGTCGCCGTCATGGCCTCGACCCGGAGGGCATCACACGCTAAGTGTCGGCAAGCTGGGCATGGGCGCCGACTTGGCTCCGGTGCTACATTCGCGGCCGATGACACACCCAAGCTTTACGAGAGCAGCACATGATCGGACGCCTCAATCACGTGGCCATCGCCGTGCCGGACATCGCGGCGGCGTCGGACAAGTATCGCGGCGCGCTGGGAGCCGACGTGGGCGCGCCGTTCGCGCAGCCGGAGCACGGCGTGACGGTGGTGTTCATCACGCTGCCCAACACCAAGATCGAGTTGCTCGAGCCGCTCGGCGAAGGCTCGCCGATCGCAGCCTTCCTGGAGCGCAATCCGGCCGGCGGCATCCATCACATCTGCTACGAGGTGGATGACATCCTCGCGGCTCGCGACAAGCTCAAGGCATCGGGCGCGCGTGTGCTCGGCGACGGCAATCCCAGGATCGGAGCGCACGGCAAGCCGGTGCTGTTCCTGCATCCGAAGGACTTCAACGGCACGCTGGTCGAGCTGGAGCAGGCATGAGCATTACGCTCGGCATCGCCATCTACATCGTGATCTGGTGGACGGTGCTGTTCGCGGTGCTGCCGATCGGCGTGCGCACACAGGGCGAGGACGGAGCCATCGTGCCGGGTACGCCGGAAAGTGCTCCGAGCGCGCCGCGCCTGTTGCGCGTCGTGCTTCTCACCACGGTGATCTCGACGCTGCTGTTCGCGCTGCCGTGGGTCGTGACGCGCTACGGCCTGGTCGATCTCGGCGCGCTGGTGGGACGCAACCTTCCCAAGTAGGAATGGCGCAAACAGCGGCGGAAACGAAAAGAGCAAGGCCAACGGCCTTGCTCTGAGAACTTCCAGTCTTCTCGTCAACGCTAACGCGCACATACGACAGGCGCTGGTAGCGGAATTCCATCCCCAGACTTGGGCTCATAAGCCCTGCACAACGAGCGGGCTGTAACCCTTTTTATTGCGCACACACTAGCCAAACCGCGGCCTTCTGTCACCCCCTCGAACACGAAAAAGAGAAGCGGATTGATATTTTCCTTCCGGGAAACCATCGCCTATGCAGGGATGCATTCTACGCACATTGCAACTGGCGAAATGCGCCGCTTGTCGGGGCTTGCCGCGATTGCCACGCTACCGGGAAACGGTTATAGGCGCTGATCCGTCGGGCCTGCGATGCCAGGGGTGGCGTGGAGCCGGTCGTAATGCCGAAGCTCCGCGCAGGCATCGGCACCTGCCTAACTATTAATCAGAAGAGCCATGCGCCTTTCTCAATTCTTCCTGCCCGTACTGCGCGAAACGCCCAAAGAGGCGGAAATCGTGTCGCACCAGCTCATGCTGCGCGCCGGCATGGTCCGCCAGGCGAGCGCGGGCATCTACTCGTGGCTGCCGCTGGGCTTTCGCGTGCTCAAGAAAATCGAGCAGATCGTGCGCGAGGAGCAGGATCGCACCGGCGCCATCGAGCTGCTGATGCCCACCATCCAGGCATCGGACCTGTGGCAGCAGAGCGGGCGCTACCAAGCTTACGGTCCTGAAATGTTGCGCTTCGAGGACCGGCACGGCCGCGAGATGCTGTACGGGCCGACCAACGAGGAGCTGATCACCACCATCTTCCGCGACGGGGTGAAGTCCTACCGGGAGCTGCCCAGGAACCTTTACCATATCCAATGGAAGTTCCGGGACGAGGTGCGCCCCCGCTTCGGGGTGATGCGCGGCCGCGAGTTCCTGATGAAGGATGCCTACTCGTTCGACCTGAGCGCGGAAGCCGCGCGCCACTCCTACAACAAGATGTTCGTGGCCTACCTGCGCACGTTCGCGCGCATGGGGCTGAAATCGATCCCGATGGCGGCCGACACCGGGCCGATCGGCGGGGATCTCAGCCACGAGTTCATCATCCTGGCCGACACGGGCGAGAGCCAGGTCTACTGCCATTCCGACCTGATCGAGACGCGCACGCCGGGGGCGGATCTCGACTTCGCGTCCGACCTGTCGCCGCTGATCGCCGCCTGGACCGGCCTCTACGCGGCCACCGACGAGAAGCATGACCGCGCCCGCTTCGAGGCCGAAGTGCCGGAGGCCAAACGGGTTTCCGCGCGCGGCATCGAGGTCGGCCATATTTTCTTCTTCGGCACCAAGTATTCCGAGCCGATGGGCTGCCGCGTGCAGGGCCCGGACGGGGGCATGGTGAACGTGCAGATGGGCTCCTACGGGGTGGGTGTGTCGCGCCTGGTCGGCGCCATCATCGAAGCCAGCCACGACGCCTCGGGCATCGTCTGGCCGGTGCCGGTGGCGCCGTTCGAGGTGGGCCTTATCAATCTGAAGGCCGGCGACAAGGACACGGACAAGGCCTGCGACGACGCCTACGGCAAGCTGACGCGGGCCGGCATCTCGGTGCTGTATGACGACACCAACGAGCGCGCCGGCGGCAAGTTCGCCACCATGGATCTGATCGGCCTGCCGTTCCAGCTGATCATCGGGCCGAAGGGCCTGAAGGGCGGCGAGATCGAGCTCAAGGAGCGCAAGTCGGGCGAGCGCATGAACTTGTCGCCGGAGGCCGCCGTGAAGCGGCTGGTCGAGCTGGTCAGCGCGCGGCGCGTGCTGGCGTAGTCGAGGGCGTGTTACGCGGGCGTAGGCAGGGCGGGCCCGAACGGCTCGAACGGACCATTGCGATGCAGGATCGAGCGAAGGTTGCGACACCCGTGACGAAGCTGGCAACCGACACCAAGCCGTTCTCAGCCTACGAGTGGATGCTGGCGCTGCGCTACCTGAAGGCCCGGCGCAACGAAGGCTTCATCTCGGTGCTGGCCGGCTTCTCGTTCCTCGGCATCCTGCTCGGCGTGTTCACGCTGATCACGGTGATGGCGGTCATGAACGGCTTCCGCAAGGAGCTGTTCAACAAGATCCTGGGCGTCAACGGCCACGTGGTGGTGAGCAAGGTCGGCGGCGACTTCGAAGGCTACGCCGATGCCGCGCTGCGCCTCAGCAAGGTGCCGAGCGTCCGGAAGGCCATTCCGCTGATCGAAGGCCAGGTGATGGCCTCCACGCCCGTGCAGGCGCTGGGCTGCGTCGTGCGCGGCATCAGCGAGGACGGCATCAAGTCACTGCCGCTGGTGGCCGGCAACATCAGGTTCGGCACGCTGGAAAGTTTCGGGACCGAGGAAGGCATCGCCATCGGCACGCGGCTCGCCAACTCGCTGCGCGTCAATGTCGGCGATTCCGTCACGCTGGTGTCGCCGCGAGGTGCGTCGACGCCGTTCGGCACGGCGCCGCGCATCAAGCCCTACAAGGTGCTGGCCGTCTTCGAGATGGGCATGTCCGAGTACGACCGCAGCATGATCTTCATGCCGCTCGTCCAGGCGCAGCGCTTCTTCAACAAGGGCGACACGGTCGACGTGCTCGAGGTGCTGGTAACGGACCCTGAGACGGTGGCCGAGCAGGTCCCCGCCATGCGCAAGGTCAGCGATCCGGCGCTGCACTTCTCCGACTGGCGACAGCGCAACGAGAGCTTCTTCACCGTGCTCGAGGTCGAGCGCAACATGATGTTCATCATCCTGTCGGTGATCGTGCTGGTGGCGGCGTTCAACATCATCTCCGGCCTGATGATGCTGGTGAAGGACAAGGGCCGCGACATCGGCATCCTGCGCACCATGGGGGCGAGCCAGGGCGCCATCATGCGCGTGTTCCTGATCACGGGCGCCAGCATCGGCGTGGTCGGCACCATCGCCGGGGCGGTTCTCGGCGTCCTGTTCTGCTGGCGCATCGACGAAATCCGCCAGTTCGTGGCGTGGCTGACCAGCACGCAGATATTTCCCGCCGACGTCTACTACCTGAACAAGCTGCCCGCCGACATCAACATGCACACCACGGCGTCGATCGTCCTTATGGCGCTGGTGCTGTCGGTGCTGGCGACGCTCTATCCGTCCTGGCGCGCCTCGCGGCTCGATCCCGTCGACGCGCTTCGCTACGAGTAAGGAGGCGGTTGCTTGAACTACGCCGTCCAGGACGCCTCCTATCAGGCCACGGTGCAGCCGGTGCT
Organism: uncultured Alphaproteobacteria bacterium; assembly: GCA_963735125.1. Classification (GTDB taxonomy): domain Bacteria; phylum Pseudomonadota; class Alphaproteobacteria; order Rhizobiales; family Hyphomicrobiaceae; genus AWTP1-13. Next base: position 146,317 of record CAVTJY010000004.1, on the reverse strand, counting down.
GCAGCTCGTCGATCTGCGCCGCACCTTCAAGCAGGGCGACCGCGAGATCCCGGTGCTGCATGGCGCCTCGGCGGCGCTGTATCCGGGCGAGGCGGTGGCGCTGGTCGGCCCGTCGGGCGCCGGCAAGTCGACGCTGCTGCACATCGCGGGACTGCTGGAGACGCCGGACGGCGGGCAGGTGATCGTCAACGGCTATGACTGCGCCCAGCTCGGCGATGCCGACCGCACGCGCATGCGGCGCGGCACGATGGGCTTCGTCTACCAGTTCCACCAGCTGCTGCCCGAGTTCTCGGCGCTGGAGAACGTCGTCATCCCGCAGATGATCGCGGGGTCGAGCAAGCGGGCGGCCGCGCAGCGCGCCAAGGAGCTGCTCGAGATGATGGGGCTCGGCCAGCGTCTCGATCACCGGCCAGCGCAGCTGTCGGGCGGCGAGCAGCAGCGCACGGCGATCGCGCGTGCGCTCGCCAACCAGCCGCGCCTGATCCTGGCCGACGAGCCGACCGGCAACCTCGATCCGGAGACGTCGGCGCACGTGTTCCACGAGCTGCTCGAGCTGATCCAGCACACCGGCGTGGCGGCGCTGATCGCCACGCACAACTTCGATCTCGCCCGCCGCATGCACCGCATCCTGCGCATGCAGAACGGCGTGCTGGTGGAGGCCGATCCGGCCTCGATCGGTTGAAAACGGAACACTTGGGCCGTTCTGAATGCCTGCGACGATAGCGGGCGCGGGATTCTTCACTTTGTGACGGAGAAATCCCTTTACACCACCCCCCTCTGACCTTATGTCCCCCGTTCTGAACGGCGGCTTCTGCTGGTTCGAGCAGCGCCTGGTCTAAACCGACTGGTGGAGGTCCCATGAGATGCGCAGGTTTCCGTCCGCAAGCGCTCTGATCGACGCGCAGAAGCCCGATCGGCCCGTTATCGGCCTCCGTCCCCAGGCAGCCGGCAAGGCCGCCCGGTGGTTCCTCGAAAACTTCCCCGGCGACGTGGCTTACGCCTACAAGGCGAACAGCTCCGTGTTCCTGTTGGGCGCGCTGTACGGCGCGGGCATCCGGCATTTCGACGTCGCCTCGCTGCCCGAGATCGAGGACGCGGCGACGATCCCCGGCGCACATCTGCACTTCATGCATCCGGTCAAGTCCCGGGTCGCCATCCGGCGCGCGTTCGCCGAGTTCGGCGTCCGGAGCTTCGCGCTCGACAGCGAGGATGAGCTGAAGAAGATCCAGGAGGAGACCGGCGGCTGCCGCGATCTCATCCTGTGGGTGCGCGTGGCCGTGTCGGCCAAGAACAGCAAGATCCCGCTGGAGCGCAAGTACGGCGCCTCCGGCACCAAGGCCGCGCGCCTGCTGGTCAAGGCGCGGCAGGCGGCCATGGAGCTCGGCATCACCTTCCACGTCGGTTCGCAGACCGCGACGCCCGACGCCTACGTGGCGGCGCTGGCCGAGGTCGGCCAGCTGATCGGCAAGGCCGGCGTGGTGCTCGATCGCCTCGACGTGGGCGGCGGCTTCCCGTCGATCTACACCGACGGCGAGCCGGCCCCGCTCGACAGCTTCATGCGCGCCATCCACGACGGCGTCGAGAAGCTGCCGATCGGCGAGCGCTGCCAGCTGATGTGCGAGCCGGGTCGCGCCCTGGTGGCGGAGGCGGAGTCGCTGATCCTGCGCGTCGACGCGCGGCGCGGCAACGAGCTGTTCGTCAACGACGGCAGCTACGGCACGCTGTTCGACGCGGCGCACCTGGGCTTTGCCTACCCGGTGCGGCTGGTCAGCCAGCCGCAGGACGTCACCGAGACGCTGGTGCCGTTCTCGCTGTGGGGTCCGACCTGCGACACCATCGACTACATGAAGGGCCCCTTCCTGCTGCCGTCCAAGATCAAGGAGGGCGACTACATCGAGATCGGCAACACCGGCGCCTACGGTCGCGCGCTGGCGAGCCGGTTCAACGGCTACGGTGCGTTCGAGGAGGCGATCCTGCTCGATGCGCCGCTGCTGACGATGTACGGCGCGGCCGAGGAGGGCGCGGCGCAGCAGGTCCAGGCGTGAGCCCGCGGACCTGCCATCCCGCCTGCAGGCCTGCCGAAGTTCCTGCCGGCCGAGCAGAGCTTCCTCGACCCCGTGCGCGCCGATGCGGCAAGGCCGGCGGATGCGCGCGCGGTGGTCATCCCGTTCGGGCTGGAAGCTTCCGTCAGCTACGGGTCGGGCACGGCGGCGGGGCCGAAGGCCATCATCGCCGCCAGCCAGCAGCTCGAGCTGTACGACGAGGAGCTGGGCCGGGAGGCCTACCTCGACTATGGCGTGGCGGCGATCGAGGAGCCGGTGATCGCACGGCCGCTGCCGGCGGCGCTGGATCAGCTCGCGGGCCTGGTCGGCGGCGTGCTCGATGCCGGCAAATTTCCCGTTCGTGCTGGGCGGCGAGCATTCGCTGACCGCCGGCGCCATCCGCCCCTTCGCCGAGCGCCATAAGGACCTGGTGGTCCTGCAGTTCGATGCCCACGCCGACCTGCGCGACGGCTACCAGGGCGAGCACTTCTCGCATGCGGCGGCCATGCGCCGGGTGCTCGACCATGCCGGCGTGTCGCTGGTGTCGGTCGGCATCCGTGCCATCTCGGCGGCGGAGGTGGAATTCTACGAGGCCAACCGGCACCGCATCTCCATCCACTGGGCCTACAACCAGGCGCAGTGGGACATCGATCGCATCGTGGCGCCGCTGGCCGGGCGGCCGGTGTACGTGACGTTCGACATCGATGCGCTGGACGCCGCGGTGATGCCGGCCACCGGCACGCCGACTCCCGGCGGGCTCGGCTATTGGCAGGCGCTGGCGATCCTGCGCCGGGCCTGCGCGGTCGGCAACGTGGTCGGCGCCGACCTCGTCGAGTTCGCGCCGATCGCGGGCCTGCACGCCTTCGACTACACGGCCGCCTCGCTCGCCTACAAGATGCTGTCGTACGCGCTGGCGAAGCGTAGCTGAGAGCGCTTGCATGAGCGCTGCCCTATTCCCCTCCCCTTGACGGGGAGGGGTTAGGGGTGGGGTGAAGACCTGCAGATGCGGTCGCACTCCTGCCTCGCGACAGTAATGTCCTGCGTACATGAGAGCCATCGGTTGTGCGGCATTCCCCCACCCCCGACCCCTCCCCGCGAGGGGGAGGGGAGCACCGCGGCGGAGGGCACGTATTCACCATCGCTGCGGAATGTGCGGCGAGAGCTTATCCCCGCGCATTTGCGCCGCCCGCATACTGGGGCCATCCCGCTCCACTCCAGGGGTCGTCGCACTCGAGAGGCGTCTCACGGCGAGGGCGGGCTGCAGGCCGCCGGCGAGGTAACGCACCTCGCCGAACCGGGGCTCCGCATCACAGCCGGGCTGCAATGCCCGGTCGCGGGTGATCGTTCAATGTGATGCTCAGGCCGAAAATCCTGCGCGGGGCGGTGAGGAGCCGCTCTTTCGCTAGCACTTTTTTGCGGGTTCTCATCGCCCCGCAGCCCTTGGAATTGAATCACCCCTCGAGCGGAGACGCTGCGAGGTGATGGCGCGTGGGGCGGCATCAGACCTTGGGTCTGAGCGACAGTCGATGACGCCAACACGATCGAGGGTGCCGACGCTGCTGTGTTGGGTCTGCGCTCCGCTTGACCCAACCTACACGCGGGAAGGGCTCAAGCGGCGTGGAAGAGGCGGACGGCTTCGTCGCATTCGAACAGGTAGAGGAGGACGCGCAGGGCCTGGCCGCGGGGCGTGGCGAGCTGCGGGTCCTGGCCCAGGATCAGGCGGGCGTCGTCGCGGGCGGCGGTGAGCAGGTCGGCGAAGCCCGGCACCTCGGCGATGCGGTACTCGGGCATGCCGCTCTGGCGCGCGCCCAGCACCTCGCCGCCGCCGCGCAGCTCCAGGTCCATCTCGGCGATCTTGAAGCCGTCCTCGGTCGCCTCCATCGTCTCCAGGCGCCTGCGCGCGTTCTCGCCGAGGGGAAGAGCGTGCAGCAGCATGCAGAAGCTCTCGCGCGAGCCGCGGCCGACGCGGCCCCTGAGCTGGTGCAGCTGGGCGAGGCCGAAGCGCTCGGCGTGCTCGATCACCATGATGTTGGCGTTGGGCACATCGACGCCGACCTCGATGACGGTGGTCGCCACCAGGATCTTGAGGCGGTTGGCGGCGAAGGCGGCCATGGTGGCGTCCTTGGCCTTGTCCGCCATGGCGCCGTGCAGCAGGCCGACGTTGCTCTCGCCGAACAGCTGGACGAGATGGGCGTGCCGTTCCTCGGCGGCGGCCAGCTCCGACTTGTCGGAGCTCTCGATCAGGGGGCACACCCAGTAGACCTGCGCGCCTTCGGCAAGCTGGGCACGCAGGCGGGCGATCAGGCGCTCGATGTTGTCGACCGGAGTCTTCCTGGTGACGATCGGCTTGCGGCCGGCCGGCTTCTCGGTGAGGCGCGAGACGTCGAGGTCGCCGTAGTGGGTCATGAGCAGCGTGCGCGGAATGGGCGTGGCGGTCATGACCAGCACGTTGGCGCCGCCGCTGCCGCCCTTGGTCTGCAGGGCGAGACGCTGGTGCACGCCGAAGCGGTGCTGCTCGTCGATGACGGCGAAGGCGAGGTCGCGGAAGGCGACGTCCTGCTGGAACAGCGCGTGCGTGCCGATCAGGATGTCGATCTCGCCGGCGGCGAGGCGCTCGCAGCAATTCGGCGCGCGGGCGGCCCTTCTCGCGGCCGGTGAGCAGGCCGAGGCGCAGGCCGGCGGCTTCGGCCAGCGGGGCCATGGTGTCGGCGTGCTGGCGGGCCAGCACCTCGGTGGGGGCCATCAGGGCCGCCTGCGCGCCGCCCTCGACGGCCACCGCCATGGCCATCAGCGCCACCACCGTCTTGCCGGAGCCGACGTCGCCCTGCAGCAGCCGCAGCATGCGATGCGGGGCGGCCATGTCCTCGGCGATCTCGGCCAGTGCCAGGCGCTGCGAGTTGGTGAGCGCGAAGGGCAGGGCATCGGCGATGCGGGCACGGATGCGGCCGTCGCCGGTGATGGGGCGGCCGCGCTGGCTCTTGTAGCTCTGGCGTACCAGGGCCAGCGCCAGCTGGCCGGCCAGCAGCTCGTCGTAGGCAAGCCGCATCCAGGGCGCGGAGGCGGGCGAGACGTCGGCGGCATCCTGCGGGCGGTGCAGGCGGCCGAGCGCGGTGCGGACATCGGGCGAGGCCTGCTGCTTGATCCAGCTCGGATCCTGCCATTCGGGCAGCTCGGGCACGCGCTCCAGGGCCTGGCGCACGGCCTTCAGCAGGACCTTGCCGGACAGGCCAGCGGTCAGCGGATAGACCGGCTCCAGCAGCGGCAGGTCGGCCTTGGCCTCGGGCGCCACGATGTAGTCGGGGTGCGCCATCTGCTTGACGTCGTTGTAGGCCTCGACGCGGCCGCTGATGCAGCGGATCGTGCCGACCGGCAGCTGGCGCTCGATGAATTTGTGCTCGGCGTGGAAGAACACGAGATCGATGCGGCCGGTGTCGTCCTCGCAGGTCACCTTGTAGGGGGCCTTGCTGTTGCCGCGCGGGCCCGGCTTGTGCTTGAGGACGCGCACCTCCAGCGTGGCGATGGTGCCGGGCACGGCGGCGGCGACGGTGGGAGTGGCGCGGCGGTCGACGACCCCGGTCGGGCGCATGCAACAGCAGGTCGACGATGCGCGGCTCGCTGATCCCCGACGGCATCCGCAACGCCTTGCGCAGCAGGATCTCCATGCGCGGGCCGATGCCGGTCAGGCTCTTGGCCGAGGCAAACAGCGGTATGAGCTCGATGGGGCGCATCAGGCTGAGATGGGGCTCCTGCGGCGATGGCGCTCAGGCACACGGAACGCGCTTTGCGAACCGCGCTTATCGGCCTATATGACGGCCATAAGCCGGCGAAGGTGGCGGCGGCAACCTGAGCCGTCAAGCGCCCGGACCGGATATCAAAGCCGAAGTTTCATGACCGACGACGCCCAAACGCGCCGCCGGCGCGCCGTCTATCGCGCGTCGCACCGCGGGACCAAGGAAATGGACTGGGTGCTCGGCCGGTTCGCCGAGCAGGCGCTGGCCGACATGGCCGGTGCGCGGCTGGCTACCTTCGAGGAGCTGCTGGAGCTGCCCGATCCGATGCTGCACGAGATGCTGATGGACGGGGTGCCGGTGGCGGACGCGGCGCTAGCCGCGCTGGTCGCCGAGATCCGCACGTTTCATGGGCTGGGGGGCGGGAGTGTGAGGCTGAGCGCCTACTACCCGTCATCCCGGAGCGCGCGCAGCGACGTGGCCGGGTACTCCCGAGCTGCAGGCAATCGCTGGTCCCGGACCTATCGTCGCTGCAGCGACGTTCCGGGGAGATGACGGGTGGAGCAAATGAACGACACGCCGAAACCGAAAGCTGACACACAGCCCGCCCGCGAGATCCTCACGGGGGTGCCGGATGGGCTTGGGCCGCTGGTGCTGGCGCAGCTGATCGGGGAGGCGCAGAGCGCGGGTGTGCCGGCGCCGCTGCTGCTGCATGTGGCGCGCGACGACCGGCGGCTGGAGGCGCTGGCGGAGGGGCTGAAATTCTTCGCGCCGCAGGTGCGGGTGATCGCCTTCCCGGCCTGGGATACGGTGCCCTACGACCGCATCGGCCCGAATGCGCAGATCCTGGCAACCCGCATCGCCGCCCTGGCGCGGCTGGCGGTGGGGGCGCGCACCAGCCCGACCGTGGTGCTGACCACGGTCAACGCCATCCTGCAGCGCCTGCCGCCGCGCGAGTTCATCCGCAAGTCGCTGAAGACCATCGCGGCGGGCCAGCGCATGGATATGAACCGGCTGCTGCAGCGGCTGAACCTGGCGGGCTTCCAGCGCACCGGCACCGTCATGGAGGCCGGCGAGTATGCGGTGCGCGGCGGCATCGTCGACGTGTTTCCGCCCGGCCGCATCACGCCCGTGCGCCTCGACTTCTTCGGCGACACGCTGGAGCAGATGAAGGCGTTCGACCCCGAAACGCAGCGCACCTCGCGCATCGTGCAGAAGCTGACCCTGATGCCGATCAGCGAGGCGGCCTTCGGGCCCGACGCCGAGAAGCGCTTCCGGCGCGGCTACGTCGAGATGTTCGGCGCGGTGAACGCGGAGGACCCGCTGTACGAGGCGATCAGCGCCGGGCAGCGCTATCCGGGGCTGGAGCACTGGCTGCCGCTGTTCCACGAGAATCTGGAGACGCTGTTCGACTACATGCCGGGTGCGGCCGTCAGCTTCGATCAGCTGGCCGACGAGGCGGTGGGCGAGCGGTTCGAGCTGATCCGCGAGCACTACGACGCGCGTGTCAAAGGGCTGGAGACGCTGACCTTCGGCGCGCCGCCCTACAAGCCGGTGCCGGCGGCAGCCATGTTCCTCGGCGACGAGGAGTGGGCGAAGCTGCTGGGCGAGCGCACGGTGCGGCGCATGACGGCCTTCGAGCAGGCGCCCGATGCCTCGCGCGGCGTGGTGCGCTCGTTCCAGGGCCGGGCCGGGCGCAGCTTCGCGGCCGAGCGCGCCGCGCCCGACCGCAACGTGTTCGATGCCACGGCCGAGTACGTGCGCAATCTCGAGAGGCAGGGGCGGCGGGTGCTGATCGCCGACGTTCACCGCGGGTGCGCGTGAGCGGCTGGCGACGCTGCTGGCCGAGCACAAGCTCACGGAAACGCGCAAGATCGACAGCTACGCGGAGGCCCTCGCCCTGCCGGCCGGCCAGACGGCGCTGGCCGTGCTGGGGCTCGAGCAGGGCTTCGACGCGCCCGGCATCGCCGTGATCGCCGAGCAGGACATCCTGGGCGACCGGCTGGTGCGGCCGCGGCGCAAGGCCCGGCGCGCCGCCGACGTCATCACCGAGGCGACCAGCCTCGGCGTCGGCGATTTCGTGGTGCATGCCGACCATGGCATCGGCCGCTTCGATGGGCTGACCACCATCACGGCGCTGGGCGCGCCGCACGATTGCCTGGAGATCGGCTACGCCGGCGGCGACAAGCTCTACCTGCCGGTCGAGAACATCGAGCTGCTGACCCGCTACGGCTCGGCCGAGTCGGGCACGCAACTCGACCGGCTGGGCGGGGCCGGCTGGCAGTCTCGCAAGGCCCGCCTCAAGCAGCGCCTGCGCGAGATCGCCTCCGAGCTGATCAAGATCGCGGCCCTGCGCCAGCTCCGGCAGGCCCCCAGCATGGTGCCGCCGCACGGGTCGTACGAGGAGTTCGTGGCGCGCTTCCCCTACGACGAGACGGACGACCAGGCGGCCAGCATCCAGACGGTGCTGGACGATCTCGCCTCCGGCAAGCCGATGGACCGGCTGGTGTGCGGCGACGTCGGCTTCGGCAAGACCGAGGTGGCGCTGCGGGCGGCCTTCATCGCCGCGCTGGCGGGATTCCAGGTGGCGGTGGTGGTGCCGACCACGCTGCTGGCGCGGCAGCACTTCGCCACCTTCTCGCAACGCTTCAAGGGGCTGCCGATCCGGGTGGCGCAGGCCTCGCGTCTGGTGAGTGCCAAGGACCTCTCCGCCGTGAAAGCCGGCATCAGTGATGGCACCATCGACATCGTGGTCGGCACGCACGCGCTGCTCGGCAAGTCGATCGCCTTCCAGCGCCTCGGTCTCTTGATCGTCGACGAGGAGCAGCACTTCGGCGTCGGCCACAAGGAGCGCCTGAAGCAGCTGCGCGAGGACGTGCATGTGCTCACCCTCACCGCCACGCCCATTCCGCGCACCCTGCAATTGGCGCTGTCGGGCGTGCGCGAGCTGTCGCTGATCACCACGCCGCCGGTCGACCGGCTGGCGGTGCGCACCTACATCTCGCCGTTCGACCCGGTCATCATTCGCGAGGCGCTGCGGCGCGAGCGATATCGCGGCGGCCAGAGCTTCTACGTGGTGCCGCGCATCTCCGACCTCGAAGACGTTGCCGAGTTCCTGGCCGAGCAGACCCCGGAGCTGCGGGTCGGGCGGGCGCATGGGCAGCTGGCGCCGAGCACGCTGGAGGACGTCATGACGGCGTTCTACGACGGCAAGTACGATGTGCTGCTGTCGACGGCGATCGTCGAGTCGGGCCTCGACATCCCCAACGCCAACACGCTGATCGTGCATCGCGCCGACATGTTCGGCCTGGCCCAGCTCTACCAGCTGCGCGGCCGCGTCGGCCGCTCCAAGACGCGCGCCTACGCCTATTTCACCACCCCCAACGAGAAGCTGTCGGGCGGCGCGGAACGCCGCCTCAAGGTGCTGCAGTCGCTGGACACGCTGGGCGCGGGCTTCTCGCTGGCGAGCCACGACCTCGACATCCGCGGCGCCGGCAACCTGCTGGGCGAGGAGCAGTCCGGCCACATCCGCGAGGTCGGCTTCGAGCTCTACCAGTCGATGCTGGAGGAGGCGGTGGCGGCGCTCAAGGGCGGCGACCTCGGCGAGGCGCAGGACCAGTGGAGCCCGCAGATCTCGCTCGGCACCTCGGTGCTGATCCCGGAGAGCTACGTCGCCGACCTGCAGCTGCGGCTCGGCCTCTACCGGCGCCTGTCGCTGCTGGAGAAACGCGCCGACATCGACAATTTCGCCGCCGAGCTGGTCGACCGTTTCGGCGAGCTGCCGACCGAGGTCACGCATCTGCTCGACGTGATGGAGATCAAGGCACTGGCGCGGCAGGGCGGGCTCGCCCAGGTCGATGCGGGGCCGAAGGGCGCGGTGATCGGCTTCCGCAAGAACCAGTTCGCCAACCCCGAGGGCCTCGTCGCCTTCATGCAGAAGTCGCGCGGCAACGTGAAGATGCAGGCCGACCACAAGCTGGTATTCAAGGCCGACTGGGACCTGCCCGAGAAGCGCCTGAAGGGCGTGCGCACGCTGGTGGCGCAGCTCGCCGAGATCGCCGGGCAAGGCAAAAAGGCGGCTTAGGCCGGACTCCGTGCTCCACCCCCGTGCTGAGCTTGTCGAAGCACGGCTTAGTGGACGCAAACGCCCTTCGACAAGCTCAGGGCGGGGGAGAGTACGCGGCCGAGCAGCATCGCACAATTCACCGGCCAAGATGCGGGCAGGGAACGCGGGTGTCCTGGCCGAATGGCTTGTACGTGCCGTCGGCCGGGTCGAATGAGCGGAATTTGCGCCGGCACAGCTCGAGCGCGTCAGGGCTGGCCGTGAGCGTGCGCAGGTCGCCTCCGGCAACCTGCTCCTGCGGTTCAGGCCGGTCCGCACTGCCCTGATTGATGACCCTGGCATCCTGCCGGCTCGCGTCGATTGGCGCCTCGCCGGGGCTCAGCGCCCGGGAGGTGACCTGAGGCTCGAACTTGGCGCTTTCAGGCGCAGCTACTTGCTTGGGTTCGGCCGGAAGCTCGGCCGGCTTTGGCAGATTGGCGCTGTCGGCCGCCTTCGGGCGATCCAGGACCACGCCGGTAATGGAGGACGTGCTCTCGAGCGGCTTCGACGGGCGGTCGGCCTGCCTGGCCACGGCGGTCGGCAGCACGGGAACCGCGGGCTTGGCGGTTGCGCTTACTGACGCCGGGCCGGACGGAGGCACGAGCCAAGCCGACATTCTGCCGGTCGCAAAGCCGAACACGGCCCCGGCAAAGGCTATGGCCACAGCTCCCAGAATGCGGTTGTCGATCATGGCAGTCCCCGGCGCAGTTGATCGCTGCACGTCGAGAACCACGCTGCGACGCGTCGGTTCCACCGCTAACGGCAATTGCACGTCCGTCGTCGGTTGGTCAATGATCGGACCCGGCAGAAGGTGTGGATTAATCCAACGCTGGCGCTGGTGGCGCGGCATCTGCCAGTGCCTTATTTCAACAGCGTGTTCGGTCTCGGCGCGGGCCACGAGGCGCAGATCGAACCGCTGCTGGCGTGGTATCGCGAGCATGACGTGGCGCCGCGTTTCGAGGTAGTGCCGGGCTTGGCGAGCGCCGACCTATGCCGTGAGTTGGCCAAGCAGGGGTGCTTCCAGTCGGGGTTCCACAGCTCGTTCATCCGCGAGCCCGATGCGACGCTCGCCGACTACGAGTTGCTTGCCATCGAGCATGTGACGCGTGCCGGGCTCGACGAGTTCCTCGATACGCATGCCGCCGGTTGGGGTGTGCCCGATGCCGCGGGCTTCAAGGCGAACACGCGCGGCTGGATCGACGAGCCGGGCTGGTCGCTCTATCTCGGCCGCATCGACGGCAGGCCAGCCGCGACAGGTGTCCTGTATGTCAAGGACAAGGTCGGGTACTGCGCGGATGCGGCGACAGTCCCGGCGTTCCGTGGTCGCGGCCTGCAGACGGCGCTGCTGCAGCGGCGCATTGCGGAAGCCAGCGCTGCCGGCGTCGATTTCATCTGCAGCGGTGCCGAATTCCTGTCGGGCAGCCACCGCAACATGCAGCGCGCCGGCATGCGCCTGCAGTTCGTGCGGGCAAGCTGGACTGTGCTGTAGTCGTCAAACCGCAGCCTGAATTTGCGAGCAGCCTTGGACGCTGTGCATTGATGACAGGACAGTAATGATGGCAAAGCGATTTGGTGTGGTGCGTGAGATTGCACTGGCGGGCGCGCTGTTGCTCTCGGCGCGGCTGCGCGACCTCGGCAAGTGCCGAGACGCTGGTGTTTCACGCATCGCAATCCGGCATGCAGACGCTCGATCAGGGCGAGGGCGGCGGCAATCCGTTTGCGAGCGCGCTGATCGACGTGCTGGGGCGCAGAAACGTGCGGCTCGCGGAATTGCCTGCAGCGATGAGCGACCTCACCGCGCGCAAGAGCCGCAACGCCCAGCAGGCCGACGTGCCGGCGAAAACGCCAGACGGCACATGGGATCTGTTGCCGGCCCGATCGGGTGAAACCCGCATCGCGCTGGTGATGGTCGTTTCCGACTATGCGGCGTCCGGCGGGGCGGGTGCCGATCCTGCGCCGTCGCTGGCTGGTGCCAGGCATGATGCCGAGCGTGTTGCCAAAGCGTTGGAGGCTGCGGGCTTCAAGACCCAGGTGGCGGTCGATCTCAGCCGGTCCGGGATGCGCGAAACGATCGCCAGGTTTTCAGCCGAGTTGGCGCAGGCCGATGCGGCGCTGATCTACACCACCGGTCACGGTGTCGAGGTCGACGGTACGGTCTACCTGCTGCCTGGCGACTATCCGCTGGCGCAGAAGAACGCCGCCCTGCCGTCCCGAGCCCTGCCTGTGCGTGATATCGGCGCCGGACTGCGGGCAAAGCGCGTCAATCTGCTGTTCTACGGCGGCTGCCGCGACAACCCGCTCGGCCAGTAGGCCCTCAATACCAGACGCCGGGCCAGCGGGTGCGGGGGCGCATCCCGGCGGCGCCGGCGAGCGCGGCGATCGGCTCGGGCGCCACCTCGATGGGCGGCAGCATGGGCTGGCCTTCGAGTGCCAGCAGCCGCTCGATGCGCTCCTCCGTGGTCGGGTGCGAGCGCAGCAACGAGGGCTGCGGAATGCGGCGGCCCGGCACCGGAAACGCCAGGTCCTCCCAGAAACGGCCCTGGTAGCGCTCGAGTTTCTGCAGGGCCGAGGCGAGCGCGCGCGGATTGCCGGTCAGGTACGCGCCCTCCAGGTCGGCGTCATGCTCGCGGGTGCGCGACAGGCCGAGCTGCAGCAGGCTGCCGATGCTGGGCGCCAGATACAGCAGCACCAGGCCGAGCAGCGAGAGGTCGGCCTGGCCCGCGAGGATCGCCGGCAGATTGAAGAAGGCCAGGAACAGCGCGAGGTAGGACAGCATCTGCGTGAAGCGCGTCATGACGTCGGCCAGGCTCATGACGGCCAGATCGTTGTTGCGCACGTGGCTGATCTCGTGCGCCAGCACGCCGGCAAGCTCGTTGGCGTCGAGCCGGCGCAGCAGCCCGTCGGTGATGCCGATCACGGCCTTGTCGGGCCGGCCGGTGGCGAATGCGTTGAGCGTGGTGCTCGGGATGACGTAGATCTCCGGCACGGCGGCGAGCTCGGCGCGGCGGCTGAGATCCGCGACGATCTGCGTGATCTGATCGCCCGCGGCGCGGATCGCGCTTCACCGCGCGGTACATGCGCATCACCACCTCGGGCGGCACGCTCGGTGCGAACAGGTAGAGGCCGAGAACCGACACCAGCGTGATGATCACGCCCGGCCACGACCACAGCAGCCAGGCCGAGAAGGCGGTGACGATCGTCAGCCCGCCGACCAGCACCAGCGAGTGGCTGGCGTTGCGGAGCTTGTGCGCGCGGCGGTGGCTGGCATCGAGCATGGCGGCCGAAGGCTCCCGTTGCGGGCGTCGGTCCCTCGCGGAGACAGCAGGTCATGTAGCCGATGTCTTGTAGACGCAAATCGGTGAATGCGTGGATCAACCATTCCCCGATCACGACATTAGATGTGACTTGCCGTGCGCGTGTCGTAGCCCCGGCTCCGTCGGGTCCTGTAAGCCTGCTGCAGGGCTTGGACTTGCGGGGAGCGTGATGACGCAATCCTACTCTGTCAACGGCGTGCGCATGGACCTCGACACCAGCGAGGCCATCCAGGGGCAGATGGCCGATTGGCAATTACGAGCCAACCGAAAGCGAATGGGTCCGACGGCATCTGAGATCGGGGTCGGTGTTTGTCGACGTGGGCGCCAACTTCGGGTGGTTCACGACCTTGGCATTGTCTTGCGTCGGCAGCAGCGGACACGTGTTCGCCTTCGAGCCAAGTCCCGTCGCCTTCGCGACGCTGCGGCGGGGGCTTGGCCGCTATGGCAACGTCACGCTGATCAATGCGGCGGTCGGGCGCCAGCCCGGCGAGATCACCATCTATCTGCCCAACAGCGGACCCGTGCACTCCCCCAGCGTGTTCGAAAGCCCCGGCGATTTTCGCGGCGAGCGCGTGCCGATGGTCTCGCTCGATCGATGCGAAGCCCTGAACGATGTGCCCGTCATCGATATGGTCAAGATCGACGTGGAGGGTTCGGAGCCCGACGTCGTCGCCGGCATGAAGGGCCTGATCGCGGCCGGCCGGGTTCGTCGGGTGCTCTGCGAGTTCAATTCGGTATGGCTGGGCATCAACAACACCTCGGTGGACCAGCTAGCAGATCAGTTTGGGGAGCTGGGCTTCGACATGGAATCGAGCACGCCGTGGCAGACTGGACCTACCAGCGATGGCGGGCAATTCCACGTGCAGGACGTGCTGTACCGTCATCGCAGCGCGCCACGCGGCAACCGCTATCTCGCCAGAGCTCGGGCTCTGTTCAAGCGCGCGACCAGAAACTAGCGCGTCCCCCCGGATCGATCGTGAGCGTTTTCAGCAGGGCCTGATGGCTATTGCAATGCAATCCGCGATACTGCGTGTCCTCTACTTCACCATCGTAGACATTGGCAGGGTGGACAACGGCGGCGGGCTGGTTTGCCGAAATCATGCAGCGCGCATTGCCGAGACCCCGAACGTCTCGCTGACGATCTGCAACGTCGGACCAGCCGCGCAACGCAGCGGTGTCGAAGCCTTTGCGCGGCAGATCGGCGCCGAGCTTCCGGTTCCTCGAACTCGACCCGGGTGCGCGGCAGCCGGAAATCAGACCCGGCTTTCCTGTTCGAGCGCGAGGCGGCGGCGCAAACCCGTGTGCATCGGGATGTCGAGCGAGTGATCGACGATGTGCGCCCTGATGTGGTGGTCGTCGACTACCTGTTCAGCGCGCTGTACGCGCCGGCGATATACCGTCGCCGCGACCTGCGTCGCATCACCATTACCCTGAACAAGGAAAGCCGCTTCTACAAGGAGCTGCTGGCGTCCACCGGCGCCGAGCCGACGTTCAAGAAGATTGCGCGGCTGTGGCGCTATGAGCAGTCGATCTACGCACGCAGCCACGTCGTGGTTGCCAACAATCGCCTGGACGTGGCGCCGTTCCCATGGCTCAAGCGGGTCGTGATCGCCCCGATATTCGAGAGGGCCGAACAATCCTGGCATGGCGGCATTGGCAATCTGTTTTTCGTCGGCAACGCCAACCACTTTCCCAACCGCCAAGCCATCGAATGGCTTTGCTTCAGGTTCGCCCCTGAGCTTGGCAAGCAAAGCGCCGCACGGATTGTCATCGTCGGCGCCGTTGCCGACGATTTGCCGTCGGGCGTGCCGGCCAATGTCGATCTGCTTGGCAGCCTCGACAAAGGAAGCGGTCGAGGAATTGTATCAAGGATGCGGGCTGTTCATTGCCCCGATCGCCAACAGCCACGGCACCAAGATCAAGCTGCTGCAATGCCTGGCGCTGGGCACGCCGTTCCTGGCAACGCGCAATGCGCTGACCGGCCTGCGTGGCCTGGACGCGCCGCTGATCGATCTCGATGACGCACCGGCCGCAGCAAAGCTCGCCGCCGATCTGCTTGATGATCGCGGGCGCCGGATCGCCCTGAGCGAACGCCTCGGTGTGTATCGTGCAGACGGGCTAGAGACCCAGCGCCAGGCATGGTGCAAGCTTCTGCACGGCTAGCCGGTGAATCGCAAGGTTGCTAGCGTGCGAAATAGGCGTCGATGCGCTGCCTCGCCGCCCGCATGACATGCTGGATCTGGGCACGTGCGGCGCGGCCGGCGATCACCAGGCGTCGCCGCCACAGCCGCAGGGCCGGCCGCATCTGCCACCACTGGCGGCGGACGGCGCGGCGGACGCGCTCCTTCCACACACGCGCCACCCGCCACACCAGCGAGTTGTGCACCATGTCGACGAGGGCGTCCTTCCACGGCATGACGATGTCGTAGGCGCGCGCGAACCAGCCGATCTGCATGAGGGCCGGCTGGGTGAGCAGGAACAGCCGCGCCACGAGCGCGGTCGCCACCACCTTGGCGGTGAGGAACAGCAGGCCCGCCAGCACGATCTGGCCTTTGGCGACCAGGAACACCGCCAGAAACTTGAGCGGCAGCAGGACGGTGGAGGGCAGCACGAACACCACGAGGGCGGCGTAGGGCGGCAGGCGGGCAATGACCGTCTCGACGGCCGCCCACGGGCGCCATTTGGCGAGCCGGCCGAGCAGGGCCTGGAGCGGCCGCCAGCCCCATTCCTCGAACACGATGATGAGGGCGAGCAGCATCTGCAGGATGCCGCGCAGGATGGGTCTGGCGACGCGCCAGAGCGCCGCCAGCGCCGGCCCGAGGTGACGCAGGACCTCGCGCACCAGGCGCAGGAAACCGATCAGGCCGCGGCGCAGGGCGCGCAGCAGGTGGTGCGAGATCGGGGATGGTCTTGCGCCGTCGTCCATTGGTAGTAGCGCGCTCCGGAGCTATGGGGTCAGACCCTTAATCCGCGACATGGCCCGTGTCGAGGGCGAGCAACAGGGCCTGAGGCTGCCCCTCACCCTACTCTCCCCACGGAAGAGTGGGGAGAGGGAATCTGTAGCTAGTAGCGCCCGGTTCGCCCGGCGTTAAGAGGAGATGCAACCTGGGACGCGAGTGAGGCGGCGGCGGGCGGAGTTGCTGCCGGCGGCGTCAGCTGCGCGGCAGGACCTCGCCGACCTTGAGCGGGACGTCCGGCTCGCTGCTGTCGGCGACGCCGGCGGCTGCGGCGGCCGGATCGAGGCGTCCGCCGGTGATCTTGGGGCGCTGGATGGCCTGCTCGGCTTCGAGCGCCTGCGCCAGTTCCTCGCGCGCCTTCTCGGCCTGGCGCTGGCGGTTCCACAGGCTGGCGTAGAGGCCGTCCTTGGCCAGCAGCTCGCCGTGCGTGCCCTGCTCGACCAGGCGGCCGGCGTCGAGCACCAGGATGTTGTCGGCGCCGATGATGGTCGACAGGCGGTGCGCGATCACCAGCGTGGTGCGGTTCCGCGCGACCTTGTCGAGCGCATCCTGGATCTCCTTCTCGGTGTGGCTGTCGAGCGCGCTGGTGGCCTCGTCGAGGATCAGGATGGGCGGAGCCTTCAGGATGGTGCGGGCGATGGCGACACGCTGCTTCTCGCCGCCGGACAGCTTCAGGCCCCGCTCGCCGACCATCGTGTTGTAGCCCTCGGGCAGGCGGCGGATGAACTCGTCGATCTGGGCGAGGCCGGCGGCTTCGCGCACCTCGGCGTCGGTGGCTTCGGGGCGGCCGTAGCGGACGTTGTAAAGGATGGTGTCGTTGAACAGCACGGTGTCCTGCGGGACCACGCCCATGGCGGCGCGCAGCGTGTCTTGCGTGACCTCGCGGATGTCCTGGCCGTCGATCGTCACGCGGCCGCCGGCCACGTCGTAGAAGCGCAGCAGGATGCGCGAGACGGTCGACTTGCCGGCGCCCGACGGGCCGACGATCGCCACCAGCTGGCCGGCCGGCACCGTGAAGGACAGGCCGTCGAGGATCAGCCGCTGCGGGTCGTAGCAGAAGCGCACGTTCTCGAAGCGGATGGTGCCGCCCTTGACGACCAGCGGCCGGGCGCCGGGCCGGTCCTCGACCTCGGGCTTCTGCTCCAGCACGTCCATCATGCGCTCGATGTCGATCATCGACTGCTTGATCTCGCGATACACCATGCCCATGAAGTTGAGCGGGATGAACAGCTGCAGCAGCAGGGCGTTGACCAGCACGAAATCGCCGACCGTCTTGGTGCCGGCGGCGACGTCGAGCCCGGCCATCACCATGCACAGCGTCAGCGCGATCGTGAAGATCACCGCCTGGCCCGTGTTGAGGACGGCGAGCGAGGTGTAGCTCTTGACGCTGGCCTGCTCGTAGGCGGCCATCGAGCGGTCGTAGCGCGGCGCCTCGCGCTGCTCGGCGCCGAAGTATTTGACGGTCTCGTAGTTGAGCAGGCTGTCGATGGCCTTGGTGTTGGCCTCCGTGTCGCTCTCGTTCATGGTGCGGCGGATCTGGATGCGCCAGTCGGTGGCCCGCACCGTGTACCAGAGGTAGAGGACGATCATGCCCGCCACGGTGAGCACGTAGCGCCAGTCGAACGACCACGCGCACACCGCCAGCACCAGCGCGAACTCGACGATGGTCGGCACGAAGGTCATCAGCGTCATGCGCGAGATGTTCTCGATGCCGAGCCGGCCGCGCTCCAGCACGCGCGTCAGCCCGCCGGTCTTGCGTTCCAGATGGAAGCGCAGCGACAGGCGGTGCATGTGCTCGAAGGTGGTGAGCGCCAGCCGGCGCACGGCGTGCATGGCGACCTTGGCGAACATGCCCTCGCGCACCTGCACCAGCAGCGTCATGGTGATGCGGGTGAGGCCGTAGAGGACGATCGCCGCCGCCGGAGCGCCGAGCAGCCAGGGCAGCGTCTCGGAGACCGGCACGTTGCCGCCGGCCGCCGCAACCAGCGCGTCGGTCGCCCACTTGAAGGTGAAGGGCATGGCGACGGTGACGAGCTTGGCCGCCAGCATCAGCAGCAGCGAGACGATCACCGTGCGCTGCAGGTCCGGCCGGTCGGACGGCCACACGTAGGGTGCGAGGCCCTTCAGCACGCGCAGCTGCTCGGGGCTGGGGCGCAGCCAGCGGGCCATGCCTGTTGCGCCGCCGCCAGCCTTGGCCGCAGGGATCGGTCGTTGCATGCGCGAGGCTTTAGCCCCGGCAGCGAGCGATTGTCGACTGTGCGCGGGCTCACGCCCGAGCGTCACGCCTTCGGCCTTGCCCGAGGCCGGCGGCAGGTAGATGCGCTGGCAGGGGAAGATGCGGTGCGGACTGCGCAGCGTTTTCCGGTTCGAGGCGAAGATGCGCTTGTAGCGCCAGCCGGCCTTGTAGTGGCGCTCGGCGATGCTCCACAGCGTGTCGCCCTGCTTGACCACGTACCAGCCGGGCAGGGCCGCGTCGGTGCCGGCCGCTTCGCAGGTGCGAGACGACTGCGGCTCGCGGCGGTCCGGCCGCTTGGGCGTGGTAGCGGCGGCCATGCGCTGCTTCCTGGTCTCGGCGGCCTTGGCTGAGTCCTCGGCCTTCTTGGCTTCGGCGACCTTCCTGGTCTGCTCGGCCTTGGCTGTATCCTCGGCCTTCTTGGCGTCGGCCTTCGCCTTGGCTAGGCGGCGCTCCTCGATGCGCTGGCGCTCCTCCTCCTCGGCTTTCTTGGCGGCTGCGAGCCGGCTCGCCTGCTCCGCCGCGTTCCTCGACTGCTCGGCCTGCTTGGCTTCGGCCAGGCGCTTGGCCTGCGCGGCCTTGGCAGCATCGTCCAGCTTCTTGGCGTCGTCGGCCTTCTTGGCCTCCTCGGCTTTCCTGGCCTCGGCTTGGCAGCCTCTGCCTTCTTGGCATCCTCGGCCTTCTTGGCTTCGGCAGCCTTCTTGGCTTGTCGGCCTTGGCCGTAGCGTTCGTCGCCTTCTTGGCGTCGTCGGCCTTCTTGGCCTCGCTGCAGCCTTGCGGGCCTGCTCGGCTTTCTTGGCTGTCGTCCGCCTTCTTTGCTCGGCGGCCTTCTTGGCTTGCTCCGCTTCTGCGGTCTTCTTGGCTTGGCTTCGGCTTTGGCAGCTTCGGCGGCTCTCTTCTGCGTCCTCGGACTTCTTGGCTTGCTCGGCTTTGGCGGCGTCCTCGGCCTTCTTGGCGTCCGCGGCCTTCTTGCTTCGCGCCTTCTGGCTTTTGCGGCTTCAGCCTTCTTGGCGTCCTCTGCCTTCTTGACTTCGTCCGCCTTCTTGGCTTCCGCAGCCTTGCTGGCTTCCTCGGCCTTGGCCGCGTCGTCGGCTTTCTTGGTGGTCTCGGCCACCTCGATCTTCTTGGCGGGCTCGCTCTTCTTGGCCTCGTCGGTGGGCAGCAGGGAAAGCTCCTTGGCGCGCTTGGAGGCGGCCATGTGGTCGACGGCACGCGCCGTCTGGTCGGCGAGGCGCTTCTCCTCGGCGAGGCGAGCCGCGAAGTCGGACAGGCGCTTGTTCTCCGCGTCCGACTTCTCCTTGGCTATGCGGCGTTCCTCGACGCGCTTGCGCTCGTCGTCCTCGGCCTTCTTGGCGTCGACCGCCTTCTTGGCCTGATCGGCCTTGGCGATGTCGTCGGCCTTCTTGGTCTCGTCTGCCTTCCTGGCCTGCTCGGCCTTGGCCGCGTCTTCGGCCTTCTTCGCCTCGGTTGCCTTCTTGGCTTGTTCAGCCTTGGCGGCTTCGTCGGCCTTCTTGGCGTCGGCTGTCTTCTGGGCCTGATCAGCCTTGGCTGCGTCGTCAGCTTTCTTGGCGTCAGCTGCCTTCGTCGCGTCCTCCGCCTTCTTGGTCTCGGCGACCTTCTTGGCCTGCTCGGCTTTGGCCGCCGCGTCGGCCTTCTTGGCCTCTTCGGCTTTCTTGGCCTGCTCGGCCTTCATGGCCTCCTCGGTGATGCGGACCTCCTCGGCGCGCTTGGCCGCATCGGCGCGGCGGGCTTCGGCGAGCCGGCGTTCCTCCTCGGTCTTGGGTGCCGTTTCGGCGACCTTGGATTTCTCGGCGGACTTGTCGGCGGAAGACTTCTCCGTGGAGGGCGTGACGGTGGTCGCCTTCGGACCCGGCAGCGGCTCCTTCTGCTCCTCCTGCTTGACCACGGCCTGCGCCTGCTGGGTCGTGCGGCGCTTCTCGGCTTCCGCCTTGGCGTCGGGCGGGGCGGCGCGCTCGGCGAGCTTGCGCATCAGCATCTGGAACTTCTCGCTCGAGTCGGTCAGCCAGTCGGTGCCCTTGCCGCCTTGTCCGCTCTTCTCAGGCGCTTTCTCGGCGACCGGCGCCTTCTTCTCGGCCGGCGCCGCGGCTTTCTCCGCAGGGGCGGTCGCCGGCTTCTGCGCGGGCTTGGCAGGCTCCGAGGCCTGCGACAGGCGCTGCATCAGCCCCTGATATTCGCGGTTGGAATGCTCGATCCAGTTGGACGGCGACGACCACGCATCGCTCGCTGTATCCTTGGCTCCGGCTTTGCTGGTTTGCGCCTGGGCGACATGCGCTGCGGACGCTGGAACTCGTCGAAGCGCTCGGAGGCGGCCTGCGCCAGGTCCTCGGCGCGCTGCCGCACGCATCGTCGGCGCCGGGGCTGTCGGCTTGCGCCTGAGCCAGAGCCCCGGACATGGCCAATACGACCACCGCGGTCGCACGAATACGAGCCACCTGCATGACGCGCTGCCTCCCCATCTCCCCCGTAGCCCTTGCCGCCAAACGGCAAATCTTTTCCGGCCATTGTGCCGGAATGTTACGAGGGCCCGTTAATCACGCGCGTTAACTTACCCAGATACGGGTCCGCGGGCAAATTGCTCGTGCGTGCCATGCTCGTCAGACGGGGAGGGAGTGTTGCGAAAGGGCTGCGCGCCGCAATTTGGCCGCGGCGCCGACCCTACGATTTGGGGACGCCCGGACCCATATGTGACTATCAACAAGAACAAGGATAGAGAATGGGAGACCGTCGTCAGCCCCATAAGTCGCCAATGCAACAAAAGACCAGCAAGACCAATTCCCGCCATGCCCACATCCGCAACGTCTGCGTTTATTGCGGTTCCAATCCCGGGGCCGATCCGGCCTACGCCGAGGCCGCCCGCAAGCTGGGCGAACAGTTCGCGCGCGATGGCGTCGGCCTCGTCTACGGCGGCGGCAGCCTCGGCCTGATGGGCGAACTCGCCCGCTCCGTGCTCGAGCACGGCGGCCGCGTCACCGGCATCATTCCGGGCTTCCTGTCCGAGCGCGAGCGCATGCTGCGCGAGGTCGACGAGCTGATCGTCGTGGACGACATGCACCAGCGCAAAAAGCTGATGTTCGACAAGTCGGATGCCTTCGTCGCCCTGCCGGGCGGCATCGGTACTCTGGAGGAGCTGGTCGAGCAGCTCACCTGGGCCCAGCTCGGCCGCCACACCAAGCCGATCGTGCTGGTCGACGTGGAAGGCTTCTGGGCGCCGTTCGTCGAGCTGATCGGCCACATGAAGGCGCAATCCTTCATCCGTCCCAGCATGGACGTGACCTTCCGCAAGGTCACCTCCGTCGAGGAGGTGCTGCCGACCATCTACGCCGCCGCCCAGCCGCCCAAGAAGGAGGCGGAGGCCGTGGTGGCGGAGAAGTTCTGAGGGGCACTCGTAGTGCGTAGGTTGGGTTAGGGCGGTAGCCCGTAACCCAACAACTTCCGCAGCCTACCGTGTTGGGTTACGCGCTGACGCCAACCTAGCAGCCCAACCTACGCAGCGAACTCGTCCCAGTGGTAGCCCTGCAGGTAGAGCAGTGCGGTGAGGTCGCCGTGCCTGATCGAGGCTGCGGCGGCCGCAGCGACCTTCGGCTTGGCGCGGAAAGCAACGCCGAGCCCCGCAGCGGCGATCATGTCGAGGTCATTGGCGCCGTCGCCCACCGCCAGGGTATCGGCCGGCTCGAGGCCGCGCTCGCGGGTCAGACGCTCGAGGGCGGCAAGCTTGGCTTCGCGGCCGAGGATCGGCTCGGCCACCGTGCCGGCGATCCGGCCGTCGGCGGCGATATCGAGACGGTTGGCCTGCTCGCTGTCGAAGCCGACGCGCGCGGCGATCTTCTCCGTGAAGAAATGGAAGCCGCCAGAGACCAGCGCGCAATAGGCGCCGTTGGCGCGCATGGTGGCGATCAGCGTCAGGGCGCCGGGCATCAGCGTCACGCGCATGCTGTAGAGATCATCGAGCACGCCCGCGTGCAGCCCTTTCAGCAGGCCGACGCGCTCCTTGATGGCCGCCTCGAATTCGATCTCGCCGCGCATGGCCCGCTCGGTGATGGCAGCGATCTGCGGCCGCAGGCCAACGTAGTCGGCGAGTTCGTCCAGGCACTCCTGCTCGATGATGGTCGACTCCATGTCCGCCACCAGCAGCCGCTTGCGGCGATGCTCCCCGTCGTCCGGCACGAGGTTGACGTCGATCGGCAGCGCCGCCAGCGCCTCGGCGATGCGGTGCTTGAGCGGGGCCACATCGGCGCCGGGCTCGGCGATCAGGCGCGCCTCCCAGGCGTCGCCCGGAGCGAGCCAGCGCTCGCGGATCACCTCGCGGCCGGTCAGCAGCAGGCGAGCGGTCTCGATCGTCGCCGCGTCCAGGGTGGCGGCTCCCGGAGCACCGGTCAGCACCAGGGCGTGGTTCGTGCCAGGGATCATCGGTGAGGGCTCATCACTTCGCCCTCTCGATGGCGGCGCGGATCATGGCCTTGGCTTCGGCCGCATCGCCCCAACCGTGCATCTTCACCCACTTGCCCGGTTCCAGGTCCTTGTAGTGCTCGAAAAAGTGCTGCACCTGCTCGAGCGTGATCTTCGGCAGGTCGGTGTAGTTGAAGACGTGCTCGTAGCGCTTGGTGAGCTTGGGCACCGGCACGGCCAGGATCTTCTCGTCGCCGCCCGCGTCGTCCACCATCTTCAGCACGCCGATCGGGCGCACGTTGATGACGGCGCCGGGCACGATGGGGCGCGTGTTGGCGACCAGCACGTCGATCGGATCGCCGTCCTCGGACAGCGTGTGCGGCACGAAGCCGTAGTTGCCGGGATAGCGCATCGGCGTGTGCAGGAAGCGGTCCACCACCAGCGTGCCGGCCGCCTTGTCCATCTCGTACTTGACGGGCTCGCCGCCGATCGGCACCTCGATGATGACATTGACGTCCTCGGGCGGGTTGATGCCGACGGCGATGGCGTCGATGCGCATGCGCTCTGCTCCGTTAGGGCGACGGGCGCGTCCGCCCCATTGATCTCGCCGGCGCCTCGGGGGTAACTGGACCCATGTCCCGCATGGCCGACGCCACCGCCATCCTTATTGCCGGGCCGACCGCCAGCGGCAAGTCGGGTCTTGCCCTAGTTATTGCCGAGACGATTGGGCGGCGTCGTCATTAACGCCGACAGCATGCAGGTCTACCGCGAGCTCGCCATCCTGACTGCGCGGCCATCGGAGGCCGATCTCGCACGCGCACCGCACGCGCTGTACGGGTTCGTCAGCGGCGCCGAGGCCTATTCCGCCGGTCGCTATGCCGTCGATGCTGCCAACGCCATTGCCGAGGCGCGGGCGCAGGGCCGGATGCCGATCATCGTCGGCGGCACGGGGCTGTACTTCAAGGCGCTGCTGGAAGGTCTCTCGCCGGTGCCGGCCGCCGACCCGCAGGTGCGCGCCTACTGGCGCGGACAGGCCGCGCGAGAGGCCCGCGCCGGAGCTGCACGCGCTGCTGGCTCAGCGCGATCCGGAGATGGCCGCGCGCCTGATGCCGACCGATCCGCAGCGCATCGTGCGGGCGCTGGAGGTGCTGGAGAGCACCGGCCGCTCGCTGGCGGCCTGGCAGCGCGAGCCCGGCACGCCGGTGCTGGCGGAAGAGGAGACCGTGCGCCTGCTGGTCCTGCCGGACCGCGATACGGTCGGGTCGCGCATCGATGCCCGCTTCGATGCCATGCTGGCGGAGGGCGCAGTCGAGGAGGTGCGCCGGCTGCTGGCGTTTGGCCTCTCGGAGGAACTCCCGATCATGCGGGCACTGGGGGTGGCTCAGCTGGCCGCTTATGTGCGCGGGGGTCTGCAACTCGATGCCGCGGCGGAAGCTGCCAAGACCGAGACCCGGCAATACGCCAAGCGGCAGGCGACTTGGCTTCGACGAAATATGCAGTCCTGGAAATCGATCTCTGCGCAACAAATAGAAAGAATCAAAGCCAAAGACATATCATTTATTGATATCTAGCCGTTGACCCGTATTCGCGCCATCGATACAAGTCGCGCGAACATGCGGCCCGGAAAGCGGCTGCCGATTGGAGTTCGTGACATGACATTGCAGATGTCGGGCGCCGAAATGGTGATCCGGGCGCTGGCCGACCAGGGGATCGAGCACGTGTTCGGCTATCCGGGCGGCGCGGTCCTGCCGATCTATGACGAGCTGTTCCAGCAGGACAAGGTCAAGCACATCCTGGTGCGCCAAGAGGGCGGCGCCGTGCATGCTGCAGAGGGCTATGCCCGCTCGACCGGCAAAGTCGGCGTGGTGCTCGTCACGTCGGGACCCGGTGCGACCAACGCCGTCACAGGCCTCACCGACGCGCTGATGGATTCGATCCCCGTCGTCTGCATCACCGGCCAGGTGCCGACGCACCTGATCGGCAACGACGCCTTCCAGGAGTGCGATACGGTCGGCATCACCCGGCCCTGCACCAAGCACAACTGGCTGGTGCGGAACGTCGACGATCTTGCCCGTGTGCTGCACGAGGCGTTCTACGTCGCCCGCACCGGCCGTCCCGGCCCCGTGGTGGTCGACATCCCCAAGGATGTGCAGTTCGCCATGGGAACCTACACGGGTCCCAAGGACGTCCGGCACAAGACCTACCAGCCGCGCGTCAAGGGCGATCCGAAGGCGATCGCGCACGCCGTCGAGCTGATGTCGCAGGCCAAGAAGCCGCTGCTCTACACCGGCGGCGGTGTCATCAATTCTGGCCCCAAGGCCAGCCAGCTGCTGCGCGAGCTGGTGCGGTTGACTGGCTTTCCCATCACCTCGACCTTGATGGGCCTCGGTGCCTTCCCGGCCGCCGGCAAGGAGTGGCTCGGCATGCTCGGCATGCACGGCACCTACGAGGCCAACCTCGCCATGCACGACTGCGACGTGATGGTGTGCGTCGGTGCGCGCTTCGATGACCGTATCACCGGCCGCATCGACGCCTTCTCGCCGCGCTCCAAGAAAATCCACATCGACATCGACCCGTCCTCGATCAACAAGAACGTCAAGGTGGACGTGCCGATCATCGGCGACGTCGCCTACGTGCTGGAAGAGCTGATCCGCACCTGGAAGGCCAAGGCCGCCACCGTCGACAAGACCTCGCTGAAGTCGTGGTGGGCGCAGGTCGACAAATGGCGCGCCAAGAAATGCCTGTCCTACAAGCCGCTCGATGACGTGATCATGCCGCAGTACGCCATCCAGCGTCTCTACGAGCTGACCAAGGACCGCGACGTCTACATCACCACCGAGGTCGGCCAGCACCAGATGTGGGCGGCGCAGTTCTTCCGCTTCGAGGAGCCGAACCGCTGGATGACGTCCGGCGGCCTCGGCACCATGGGCTATGGCCTGCCGGCCGCCATCGGCGCGCAGATGGCGCATCCGAAGTCGACCGTCATCGACATCGCCGGCGATGCCTCGATCCTGATGAACATCCAGGAGATGTCGACGGCCGTGCAATACCGGCTGCCCGTGAAGGTGTTCATCCTCAACAACCAGTACATGGGCATGGTGCGGCAATGGCAGCAGCTGCTGCACGGCAACCGTATCTCGGAGAGCTATACCGAGTCGCTGCCCGACTTCGTCAAGCTGGCCGACGCCTACGGCGGCATCGGCATCCGCTGCGACAAGCCGGCCGATCTCGACGACTGCATCAAGCAGATGCTGAACGCGCCCAACGACAGGCCGGTGCTGTTCGACTGCCGCGTCGCAGCCCTCGCCAACTGCTTCCCGATGATCCCGTCCGGCAAGGCGCATCACGAGATGCTGCTGGGCGAGGACATCACCGACGAGGAGATCGACAAGGCGATCGGCAAGGAAGGCAAGGTGCTGGTGTGATGGCCGAGGGTTCAGGCCGGCGCCGACCAGGGATCGATCACCTTCACGCTGATGCCCTCGAAGTCGCGGACATTGCGCGTTGCGATCGGCATATTTCGGGAAATGGCAATCCCGGCAATCTGAGCGTCGGTCGTGGATATGGCGCGTCCGACGCCGCCGGCGCGCCGCATGCCATTCGGCCGCCGCCACTGCGGCCGGAAGATCGAACCGAAGGACACGGCCCTCGAGAAACTCGGTCAGCAGTCGGTTCAGCGCCGCGTCGAGTTCCGATCGCCGGCGGCTCTTCAAGAGGTTCTCGATGCCGACGCGCAGCTCCATCACGTTGATGATCGTGGTGATGAGGTCTGCGCGTCGTCGACGTTCTCGCCCACGCTTGCACAGCAGGATTGGCGTCATGCCGCATCAGCTCGGAGACGACATTGGTGTCGAGAATGATCACTTGTCCGAAGTGGTCTCTTCATATTTGTCGGCATCGAAATCGGGAATTCTCATTCCGGATCTCGGCATTGATTTCTGCAATTCCGGCGTTGAACCGGTGCCATTCCTCGTCTGTGAGGGCAATGCCTTCGAACGCGGCTTGCATGAAATCGCCGAAGGTTGGCTCGTCATTGCGCCGGACAGGCAAGGTTTCCCCGGCCGCCGCTTCCTCAATGATCGCGCGCGCTTCCGCCTCCACGCTGCGGCCGTTGCGGGCGGCACGTGCTGCGAGCTGCTGCTTCGCAGCGTCATCCAGCTTGCGGACGATCAGCTCGGCCATAATTGCTCCGTCGAACTTCGTCTGTTTCGACTTTAGCATATCCCGGACTGCCAGCCAAAGGGCCGCCACCCATGCCAAACACCCAGCCCAAGTCCGCCTACTTCATCGAGGAGCGCACACGACAAGGCCGAGGCGCACACGCTGTCGGTGCTGGTCGACAACGAGCCGGGCGTACTGGCGCGCATCGCCGGCCTGTTCTCGGGCCGCGGCTACAACATCGACAGCCTGACGGTGTCGGAGACCGAGCACGAGAAGCACCTGTCGCGCTTCACGATCGTCACCACCGGCACGCCGATGGTGATCAGCCAGATCAAGAGCCAGCTCGAGCGGCTGGTCAACGTGCACCGCGTCGTCGATCTCACGGTGGCGGGCGACCCGCTGGAGCGCGAGCTGGCGCTGATCAAGGTGGCGGGCAAGGGCGAGAAGCGCATCGAGGCGCTGCGGCTCGCCGAGATCTTCCGCGCCGATGTGATCGACGCATCGACCGAGCACTTCGTGTTCGAGCTGACCGGGCGCACCAGCAAGATCGAGCAGTTCATCTCGATCATGCGCGAGCTCGGCCTGCTGGAAGTGTCGCGCACCGGCATCGCCGCCATCGCCCGCGGCGCCAAGGGGATGTAGGCGCGCCTGCTTCCTGAGCCAGCCGCCGCCGATACGCTGAGCCCGGCTCCCTGCAACGGAGCGCAGTGATGGCATCTGATCTGGCATGGGCGCTGCTGGGGTTCGTGGTCGTGACCCTGTTCACGCCCGGACCCAACAACACCATGCTGATGTCCTCCGGCCTCAACTTCGGCTTCCGCCGCGGCCTGCCGCACCTGTGGGGTGTGGCGCTCGGGTTCGCGGTGATGGTGCTGGCGGTCGGCCTCGGGCTCGGTGCGGTGTTCCAGGCCTATCCCGCGCTCTACACGGTGCTCAAGTACGTCGGCGCCGCCTACCTGCTCTACCTCGCCTGGCAGATCGCCACGGCGGGCGCGCCGGATCCGGATGGCGCCACGGGCGGCAGGCCCATCACGTTCCTGGAGGGCGCCGCCTTCCAGTGGCTGAACCCGAAGGGCTGGGTGATGGCGGTCGGCGCCATCTCCACCTACGCGGCGGTGGCGGCGTTCCCCCACAACGTACTGCTGATCGCCTTCCTGTTCGGCTCGCTCGGCATCCTGTCGAGCGCGACCTGGCTCGGCTTCGGCACCAGCCTGCGCCAGGTGCTCAAGAGCCCGCGCACCGTGCGCGCCGTCAACATCACGATGGCGGTGCTGCTGGTGGCCTCGCTGTGGCCCATCCTCGCCGACGCGTGGAAGTGAGCGGAGCGCCACCACTGTCATCCCGGCCGGAGTGCGTCAGCACGCTGAGCCGGGACCCAGTGGCCACGGACATGCGGCTCCGCCCTGGGTCCCGGATATTTCGCTTCGCGAAATTCCGGGTGACAATGGCGATCAGGGTCGCGCGCCGAGCTAACGCACGTCACCCGTCTTCAAATCGAAGACGCGGCCGTTGTCGGTGCAGTCGGGCGAGGCGAGGCGCACGAAGGTCGGCGTCACGTCCTCGGGCGCCTTCAGGCTGAGCGGGTCCTCGCCGGGGAAGGCCTTGGCGCGCATGGCCGTGCGGGTCGGGCCGGGGTTGACGAGGTTGGCCCGCACCGGCGTGTTTTCCACCTCGTGCGCGTAGGTGGCGACCAGCGCCTCGAGCGCGGCCTTGGAGACGGCGTAGGGGCCCCAGTAGGCGGGGCGGCTCGACGGCGGCGCCCGACGAGACGAAGATGGCGCGGCCGGCGTCGGAGCGGCGCAGCAGCGGGTCGAGCGTGCGGATCAGGCGCCAGTTGGCGGTCAGGTTGATGGCCATCACGTCGTCCCAGGCATCCGCCGTGACGTGGCCGAGCGGCGACAGCGGGCCCAGGATGCCGGCGTTGCCGACCAGGATGTCGAGCTTCTCCCAGCGCTGGTAGATGGTGGGGCCGAGCGCGTCGATCTTGTCCTGGTGCTTGAGGTTGAGGGTGAGCAGGGTGGCGGTGCCGCCCAGCGCCTGGATATCGTCGTCGACCTCCTCGAGCGCGCCCGAGGTGCGCCCGACCAGGATCAGGTGCGCGCCTTCGCGGGCGAACGCGCAGGCCACCGCCCGGCCGATGCCGCGGGTGGCTCCGGTGACCAGGGCAAGGCGGCCGGCGAGGCGTTTTGGCTGTTCCATGGCCCCACGGTTAGCCCCGCGCGCTGCAGGCCGCAAGGGCGACGTAGTTGGCCCGTGCACCGGGTTGGAGGCCAGCTGAAACGGAGCCGTGGAGTCGCAGGTTGGGTGCGGGCGAAGCCTAAGCCGATCGACCGCCGTCAGTTCTTCTTGGGCGGCTCGGACTTGGACTTGTCCATCAGGTCCTTGGCCGACCTTGAGCGCATCCTCGTAGGCCTTCTGCGCGGCTTCCTTGGACTTGTCGATGTAGGGCTTGGCGGCCTCGGTGGCCCGCTCGGTCGCCTGCTTGGCCTGCTCGACGGTCTCCTTGGCGGTCTCCAGCGCCTTCTCGGTATAGGGCCGGGCCTTCTGGCGCGCATCCTCGGTCGCCTCCAGCAGCTTCTCGGTGCTGACGGCCGACAGCTCCTTGGTGCGCTTGACGAGCCGCTGGAACAGCGACTCGGTCGGCAGCAGCTGGCCGGGCTTGAGGCGCCGATGGTGCGGATCAGGTCCTCGTGGTCCTTCCTGGCCTGCTCGCCCTGCACGCGGTCGGGATGGCCGGTGAACAGCACCACCGGCGTGCAGGCGGTGACCAGCTTGCGGCCCTGCTTGATCCACTGCGCGTTCTCGACCTGCGTCTCCTGCGCGAAGTAGACCTTCTTGCCGCCGACCTCCTGGCGCAGGATGTTGCGGTCGATCACCGGCACCAGATGGCCGCCCAGCTTGCGCACCAGATCGAAGCGCGCGTTGTCGGGATCGGCGAACTGCACGAACAGGCTCACCGTATCGTCGGCCGACAGCGCCTCGCGGATGGCATCCTCCGTCGATGCCGCGTTGCTGACGGCCTTGGCCTTGCCGAGCCCGTCGGCATCGATGCTGCGCAGGAACTGGAAGGTGCCGGCGCTGCCTGATGCCGCCGGCGGCAGGATGAAGCGCAGCTTGTCGGCGTAGGCCGCGAGCTGGCCGTAGTTGGCGATGTCCTTGTTGCGCGTGACGGCGAACACGCATTCGCGCACGTCGTCCTGGCGGGCGATGGCGAACGCCGTGTCGGCCTTCAGCTGGCGACCTTCCAGCACGAACACGTCGAGCTGGCCGTAGCCGAGCTGGCGCGGATCGGCGACTGACACGCTGCATGTTCTCGCGCGTGCCGCTCGACGGCGTGCACTGGTAGTCGAACTGCGCGAGCTTGAGCTGGCCGACCAGCGCCGGGCAGAAGCTCGCGTCGTAGGCGCCGCCGGAGCCGCCCGTGTTGACCTGGGAGTTGACGGGCGCCGCGCTTGCCGGCAGCGCGAACAGTACCAAGCCTGCGACGAGCGCGAGGCGCGAAGCGGCGGGCATCATGGCGGCGTCTCCTCGAGGTGGCGGACCCGGTGAGCCAAGTTCGCGCGCAAATAGTGGCAAACCGTGGCGCAAATGCGCGGGGTCCGGAACGTTACCGAAATATCATGCGGCGCATCGGCCTCTCGCCGCACCTCCGTGCTGAGCCTGTCGAAGCACGATCAGGCGATCTCCGGCGCCCTTCGACAAGCTCAGGGCGGGGCCGGCGCAAGAGCAGCGGTCAGCGCACCTCGGACAGGAAGGAGAGCTGGCCGGTGTTGGCGCGGCCGTGCTGGTCGACGAGATCGGTGGGATAGTCGCCGGTGAAGCAGTGGTCCGTGAACTGCGGCGCGCGGGCATCGCGCTTCTCGTGGCCGAGCGCGCGATAGATGCCGTCCACCGACAGGAAGGCCAGGCTGGACGCACCCATGAATGCGCGCATCTCCTCCACGCTCATGTTCGCGGCAAGCAACTCGTCCTTGTGCGGCGTGTCGATGCCGTAGAAGTCCGGATGCGTGATCGGCGGGCTGGAGATGCGCATGTGCACTTCGCGGGCGCCGGCCTCGAACATCATCTGCACGATCTTCTTGGAGGTGGTGCCGCGCACCACGCTGTCGTCGATCAGCACGATGCGGTTGCCGCGCACGGCGCTGGCGTTGGCCGAGTGCTTGAGCTTGACGCCCAGCTGGCGGATGCGCTGCTCGGGCTCGATGAAGGTGCGGCCGACGTAGTGATTGCGGATGATGCCGAGCTCGAACGGCACGCTGCTCTGCTGCGCGAAGCCGATCGCGGCCGGCACGCCCGAATCCGGCACCGGGATGACGACATCGGCGTTGGCGGGCGCCTCCTTGGCGAGCTGCACGCCCATCTGCTTGCGGATCTCGTAGACGTTGCGGCCGCCGACGATCGAGTCGGGCCGGGAGAAATAGATGTACTCGAAGATGCACGGCCGCGCGGGGCGCATCGGGAAGGGCCGGTGGCTCTCGACGCCGTCCTTGGTGATGGTGACGATCTCGCCGTTCTCGATCTCGCGGATGAACTCGGCGCCGACGATGTCGAGCGCGCAGGTCTCCGACGCCAGCACGTAGGCGGAGCCGAGCCGGCCCAGCACCAGCGGGCGGATGCCGATCGGATCGCGCGCGCCGATCAGCATGTCGTTGGTCAGGCAGACGAGGGAGTAGGCGCCCTGGATCTGGCGCACGGCCTCGATGAAGCGCTCGATGATGCGGCGGCGCTGCGAGCGGGCCATCAGATGGAGGATGACCTCGGTGTCGGAGGTCGACTGGCAGATGGCGCCCGACGAGATGAGGGCCTTGCGCAGGGTCAGCGCGTTGGTGAGGTTGCCGTTGTGGGCGACGGCGAAGCCGCCGGTGTCGAGGTCGGCGAACAGCGGCTGCACGTTGCGCAGGATGGTGTCGCCGGTGGTGGCGTAGCGCACGTGGCCGAGCGCGCTGCTGCCGGTCAGGCGGCCGATCACGTCGGCCTTGTTGAAGTTGTCGCCGACCAGGCCGAGCCGCCGCTCCGAGTGGAAGTGGCCGTTCTCGTAGGTGACCATGCCCGCTGCTTCCTGGCCGCGGTGCTGCAGCGAGTGCAGGCCGAGCGCCGTCAGCGCGGCGGCATCGTCGTTGCCGAAGATGCCGAACACACCGCATTCCTCGCGCAGGCGGTCATCGTCGGGGCCGCCGCCGCCGGCTTTCGACACCGCAGCACCCTCGTCATGTCCAAGGATCATGGCCGGCCTCTCCTGCGTCCCGCTCGCATGCGCACGCCACGCTAAGGTGCTGCGACTCCGGTCGAAGCCGCGCAGTGCCACTCATATAGGGTACGCGGCGACGGCTGGCCACGGGGTGCGGTCATCGCGCTGTTATGTTTCGCAAGGAATCAGCCTTGCTGTTGTTCACCAGTCCCAATCGTGGGCGACGGCGCATAGCGCGACAGGATCGAGAACAGCGTGCTGCTGGTGCTGCTGATCAGGGTGAGCGACTTGGCGTTCTCGACCCACATCGGCAGCTCGCCCGGCCTGCAACCCTGGGTTGTTGACCGCGAGACGCTCTCCTTGCACACGAAGGAGACGGCGAACATGTACGGGATCACCACCAGTACGAACCCGCGCGCGACGCCGAAGGCCAGCCCGAGGATGCGGTCGATGGCGCCCACCCGGCTGTCGAGCACGGTGTCGGAGATGCGCGAGGTGATCAGATGAACGATGATCAAGACGATCACGAACAGCGGGGCGCCGATCGCCACCTGGGCGATATAGATGTGCGAGGTCTGCACCGGATCGGAGAACTGCTTGGCGAGTTCCTCGGCTACGCCCCGGTGATACTTGATGAAATAGGCGCACCGCCCCCGCGGCCACCGCCCAGGACAGGATGGACAGCACCTCGCGGGTCAGGCCGCGGTACATGGCCACCAGCCCCGAGATGGCCAGGATGGCCAGCAGGGCAAGATCGAGTAGCGTGAGCCCGAAACCGGTCATGGTTTGTTTCCTCGGCTGCAGCGCGCGTGCGTCTCGCTCGACCACCCAGCCCCAAGCGATGTAGCGGACTTCTCGATCATCACACTAGTGCCTGTTCGCAACAGGCCGATAACCCAACTCGGCCCGGCCTGCCAGGGGTGTCGATGCATGTCGGCACGGAAATCATAGCCCGAGTGCTCCGGCGCAGCCCCTTCACGTGGTCGATTCGCGCCAGTTTGAGCTTCACCTGTCCGGCGTCAAGCTCGCCGGCGGCCGGGATGACGGCCTGCTTGAATCCGAGCTTCTGGGCCTCCTTGAGACGCGTCAGCATGTGGCCGGCCGGCCGCACCGCTCCCGACAGACTGATTTCCCCGAAGGTGACGCGATCGCCATCGAGCGCAACGCCCGAAATCGACGACAGCAGCGCGGCGGCGGCGGCGAGGTCGGCGGCGGGCTCGGTGATGCGCAGGCCGCCTGCGACATTGAGGTACACGTCGTGCTGGGCAAAGCTGACGCCGCAGCGCGCATCGATCACGGCGAGCAGCATCGACAGGCGGTTGCTGTCCCAGCCCACCACCGCCCGGCGCGGCGTGCCGAGGCCGGACGGCACCACCAGGGCCTGGATCTCGACCAGGATCGGCCGCGTGCCTTCCACGCCGGCGAACACCGCCGATCCCGGCGCCGACGCCAGCCGGTCGCCCAGGAACAGCTCGGACGGGTTGGCGACCTCGCGCAGGCCGTCGGCGGCCATCTCGAACACGCCGATCTCGTCGGTGGCGCCGAACCGGTTCTTGGTGGCGCGCAGGATGCGATAGGGGTGGCCGCGGTCGCCCTCGAAATACAGCACCGTGTCGACCATGTGCTCGATCACCTTGGGGCCGGCGATCTGGCCGTCCTTGGTGACGTGGCCGACGAGCAGCAGGGCGCTGCCCTGCGCCTTGGCGTAGCGGACGAGAGACTGCGTGGCGGCGCGCACCTGGCTGACGGTGCCGGGCGCTGCTTCCAGCGCATCCGCCCACAGCGTCTGGATCGAATCGATGACGACGAGATCGGCGCGCGGCCCGTCGGCCAGCGTCGCCAGGATGTTGGAGACGTTGGTCTCGCTGGCGAGCGCCAGCGGCGCCTTGGCGAGCCCGAGGCGGTCGGCGCGCAGGCGCACCTGGGCGGCCGCCTCCTCGCCGGTGAAATAGACGGCGCGTCGCCCGGCGTTGGCGAAGGCGGCCGCCAGCTGCAGCAGCAGGGTCGACTTGCCGATGCCGGGCTCGCCGCCGATCAGCAGGGCCGAGCCCGGCACGATGCCGCCGCCGGTGACGCGATCGAGCTCGGCGAGCCCCGTGGCAAGGCGCGCGATCTTGTCGTCGCCGGGGTGCGTGAGGGTCTCGAGGACGACCACGCGGCCCTTGGAGGATTTGCTCAGGCCCGAGCCCGGCATGGGCGTGCTGTCGGCTTCCTCGACGATGCTGTTCCACTCGCCGCAGGAGGCGCATTTGCCCATCCAGCGCGGTGCCACCGCCCCGCAGTTCTGGCAGACGAAGGTGCTGCGGGCGGTCTTGGCCAAGGGGCTCAGTTCTCCGATTGCTCGTAGACGCGATAGACGCGCGGCCCCAGGCGGGCGAGCAGCTCGTAGCCGATGGTGCCGGCGCGGTCGGTCAGGTCGTCGACCGTGACGCGGTCGCCCATCACCTCCACCCAGGCGCCGCGCCGGGTCAGCTCGGGCGGCACGTCGGTGACGTCGACCGTGATGAAGTCCATCGAGACGCGGCCGACGATCGGCACCGGATAGTCGCCGATGAAGCCGACCGGGCCGGCTTCGCCGGTGGCTACGCTCAAGGCGCGCAGGAAGCCGTCGGCATAGCCGACCGCGATGGTGGCGATGCGCGAGGGACGCGACACGCGGAAGGTGGCGCCGTAGCCGATCGCGTCGCCGGGCGTCAGGTCGCGCACCTGCAGGATCTTGGCGGCCAGCCGCACCACCGTCTGCATCGGGTTGGGCTTGCCCTCGTGCGCGCGGCCGCCGTACAGCGCGATGCCGGGCCGCACGAGATCGAAGTGATAGGCGGGCCCGAGGAACAGGCCGCCCGAGTTGGCGAGGCTCGCCGGCGCCGGCGGCAGCTTGGCGCGCAGGGTCTCGAAGCGCTCGCGCTGCAGCGCGTTGACCGGGCTGTCGGGCGTGTCGGCGCAGGCGAGGTGGCTCATCACCAGGGTGAGGTCGATTGCCTCCAGCAGCGCCGGCTCGGCGGCCAGCTGCTCGACCTCGTAGTCCGGCATGCCGAGCCGGTTGATGCCGGTGTCGATGTGGATGGCAGCCGGCAGGCGCCGTCCGCGCGCCCGGCTGTAGGCCGCCCAGTCGCGCACCTCGGCGATGCTGCCGAGCACGGGTCGCAGGTCGAAGCCGGCATAATGCGGCTCGGCGCCGGGCAGCAGGCCATCGAGAACATAGACGGTGGCGCCCGGCTGCACCTCGCGGGCGACGCGGCCTTCATCGAGCGAGGCGACGAAGAAGGTCTTGCAGCCTTCGTTGGTGAGCGCCTTGGCGATCGGCCCGATCCCGAGGCCGTAGGCGTCCGCCTTGATGACGCCGGCGCATTCGGCGCGCCCCGAGGCCTGGTTGAGGCGCGCCCAGTTGGCGCGCAACGCATTGAGGTCGACGGTCAGCACCGCGCGCGCCGACAGCGGTACCGCGCGCCGTGCGCGTGCCGTGGCCGGGCCGTGCTGATCTGTTGACTTTCACTCTCTGCGCTCCGGCAGGTATTGATCGTGCGCCAGGTCCGAGAAGCGGGTGACGGCGCCGTCGAACTGCATGCCGATGGTGCCGATCGGGCCGTGCCGCTGCTTGCCGATGATCACCTCGGCCTTGCCGTTGATAATACTCATTTTCGCGTGCCATTCCTGGAATTCGGCAGTGCCTTCGGCCGGCTTGGTGCGCTCGACGTAATACTCCTCGCGGAACACGAACATGACGATGTCGGCGTCCTGCTCGATGGAGCCCGATTCACGCAGGTCGGCCAGCTGCGGGCGCTTGTCCTCGCGGTTCTCCACCGCGCGCGACAGCTGCGACAGGGCGATGACCGGCACGTTCAGTTCCTTGGCGAGCGCCTTCAGGCCGGTGGTGATCTGCGACACCTCCTGCACGCGGTTGTCGCTCTTGGTCGAGCTGCCGGTCATCAGCTGCAGGTAGTCGACGATCACGAGGCCGAGCCCATGCTGGCGCTTGAGGCGGCGGGCGCGGGCGGACAGCTGCGCGATCGAGATGCCGCCGGTCTGGTCGATGTAGAGCGGGATGGCGGCCATTTCCTGGCTGACCGAGACGAGCTGCTTGAACTCCTGCTCGGAGATCATGCCGCGCCGGATCTTCTCCGAGCCGATGCCGGCCTGCTCCGACAGGATGCGGGTGGCAAGCTGCTCGGCCGACATTTCGAGCGAGAAAAATCCGACCGCCGCGCCGTCGTGGCCCGGGTCGTCAGGCGGCAGGTCAGGCCGCTCGGTCAACGAGCGCAGGCGCGAGCGCGCCACGTTGAAGGCGATGTTGGTGACGAGCGCCGTCTTGCCCATCGACGGGCGTCCGGCGAGGATGATCAGGTCGGAGGGCTGCAGCCCGCCCATCTTGTTGTCGAGGCCGACGAACTTGGTGGAGATGCCGGACAGGTTGCCGTCGCGCTTGTAGGCGTTGCCGGCCATGTCGATGGCGTTGGTGAGCGCGGTATTGAAGCCGAGGAAGCCCTGGCCGTACTTGTCGGTCTCGGCCAGCGCGAACAGGCGCGTCTCGGCCTCCTCGATCTGCTCCTTGGGCGGGAAGTCGACGGGCGAATCGAAGGCGACGTTGACCAGGTCCTCGCCGATCAGGATCAGCTGGCGGCGGGTGGCGAGGTCGTGGATGGTGCGGCCGTAGTCGCGGGCGTTGATGATGGTGGCGGCGTTGGCGGCCAGCCGTCCGAGATATTGCGGCACCGTGAGCCCGGCATCGATCGGCTCCGCCCTCTCGAAAAAGGTCCTGAGCGTGATCGGCGTCGCCTGCTTGCCCGACGTGATCAGCTTGGCCGTCACCTCGTAGATCTGCTGGTGCAGCGGATCGTAGAAATGCTCGGGCTCCAGGAAGCCCGACACGCGGTCGTGCGCCTCGTTGTTGACGAGGATGGCGCCGAGCAGCGCCTGTTCGGCTTCGATGTTGTGGGGCGCGCTGCGGAAGGGCAGCGCGTCGGCGGGTTGGGCTGCCGGCGCGGTGGCGGCGGGCTTGCGGGCGGGTGCGTTCATGCCGGCTGGCTTAGCCGATTCCGTCGCGCACAAGATGTAAGGGGTACCCGTTCACCCCGTTTTGCACACACGCCGAACTATTCGTTTGGGTGATGCGAATCAGAGTGCTCTCACTCTCGTGGGGAGAGGGCTAGGGCAGGGGCAGAAACTTGCTGCGTGCGCTGCCCCTCACCCCGACCCTCTCCCGCAAAGCGGGGAGAGGGGGCGACCTACTCGCCGGCCATCAGCGGGCGCTGGGTGATGCGGTCGCGCTCCAGCAGGCGATGCTCGTCGGTGTACATGTAGTTGCGGGTGAGCGGCAGGGCATCGATGCGGCGCACCAGCTGCATCTGGAACACCACCAGCCCCTGGTAGCGGAACGCGGCCTCGGAGGAGGCCAGGTAGAACTCCCACATGCGGCAGAAACGCTCGTCGCGGATGGCCGCGGCCTTGTCCCAGTTGGCGAGGAAGCGCTCGCGCCAGGCGCGCAGCGTCTTGGCGTAGTGCAGGCGCAGGATCTCGACGTCGGCGATGACGAGGCCCGAGTGCTCGACGCCCGCCGCCATCTCCGACAGCGCCGGAATGTAGCCGCCCGGGAAGATGTACTTGGCGATGAAGCCCGAGGTGGTCGACGGCGGCTCGGAGCGGCCGATGGTGTGGATCAGCGCCACGCCGTTCGGGGCCAGCAGCTTGCGCACCTTGCGGAAGTAGGTGGTGTAGTGGTTGACGCCGACGTGCTCGAACATGCCGACCGAGACGATGCGGTCGAACTGGCCGGTGACCTTGCGGTAGTCCTTGAACTCGAAGCGCACGGAGCGGGCGAGGCCCTCCCTGGCGGCGCGCTCCTGCGAAATCTTGATTTGCTCGGCGCTGAGCGTGACGCCGGTCACGTCGCAGCCGGCGGTCTTGGCGAGATACAACCCGAGGCCGCCCCAGCCCGAGCCGATGTCGAGCACGCGCTGGCCAGGCTCGATGGCGAGCTTGGCGGCGATGTGGCGCTTCTTGGCGAGCTGGGCGATATCCAGATCGTCGGTGTCCTCGAAATAGCCGCACGAATACTGACGGTCGGTGTCGAGGAACAGGTCGTAGATGGAGCCGTCGATGTCGTAGTGGTGCGCCACGTTGCGCTGCGCCCGCCGCGCCGGATTGAACTGCAGCATGCGGCGGACGAGATAGCGGGTGGCGTCGAGACCTTTGGTCCAGCGCGGGAATTCCTGCCACTGAGCGTTGCTCAGTACCAGTTCGAGCAGGTCATAGATGCGGCCCTGCTGCATGACCAGCTGGCCGTCCATGTAGGCTTCGCCCAGCGCCAGTTGCGGATCGCGCACCAGGCGACGCTCGATCTTCTGATCCGTGAGGCGGAGGGCAACGGCGGGTCCACTGCCGTCGCCATAGTGGTGCGCGGCGCCTGCGGCATCCGTTACGGTCAGGTCGCCGTGCCGCACGATGCGGCGCAGCAAGACGTCGAGCAAGGCGAACATGGCGCACGTTCCTGTGCGGCTGACGAACCCTGCGGCTTCTCGCGACGATTATTTTGGAGGCTCATACTAAAGTCAAATGGCCGCAACCAACCAGCGGGCGACGGGCGCTCGCAGTGGATTCAACGGGGAGGCGCAGGAGGTGGTTCCCGCGCCTCGGCCAATTGCAGATGCGAACCACCCGAGCGTGCGGACTCAGGCCTTGTCGGCCTCTGCCTCGTCCGCGCCGTCGTCCTTCTGGCGAGCCAGCGCCTCGTCCTCGAACACGGCGTCTGCGTCGAAGGTCTCGAGCTCGATCTTCTCTTCCTTGATGACGGTGACGTCCTCGCCGCGCGACTGCCGCTCGGCCTCGTCCTCGGAGCGGGCGATGTTGAGGGTCACCTGCACTACGACCTCCGGGTGCAGAGCGATGCGGGTGGTGTGCAGGCCGAGCGTCTTGATCGGCTTGTCGAGCACCACCTGGCGGCGGTCGACGCTGAAGCCGCCGGCGGTGATCACTTCGGCCAGGTCGCGCGGGGTGACCGAGCCGTACAGCTGGCCGGTGTCGCCGGCCTGGCGGATGGCAAGGAAGGTCTTGCCCTCGAGCTTGCCGGCGACCGCTTCGGCCTCCTTCTTCAGCTCGAGGTCGCGTGCCTCGAGCTGGGCGCGCTGGCCCTCGAAGCGGGCCAGGTTCTCCTCGGTGGCGCGCAGGGCCTTCTTCTGCGGCAGGAGGAAGTTGCGGGCGTAGCCGTTCTTGACGCTGACCACGTCGCCCATCTGGCCGAGGCGGCCGATACGTTCGAGAAGAATGACTTGCATGGGTTTACTCCGTGTCCGGTGGTTGATGGTTCAAGTCGATGGGGGTATTGGGCCGATGCGTTGCCTCAGCTTGAAGACGGGCTCCAGCAGCCCGGCCAGCATCAGCACGACGGCGGTGTAGGGCTCGATGAAGAGGACCCCGGCATAGACCAGCCAGAGGATCCACGGCGCGCGGGCCCGCGCGATGTAGTGCATCAGCGCGAGTCCGGCGAAAAAATAGGCGAGCAGCAGCGCTCCCGACAACCCGACGCCCGCCACACCCAGCACACCCGGCACGAAGGTGGCAACCAGCGCTACGGCCAGCAGCAGCTGGAAACCCAGCGGATAGGCGAGCGATGCCAGGTCCGGCCAGTCGCGGCCGAGGCGTCCTGAGGCACGCGCCACGCGTCCGGCGAGATACAGATTGAGCGCGAAGATGCCGAGCCAGTAGGCCGCCACCGCGCCCGGCAGGATATAGACGAACAGCTCGGCCAGCGCGTCGACCTGCACGTCGGTCAGCTGCGGCATGCCGAGCTCGGGGCTGGCACGGGCTGACAGGCGGCGCAGGAACTCGCCCATCGGCGCGCGCAGGATCTCGTAGGTGCCGCCGATCAGCGGCAGCATCATCACCGGCAGCGTGCCGCCGTACAGCGACAGCGCCGCCACCAGCCGTCCGGCCGGGTACCATTCGCGCTTGGCTGCGTCGCTGGGGTGGGGGCGGCTCAGGTAGGCGAGGTAGGCGGCCATCGCGACGGGCGCGCCGAGCGCCAGGAAATAGCCGACCGCAAACGGCGGGTTGGCGATCACCGCCATCAGGACGGAGCCGGCAATGGCCCCAAGCGCCGCCGGCAGCCAACCCCAGCCGAGGCCGGCCAGCATCGACGGCAGCGGCGTCAGCAGCACCAGCAGCGTGCCGATCAGCGGCGAGCCGCGCGCAGCCGAATAGAACAACGCCGCCGAGGCGAGGCCTGCGCACAGACCGATGATGAGACCGAACTGCATGTCCGAGCTGTCCCGCCTTTGGCGGTTAGAGGCGGGACCAGGCGGCCCGCCCCAACCTTGCGACATCAGCTGCGCCGAATGGACCGGCGCAGCCTTGCTTACTTGATCACGTACGGCAGCAAGCCCAGGAAGCGCGAGCGCTTGATGGCCTTGGCCAGCTCGCGCTGCTTCTTGGCCGACACCGCCGTGATGCGGCTCGGCACGATCTTGCCGCGCTCCGACACGTAGCGGCCGAGCAGGCGGCCATCCTTGTAGTCGATCTTGGGTGCCTTATCGCCCGAGAAGGGGCAGGTCTTGCGCCGGCGATGGAACGGGCGCTTGGCGGGAATGGTCGCAACGTCGGCCATGGCCTAGCTCTCCTGCGTTTCGGGGGTGGACGGTGTTTCGCCATCGCGGGGCGGACGCGGGGGGCGCGGACGATCGCCCTCCTCGCGAGCGCGGAAGCCGCCGCCACCTCCACCACCACCGCGGAACCCGCCGCGATCACCACCACCACCGCCGCCGCGGAAGCCGCCGCGATCGCCGCCACGGAAGCCGCCCCGGTCGCCGCCGCCGCCGCGGAACCCACCGCGGTCGCGGTCGCCGCGATCATCGCGGTCGCTCTTGCGCATCTGAATGGAAGGCTCCGTCTCGTGCTCGTCGACGCGCACGGTGATGAAGCGGATGACATCGGTCGACAGACCCATGCGGCGCTCCATCTCGGCCACCGCGGCCGGCGGCGCGTCGATGTTCAGGAGCGAATAGTGGGCCTTGCGGTTCTTCTTGATCTTGAAGGCGATGTTCTTGACGCCCCAGTACTCGGTCTTGCCGACCTTTCCTCCGCCTTCTTCGATGATCGTGGTGTATTCCTTCGTCAGGGCCTCGACCTGGGCCTGCGAAATGTCCTGGCGCGCCAGGAACACATGCTCATAGAGCGGCA
This sequence comes from uncultured Alphaproteobacteria bacterium, assembly GCA_963735125.1. Classification (GTDB taxonomy): domain Bacteria; phylum Pseudomonadota; class Alphaproteobacteria; order Rhizobiales; family Hyphomicrobiaceae; genus AWTP1-13. The sequence continues at coordinate 105,017 of CAVTJY010000004.1, read as the reverse complement.
TGCGGTGCCTTTCCTTCTACCGTTGCTGTCCGTTCCGGCGCATAGCCCCTTTTGGGCCCCGTGCAGCTGGCGCTGCGAGGAAAGGCCCAAAGGACCCGAAAGAGCGGAGACACCGGGAACCGGGCATTTCTGCCCTGCCGCCTGTTGCCAGGACGGCCCCCCATTCAGCCTCCAACCGGAGCGGGTAACGGCGCGACTTATACGCAATTAGGCCTGCTGGGCAAGCGCAAAGGAGCAAAACGGCCCGCTAGTAGAGGCACTCCGGTGCCGGATCGGATTAACCTTCGGCCCCCTTCAGGAATTCAGCAATGCACCACACGAACGTGGGGAAGCTCCTCCTCACGCCGATCTCGCCAGGCTCATGCTCGATGCCGCGCGCTATGGCAGGCAGCTGGCTCTTGAATTCATGGAACGTCGCAACAAGCTTGGCCGGGCCGGGGAGCGGCTTTCCGCTTGGCGCGGTATGCAGAAAATCGCGAACGATGCGAACCACCCTGGGTGGCTCGTTGTGGTGCGCGTCAGGATCGTTGCCGCCGAGGTCGGACAGGTACTCGGGCAGCTTGTACGGCTCGGCGACCATGATCTTGATGTTGTCGCTCTTGCGAGACGGACTGAAGCGCTTGGCGCCCATGGCCATCCCGAGTTCGAACGGCATGTTGAAACGCGGCAGGTCGTTTCCACCTTGGGTCGGTCGGATGCGCGACAAGTCGTGGATGGAGCGTGTGCTCTCCCCAATGAGACGCACCAGCTTGTCGAGACGGATGTCGCCGCTGTCGTTCTCCTCGAGGGCGCAGCGGGCCCGGTAACCCGATGCGAAGATGGTGAAGACCAGCGCCTCGAGCATCGGGTCGTAGGCGGGATCGAAGGGTGCATTCACGAAGACGGCCAGGGGATCGCGCTTCAGGCGAGCCGGGGCCATGCGCTTCACGCGCGCTTGCGCGCGTCGGCCACGGCTTCGCGGATGCGCTTGACCGTCGTTCCGCGTGGCTTCACGGCAGGGTCGACGATGCGGATGCCCATGAAGCTGCCGGACAACGTCTTGCCCGTGCTCTTGGGAATCTTGCCCGATCCTTTGGATGCCTTTTTACTCATGTCCGAAACTGTAGCATTGGGACCCGGCCTATTGAAGGCGCATCTCGGTTTTCTAAACACGCCCCAATCTTGACAGGCCCATTCTTGACAGGGAGGGCGGGGGCCCGTGTTAAGCGCGGATAGTTGGCGCAACCTTTCAGGGCCTCATGGCCATCGCATTCGTCTTTCCTGGACAAGGCAGTCAGGCCGTCGGCATGGGCGCCGACCTGGCCAAGACCTATCCGTCTGCCCGTGCCGTGTTCGACGAGGTCGATGCGGCGCTGGGGCAGAAGCTGTCGGAGCTGATGTTCTCGGGCCCGCTCGAGACCCTGACGCTGACCGAGAATGCCCAGCCGGCCCTGATGGCCGTATCACTGGCGGTGATGCGGGTGTTGGAAACAGAAAAGGGTTTCCGGCTCGCCGATAAAGTGAAATTCGTGGCCGGACATTCGCTGGGCGAATATTCGGCATTGGCCGCCGCCGGCGCCTTCAGCATCGCCGATGCGGCCCGGCTGTTGCGCATCCGCGGCAAGGCCATGCAGGCGGCCGTGCCAGTCGGACAAGGGGCGATGGCGGCCCTGCTCGGCGTCGGCAAGGAGGTCGGCGAGAAGCTGGCCGCCGAGGCCGCGCAAGGCGAGGTGTGCCAGCTCGCCAACGACAACGAGCCGACCCAGGCCGTCATCTCGGGTGCCAAGACGGCCGTCGATCGCGCGGGGCAGCTTGCCAAGGGGCACGGCGTGCGCCGCTTCATGCCGCTCAACGTCAGTGCGCCGTTCCATTGCGCGCTGATGCAACCGGCGGCCGACGCGATGGCCGAGGCGCTCGCCAAGGTCACGATCAAAGCGCCGGCCGTACCGGTGATCGCCAATGTGCTGGCGGCGCCGATCTCCGATCCGGCCGAGATCAGGAAATGCCTGGTCGAGCAGGTGACGGGCACCGTGCGCTGGCGCGAATGCGTGATGGCCATGGCCGAGGGCGGCGTCACCGACATGTACGAGATCGGCTCCGGCAAGGTGCTCAGCGGCCTCGCCAAGCGCATCGTGCCGACGCTCAACGCAACCTCGATCGGCACGCCGCAGGATATCGACGCGGCGCTGCCGTCGCTCTCCACATAGAGGGATCAGATGTTCGAGTTGACCGACAAGACCGCGCTCGTCACGGGTGCCACCGGCGGCATCGGCGGCGCCATCGCCAAGGCCCTGCACAAACAGGGCGCCACGGTCGTCATCTCCGGCCGCCAGCAGGACAAGCTCGACGCGCTCGCCACCGAGCTCGGCACGAAGGTGCACGTGGTCCCCTGCGACCTTGGCAACAAGGCGCAGGTCGCCAAGCTGGTGGACGAGGCGACGGCCAAGCTCGGCCGGCTGGACATCCTGGTCAACAATGCCGGGCTGACCAAGGACAACCTGTTCATGGTCATGAAGGACGAGCAGTGGGACGAGGTGATCGCGGTCAACCTCACCTCCACCTTCATGCTGATGCGGGCCGCTGCCAGGGGCATGGTGCGCGCCAAGACGGGCTATGGCCGCATCATCAATATCTCCTCGGTGAGCGGCATCCTCGGCAACCCCGGCCAGGGCAACTATGCCGCCTCCAAGGCCGGCATGATCGGCATGTCGAAGTCGCTGGCCCGCGAGGTCGCCTCGCGCGGCATCACCGTCAACTGCATCGCGCCGGGCTTCATCTCCACGCCCATGACCGACGCCCTTAACGAAAAGCAGGTAGCCGTCATCCGCGAGGCCATCCCCGCGCAGAAATTCGGCACGCCTGATGACATTGCCGTCGCAACGGTCTATCTGGCCTCCTCGGAAGCCGGCTATATGACGGGCCAGACGCTGCACGTGAACGGCGGCATGGTGATGGTCTGAGGCCGGGGTCTGAGATCGGTGTCCGAGGCCGGCCGGGGCCTATGGTAAACGCGGGCTGGACCGGGTTTTTGGAGTGCTGGTCAAGCCCTATGAAGTGTGTTAACGAGCCCGTGATTTTGTGCGTTCAACCCTGGGAAAAAACCAGATCGGCCGGATGCCTGGCGGCGCCGTGCCGTGTGTTCGCGTGGCGTTGGTTGGGGCCCTTGGCCCAGCTCCACGGGTGAGAAGCAAACCGCAACAGCTTGGATCAGCGAAAAAGCCGAGGGGATAAACCAATGAGCGATGTCGCAGCGCGCGTAAAAAAGATCGTCGTCGAACATCTAGGCGTCGAGGCCGACAAGGTCACCGACAATGCCAGCTTCATCGACGATCTGGGCGCGGACAGCTTGGATACCGTGGAACTGGTGATGGCGTTCGAGGAGGAGTTCGGTTGCGAGATCCCCGATGACGCGGCCGAGCAGATCCAGACCGTCGGCGATGCGGTCAAATTTCTCGACAAAAACGCCAGCAGCGCGGCCTGAAGCCCAGGCCATCCCGAGGCACGTGCCGGGACGGAGTTTGCTTCCGCCCCTGCACCGATAGCCGAAACAGCACCTTCAGGATCAGGCATGTTGCGACGCGTCGTCATCACCGGGCTCGGCCTTGTGACGCCGCTCGGAAGCGGCGTCGATGCAAGTTGGTCGCGGTTGATCGCTGGCAACAGCGGCGCCCGCCGCATCGAGGAATTCGAGGTCGCCGATCTCGCCTGCCAGGTCGCCTGCTTCATTCCGCTTGGCTCGCAGTCCGAGGGCAAGTTCAATCCCGACGACTGGATGGAGCCCAAGGAGCAGCGCAAGGTCGACGACTTCATCGTCTACGGCATGGCGGCGGCCACGCAGGCGCTCGAGGACTCCGGCTGGAAGGCCGACACGCAGGACAAGCAGGAGCGCACGGGCGTCCTGATCGGCTCCGGCATCGGCGGCCTGTCGGGCATCGCCGACACCTCCATCCTGCTCAAGGAGAAGGGGCCGCGCCGCGTCAGCCCGTTCTTCATCCCGGGGCGCCTGATCAATCTCGCCTCCGGCTATGTCTCCATCAAGCACAGCCTGAAGGGGCCGAACCATGCGGTCGTCACCGCCTGCTCGACCGGCGCGCATGCCATCGGTGACGCGGCGCGGCTGATCCAGTTCGACGATGCCGATGTGATGGTGGCGGGCGGGGCCGAGAGCCCGATCTGCCGCATCGCCATGGCTGGCTTTGCTGCTTGCCGCGCGCTGTGTACGACCTTCAACGACCAGCCGCAGAAAGCCTCGCGTCCCTACGACAAGGATCGCGACGGCTTCGTGATGGGCGAGGGCGCCGGCATCGTCGTGCTTGAGGAGCTGGAACACGCCAAGGCGCGCGGCGCCAAGATCTACGCCGAGGTGATCGGCTACGGAATGTCGGGCGATGCCTATCACATCACGGCTCCGTCCGAGGACGGCGATGGCGCTTTTCGCTCCATGCGCATGGCGCTGAAGCGGGCGGGCCTGCAGCCGAGCGACATCCAATACGTGAATGCGCACGGCACCTCGACCATGGGCGACGAGATCGAGCTGAAAGCGGTGGAGCGCCTGTTCGGCAACGCCGCCGGCAAGCTCGCCATGTCGTCGACCAAGTCCGCGGTCGGCCATCTGCTGGGGGCGGCCGGCGCGGTGGAGGCGATCTACTCGGTGCTCGCCATCCGCGACAACATCGCCCCGCCCACGCTCAACCTCGACAACCCGTCGGTGGAGACGGCGATCAACCTGGTGCCGCACAAGGCGCAGGAGCGGCCCATCGACGTGGTGCTGTCCAACTCGTTCGGCTTCGGCGGCACCAACGCCTCCGTCGTTCTGCGCCGCTACGCGGAGTAGCGCGGCGGTTTCGTTCCCGTCTTCTCCAGGCACAGCCACGACCTGCGGGTGAGCCAGTCCCACCACGCGGCTGCATGCCCGCTTAGGGGTGTCTGCAACCTTTGCTGCCCGGGCTGATCGGTTTCGCCGCCCCGTTTCGCCCTTTCGCCACATTTACAATTAGGTTCGACGTAAGATTTGCCAGCCGATACAAAGGGCGCGCCAGATTGCTGTGCAGGGCACGGGCGGCGTGTCGATTGGGAACCGGGAATGAGCATTCGCCAGCCGGGAGGCCGGGATCTGGACCCGTCGTTCAGTCGTACCGGCAGGCTTGCGCATAGCCCCTTGGAGAGGCTGGAGCCGACGCGCGCGCCAGCCAGACCACGCCGCGGCCGGCGTGACCACGAACCGCGCAGGATGCGTCCGTTCATGCGCTTTCTGAACGCCGTGCTGACCCTGGTTCTGCTGCTGATGGTGGCGGCGGGCGGTGCTGCCTATGTGTTCAACGGCCAGGTCGATGCGCCCGGCCCCCTCGACCGCAACAAGGTGGTGGTGATCCCGAAGGGCGAGGGCACGCAGGAGATCGCCGCCCGGCTCGAGCGCGAGGGCATCATCGCCGACCGGCGCCTGTTCGTGGCCGGCTATCTGTGGGCCAAGGTGGCGGCGTGGATGGACGGCGACAAGGCAATCCAGCTCAAGGCCGGCGATTTCGAGATCCGCCAGAACGCCAGCATCAAGCAGATCGTCGACGTGCTCTCCGAGGGCCGCACCGTCACCTACAAGGTGACGATACCGGAGGGCCTTACCAGCCATCAGATCGTCGAGCGCCTGAAGGCGGATCAAGGTCTGTCCGGTGACATAACGGCCGTGCCGCCCGAAGGCTCACTGCTGCCCGAGACCTTCGTGCTGCAACGCGGCTTCGATCGCCAGACCATCCTCGACAACATGACGGCGCAATCCAAGCAGCTGGCGGAGCGGCTGTGGTCGCAGCGCAAAAAGGATCTGCCGCTCAAGTCGTGGGAGGAGGCCGTCATCCTGGCCTCGATCGTCGAAAAGGAGACCGGGCGCAACGACGAGCGCCAGCGCGTGGCAGCCGTGTTCCACAATCGTCTGCGCCAGAACATGCGCCTGCAGTCCGACCCCACCATCCTGTACGGCCTGCAGGGCGGCAAGGTGGCCTGGGGCCGGCCGATCCTGCGCAGCGAGATCGACCAGAAGACCAACCACAACACCTACCAGATGCATGGTCTGCCGCAGACGGCGATCTGCAACCCGGGACGGCGCGCCATCGAGGCGGTGCTCAATCCGGCCGAGACCAAGGAGCTGTATTTCGTCGCCGACGGCGCCGGCGGCCACACCTTCTCGGAGACGCTGAAGGACCACAACACCAACGTCAGCAAGTGGCGCGCCACCGAGCGGGAGATCAAGGCCGAGAAGGCCGAGAAGGAAAAGGCCAAGGGCGGAGCGCTGCCAATTCCGTCGGGCACGCTGCCCTACACCAACGCGCCGGCCAGCAGCCGCAATCTGATCCGCATCCCCTCCTCCAAGGAGCAGCAGGGCGAAGCGGCTGCGGAGAAGGCTCCGGAAAAGCCGGCCGAGAAGGCTCCCGAAAAGGCACCTGAGAAGCCCGCGGTCAAGGCCGTCGAGAAGGCCCCGGAGAAGACCCCCGAGAAGGCGACCGAGAAAGCCAAGGACCCTGCTCCGGCCAAGAAAGCCTCCGGCCAAGGAGGTTCTGCCCTGGTCGACGCAAGACGGCAAAAAATGAGTGGCGCCCGCCGGGTGCTGTCCGATGGTCGCGGCTTCTTGTTGGCCCCGTGATCTGCCGCTAAAGTCCGGCAGCATCGACCGAATCGCGCGCGCCTAGCGCCGGCAGCCACGCGGAAGCGCCCCCGTATGACCATCAAGAGCATGACCGGATTTGCCCGCGCGGACGGGTCGGCCGGCTCGACCAGCTGGCATTGGGAGCTGCGCTCCGTCAATGGACGCGGCCTCGATCTGCGGCTGCGGCTGCCGCCTGGCTTCGAGGCCCTGGAGCCGCGCATCCGCGAGGCGGCCTCCAAGCGCCTGACGCGCGGCAGCCTGTCGATCAACTTGAACGTCAAGCGCAGCGAAGGCGTCTCGCAGATCCGCCTCAACGAGCCGGCCCTGCGCCAGGTGCTGGTGGCGCTCGACAAGCTGCAGGCGATGGCCAAGGTCGAGGCGCCGCGCGCCGATGGGCTGCTCGGCATCCGCGGCGTGCTCGAGTTCGTCGAGGCCGAGGAAGGCGAGGACGCCGCGCGCGCCCGCGCCGAGGCGATGCTGGTAGGCCTGGGGCAGGCGCTCGATGGCCTGGTGGCTGCGCGCGCCGGCGAGGGACGCCGGCTCGAAGCCGTCATCGTCGACCAGCTGGTGGCGATCGAGAAGCTGGTCGAGACCGTGCAACGCTCGCCAGCCCGCTCGCCCGAAGCCATCCGCCAGCGCCTCAAGGAGCAAGTGGCGCGTCTGCTCGAGCCCGGCGTGCCGCTCGACGAGACCCGGCTCTACCAGGAGGCGGCGCTGCTGGCGACGCGCGCCGACGTGGAGGAGGAATTGAAGCGCCTCACCGCCCACATTGCCGGCGCGCGCGAGCTGCTTGGCTCCAGCGAGCAGGCCGGACGGCGCCTGGATTTCCTGGCGCAGGAGTTCAACCGCGAGGCCAATACGCTGTGCTCCAAGGCCAACGATGCCGAGACGACGCGGGCCGGCCTCGAGCTGAAGGCCATCATCGATCAGATGCGCGAGCAGGTGCAGAACATTGAGTGAGGCGGGCCACAGCGGCGTATCGGGGATCGCGCGGCGCGGGCTGCTGCTCGTGCTGTCCTCCCCCTCCGGCGCGGGCAAGACGACGCTGGCCAAGCGGCTGCTGGATGCCAACCCCGATCTCGAGCTGTCCGTATCGGTGACGACGCGGCCGCCGCGGCCCGGCGAGGTGGCGGGCAAGGACTATCTGTTCATCGACGCGGCCGAGTTCGAGCGCATGAAAGGCGCCGGCGAGCTGCTGGAATGGGCGCCCGTGTTCGACAAATCGTACGGCACGCCGAAAGCCCCGGTGACGGCGGCGCTGGCGGCGGGGCGCGACGTGCTGTTCGACATCGACTGGCAGGGCACGCGCCAGCTCAAGGCCCAGCTACCCGCCGACATGGTATCGGTGTTCATCCTGCCGCCGGACGGCGAGGCCCTGGAGCGGCGCCTGCGGGCGCGCGGGCTCGACAGCGCCGAGGTGGTGGCGCGACGCATGGCGGCGGCGGCGGGCGAGATCGCACACTGGTCGGAATACGACTACGTGCTCGTCAACTCCGATGTGGATGCCAGCCTCGCCGCCCTGCAGTCGATCCTCGTTGCCGAGCGACTGAAGCGCGAGCGGCAGACCGGCATGGCCGACTTCGTCGCCGGCGTTCTCGCGAGCCTGTGACGGCGCTGCGAGGCGAGCTTTGCCTACCAGCCCACGCGTCACACCACGTTGATCGTCACATCGACGTTGCCGCGGATCGCCTTGGAGTACGGGCAGGTCTTGTGCGCTTCCTCCACGATCGCCTCGGCAACATCGCGTGCGACGCCGGGGATGCTGACGTTGAGCCGGGCGCGCAGGGAGTAGCCATCGTCGCCCTGGTTGAGGTCGACCTCGGCATCGATGGCGGTGTCTTCCGGCAACTTGGCTTTCAGTTTGCGGGCTGCAAGGCCCATCGCACCCTCGAAACATGCAGACCAGCCGGCAGCGAACAGCTGCTCGGGGTTGGTGCCTTGGCCGGATGAGCCCGGCGGCGAGAGCTTCACCTCCAGGCGTCCGTCCGAGCTGCGCGCAACGCCCTTCTCGCGCCCGCCGGTGGTGTGGGTCTTGGCCGTGTACAGGACCTTTGCGGATTTGGGCTTCTCGGCGACTGCTGTCATGGCTCTGCTCCTCGGGTTATCTGGCCGAATTGTGCGCGGCTCACCGCAATGGACGGAACGCCGCGCGCAGCTCGGAGGCAAACAGCTCCGGCTGTTCCCAGGCCGCGAAGTGGCCGCCCTTATCGACTTCGCGGAAATAGATCAGATTGGGATAGGCACGCCGCGCCCAGGTCTCCGGGGCGCGATACGTCTCGCCCGGAAACACGGTGATGGCGACCGGGCAGCGGAAATCTCGGAGGTCCTTTCCGTCGCCGCATTGGTGACGCTGCGTCCGGCGTACTCCCAGTACAGCCGCCCTGCGGAGGTGGCGCTGTTCGTCAGCCAGTACAGCGTGACGTCGTCGAGCACCTCGTCCGGGGACTTCTCGGGATCGCTGCTGCTGTAGGTCCATTGCGCGAAGCCCGGGTGCCCGAGCATCCAGGCGGCAAGGCCGGCCGGCGAGTTCGTCAAGCCGTAGCCGATAGTCTGCGGCCGCGTGCCCATCATCGCGGCGTAGGACCTGTCGCCCATTTTGGTGGCCGCGCTGATGGCGTCGAAGGCCGCGCGTTCCTTCTCGGAAAGTCCTGCTGGCGCAGGCCCACCCTCGTTGATCACCTTCAGGATCTCGGCGGGCACGGCCGCCGGCAGGTTGATGTGGATGCCAAGCAGGCCCGCCGGCGCCTGGCGCGCCATGGCACTGGAGACGGGGGAACCCCAATCACCGCCTTGCGCGACGTAGCGGGTGTATCCGAGGCGCTGCATCAGTACCGCCCAGGTGCGCGCGATGCGCTCGGGCCCCCAGCCGGTGTCGGTCGGCTTGCCGGAAAAGCCGTAGCCGGGCATCGAAGGAAACACGAGGTCGAACGCGTCCTCGGCCTTTCCGCCGTGGGCGGTCGGATCGCTGAGGGGGCCGACGACCTTGACGAGTTCGAACACCGAGCCCGGCCAGCCGTGCGTCATGATCACCGGCAGGGCATTGGCATGCTTGGAGCGGACGTGGATGAAATGGATGTCGAGGCCGTCGATGTTGGTGACGAACTGCGGCAGCGCGTTCAGCTTCGCCTCGGCTTTGCGCCAGTCGTAGGCCGTTCCCCAGTGACGAACCAGCTCCTGCAATTTCGCGAGCTGGATGCCTTGCGACTGGTCGCTGACCGTCTCTCGATCGGGCCAGCGCGTGGCGGCGATGCGTCGGCGCAGATCTGCCAGGTCTTCCGCGGGGACATTGACGCGGAAGGGGCGGATTGCGCCGGGCTTGGCCGTACTTGTCTGCGAGGCATCCGTACCCGATGGCAGGTTTGAACGCGCATCGCCGGCCGCCACCGAAGGCGCAAGCAGCAGGCCCGCGCCGGCTGCGGCTGCAAGCAATCTGCGTCGGGTGGGCAGATCCTGCGCGCATGACGTGCTCCCTTCGGAGATCCGAATTCGCGCCCAAATGCGAATGTTGAAACACTGCCAAACGGCGCGGTCGTACGCCCTGCGGAAGTTGCAGTGAAATGTGAGGCGCTGGGCATCCGGGGATGTGCTGAAAGTTCGTGTGCCGGCACCCTAGGCCTGGTCACCGCCCGAGCCCTGCTGACCGCAATGACGCCGAGCCACCAGACGCCGTCTGACGGGCGGCAGGTGTCATGCCTAACCTGACTGCAAGGGAGGTCTACGCGCGGTTTGCGATCCGCGTCACGGCTTGGCGTTCTTGCTGTTCAGCTGCTTGAGCCATGCCATCAACGTATCGGGAGGCTCTTCCGGGCCCATGTCATCGTCCGCGAACGGCTCCGCTCTCAGCGCCAGCGCCGGGGCCAGCTCTTCCCCCGGGGCCGGCTCGATCTTCGCGGCTGACGCCGCCTTCAGGGGCGGCTCCTTCTTGCCGTTCACCTGCTTGAGCCATCCCATCAAGGTATCGGGTGGCGCTTCCTGGCCGACGCTGCTGTTCGGAGCCGCTTTCAGCGCCGGCTCTGCCTTCGGGGCCGGATCGACCTTCACGGCCGACGCTGCCTTCACGGGTGGCTCTTTCTTGCCGTTCGGCTGGGTGAACCATGACCAGAAGGCGGAGGAGGAACTCTGCCCGGCGACTCTGTCGTTCGCCTTCGGGGCTGGCTCCGTCTTGAGGGCCGGCTCCACCTTCGGGGCCGAATCCGCCGTCAGGGGCGGCTCCGCCTTCACGACCTGCACGGCCCTCACGGGCGGTTCCGGCTTCGTCGGGGTCGGCTTTGCTCTCGGCGGAGATTTCACCGTTCGGCTCGCTCGGCAAGACAGTCGCCTTGGGCGCGATCATGGTCGGCTGGGCGATGGACTTCGCCATCAACTCCAGCGCCTTCGAATTATCCTCAGCCGCTTGTGCGTAGTTGCCACTGCTCGCGTACGCGCGGCTGCGATTGGCGTATGCGCTCGCGTTGTCGGGCGCAGTCTCGATGACCTTGGTGTAATCGGCGATGGCCTTGTCGATGTCGCCTGCCAGGACGTAGGCAGCCGCGCGGTTGTGATAGCCCGTCGTGTCGTTGGGAGCCCGCTCGATAATCTGGGTGCATCCCCTGATTCTCAGCTCGGGGTCCTGGCCTTGGAAACAATCCTGCGCATCGTCCGCCAGTACCGGCGCAGCTGCCGATGCAATCGCGACCAGGACCAACAGCAGGCGCACCGGCGTCATGCTTTGCCTCGCGAAAGTTGGAGCGAATATCTGGCGGACGGGCGGACACATTCCGCAGATGCGTCGTCCGGCACGCTCGCCAATACGCCGTAGCTCAGCAGGCAATTTGGGAAATACAACGACCGGAACGCTCGCCGTGAGCCTATCTCTGGGTGCGGCGTGCGTGCATCGGTGGCGCCGACACTGCCGAGATGTCCGGCATCGGACTTTTCCGGCATCGCCGGCGTTGCGTGTCAGCGACGCGCCGGAGCCCAGCGCTCGAAGACATAGGCGAGGCGTGCGAAATCGCGCACCGTGAGAACCTCGCCACGCAGCGTCGCGGCGATGCCGGCCGCTTCCAGCAGCGGCTCGGGCTCCGGCAGCAGCGAGCGCAGGCTCTGGCGCAGCATCTTGCGCCGCTGGCCGAAGGCCGCCCCCGTCACCTGGCCCAGCGTCTTGACCGAGCAGGCGGGGCTCGGCGCATCGATGGGCACGAACTCGACCACCGCCGAGGAAACCGAGGGCGGCGGCGTGAAGGCCTCGGGCTTCAGCGTGAACAGCAGCCGCGGGCGCGTGCGCCACTGCGCGAGGACGGCGAGGCGGCCGTAGGCCTTGGTGCCGGGCTCGGCGACGATGCGCTCGGCCACCTCCTTCTGGAACATCAGCACCATGCGCTCATACCACGGCGGCCAGGGCTCGCTCTCGAGCCAGCCGACCAGCAGCAGCGTGGCGACGTTGTAGGGAAGGTTGGCGGCGATGCTGGGCTTGGGCGCCGCAAGGGCCGCGAGCCGGGGCCAGTCAGCCTCCAGCGCGTCGCCGAATTCGACCGTCAGCCGGCCCGGATAGCGCGCGGCGATCGCCTCCAGCGCCGGCCGGCAGCGCTCGTCGCGCTCGATGGCGATGACGCGTTCGGCGCCCTCGAGGAACAGCGCGCGGGTCAGACCGCCTGGCCCCGGCCCGACCTCGATCACCGAGCGCCCCTGCAGAGGACCGGCGGCGCGGGCGATGCGACGCGTCAGGTTGAGATCGAGGATGAAGTTCTGGCCGAGGCTCTTCTTGGCGGCGAGGCCCAGGTCGCGGATCACCTCGCGCAGGGGCGGCAGCCCGTCGGGGCTCGCGCCACCGCCCGGCGGGCTGGTGCTCATGGGCGTGCGGGTTGCTTTGCGCGCCGCCGCCGGCCGATCTCGGCGGCAAGCTGCAGCGCGGCGAGCAGGCTGCCGGGGCGCGCCTTGCCGGTGCCGGCGATGGCGAAGGCGGTGCCATGGTCGGGCGAGGTGCGCACGAACGGCAGGCCGAGCGTGACGTTGACGCCGGTGTCGAAGGCCAGCGTCTTGAGCGGGATCAGCGCCTGGTCGTGATACATGGCAATCGCCGCGTCGTAGCCAAGGCGCGCCTCGGCATGGAACATCGCATCGGCCGAGTGCGGGCCGGTCACATCTAGCCCTGCGGCGGCAAGCTCGGCAATCACCGGGGTGATGAGCTCGACATCCTCGCGCCCCAGCATGCCGCCCTCGCCGGCATGCGGATTGAGGCCGGCCACCGCCAGACGCGGGCGCGCAATGCCGAAGTCGTCGCGCAACGCCGCCGCCGTGATGCGGATGGTCTCGACGAGCAGGCTCCTGGTCAGCGCCTTCGGCACCGCGGAGAGCGGCATGTGCACGGTGGTCGGCACAACCTTCAGCTCGCTCGACGCCAGCATCATCACCGGGCGGAAGGTGCGGCCCGCATGATGACGCGCGGCCAGCACCGCCAGCAGCTCGGTATGCCCCGGCTGCTGCAGGCCGGCCGACTGCAGCGATTGCTTGGCGATCGGGTTGGTCACCAGCGCCAGGCAATCGCCCGTCGCCACCGCGCCGGTGGCCTGCACGATCGTATCGAGGACGGCGGTGTCGCGCGCAGCCTTGAAGGCGGGCGAGGCCAGCACCGGCAGCGCGTCGGCGAAGGCGGCCGCCGCTTCACCCGGCGAGTCGACCACCGCCAGCGGCACGTCCAGATGCAGGACACGGGCGCGCGCAGCCAGCGCATCGCGGTCGCCGTACACGACGAAGGGGGGCAGATCACGCGCGACCCGCTGCAGCCAGGCGGCCAGCGTGATGTCCGGGCCGATCCCGGCAGGATCGCCGATGGTCAGGGCGAGCGGCAGGGCAGGGGGGCGCAGGGCGGCCTGCCTTGGCGGAGCCGGAGGCGCGGGATGGCGCGGTCATGGCCGCCTCAGCGATACTCGATATGGGCTTCCTGCTTCAGGTCGTGCAGGTACCGCTTGGCGACGACGTTGAATTCCTTCTGCTGCAGCTCCTGCATGGCGTTCTCGCGCTGCTTCTCGTCGCCCTTGAGAGTTCGGCGCCCGCATACGGCATAGATCTCGATGCTGTTGGACTGCGCCGCCGGCGGCAGCACGTCGCCGTCCTTGGCGAGCAGCATCAGCGAGCGCGTCGGCTCCGGCAGGTTGCCCGGCTTGACGTACTTGGAATCCTCGAACTTGGCGTCGGGCGCCGTCTTGGCGAGGCTTGCCATGTTCTTGCAGCCGTCGACCTTGCCCTGCAGGGCCTGCGCCTCGGAGAAGCGGCGCACCAGCGTGGCCTGGTCAGCCCGGCCCGGTATGGGCAGCGTGACTTTCTGCACCTGCAGCTCGACCGCGTCCTCGCCGGCTTCGGTGGCCGCCGCCGACAGCACGCGGTCGACGTCCTTCTGGTTGATGTTGATCTGGGCGCCGAAGCGGCGGCGGACGACCTCGCGCCAGGCCTGCTCGCTGCGCAGCCGCTCGCGCAGCGTGGAGATGTCGAAGCCGGTCGATTTCACCTGCTGGGCGAACTGGTCGATGGTCATCTTGTTGCGATCGGCGATGCCCTGCAGCATGCGCTTGGCGTCGTCGTCCGAAATCTCCACGCCCAGCTTCTTGGCTTCCTGCAGCTTGAGGCGCTCCTCGATCAGCTCCTCCTGTGCCTGCTTGCGAAACTGGGACACCATGCCGGTGCGCGAACTCGCGGCGGATCTGGTCGATCATGTCCGCCTGCAGCTTCTTGACGAAATCCGCCTGCAAGGCCTTCGCCTGCTCCTGCGACTGCACGTTGTTGGCGCGCATGAAGTCCTGGAAGCGCTCGTTGGTCTTGGGGTCCTTGACGATCTGCGACCAGCGCGCCTCGGCCTTGGCCTTCATGTCCTTCGGATTGCCGCCGGAGTTGGCCGCCACGAAGCCGGCGCGCTGCTCGACCTCCCAGGCGGTGACCGGCTCGTCGTTGACGAGCACGACGATGGCCTGCGTGCCCTTCGGGGCGGTGCCGCCGGCCTCCGATTTGGACGTCGACTGCGCTGCCGAGGGTTGCGCCGGCTTCTTGGCCGGCTGCGCGCGAGCGCTGACGCTCAGCACGGCCGTCACGCAGAGTCCGGCTGTCAGCACAGCGGCGGCGAAGGCAAGGCGGCGGCGATGTAGGGCGTGCGTGGGCATGATGGTCGAGCCGTTAGAAAGCGACGATTCGTTGCGAGCGATCTTAGCCTCGCTGCAGCGGCGACGATGCCTCCTTATCCACAGACCACGTGGCAGGGTCGTGGCAAGCCCGTTCTAGGCGCAAGATCGTTTCTGATCGAAGCACTGGGCTTCGATCACGGAACGTGAATCTCGCTCTCAAGTCCATGAATAGAGCAGCATTCGCGCTTCGGCCGCAACGTTGCGGCCGGACAGGGGTGGTTCCATCCGAAGCGATCCTGCTCTGGCGCGTCCGGGCGGGCAGGGAAACGGTTAACGGGGAGTGATTCCTCACCCCCCGCCGGGAACCAGCGCAGCGGCTACCTCGCGGCGGTGTTGGTGTCGCCGAACGCGTGGTCGAGGCTGTCCGTCTTGTAGTTGAACTGGCCCAGATACTTGAGCTCGAAGCGCAGCATCAGGGTGCGGTCCGGTCTCAGATCGAGGGCGGCGTTCTCGACGAAGGTCTCGGTGTAGCTCGCGGTCAGCACGAAGCACTCGTCGGAGTACTTGAGCTGGATCTGATCCTGGATGCGCTGCTTGTCGTCGATGTCGAAGCGCATCATGCCGGCAACGCTCCAGTTGTCGGTCAGGCGCAAGCCGACGGCACCCAGGACGTCCTGCTGCTTGTCGAGCAGCCCCGTGATGGGGTCGAACAGCGAGTAGGAGTAACCGATCGACGTGGAAATCGGGCCGTAGCTGGCGCGCAGCAGCGTATCCTGCCGGCGCAGCGTCAAGTCCTTCTCGTCGAAGCGGCCTTGGGCAACCAGGGCGACACTCGAGATGGGCGACAGGTAGAGGCCGGCAACGTAGTCCGACCGATTGGTCTCAAGGCCACTGACCGGCGAAAAATTCTGCGTTGGATTCGCCAGCGTGCTGGCCGGATCGAATCCCGGAGTGGTGAAGGCATTCTCGCCGGCCAGGTGATAGCTCTGGCCGAACACGGCGCGCGCATAGGCGCCGTTGTTGGCCTGGAAGGTGTACTGCACACCGACGTTGGCACGCGTGCCCGTCTCGAAGCGGTCGTAGCCCGAGAACTTGTCGACATCGAACAGCAGGGTGTCGTCGAACACCAGGCTCTTGGAATCCTCGACCGGCAGGCGCCCCTGGTCGATCTTGTTCGGGCGCACGATGATCTGTCCGGTCGGCTCGATGACGTGCGAGGCGTTGCGGGTGTGCGCGACGAACGGATACGAGTAGAGCAAGCCGCCTACGGCCTGGCCCCGCAGAGCGGTATCGTCGGGAATGGCCACCACGGGATTGTTGGAGGCGGGATTGGTGGCATCCTGATAGCTGTAGACGTCACCGCGCACGCTGCCGAACGGCGTCCAAACCTGCCCGACCGGATCGATCATCTTGCGGCGCCAGCTCGCCTCCATCAGGGCGTGGTTGGTGTCGGTGTCGGTGAGCGTGGTGCCCGCGCGCGTCATGGAGCGGGCGTGACCGGTGAAGGTCAGCTCGCCGCCGAGGATGGGTGTGCCGACGATGTAGCGGTAGTCGATCACCGGCGCGACGTAGGAGTCGGCGTAGGACGGATCGGTCAGGGACAGGCCGCCGAAGTGATACAAGCTGGCATTGAAGTAGTTGCGCTCGCTCATGCCCTGCAGGTAGGCCGTGCTGACGCGGTCGGTCTGGATGATCGGATCGAGCTTGTAGAAGCGGCGGAAGCTGTCGTCGCTTTCCAGCGTCGCATCCCAGCCGAACCTCCACCAGGACGACAGCGCGAACTGGCCCTTGGTCTCGATCGACCCGCGCCAGCCGGCTTCAGGCCCGCCGTCCTGATCGATGGCTGCGAACTTGATGTTGTACTGGCCGTTCGCCAGCCGGTGCCGCCAGTCGCCCTGCCAGAGCACGCCTTCCTTGCTGAAGTAGCGGGGATGGAAGGTGAAGTCGTAGTTGGGCGCCAGCGCCCAGTAGTACGGCACCTCCACCGACGCGCCGAGCGTCGAGGAATTGCTGAAGGTCGGCGACAGGAAGCCCGAGCGGCGTTTGACGGACGGGTCGGCGTGCTGGAAGTAGGGTACATACAAGATCGGCACGCCGAACAGCTCGAACTGCGCATCCTGGTAGGTGATGGTGGCTGCCTGCTGGTCGTGGATGATGCGCGCGGCACCGATGCACCACAGCGGCGGCATGCCGGGGTCGTTCTTGCAGGGCGTGAACTTGGCGCCCTCGTACTCGTTGATATTGCCTTCGCGCCGGCTCGCCCGCTCGGCGGCGATGCGCGTGTCGTCCTGGGTGACGACGCTCAGCGACTGCACGAAGGCGTCGCGGAAGTCGTCGAGCGCCTCGAAGCGGTCGGCGCGTGTGATGCTGCCGTTGGGATCCTTGAGCTGGGCGTTGCCCTCGGCCGTCAGGGTGTTGGTGCCCTGGTTGTAGACCACCTGATCGGCGGTCAGGATGTAGTTGTTGTAGTAGATCTCGACGTTGCCCTGCGCGATCACGCGGTTGCCGCGTGTGTCGTAGATCAGCTGGTCGGCCTGCATGTAGAGGGGCTCGGCCCGATCGATCTTAGGGCGCGCGCCGAACATGTTGCCGGCTTTGCCCGGGAACGACTTGGCGGACGGCACGTCGATCTGCCGGCTCGGATCCTGAGCCAGCGCAGCGCGGGTAAACAGCGTGCCGGCGAGGGGCAACAGGCGCGGCCGCCGCAGCCAAGCTGGCGAGCGAACGCATTGTCCGCCGGCCGTCGTCAAGACGTCCGCGAACCGGCGCGCTGCCGCACGACCGGTGCGGTATCGGCGCTCGACGCATCACTCAGCCGTCCTCCTGGTGTAGCAGAACCGTTAGCGATACCAGCAACGCAAGACCAATCGGCGCCCACACTGCCATGGTCGGCGAGATCAAACCGGCCATGCCGATCTGCCTCGAGACCTCTGTCAGCAGGAAGAAGCCGATGCCCCCTACCATGCCTAGGAGAACCATAGTCTGTATCCCACCAGAGCGGAATGACCGGAGGGACACAGTGGCAGCCAAAATAACCATCGCGATCAGCAGCATCGGACGCGACAGCAGGAGCGCGTATTGCATCTTGTAGCGCTCAGCCGAAAGACCCGTTTTTTCAGCGAGTTGGATGAGGTCCGGCAGCTGCCAGACGGACACCGCGATCTCCGACCCGAGGGCATCGCCGACCCGCTCGCGGGTGAGGTAGGTGCTGACCGTGTAGGTCTCGAAGCGCTCGGCCTCCCGGCCAGGGCGGGCAACGAGGGCCCGCTGCAGTTCCCATACGGAATCGCCGAGCGTGGCCTTGTCCGCGTCGATGCGCTCGACGAATTGTCCTTTGGCGTCAAATTGAATGACGGTCACGCCGGTCAGCGACAGGCCCTGGTTGGCCGAGGCGCTGGCATACATCACCGACTGGCCGTCGGCCCCATCCTGGCGCAGCCAGGAGCCCTGGCCCGGACGAGACGAACAGGCCGGCTTCCTTGCCGAAGGCCTCGGCAACCAGGCGCTCTGATTCCGAGCGGGCCGCGGCGGCGAGTGGATTGTAGACGGTGACGGCGAACACGCCGAGCAGCAGGGCCACCGTCAGGCCGGGGCGCAGGAACTGCCAGACCGACATGCCGCCGGCCCGCATGATGGTCAGCTCCGACTTGCGGCTGAGGCTGAGCAGGGCGCCGATGCTACCGACCATGACCGCGAACGATAGCAGGATCTCCGAGAAGGCGGGCAGCCGCAGCAAGCCCATCCACAGCAGCGAGGTGACCGAAAGGTCGGTGGCACGGCGCGACATGCGCAGCAGCTCGACCATGTCGATCATGAAGATCAGCACCGCGCATACGCTGAAGGCGCCGAGGATCGCCAGCAGGAAGCGCTTGGCCACGTAGCGACGCAGTGTCCGTCCCTGCAGCACCGCTCAGCTCCTGGTCGCGAGCGGCGCGCCGGCGGAGCGGCGGGCACGCGGATTGAGGTTTGCAAGCGCCCGGCCGATGCCGCCGACGACCTGCTCGAGGGCACGGGCAAGCCGTGTCCGGCGGCGCGGTTTGACGCGCCAGGCGATCAGCAGCATGGAGCCGAGTGCGGCTGCGAACGGCACGAGATAGAGCAGATGCGTCGCCGAGGTGCGCACCGCCGCCGCGTTGGCCGCGGCGATGCCCAGGATGCGGATGCCGACCGCCACGCCGAAGGCCGTGACGATCGCCTGCATGCGGTTGCTGCGGGTGGTCTGGGCCTGGCCCATGAAGGCCACCACGATCAGGACAAAAGCAAAGGCATACAACGGGTTGGACAGGCGCTCGTGCAACTCGGAGGTGAACCGCGCGGGGTTGGCTTTGTACTGCGGGTCATTCTTGTCCGGGCGCAGCAGCTCGGTGGTGAAGCGCTCGCGCGGGCGCAGCACCTGCACCGTATCGACCCGCTGCTCGAGCCGGTTCATGTCGACGGGGTAGCTCTGGAAGGAGATGATCTGGGGCGCCGGCTCGTTGTCGAGCTGGCGCAGCACGTGGCCCTTCTCCATGCGCAGGAAGACGGCCGGACCCTGCTTGATGATCTGCCCGCGCTCGGCGAGGTAGGTGACGATCTGCTTGGGATCGCGCGCGTCGTGCAGCAGCAGCCCGAGCAGGTCGCCGTTCGCAGCGCGGTCGCGGATGTGCACCGTGAGCTTGGCCTCGGGCGAGCTGAAGCGCCAGGGCTGCAGCACCTGGCTCATGAAGTCGGTGCGCACCTGCACGACCAGCTCCTTCAGCTTGCGCTGGCTCCAGGGACCCGCGACGTGATTGACGGCCGCCACCGACAGCGACACCAGCAGCGCCAGCAGGCCGAGCGGCTTCAGCAGCGACCACACCGGCATGCCGCCGGCCGTCATGATGATCAGCTCGCTGTCGCCGTTCAGTTTGTTGAGCACGTGGATGCTGGCGATCAGCAGCGCCACCGGGGCGATGAAGGCGAGCAGCCCCGGGATGGCCAGCGTCGTCATGCCGAGGAAGCGCATGACGTCCTGGCCCTGGGTGGTCATCAGCTCCAGCTGGCGCAGGGCGATGGCGATCCAGGTCACCCCCGTCAAGGAGATGAGGATGAGCAGCAACGCGCCTGCCGTTTGCCGAAAAACGTATCGGCTGAGGAGCCCCATGCGTGTCCTTCCCCCGGCGCCGCTTCGCACCTGCCGCAAGGCGGCAGTCCCACTACCCGTCGAAGCGGCAGCGATCCACAAGTGGTTTCCATAGCTTGGTGGCGGAATGGTGGCTCCGGCAACGCTTCCATGACGGACGTCAACAAGGGTGTGGCCGGCGCGTCGCGGGTGTGACTTGACGCTCGCCCGCGGAATGAGTAACCCAATGTTGTCGCGAAAATGCCACACTGTCTGTTGATGTGTGTGATCGCTTTGCTGCATGAGAGCCCGCGATCCCCGTGCGCACGAACTCGCTGATGGAAACTGCAGCCCAGCTGAAGGGCATGGCCGTCACCGCACTGCGGGATATAGGCCGTCAGGCTACTGCCGTTGTGGCACGTGGCATCGAGCGGTTGCGCCAGCTCGCCAACCTCGACGCGCAGGCGCCGGCCGATCCACTGCTGGAGGAGGGCGGCCCGCGCCTGCCGGCTGCTACCAGCCGGGCTTTCCTGATCGGCTCGGTGATCGTGGGCCTGTCGCTGGTGTCGGGCCTTGCCACCTACCTGATCCTGACCGGGCTGACGCCGATCGTGCCGCGCAACGAGATCGTGCTCGGCGTGCTGTTCGTCAATCTGGTGCTGGTGATCGCCATGGTGGCGGTGATCGGGGTGCAGGCGATCGGCCTCTGGCGCGCCTGGCGCAACAAGGTGGCGGGCGCGCGCCTGCACGTGCGCATCGTGCTGCTGTTCAGCCTCATCACGGCGCTGCCGGCTCTGCTGCTGGCGGTGGCCGCCACCACGACCTTCTCGCGCTCGCTCGACAACTGGTTCAACCGCCAGACCACCAACATCGTGATGAACTCGCTCGACGTGGCGCACGCCTACCTCGAGGAGCACGGCCAGGTCATCCGCACCGACATCGTCAACATGGGCAAGGACCTCGACGATGCGGCGGCCGAGGTGGGCAACGATCCGCGCAAATTCCGCGAACTGATGTTTGCGCAAGCCGGCCTGCGCGATCTGCCCGTCGCCTACGTGGTCGACGCCAAGGGCAACGTGAAGGTGGCGGCGCTGGAGGATGAGCGCATTCCCTATATCGCGCCGCCCGAGCACCTGATCCGCGTCGCCGAGCAGGGGCACGTGCCGCTGCTGATGCCGGTCAGCACCTTCCGCGTCGCGGCCATCGCCAAGCTGCGCGCCTATCCGGATTCCTATCTCTATGTGGCCCGCGGCGTCAGCCCGAAGGTCGTCACGCATCTGCGCAACACCGAGCGCGGCGTCACCGAGTACGAGCAGCTGCGCGAGCGTCGCGGCGGCCTCAAGTTCGCGCACGGCCTGATGTACTTCATGATCTCGCTGACCGCGCTGCTGGCGGCCGTATGGGTCGGGCTGTGGTTCGCCGGCCTGCTGGTGGCGCCGATCCGGCGTCTGATCAGCGCCGCCCAGCAGGTCGCCAAGGGCAATCTCTCGGTGCAGCTGCCGATCCGGCGGGGCGAGGGCGACCTCAGACGCCTGTCGATGAACTTCAATACCATGACGCAGGAGCTCGAGCGCCATCGCACCGACCTGGTGACCGCCAACAGCCAGCTCACGGAACGCCGCCGCTTCATGGAGGCGGTGCTGTCGGGCGTGTCCGCCGGCGTGCTTGGCCTGGATCGCAGCGGACACATCACGCTTGCCAGCCGCTCGGCGTTGAAGCTGCTGTTCCTGAGCGAGGACCAGCTGGTCGGCCGGCATCTCGCCGATGTCGTGCCGGAGTTCGCCGGCCTGCTGGTCGAGAGCACCGATCCCAACGCGCGCGGCCGCCCGCAGCGCCAGGTCACGCTCACCATCAATGGCAACGAGCGCAGCTTTGCCGTGCGCGTCACGCACGAGGCCGAGGGCGAAGGCGACGAGGGCTCGGTGCTCACCTTCGACGACGTCACGGAGCTGGTGTCGGCGCAGCGCACCTCGGCCTGGGCGGACGTGGCACGTCGCATCGCCCACGAGATCAAGAATCCGCTCACGCCGATACAACTCTCGGCCGAGCGCATCAAACGCAAGTTCGGCAAGGTCATCACCGAAGACCGCGAGGTGTTCGACCTGTGCACGGACACCATCATCCGCCAGGTCGGCGACGTAACCCGCATGGTCGACGAATTCTCGGCCTTTGCCCGCATGCCCAAGCCGGAGATGGAAGAGCACGACATCCGCGACGTGGTGCGCGCCTCCGTGCTCGATCGGCAGATGGCCAACGCCGAGATCGCCTTCGACAAGAATTTCCCGGGCGAGCCGATCATCGTCTCCTGCGATCGGCGCCTCATCTCGCAGGCAATCCACAACCTCGTGAAAAACGCCGAGGAGGCCATTCAGGGTTTTGCGGAGAGCCCGGACAAGGAGCCCGGCTGGCGCGGCCGCATCGAGACGGTCGTGCGCGGCAACGGCAACACCGTCGACATCGAGGTGATCGACAACGGCCCCGGCCTGCCCAAGCACAACCGCGCCCGTCTGCTCGAGCCGTACGTGACCACCAAGGGACACAAAAAGGGCACCGGCCTCGGGCTTGCCATCGTGCAGAAAAGCGTCGAGCAGCATGGCGGCAGCATCTCGATGGAGGATGCGCCGCCGGCGTCCGACCGCACGCATGGCGCACTGTTGCGCATCACCCTGCCGGTCGCGGCCTCGTCCGGCCGCGTCCTGGAGCACCAGAAACCCGTACTGACCGCTGCGCGCGGCGGTGCGTGACCGAATAACGAGTGAGGGAGAGCCAAATGGCTTCAGACATCCTGGTCGTCGACGACGAGGCGGACATCCGTGAGATGGTCGCCGGCATCTTGCAGGACGACGGCCACCGCACACGCCTGGCACGCGATTCCGACGAGGCCCTCAAGTCCATCGAGGAGCGCCGGCCGCAGCTCGTCATTCTCGACATCTGGCTGCAGGGCAGCCGCCTCGACGGGCTGGAGGTGCTGCACATCATCAAAAAGGCGCATCCCGGCCTGCCGGTGGTGATCGTCTCCGGCCACGGCAACATCGAGACGGCCGTGACAGCCATCAAGCGCGGCGCCTACGACTACATCGAGAAGCCGTTCAAGGCCGACCGCCTGCTGCTGGTGACGTTGCGCGCGCTGGAGGCCTCCAAGCTGCAGCGCGAGGTGCGCGAGCTGCGCGAGCGCTCGGTGGTCAGCTTCGAGATGATCGGCAAGTCGACCGCCATGAACCAGCTGCGCGGCTCGATCGAGCGCGTGGCGCCGACCAACAGCCGCGTGCTGATCCGCGGCGGCGCCGGCTCGGGCAAGGAGCTGTGCGCGCGGGTCCTGCACGGCTCCTCGCTGCGCAAGGATGGCCCGTTCGTGGTGCTGAACGCGGCGGCCATGGCCCCCGAGCGTGTCGAGGAGGAATTCTTCGGCACGGAAGATCATTCCGGACCGCGCAAGGTCGGCGCGCTGGAGGAGGCGCACGGCGGCACGCTCTACATCGACGAGGTGGCCGACATGCCGCTCGAGACGCAGGGCAAGGTGCTGCGCGTGCTGGTGGAGCAGAAATTCCAGCGCGTCGGCGGCGGCCCCAAGGTGTCCGTCGACGTGCGCATCATCTCCTCGACCAGCCGCGACCTGGAGCGCGAGATGCAGGAGGGCCGTTTCCGCGAGGACCTCTACCATCGCCTCAACGTGGTGCCGCTGCGCGTGCCGGGGCTCGCCGAGCGCCGCGACGACATCCCCGAGCTGATCACGTATTTCGTCGTGCAGGTTTCGCAGTCGTCGGGGTTGGCGCCGCGCCGCATCGGCGAGGACGCCATCGCCGTGCTGCAGGCCCACGACTGGCCGGGCAACGTGCGCGAGCTCAGGAACAACCTCGAACGGCTCATGATCCTCTCGGGCGGCGATCCCGACGCCATCATCACCGCCAACATGCTGCCCGACGAGATCGGCTCCAACGTGCCGCTGCCCGTCAACGGCGGCGCCGAGCACCTGATGTCGCTGCCGCTCAGGGAAGCGCGCGAGATCTTCGAGCGCGAATACCTGCTGGCGCAGATCAACCGCTTCGGCGGCAACATCTCGCGCACGGCCGAGTTCGTCGGCATGGAGCGCTCGGCGCTGCATCGCAAGCTGCGCGCGCTGGGTGTCAGCTCGCAGGAGCGTGGCACCGAAGCCGTGCGGCAGGCGTGAATCGGGTAGAGCCATGACACGAGAGATCTACGTCAACGGCCGCTATCTGCCCTACAGCCAGGCTGGCGTGCATGCGGAGGATCGCGGCTTCCAGTTCGGCGATGCCGTCTACGAGGTGTGCGAGGTCAAGGACGGCCGCCTGATCGACGAGACGCGCCACATCGCGCGGCTGGCACGCTCGCTGGGCGAGCTGTCGATGCGGGCGCCGATGCCTGCCGCCTCTCTCTCGCGCGTCATGCGCGAGACGATCCGGCGCAACCGGGTGCGCAACGGGCTCGTCTATCTGCAGGTGTCGCGTGGCGCCGGCCCGCGCGAGTTCACCTTCCCCTCCGAGGACGTGCAGCCGACCCTGGTGGTGCTGGCCCGCAGCGTCTCGCCGGCCAAGGCCGAAGCATCCGCCGCCAAGGGCATCGGCGTGCAGACCATGCCGGACATGCGCTGGGGGCGCTGCGACATCAAGACGGTGATGCTGCTGCCGGCCGCACTCGCCAAGGAGGCCGCGCGCAAGGCAGACGCCAAGGAAGCCTGGCTGGTCGATGCCAAGGGCTATGTCACGGAAGGCGCGTCCTCCAACGCCTGGATCCTGGATGGCCAGGGCCGGCTCATCACCCGCCAGATCGATAACGCCATTCTGCGCGGGGTGACGCGCACCACCCTGATCGACCTGCTGAAGCGCGAGAACATCGAGCTGGTCGAGCGGCCGTTTACCGTGGCGGAGGCAAAGGCGGCGCGCGAGGCTTTCATTACCTCTGCAACCAATGCCGTCATGCCGGTGGTGCGCATCGACGGGCAGGCGATCGGCAACGGCGTTCCGGGGCTCCTGACGCAAAAACTGAGAGCCGAATTTCATTCAACGGCGGAAATCGCACTGGCCTGATTACTGGCCTGATTTACGAACAAGCAATTTGCCTGAAAACGTGCAGCGAATCTGCTTGTCTGGCGGCCTGCGACGCTGCATTTTATGCACGTTGGGGGTAGGGTGCCGGTCTCTGCGGTCCTGCCATAGATAACAAAAACGGACTACAACAATGGCCGAAAGAGCCCAAAGTCTTCAGGACACGTTCCTGAACCATGTGCGTAAAAACAAAACGCCGCTCACGATCTTCCTGATCAATGGTGTGAAGCTGCAGGGGATCGTCACCTGGTTCGACAACTTCTGTGTGCTGCTGCGACGTGACGGACACTCGCAGCTGGTCTACAAGCACGCCATCTCGACCATCATGCCGGGTCAGCCCGTGCATCTCATGGACTCTGATCCCGCCGAAGGCCAGCAGGGATAGCCATCTCGGATCCGCTTACCGAACCCAAGCGCGCGCGCAAACGGCGGATGCCCATCGAACGGCATCGGCCGGTGACGCGCGCGATTGTCATCGCGCCGCTGCGCCCGGGTGACCGGCGCCAGCCGACGGGTGAGGGCAATGCGCCGTCGCGGCGGCCGGAGCCGCGCTCGGCTCAGGACCGGCTCGACGAGGCGGTTGGATTGGCCAAGGCCATCGACCTCGATGTGCAGGCCGCCGAGATCGTACCGCTGACCAGGCCGCGCCCCGCCACGCTGCTGGGGTCCGGCAAGGTGCATGAGATCGGGCTGCTGATCGCCGCCAAGCAGGCGGGCCTTGTCATCATCGATCATGCGGTGAGCCCGATCCAGCAGCGCAACCTCGAGAAGGCCTGGGACTGCAAGGTGCTCGACCGCACCGGCCTGATCCTGGAAATCTTCGGCAAGCGCGCCGCCACCCGCGAGGGCCGGCTGCAGGTGGAGCTCGCCCACCTCGAATACCAGAAGAGCCGGCTGGTGCGCACCTGGACCCATCTCGAGCGCCAGCGCGGCGGCTTCGGCTTCCTCGGCGGCC
The DNA here is from genome assembly GCA_963735125.1 of uncultured Alphaproteobacteria bacterium. Classification (GTDB taxonomy): domain Bacteria; phylum Pseudomonadota; class Alphaproteobacteria; order Rhizobiales; family Hyphomicrobiaceae; genus AWTP1-13. The sequence goes on along the minus strand of CAVTJY010000004.1, from coordinate 79,216 downwards.
CCGGCGAGGCGCAGATCGAAACCGACCGCCGGCTGATCCAGGAGCGCATCGAGTTCATCCGTCGCGAATTGGCGGGCGTGGTGCGCACGCGCGAATTGCACCGCGCCGGCCGCAAGCGCGTGCCCTATCCGGTGGTGGCCATCGTCGGCTACACCAACGCCGGCAAGTCGACGCTCTTCAACCGCATCACCGGCGCCGGCGTGGTGGCCAAGGACCAGGTGTTCGCCACGCTCGATCCGACCATGCGCGAGGTCAAGCTCGCCAGCGGCCGGCGCATCATCCTGTCCGACACGGTGGGCTTCATCTCCGACCTGCCGACCACGCTGGTGGCAGCCTTCCGCGCCACCCTGGAGGAGGTGCTGGCCGCCGACCTCGTGCTGCACGTGCGCGACATCAGCCATGTGGAGACCGATGCGCAGCGCCGCGACGTCGAGCATGTGCTGGGCGAACTCGGCATCGACGTGGATGCGGCCGACGCCAGGATCATGCAGGTCGGCAACAAGGTCGATCGCCTCGATGCCACCGCGCGAGGAGACATCGAACGCTCCGCCGAGCGGGCCGGGCGCGGCCTGCTATTGGTCTCGGCGACGACCGGCGAAGGCATCGATGCCCTGCTGGCTGCCATCGATGCGCGCCTCGGCGAGCGCGACGAGATCCTGACGCTGGAGATTCCGGCCGAGCAGGGGCGCCTGCTCAGCTGGCTGCACGACAACGCCGAGGTGCTCGACCAGCAGCGCGAGGAATTGGGCGCCATCACCCTGCGCGTGCGCATCGATCCCACCGTACGCGGCAAATTCGAAGGCCACATGAAGCGCGCCGGCTTGGCGTAGGTGGTCAAGGACCTCAGACCCAATACCGTTCTGCACTCCGTATTGTGTTGGGTCATCGCTGTCGCTTGACCCACCTGCCGCTTCAGCGAGCGCAGCGAGCTCGGCGCGCGACTGCGCGCCCGGCGCGCAGTTCCGGCCGGCCATCCACAAGCGCACGCGCAGTTTCTTCCTGACGCTCGCGTGCCGCGGCTGTCAGCTAAAAAAAGAGGGAGCAAGGCTCAGCAGCCGCCGGACCACAAGAAAGAGACGCGGCTCCCTGAGCCTCGCCGTCGCGCTGGAATCCGGCTGAATGGTCCAAATTCCCATCGGCCCGGGTGCACGGGTTCGAACCGTGTCACCGTCGCGCGACCCTCAGCTCGTGCTGCTCTCAAGGTTGCCCTCGCGAGCGGGCACCCCTCGTTGAGCCGAGGTGAGCGAAGTATCTCACCGTCCCGAGACACGGGGATTGGCCCCGGCACACATCTCTCGGCGATGGTGAATGCATGTGAAGCATCGACCGACCCCCGTGTCGTCTGCCATGATCGCAATGGGAGCAACGAAGGTGCAGGGACATGCATCTCGCGGGAGCGACGTACGAGGAGGCCTATTCGACCTTCCGCTGGGAGGTGCCGGCGCGATTCAACATCGCGCGCGCCATCTGCGACGACCACGCCGCCCGCACGCCCGATGCACCCGCGCTGCTGTACGAACAGGCTGACGGCCAGCTGCGCGCGTGGAGCTTCGCCGAGATCCAGGCGGCGGCCAACCGCTTCGCCAATGTGCTGGGCGCCTTCGGCGTGGCGCCGGGCACCATCGTCGGCATCCACCTGCCGCAATGCCCGGAAAGCCTGATCGCGCACGTCGCCATCCAGAAGCGCGGCGCCATCGCCCTGCCGATGTTCAACCTGTTCGGGCCGGACGCCATCGCCTATCGCCTGGGCGACAGCGGCGCCCGCGTGCTGATCTCGACGCCCGATGCGCTGGAGCGCAATGCCGAGGCGCTCAGCGGCATCGATACGCTCCGGCATGTCGTCAGCGTCGGCGGTGCGGGGCCTGCAAACGCGCAGGATTTCTGGCAGCTGGTCGAGCGCGCTTCCCCGCACGCCGAAACCGCCGACACCGGCCCGGACGATCCGGCGCTGCTGATCTACACCTCCGGGACCACCGGCAACCCGAAGGGCGCGCTGCATGCCGGCCGCGTGCTGCTCGGCCACCTGCCGGGCGTGATCATGCCGCACGATTTCTTCCCGCAGCCGGGCGATCGCTTCTGGACGCCGGCCGACTGGGCCTGGGCCGGCGGGCTGCTCGACGTGCTGTGGCCGTCGCTCTACCACGGCGTGGCGGTGGTCGGCTCGGTGCGGACCAAGTTCGATCCCGAGTGGGCGTTCGCCTTCATGGCACGCCACGCCATCCGCAACATCTTCATGCCGCCGACTGCCTTGCGCCTGATGCGCCAGGTGCCCGATCCGCGCGCGCGGCATGCCTACGCGCTGCGCTCGCTCGGCACCGGCGGCGAGAAGCTCGGCGAGGACATGATGGCCTGGGGCCGCGAGACCTTCGACCTGGAGCTCGCCGAATTCTACGGCCAGAGCGAGGTCAACCTGGTGATCAGCAACTCGCCCAGGCTGTTCCCCGTGCGGGCGGGTTCGATGGGCCGCGCCGTCCCCGGCCATGTCGTCGAGGTGGTCGATGACGCCGGCAACGTGCTGCCCACAGGTGAGCCCGGCATCGTCGCCGTGCGCCGGCCCGACCCGGTGATGTTCCTCGAATACTGGAAACGCCCCGAGGCGACGGCCGAGAAATTCCGCGGCGACTGGTGCCTGCTCGGCGATGTCGCGACCAAGGACGAGGACGGCTACTTCTGGTTCCAGGGCCGCGACGACGACATCATCAGCTCGTCGGGCTATCGCATCGGCCCCGGCGAGGTGGAGGAATGCCTCACCCGCCATCCGGCGGTGGCCTTCGCCGGCGTGATCGGCTCGCCCGATCCCGTGCGCGGCGAGGTGGTGGCGGCCTTCATCGTGCCGGCGCGCGGCTACGCACCGACGCCCGAGTTGGCCACCGAGATCGCCCAGTTCGTCAAGCAGCGCCTCGCCGCCCACGAATACCCGCGCAAGATCCGCTTCCTCGACGAGATGCCGATGACCATCACCGGCAAGATCCGCCGCGTCGACCTGCGCCAGCTGGATCGCGAGGGTGTGTAGGCGCGCGCCGACCTCGTCCTGAGCCTGTCGAAGGACGCGCCGAATATACAGGGCCGTGCTTCGACGAGCTCAGCACTGGGGTTGGAGTAGCGGGAGCCTCAGTCCTGCAGCATGGTCAGCGCAGCGCGGCGGTCACTTTGCTTGAGGCGCAGGAACAACGTGCGCGCGGCCTTGATGTCGCGCTCCAGGCCGCTCTCGGCAGCCGTCCTGAGCGCGACGGTGGTCGGGTGATCCGCACCGCAGATGAAAGACAGCGCCTGCGCCAGCTTGCCCATGGCGTCGCGGTCAATGCTGGTCTCGTCCATGGCTGATCCTTGGCTGGCGGGCAGTCTGCAAGCATAGCACGATGCGATCCAGCGTAGGTTGGGTTAGGGCGAAGCCCGTAACCCAACAATCCCGACGCACCGTGTGTTGGGTTATGCGCTGACGCTCTAACCCAACCTACGCAAGCCCGCGCCGCAGCAGGGCCATCGCCGCCTCGACCGTGGCCATCCGGATCGGCCCGCGGCCGATATCGCCGAGGCGCAGTTCCTCATGCAGGGTCGGCGCGCCGCGGCGGGCCAGGCCCAGATGCACCAGCCCGACCGGCTTGGCAGCGCTGCCGCCGCCGGGGCCGGCGACGCCGGTGACGGATACGGCGAGGTCGGCATGCGAATGGCCGAGCGCACCCTCCGCCATGGCGCGGGCCACCGGCTCGCTCACTGCACCATGCGCGGCGATCAGATCGGCCGGCACGCCGAGCTCTTCGCTTTTGGCCTCGTTGGAGTAGGTGACGAAGCCGCGCTCCACCACGTCGGACGAGCCGGGAATTTCGGTCAGCAGCGCGGCGATCAATCCGCCGGTACAACTCTCGGCCGTCGCCAGCTTGAGTTTGCGCGTCCGGCACGCCTCCAGCAGGCTCTCCGCCTCGCGCAGCAGGCGCTCATCGAACATGGCGCGTCTCCGCTCACCGCACACAAAAGGAACGGCGCGAGTGGGCATCTCGCGCCGTTGCAGGATAGTCCGTTGAGAGAGAGCAGAACAGTTCAGGCAGCAGCAAGCTTCTCGGCCTGGGCCAGGAAATTGTCGAGGATACTCCGGCTCTCCGGGCCCATCACGCGGATGGTCCGGTTTTGCGCGTCCTTCCAGACGGGGAAGCCGCGCTGGATGACGGACTCGCCTTTGGGTGTGAGATGCAAGCCCCGGCCGCGACGACCAGCCGGCGGGTCCATCGTAATGTGACCATCGTTGAGAAGACGTTTCAGGTTGCGCGACAGGGTCGATTTTTCGATGTCGAGCGAGTGGCCGATCTCGACCGCCGTGATGCCGTCCTGCTGGGCGAGTTGCGTCAGCAGCGTGAACTGGCTGGCCGTGATGCCGAGCGGCCGCAACGCGTCGTCATAGACTCGCGTGATGATGCGGCTGAGCTGGCGCACGCGCGTTGAAATGCAGGCGGCGGACGTACTCTCGGCGATCTCGCCAACTCCCGCCGGTGCAGCCGTGACAGGCGCTGTCATGATGTTCATGGGGGCGCATCCCTCTGGCCCGAGTTTGGCCTCTATTGGACCGATAACCCTTCACTCTTTGGCCTGAATGCCGCGATTCGGCGAGGGAGCGCAATGACCGCAAAGGCACGCCAGGGCCAGCAAATTGGCCCGTCGCGGAGATGACGGGGTTCAGCCGGCGCCCAGGATCACGGTTGCGGCGGCAAGGGCGGCGATGCCTTCGCGGCGGCCGGTGAAGCCCAGGCCCTCGGTGGTGGTGGCCTTGACCCCGACCCGGCTGACGTCGATGCCCAGGATGGCGGCGATGCGCGCGCGCATTTCGTCCCGGTAGGGCGCGATCTTGGGGGCCTCGCACAGCAGCGTGACATCGGCGTTGGACACGACGCCGCCGCGCTCCCGCACCCGGCGCGCGGCGTCGGCGAGGAAGATGTGCGACGCCGCGCCCTTCCAGCGCGGGTCCTTGTCCGAGAAATGCTGGCCGATATCCCCGTCGCCGATGGCGCCCAGCAGAGCATCGGTCAGGGCATGCAGGCCGACGTCGGCATCGGAGTGGCCCTGCAACCCATGTGTATGCGGGATGCGCACCCCGCACAGCCACACGTGATCGCCGGCAACGAGGCGATGCACGTCGAAGCCGGAGCCGGTGCGTACATCGGGCAACGAGCGGGCGCGGCTGTCCGCCATGGCGAGATCCTCGGGCGTGGTGAGCTTGATGTTGGCGGCGCTGTCGGGGACCAGGGCGACGGCAAGGCCCGCCCATTCGGCGACCGCCGCGTCGTCGGTGAGGTCAACGCCGGCGGAGGCCGCGGCTTCGTGGGCCGCCAGGATGTCGGCAAAGCGGAAGCCCTGCGGGGTCTGGGCCCGCCAGAGGTCCGTGCGATCCAGGGTGGCTGCGACCCGGCCCTGCTCGTCGGCGCGCTTGAGGGTATCGGCCAGCGGCACGGCGGCGACCGCCGCTGGAGCCCGCTGCAGGGCCTCCAGCACGGCCCCGATGGTCTCCGCCGACACGAACGGGCGCACCGCATCGTGGATCAACACGAGGTCCGGGGCATGCGGGACGAGGGCCAGCAATCCGGCCCGAACCGAGGCCTGCCGCGTCGCGCCGCCCGCCACCGCAGGCAGCAACCTGCCCGCAAAAGCGGCAGTGGCGCTGTCATAAAGCTGGGCATCCGCGGCGCCGATCACCACCTGCACGACATCGACCGCCGGGTGCTCCAGGAACGCCTGCAAAGTCCGGCCCAGCACGGTGCCGGCACCCAGGGCGGCATACTGCTTGGGCAGTGGTGCGCCCGCCCGCGTTCCCCTTCCGGCGGCGACGATCAGCGCGGCGGTCTTCAAGGCAGGCGCCTATATGGTTGTGGGTGGGTGGCAAATGGCTATTACGCCGGCTTGGCGATGCTTCACAACGGCCATCAAGGTTGAGCAATCGTTTCGCGCTTGCGAAATGCCCGAGGCCACGATAATCTGCACAAGACTAGAGCAACAATGGAATTTGCCTATAATATGGGCATAAGCCTGGGCGAGCCCCCTCCCGACTTGAACCGTCAGCCGATCGAAATCGGCCGGCATCGCCTGCGCACGCCGGTGCTGCTGGCGCCGATGTCGGGCGTCACCGACCTGCCGTTTCGCCGCCTGGCGCATGCCCTGGGGGCCGGCCTGGTCGTGTCGGAGATGGTGGCCAGCGAGCACCTGGTCCGCGAGCGGCATGACGCCCGCCGCCGCGCCGAGGGCCGCGAGCTGACGCCCTTCGTCATACAACTGGCGGGCTGCGAGGCGCGCTGGATGGCGGAAGGCGCCCGCGTCGCCGAGGGGCTCGGAGCCGACATCATCGACATCAACATGGGCTGCCCCGCGCGTGAGGTGACCGGCAAGCTGTCGGGCTCCGCGCTGATGCGCGACCTCGATCACGCGCTCGGCCTGATCGAGGCCACCGTGGGCGCCGTGAACGTACCCGTGACGCTGAAGATGCGCCTCGGCTGGGACGATGCAACCCGCAACGCGCCGGAGCTGGCGCGCCGCGCCGAAGCCGCCGGCATCCATCTCATCACCGTGCACGCACGCACCCGCAATCAGTTCTTCAAGGGCAACGCCGACTGGGCGTTCGCGCGCCGCGTAAAAGAGGTTGTCCGCATTCCCGTCGTCATCAACGGCGACATCGTCGATCCGGACTCGGCACGTGCGGCGCTCGATGCGTCGGGCGCCGACGCGGTCATGATCGGCCGCGGCGCCTATGGCGCGCCGTGGATGCCGGCGCGCATCGCGCAAGCGCTCGCCACCGGCCGCGATCCGGGATCGCCGCCGCTGTCCGAGCAGGCCCGCATCGCCCGCGACCACGTGGCGGCGATGATCGAGCACGGCGGCATGCACGGCCTGCGCGCGGCCCGCAAACACATCGGCTGGTATCTCGCGTCAGGCGCCGGCCGCTCACCTGTTCTGGCCGAGCGCGCCAAGGCCTGGCGCCGTCGCCTGTGCACCAACGACAACGCCCGCGAGGTGCTCGACGGTCTCGCCGCCTGCTACGCCGAAATGGCGGAAATACCTGGAGAAATGGCCGCATGAGCGCCGCCGAGGCTGCCCGCGACCGCACCGGGTCGCCCATCACTCCGCGCCGGCATATCGAGTACGATCTGCTGCTCGCGACCTTGCCGCATCCCATCCTGGTGCTGGGCGAGGACGACCGCGTGCTCTACGCCAACGCGGCCGCCGAATCGTTCTTCTCGCTCAGCCAGGGCATGCTCAAGCGGCAGACGCTGCCCGACATCATCGCCTTCTCCAGTCCGCTCGCCGCGCTGGTGGCCCAGGTGCGGCGCACCGGTGCCACCGTCAACGAATACGGCGTCGACGTCGGCCTGCCGCGCAGCGGCGTCAACCGCGTGGTCGACGTGTTCGGCGGCGCGCTGCCCGACAATCCCGGCCTGATCATACTGATGCTGCAGCAGCGCTCGATGGCGCAGATGATCGAGCGCCAGCTCACGCACCGGGCCGCCGCGCGCTCGGTGTCCGGCATGGCGCAGGTGCTGGCGCACGAGATCAAGAATCCGCTGTCGGGCATCCGCGGCGCCGCCCAGCTGCTGGAGCCGGGCGTCAAGGACGAGGACCGCGCGCTGACCCAGCTGATCTGCACCGAGACCGATCGCATCCGCATGCTGGTCGACCGCATGGAAGTGTTCGGCGACGAGCGCCCGCTCATCTCCGAGCCCGTCAACATCCACTCCGTGCTCGACCACGTGAAGCGCCTGGCCGAATCCGGCTTTGCCGAAAACACCAGGATCAGCGTCGAGTTCGATCCTTCGCTGCCGCCGGTGGCCGGCAACCGCGACAAGCTTATCCAGGCCTTCCTCAACCTCGTGAAGAACGCCTCCGAGGCCATCGACGAGGGCCGCGAGCAGGGCCGCATCACGCTGCGTACCGCCTTCCGCCCGGGCGTTCGCCTGACCGTGCCCGGCACCGGCGTGCGCGTCAGCCTGCCCCTCATGATCGAGGTCGAGGATTCCGGGACCGGCGTGCCCGATCAGCTCAAGCCGCACCTGTTTGACCCGTTCGTGACAACAAAGCGCACCGGAACCGGCCTCGGTCTTGCATTGGTCGCCAAGATCATTGGCGACCACGGCGGCGTCATCGAATGTGAATCGGAGCCCAAGCGCACCGTCTTCCGTGTGCTGCTGCCGCTCCAGGACAAGAAGCGGCGCGACAAGTAGGGCGCCGGATGCAGGAAGCAAGGTAGAGAACCATGGCAGGCGGAACCGTCCTGATTGCCGACGACGACAGCGCCATTCGCACGGTGCTGAACCAGGCCTTTGCGCGGGCCGGCTATGCCCCACGCGCCACCGGCAACGCCGCCACGCTGTGGCGCTGGGTGGCGCAGGGCGAGGGCGATGTCGTCATCACCGACGTCGTCATGCCCGATGAGAACGCCTTCGATCTCATCCCGCGCATCAAGAAGCTGCGCCCCGACCTGCCCATCATCGTCATGAGCGCGCAGAACACGCTGATGACGGCGCTGTCGGCCGCCGAGAAGGGCGCCTTCGAATATCTGCCCAAGCCCTTCGATCTCTCCCAGATCGTGGCCATCGTCGGCCGCGCGCTCGCCGAGCCCGGCAAGCGCAAGGAGAAGGTGGCTGTCGAAGGCGAGGCCGAGGAGCTGCCGCTGATCGGCCGCTCGCCGGCCATGCAGGAGATCTACCGCGTCCTGGCGCGCCTGACGCGCACCGACCTCACCGTCATGATCACCGGCGAATCCGGCACCGGCAAGGAGCTGGTGGCGCGCGTGCTGCACGACTTCTCCAAGCGCCGCAACGGCCCGTTCGTCGCCATCAACATGGCCGCCATCCCGCGCGAGCTGATCGAGAGCGAGCTGTTCGGCCACGAGAAGGGCGCCTTCACCGGCGCCCAGGCCCGCACCGAGGGCCGCTTCCAGCAGGCCGAGGGCGGCACGCTGTTCCTGGACGAGATCGGCGACATGCCGATGGAGGCGCAGACCCGCCTGCTGCGCGTGCTGCAGGAGGGCGAGTACACCACCGTCGGCGGCCGCACGCCCATCAAGACCAACGTGCGCATCATCGCCGCCACCCATCGCGAGCTGAAGACCCAGATCCAGCAGGGCCTGTTCCGCGAGGACCTCTATTACCGCCTCAACGTCGTGCCGCTGCGCCTGCCGCCGCTGCGCGAGCGCCTGGAGGACATCGGCGATCTCGTGCGCCACTTCCTGCGCCAGGCCGCCAAGGCCGGCCTCGGCCACAAGGCCATCGAGACGGCCGCCATCGAGCGCCTCAAGCACTACCACTGGCCGGGTAACGTGCGCGAGCTGGAGAACATGGTGCGCCGCCTCGGTGCCCTGCATCCGGAAGACACGCTGACCGCCGAGATCGTCGAGGCCGAACTCGCCGAGACGGCGCCCGCGCCGTCCATGGAGAGCGGCAAGACGCCCAAGGAGCTGTCGGAGATGGTCGAGCGCTATCTCGCCGGCCACTTCGCCGGCTACGGCCGCGAGCTGCCGCCGCCCGGTCTCTACGACCGCGTGCTGCAGCACGTCGAGCGCCCATTGCTGATGGCGGCACTCGCCGCCACCCGCGGCAACCAGATCCGCGCCGCCGCCCTGCTCGGCCTCAATCGCAACACGCTACGCAAGAAAATCCGCGACCTCGACATCCAGGTCTTCCGCACGCCCGCGACATAGCTGTCATCCCGGAATTCGCCGCAGGCGAATATCCGGGACCTCAGCGCGCCTGGTATCCCGAACGCCGTTGCAGGCGAACTTGCATGCGGGACCCAGGCCAGGACCCATGCGTCTCACACGGCGCTGGGCATGACCCTGGACGATCGGCGCTGTTGCAGGCCTGATCTGCAACGCGGCGCCTGCGTCTTGCTCTTCCGGCCCGAGCGTCTATTCTTGCGCAGTCCTGTCCATCCCTCCTTGCTTCAAGCGGCTTCCGGTCTCGGATACGCGTGGGCGCGTCCGGAGAGCAGGCAAGCCGCCGCCCCGCCAGTTCGCATGCGGGGCGCTTCTGCAACCCGCCGGAATTGCAAACCATGGCTGACATGCTCGAGATCGAATTCGCCTCCCTGTCGGCAGCCCCGGTCGGCACGCTGGTGGTCCTGGCCGGCGAGGACCTGGCGCTCGGCAGCGCCGCGCGCGGCATCGACGAGCGCAGCAAGGGCGCCCTCAAGAAGGCCGCCGCCGCCGCCGGCTTCTCCGGCAAGGCCAAAAGCACCATCGAGATCCTGGCTCCGGCCGGCGTCGATACGCAGCGCATCATCCTGCTCGGCACAGGCAAGGCGCCGAACGAGCTCGATCGCCTGCTGCTGGGAGGCGCCGCCTTCGCCCAGATCAGCGCCCGCAAGGGCGAGGCAGCCAGCATCCTGGCTGATCCCGCCGATCCCGGCCAGGCCGGCGCCGACGTGTTCGCGGCCGATCTGGCCTTTGGCGCGCTGCTGCGGAGCTACACCTTCAAAAAGTACCGCACCAAGAAACCGCCCGAGGACGGCGCCGAGGGCGAGCCTGCCCGCGACGGCCTCACCCGCCTCGTCATCCAGTGCGCCAAGCCCGATGCGGCGGCCAAGCAGTTCCAGTCGCGCAAGGCGCTGGCCGAAGGCATCTTCCTCGCCCGCGACCTCGTCAACGAGCCGGCCAACGTGCTGGGCCCCGTCGAGTTCGCCGACCGCATGCGCGAGCTGACCGCCGCCGGCCTCGAGGTCGAGGTGCTGGACGAGGACCAGCTCGGCGAGCTCAAGATGGGCGCGCTGCTGGCGGTAGGGCAGGGCAGCGTGCGTCCCTCGCGCGTGGTCGTGCTGCAGTGGAACGGCGCCAAGTCCAAGCGCGCCAAGCAGCTGTGCTTCGTCGGCAAGGGCGTGTGCTTCGACACCGGCGGCATCTCCATCAAGCCGGCCGGCGGCATGGAGGACATGAAGGGCGATATGGGCGGGGCCGCCTGCGTCGCCGGCCTGATGCTCGGGCTCGCCAAGCGCAAGGCCGCCGTCAACGCCGTCGGCCTGCTCGGGCTCACCGAGAACATGCCCTCCGGCACCGCCACCCGACCCGGCGACATCATCACCAGCATGTCGGGCCAGACCATCGAGGTGCTCAACACCGACGCCGAGGGCCGGCTCGTTCTGGCCGACGTGATCTGGTACGCGCAGGAGCGCTTCAAGCCGCGCTTCATCGTCGATCTCGCCACGCTGACCGGCGCCATCCTGGTGGCGCTCGGCAAGGAGTACGCGGGCCTGTTCAGCAACGACGACCGCCTCGCCGCCGAGCTGTTCACCGCCGGCGAGGAGACCGGCGAGAAGGTCTGGCGCATGCCGCTCGGCAAGGCCTACGACAAGCTGATCGACAGCAAGACCGCCGACATGAAGAACATCGGTGGCCGCTTCGGCGGCGCCATCACCGGCGCCCAGTTCATCCAGCGCTTCGTCAAGGACACGCCGTGGGCGCACCTCGACGTCGCCGGCACCGCCATGGACTCCAACCGCAACGAGATCAACCCGAGCTGGGCCTCCGGCTGGGGCGTCCGCCTGCTCGACCGCCTGGTCTCCGACAACTTCGAAAAGGCCGAGAAATGACCCGGCCGGCCACGGGCCGATCCGGCATTTCTATCTGTTGTAGATCGATCAAATACGTTCGTTTTCCATAATATATATTATGCGACTGACGTGGCTTGCATGACAACCCCGCTTGGCATCAAGCCGCCGGCCACCCGAACCGGCGCCTGAAATCGGACGGGCTGACCTTCAATTCCTTGCGGAAGTGATGCCGCAGATTGGCCGCCGTGCCGAAGCCCGCTTCCGCCGCCACGTCATCGAGCCCCAGGTGCGTCGTCTCCAGCAGCTGGCGTGCCCGCGCCAGCCGTGCCCGCACCAGCCAAACGCCTGGCGTGGCTCCGGTGCCAGCCTTGAAGCGGCGCAGGAACGTGCGCCGGCTCATGCCCGCTTCGCTGTGCCAAACCCGCGATGCTGGTATCGCGCGCCGGCTCGGCGCGCAGGCGGTCGAGCACCTGCCCGAGCCGTCCCCCTTCGCTGGCCGCCGGCACCGGCGCCTCGATGAACTGCGCCTGCCCGCCGTCACGATGCGGCGGCACGACCAGGCGGCGCGCCACGCTGTTGGCGGCCGCCGTGCCCCAGTCGCGGCGGATGAGATGCAGGCTGAGATCGATGCCGGCCGCCGTGCCCGCCGCCGTCAGCAGGCTGCCCTCGTCGACGTACAGCACGTCGGCCACCACGCCGATGCGCGGATAGGCCTGCGCCAGCTGCTCGGTGTAACGCCAGTGCGTGGTCGCCCGCCTGCCGTCGAGCAGGCCGGTCGCCGCCAGCACGAACACGCCCGAGCAGAACGACAGCAGCCGCGCTCCCTTGGCATGCGCCCGCCGCAGCGCGCGGACCAGTGGCGCGGGCACCGGCTGATCGGCACCCCGCCAGCCCGGCACGATGATGGTGCCGGCCCGCTCCAGCAGGGACAGCCCGCCGTCGACGCTGACGCGGATGCCGCCCATGGCGCGCATCGGCCCGGCATCGGCCGCGGCCACGCGGAACCGATACCAGTCATCGCCCATCTCCGGTCGGTCCAGCCCGAAGATCTCCACCGCCACGCCGAACTCGAACGTGCACAGCCCGTCGTAGGCGAGCGCGACCACCAGCCGGTTGCCGGGCGGTTTGCGACGTAAGGCGCGCTTTGGCATGATCTTTACGCTCGTTGGCATCCGTGCCACTTGTCGCGTATCCTGTGTTTGGCGTCAAATGCTGCTACGAAACACGTGGACGCATCCAGCCCCTGCACAGGAGACCGACCCATGGCCGCCAGCCACGTCAGTGCCATCGCCGCGGCAGCCCCGTCCGAGGCCGCCGCCCACTTCGCCCACAAGCTGTCGCTGGAGACCGATTGCTGGGACGTGCACGAGTCGCTCAAGACCGGCCCGGTCGACTTCGTCCTGCTCGACGTGCGCGGCCGCCAGGCGTACGCGCGCGGCCACGTGCCGGGTGCCATCAGCCTGCCGCACGCCGACATCACCGCCGAGCGCATGATGAGCTGGCCGCACACCACGCTGTTCGTCGTCTACTGCGCCGGCCCGCACTGCAACGGCGCCGACCGCGCCGCGCTGCGGCTCGCCAAGCTGGGCCGCCCCGTCAAGATCATGATCGGCGGCGTCACCGGCTGGGCCGACGAAGGCTTCGGCTTCTCCGTCGCGGACACGGTCGAGGCGTGAACGAGGCTCGCCCGCGCGCCGTGCTGATTGGCGCGCGGACTGTCGCTGCTATCGGCTGCGCAGGTCAGCCCTCACGCCGGACGCAGCTCCCTCGAACCAATCTCGCAGATACAGGAAGTTGTAGCGACCTCAGGCCTTCCGGCGTCCGACGCCTCTCTGAAGGCTGCTTTGATGGTGATGTGCTGCGTGAGGACAAAAAAGTAGCTGTCGAGAGAGCTATAGACCGGCTCGTAGACAACGGGGTCGCTAGGGCTGGCGATGATCGGGCGGCGATAGCCGGACCACTTTTCCCGCTTGAGTTCGAGATCGCCTTTCTCGTAGCAACGCAGCATCGTCATGGTCTTGGCATCGGCTGTCCGTTCGATGCCCGGATAGTCGGACAGCGACCACTCCATTTGCCATCGCAAGTGCGGACGCCGCAGGATGATGGCCTCGCCCAGCATGGCCCCGAGATCGACGAATGCATTGGCACCGGCGTAGTCACCCACCCATGGCTCGGCGCGGCCGTAATAGACGGCGGGGTCTCGGTCATGGTTGTCGTATGGCATGATGACGGGCACGTAGTCCCTGGCCCAGTCCAGTGTGGCGTCGATGCCGGCAGGCTCGAGGCTGGCATCGATGCCGAATTCGTCACGCAGCCATTGCATGAAGTACGTCACGCGGTCTTTGCGCACGTCCATGAAGTAGCGGAAATTCTCTAGCGCCTGCTCAACCGGCAGCACGCGCTCTTCGGCTTTGTGTGGCGGATCGTAGAGCGGATATTTCAGCAGCGCCTGCCGCAGCCGGCTTTGTCGGCGCTTGTACTGCGGACGCAGCGACGCCATCCACCTCGCATGCCACTGACGTAGAAAGCCTCCCCGCCGCGTGCGCGTGTTTGCCATCGGCCCTCACCTCACTCCCCCTCGAACCCGCCCCGCCGCATCGATTTGACCTTTCCGCGCCGCGCCTTGTCATCCACCCGCCGCACCTTGGAGCCGCGCGGCACCCGCGTCGCGCGCCGCGGCTTCGGCACCACCGCCGCCGCGCGGATCAGCTCGATCAATCTCTGCCGCGCGTCCTCGCGATTGCGCGCCTGGGTGCGGAACTGGTTGGCGGTGATCACCAGCACGCCGTCGCCGGTCAGTCTCCGCCCCGCCAGCCGCTCGAGGCGTACGCGCACATCGTCGGTGAGCGCGCGCGAGCGGCGCACATCGAAGCGCAGCTGCACGGCCGTCGCCACCTTGTTGACGTTCTGCCCGCCCGGCCCCGAGGCACGCAGAAACACCTCCTCCAGCTCGGCGGGATCGATCTCGATCGTGTCGGTGACGCGCAGCATGGTGCGGCAGTTGCCTATTTCCGTGCCCGTGGCGTTTGCCGCCCGAGGTCGTCGTGGATGAACCGGGCGACGCCGTCGGCCAGCCCGTCCACGAGCGCCAAGGTCGGATCGACATAGGCCCGGCCCTGCGACTGCAGGTCCTCGCCCGCCACCTTCAGCGTGTGGCCCATGTTCGGATACCAGCTCGACGTCACGTTGCCGCGCGCCGCCACCAACGCATCGAAGTCCGCGCGACCCACCTGGATGTCGCGCCCGCCGCCGATCACCAGCGCCGGCATGTCGAGGCCGCGCAGCAATTGGGCGGGATCAATCTTGATCAAGCTGCGCACGAACGGCTGCACGCTCGGCCGGAACAGCGGCGCGAGGTCCGGCCGCACCGTCTTGACCTCCTCGCCCCGCTCCAGCGCGGCGACGATCTCCAGCGCCTCCGAGCGCAGGTCCGCCGGCAACGCCGGACGTGCCAGCTGATCGCGCAGGATCTGGCCGAGCGGTCTGCCGGGCGTCGTCAGCAAGACGACGGCTTTGGCCGCCGCCGCCTTGGCGGCCATCAGCGCCAGCACGCCGCCCTCGCTGTGCCCGATCAGCACGACCGCGCCGACATTGGGCAGCTGCCGCGCCCATTTGGCGATCGCCTGCGCATCCTTGGCGAACACCTCGATGGTGAGCAGGGTCTCGTCCTTGCCGAGATCGACGCTGCCGCCGATGCCGCGCTTGTCGTAGCGCACCGTGGCGATGCCGAGGTCGGCCAGCGCCTCGGCGAGTTGCTTGTAGGCGTCGGTCTTGAGACCCAGCAGGCTGTTGGCGTCGCGATCGGTCGGTCCGGAGCCGGCGATGATCACCGCCAGCGGCACGCGGTCGTTGCCCTCCGGCCGCAGGTAGGTGAGGGCCAGCCCCTCGACGGTCAACCTGCGCTCGACAGGTCCTGCGATGCCGGGTGACGACCCCGCAGCCAGCATCACGGCAACGGCCATTGCTGCGCACGCCATGCCCAATATCAGGTGCATCAAATTCCTCCGGCCGGGCGCGCAGGCCTTGGCAGGTGCCATCTTATGCTAGAAGCACACAACACTTGGTTTTAGCAACGAAAGCCTGATCCGCGTGACCGACCACCCGCCTGAAAACACCGCGCCCGACCAGAGGCTTATCACAGCCCTGCTGGACGTGATGGCGGCGCTGCGCACACCCGGCACAGGGTGTCCCTGGGACCTCGAACAGACCTTTGCGACCATCGCGCCCTACACCATCGAAGAGGCCTACGAGGTCGCCGACGCCATCGACAAGAACGACCTGCCGGCGCTGAAGGAGGAACTCGGCGACCTCCTGTTGCAGGTCGTCTATCACGCCCGCATGGCCGAGGAGCGGCAGGCCTTCGCCTTCGCCGACGTCGTCGAAGCCATCACCACCAAGATGATCCGCCGCCACCCCCACGTATTCGGCACGGCGGCCGAGCGCGCCGCCGGCGCCGCGCCGGGCTTCTGGGATCGCATCAAGGCGCAGGAGAAGCGCGGATTCCCCTCCCACTGGTGGGGAGGGGTTAGGGGTGGGGGGACCGCCGGCATGCTCGACGATGTGCCCCTCGGCTTTCCCGCCCTCACGCGCGCCGTCAAGTTGCAGCACAAAGCGGCCAAGGTCGGCTTCGACTGGCCCTCGCTCGCCCCCGTGTTCGCCAAGGCCAAGGAGGAGATCGCGGAGTTGGAGGAAGCGATCAGCAACGATCGCAACCCGGACGGCCCGGCGAGCGAGGAGGTCACGGAGGAATTCGGCGACCTGCTGTTCGTGATGGCCAACGTCGCCCGCCACCTCAAGATCGACCCCGAGGCCGCCCTGCGCGCCGCCAACGCCAAGTTCGTGCGCCGCTTCCAGCGCATCGAGGAATTGCTCGCCGCCGACGGCCGCACCCCCTCGCAATCCACCCTCGCCGAAATGGACCGCCTCTGGGACCAGGCCAAGGCCGAGGAGCGCTGATACTGAGGACATGGCACCAGCCATTCGGCGCCGAACGCGTCCCCTCCCCTTGATGGGGAGGGGTTAGGGGTAGGGTGAACGCCTGGAGATGTGATCGCGAGTCGCACTCGTTGTTGTGCAATGTCGTGCGCTCGCGGCGAGCGTCAGGTGATCCCCCCACCCCCGACCCCTCCCCACGAGGGGGATGGGGAGCGTCCGCAACTGCCTACCTAAGCCGGAATTCCCCGCGTCTCCGCCCCGAACCCCGCCAGCGCTCGCCGGCGCGGCACGATGCGCACCTTGCCGCCGGCCTGCTCCGGCGCCACGGCGGCGACCCGATCCGCCATCGGCAGCAGCTTGGCGAGATCGACGCCGGTTTTCACGCCCATATGCTCGAAGGCGAACACCAGGTCTTCGCTCGCCGTATTGCCTGCGGCGCCCGGCGCGAACGGACAGCCGCCCAGCCCGCCGGCCGCCCCGTCGAACACGCGGATGCCCTGCCGATACGCCTCGATAGCATTGGCGGCGCCCAGCCCGTAGGTGTCATGCCCGTGATAGGCGAACGTCACCCGCTCGCTGGCAAAGCGCGGCATCACCTTGGCCAGCAGCGAACCGACGTGATCGGTCGCCGCCCGCCCGGTCGTATCGCAAATGCCGATCTCGACATCGGGCGCCGCCTCGATCACGCGTGCAACCGCGCGCAGCACCGCGTCCTCGGCGATGCGCCCCTCGAACGGACAGTCGAAGCAGGTCGACAGCCCGAAGCGCAGGCGCGGCCTGTCCCCGCCGAGCCCCTGCCAGGCCGCCGCGAAATCGCGGAAGCTCTCGTCCACCGTGCGCCGCACGTTGGCGGCGTTGTGGCTCTCGGACACCGAGATCACCCACGCCACCTCGCGCACGCCGGCCTCCAGCGCGCGCTCCAGCCCCTTGGCGTTCGGCACCAGCGCCATCACGCGCAGCGACTTCGGTAGCCGCGCGCGCTTGATGATCTCCGGCGTATCGGCCATCTGCGCGATCGCCTTCGGGCTCACGAACGAGCCGATCTCCAGCCGCTTGAAACCGCACTCCGCCAGCCCCTCGATCAGGGCGATCTTGGTGTCGGTCGGCATGAACGGCTTGACCGACTGGAAGCCGTCGCGCGGTGCAACTTCCAGTATCTCGACGCTTGGCATCTCGACGTTGGGCATGGGCCTGTAGTCCCGGTTCCCGGTGAAACAGACTACGCTCGCGCGTGCGTACTAGGACAAATAGCACCTGATTGCAGGGAATGCGAACCGCGGGGTCGTCATGCTGGACTGGCTGCGTCGAGAGAGCCTGGCGACGCTCGCCATGTTCGGCACCGCGCTCACCCTGCTCGGGCAGCTCGCCACGCTGATCCCGTTCGCTCCGCCGTTGGCCGCGCTGCTGACCCTCTGGAACAGCATGACGCAGTCCCTCTGGCGCCCGCCCCTGGACATGCTCGGCCTGCCCCTGCATCGCAATCTGGTCGCCGCTCTCACGGCCGCGCTGTTCATGGCCATGATCGGCATCGGCGCCCGCGTGTCGGCCCGGCTGAGCGGCGCTCCTCTGCCGCCGATCATCTTGACGCGCTGGCTCGACGGCATGACCTGGCCGAGCCTGATGGTGTTCGCCGGCATCAGCATCACCTTCCTGTTCGGCCATGGCGCATCGTATACCGATCCGCTGGTCGTCTGGGGCAGCCGCGAGTGGGGCAAGTTCATGTTCGCCTGCACGGTCACCGTCGGGCTACGCGGCCGGCGATTACCTCGGACACGGCGAGTTTCACCAGCGCCTGCTGCGCCTCGCCGTGCTCGTGCCGCTGCTGCTGGCGTTGAATTACGGCTTGCTGCGCCTCAGCGCTGGGTAGCGACCGGCTCCAATCCGGCTGCCTGCAAAGCCGGGGCAGCCGCGGCCGATGTCAGGAACTGCACAAAACGCGCGGACTGCTCCGGCTCGGCTGACTCGGCGAACACGCCGGCCGAGAACATCGCCGGCTGCTGCAGCTCGATGGGCAGCGGCCCCACCACATAGACGCCCGCCACCACCATCAGCTCGCTGACCTGCTGCACCGCCAGCTCTACCTCGCCGCGTGCGGCCAGCTCCGCCGTGAACCCACTCGGAATGATGGTCGCCTTGGCGTTGACCTCTTCCGCGACGCCGAGTTGCTCGATCAGCCGCGCGAACAAAATCCCGCTGGCACCGATGCGCGAGTAGGCGATCGACTTGGCACCCAGCAGCGCCGCCTTCAGCTCTGCGACGAGCTGATATCCGGCCTGGCTGCGCCTGCCCGCACCGCGATGCCCACATACGACCGCGCCACATCGACCACGCTGCCTCCCCGCAGTAAGCCGCGCTCCGCCAGCTGATCGGCACCTTCGCGCGTCAAGATGGCAACGTCCGCCCTCTCGCCTGCATCGATCCTGGCCATCAGGCCGTTGGTCGGCGCGAACTCGATCACGAGTTTCGTGCCCGCCAACCTCTCATACCCTGCCGACACCGCTGGCATCGCCCCCTGCACCGCCAGCGTCGAGAAGACCTTCAGCTGCTTGCTTGCGAAATTTGGCATGTGCTCCGGCTCGCCCGACCGGCCTCGGTCGCCAGCTTGGGTCTGACGCACCGCGCCAACCGTGGTAGTGTGTTCTCCATGACCGTGACACTCACGCCGGACCAGATCAAGTGGCTGGAAGCCCAAGTTGCAGGCGGCCGCTTCGACTCCATCGAGGATGCCGTGCGCCTCGCAGTTGCCGGCCTGATGACCCTCGACGCCGACGATCTGGCGTGGGCCAAGCCGCTGGTCGACGAGGCGCGTGCCTCCATCGCGCGGGGTGAAGGCATTCCCGCCGAAGATGTCAGGGCGCAGATCGACGCCTACCTGAAATCAATCGGCGCGCGATGACGCGCGTCGTCGTCTCGCCGCAAGCCCGCGACGACCTCCTGCAAATCATAATCACTTTGTCGGCGGCCGCTGGTCCCGATACGGCCGACCGCTGGGACCGCAAGATATGGCAGGCCGTGGACGATATCTCTCAGTTTCCGGGCAGCGGCGCGCCCCGGCCTGCACTTGGCGAGAACGTGCGCATCGTGCCCGTGCCCCCTTACGTTGTCCTCTACGAGCACGCGCGCGGAAGTGATGTCGTCCATCTGCTGCGCGTCGTGCACGGCCGGCGGAACATTTCGAAGGACATGCTGCGCGGTTAGGGCCCTTGCCTACCGCCGAAGAAACTCGAAGTCGCAGCCGTCGGGGGCCTGCATCACCGTCTCGCGGAACAGCTTGTCGTAGCCGCGCAGCCGGGCGTCCGCGCTTGGCTTGATCGCTTCGCGGCGCTTCGCCAGCTCCGCCTCGTCCACCAGCAGGTCGAGCCGCCGCTCCTTCACCGACAGCCGCACCTGGTCGCCGGTCCGCACCAGCGCCAGCGGTCCGCCGGCCGCCGCCTCCGGCGCCACATGCAGCACGATCGTGCCGTAGGCGGTGCCCGACATGCGCGCGTCCGAGATGCGCACCATGTCCTTGACGCCCTGCTCCAGCAGCTTCTTGGGGATCGGCAGGAAGCCCGCCTCCGGCATGCCGTATGCGCTGCGCGGGCCGGCATTCTGCAAAATGAGAATGTCGTCGGCCGTCACGTCGAGCTTGGGATCGTCGATGCGGGCGCCCAGATCATCAAGCGAGGAGAACACGATCGCCCGCGCCGTCTTCTCGAACAGTGCCGGCGTCGCCGCCGACCGCTTCAGGATCGCGCCATCCGGCGCCAGCGAGCCGAACAGCGCGATGAGCCCGCCCTGCGGCTCCAGCGGCGCGCTCGCCGCCTTGATGACGCGGCGGTCGACATAGGCCCCCTCCTCCGCCGCCAGTCGCTCACCCAGCGTCTCCCCGGTGATGGTCATGCAGTCCAGGTTGAGCAGCGGCTTCAGCTCGCGCAGCACCGCGCCGATGCCGCCGGCGGCGAAGAAATCCTCCATGTAGAACTCGTTGCCGACCGGCTTCACGGCCGCCAGCACCGGCGTCGTGTCGGACAGTTCATTGAGCCGCTTCAGGTCGAGCTTGAGCCCCAGCCGCCCGGCAATTGCCGCCAGATGGATCACGCCATTGGTCGAGCCGCCCAGCGCCAGCAGCACGCGCACCGCGTTGTCCACCGCGCCCTGCGTGATGATCTTGTCCGGCGTCAGGTCGGAGCGCGCCAGCGCCACCGCACGCACACCCGTCGCCTCCGCCGCCCGCAGCCGGTCGGCATGCACCGCCGGGATCGCCGCCGTACCCGGCAGGATCATGCCCAGCGCCTCGGCGATCGCCGCCATGGTCGAGGCCGTGCCCATCACCGCGCAGGTGCCGGACGTGGTGACCAGCCGCCCCTCCACCGCCTCGATGTCGGCCTTGCCGATCTCGCCGGCGCGGAACTTGGTCCAGAACTTCCGGCAGTCGGTGCAGGCGCCCACGCGGTCGTCCTTGTAGCGCGAGGTCATCTGCGGCCCGCCGATCAGTTGTATGGCGGGCTTGCCGGCACTCGCCGCACCCATCAGCTGCGCCGGCACGGTCTTGTCGCAGCCGCCCATCAGCACGACCGAGTCCATCGGCTGGGCGCGGATCATCTCCTCGGTGTCCATCGCCATCAGGTTGCGGAACTTCATGGAGTTGGGCGCCAGCGTCGACTCGTGCAGCGAGATGGTCGGGAACTCGAGCGCCAGCCCGCCGGCCGCCGTCACGCCGCGCTTCACCGCCTCCAGCAGCTCCGGGAAGTGGCGATGGCAGGGATTGAACTTGGAGTGCGTGAAGGCGATGCCGACCACCGGCCGCGCCAGCTCCTCGCCCGAATAGCCCATCGACTTGGCGAACGCGCGCCGCATGTAGATCGAGAAATCCCGATCCCCATACGTCTGCAACCCGCGCAGGAACCCGCGCTCGTCCTCTCCCCCGCCTTCACCTTGCTTGGCCATGCGATGCAGTTCCTTGTCGTTCTCGACCGCCACGGACTAGCCAGTGGTGGCAGGGATGCTCGTTGACACCGTCGGGGACATTACTAACAGTCTCGCCCGCAACCCATCCAAGCGACCCGTCACGGGGTGAACTCAGTTGGCGTACCTCGTTGGCATCCTGATCGGTCTGGCCATCGGCTGGCTGCTGCCCTGGCAGCGCATTCCGGCCCTGCGCGACTGGGACATCCGCGCCGCTGCTAGCCGGCTCCAGACCCTGCTGGCCGATGCGCGCAAGGCCTGGCAGGCCCCGGCTTCCACCACGTCGTCACCACAGGTCGAAGGCGCCCCCTCACTGTCGCCCCAGCTGCATGCGCTGGAAGGCGCCATCCAGACCTTCAGCCAGAGCCTGTCGCATCCGGCCGAATTCCGCGACCTGGCTGAGTTCAAGCAGGCCGTGCAGCTGCTGCGCAATCCGGACGTTTCCCTCCAAACGGTTATGCAATACGCCGTCGGCGTGAACTGGGCGCTCAACTGCGTCGCCCTTGCCGCGCTGGAGGAACGCGCCGACCGCGGCCAGGCGGCACCGGACGTGGTGGCGCACTTCGACAAGCTCGCCCCGTTCGCGATGTACTTCGGGCTGCACCTGGTCCTGGTCGCCGATCCACGCCCGCCGTCCGGAGCACCGGCCGCCGGCGCGCGCGAGTGGTGGACCGAGAACCCCGTCATCCCCATCATCTTCCGCGAATACTTCCTGGAGCGCGAGCGGCTCGGCGACGCGCCTGAGTTCGGCCCGTCCATCGCCAGCGTGCCCGATGCCACGCTGCCCGAGATACGCAGCTTCCTGTCGCGCCTCAGTCTCCCCTATGCCGACCGGCTGCTCGATGCCCTGCAGGGCCGCCAGCAGCGCGCCAGCATCGACCGCGTGTTCCTGACCTCCTTCGGCCGCTTCTGGGACGCCAAATCCGGCCGCCGACATTCTGATCGAGGCAGACGCGTGGCGCGACGGGCTCGTGGAGGCGCGCGAGCCTGCCGTACGCTCGTTGTTCATGAGCGGCGACTCCGGCGTCGGCAAGACCTCGTTCCTGCGCCTGCTGGCCCGCCAGCTCGCCGCCGACGGCTGGGAGGTGTTCGAGGCCGGCAACGCCGACCTGATGGCCGGCCAGCAATGGTTCGGCCAGCTCGAAGGCCGCATCCAGCGCACCATCGACGAGCTCGCCGCCTCCAAGAAACTGATCTGGTACATCCCCGACATCCTGCAAGTCGCGCTGTCCGGCACGCACCAGGGCCAGGCCGCCAGCATCCTCGACCAGATCCTGCCCGCCGTGGCCTCCGGCCGCCTGATCGTGTGGACGGAAGCCTCGCCGACCGGCTCCGCGCGCCTGTTGCGGCAAAGGCCCGCCCTCAAGTCGGCGCTGGAGGTGGTGCGGCTGGAGCCGCAGACGCTGGAGGAGACGCAGGACCTCGCCAAAGCCCTTGTGCAGCGGCTCGCCAATCAGCTCGACGTGCCGATCGAGCCCGCGTGCGTCGAGGTGGCGGTCAGCGGCGCCAGGCAATACCTGAGCACCTCGAGCTTTCCCGGCGGCGTGCTCGACCTGATCAAGCTCGCCGTCACCCGCGGCGCCAAGGCCGGCGAGCGCATCGATGCGCAGCAGGTGATCGCCACGCTGGCGCAACTGACAGGCCTGCCGGTGTCGATCCTCGACCACCAGGAGCGCGTCAATCTCGCCGCCCTGCGCGAGCACTTCGGAGCCCGCGTGATCGGCCAGAGCGAAGCCGTCACCGCCGTGGTCGAGCGCATCGCCATGCTCAAGGCCGGCCTCAACGACCCCGGCAAGCCGATCGGCGTGTTCCTGTTCGCGGGACCGACCGGCACCGGCAAGACCGAGCTTGCCAAGGTGCTGTGCGAATTCCTGTTCGGCTCCGTCGAACGCCTGATCCGCCTCGACATGAGCGAGTTCCAGACGCCGGACTCCACCGCCAAGATCCTGGGCAGCCCGGAGGCGCCGGTCGCCACCGACTCGCTCATCAACCGGGTGCGCAAGCAGCCGTTCTCGGTGATCCTGCTCGACGAGTTCGAGAAGGCGCACCCCAACGTGTGGGACCTGTTCCTGCAGGTGTTCGACGATGGTCGCCTCACCGACAGCCTCGGCTACGTCGCCGACTTCCGCCACACCATCATCATCCTCACCACCAATCTCGGCGCCACCACGCATCGCACGTCGGGCCTCGGCTTCGGCACGGCGGCGGCCGACACCTTCTCCAGCGAGCAGATCATGCGCGCGGTCGGCCAGACCTTCCGGCCCGAGTTCCAGAACCGCCTCGACAAGGTGATCGTGTTCCACCCGCTCTCCCGCGACCTGATGCGCGGCATCCTCAGAAAGGAGCTGGATCTCGTGTTGCAGCGGCGCGGCCTGAAGGACCGCGTGTGGGCCGTGGAATGGGAGGCCTCCGCCCAGGACTTCCTGCTCGAGAAGGGCTTCTCGCCGGAGATGGGCGCGCGGCCCCTCAAGCGGGCCATCGACCAGTACGTCATCGCCCCGCTCGCCGCCACCATCGTCGAGAAGCGCTTTCCCGAGGGCGACCAGTTCGTATTCGTGCGCAGCGACGGCCGCGCCATCCAGGCCGAGTTCGTCGATCCCGACAGCGATCCGAGCATGGGCGCCGCGGCGGCCAACCATGCATCCGGCGAGCCGCCGGGATTGCCCGCGATGATGCTGGCGCCTGGCGGCACCGCTGCAGAGGCCAGCGCCCTCGACGTCGAATATGCGGCCATCGCGGACATGCTGGCCGCCCCCGAATGGGAGGACCTGAAGATCGCCATCTCCGAGCCGATGCACGCGGCCGACTTCTGGAGCCGGCCTGACCGGCATCGGACGCTGGCGCGTCTCGCGCTGATGGATCGCGTCAAGGCGGCGGCGAGCACCGCAACGTTCGCTGCGCGAGCGCCTCGCCAACAGCACCAGGCACACCGGCAAGTCCTCCCGCGAATTGGTGTCGCGCCTCGCCCAGCAGCTGCACCTGATCAAGGAGGGCATGCGCGATGTACGCGAGGACGCGCCGATCGAGGTGGCGCTCCTGGTCGAGCCGGCCTTCGACAAGCCGGGCGACAATCGTCTGACGCGCGAGTGGTGCACGCAGCTGCAGGACATGTATCGAGCCTGGGCCGGCAAGCGTAACATGCAGCTCGCCGAGATCGCAGGCGAGCGGCCGGGCGATCCTCCTCTCCTGCTGATCAGCGGCTTTGGCGCGCATCGCTGCCTGGCGCAGGAGGTCGGGCTGCATGTGCTCGACCTTGCCGAGGACGACAAGCGCGGCAGCCGCGCCACCGTCCGCGTCTGCCTGACCGTGGCTCCGCTCGGCGACGTGCCCGAGCACAGGCTGCGCGGCCTTCTGCTGCAGGCCCTCCAGCAGCAATCCCGCCCGCAGAGCATCGTGCGCCGCTACCGGGGCGATCCCTCGCCTCTGGTGCGCAACATGAACGGCAGCGGCCGCACCGGCCGCCTGGACGCCGTGCTGCAGGGCGACTTCGACCTGATCGCTTCTGCGTAGAGTTGCAGAGCCGACCTGGCGCAGCAGTAAGGAACCCGCAACCCTGCTTTTCTGCCGGCTTTGCTCGAACCGCCAAAGCTTGGCTAGCGTTGGTTGTATGGGGCTAAACCTGAAGGAGCCTGCCCATGCAACGCCTGTTGATTGCCGCCGCGCTTGCCGGTGTGTTTGCCGTCGCCGCGCAAGCCCAGACCACCGCCGCCACCTGCAAGGCCAGCGCCGCCGAGAAAAAGCTCGCCGGCGCCGCGCTGAACTCGTTCATGACCAAGTGCCAGAAGGATGCGACGGCCGCCTGCACGAAGGCCGCGACCGACAAGAAGCTGGCCGGCGCCGCCAAGGCCAGCAACGTCAAGAAATGCACGAGCGACGCCGTGGGCACCTAGAAAATCAGCCTCGCCTCGAAGTTGTTCACAGACGGCCCGGCCGACGCTGCAGGCCGCCTGGAATCATATAGCTAGGTCGCGTTCCAGAGAGGGGCGCGGCCATGAGCAAAGTATTGGCGATCGTCGTTTGCGCAGCTTCCGCCGCGCTGCTGGGCGGCTGCACGGAGCTGTTCCTCCGTCAGCCTGTGGGCTCGCTGAAGGACGACATGGTCACGCCGGTGCGCGTGCTGTCTGTGCCGGCGCGGCCCGAGATCATCAGGGAGACGATCAAGGAGCCCGCCAAAGACCCCGCGAGGGCCGAGGCTGCCAAGCCCGAGCCCGCCAAGGCGGACATGTCCGTCATCGACCGAGCCAAGGCTGAGCAGTCGGCCCGCTGCGGCCAGCGCCACATCGAGCACGGCAAAGGCTCGCTCAGCGAAACGGAGAATGAGAAGCAGCTCGCGGACGCCATCTGCGTCGAGTTGCACAGGTACGACCACGTGCGCTGAACTGCGCCGGGACCTCGCGCATCGCGCCCCTAGGGTAGGACCCCCATTCGCTATCAGGGGTAGTCCCGATAGGCCAATGGCCGCGGATGATGTCTTCTCGTGCGACGGACTTTTCCTTTGCGGCTGGGGCGCGAAGCCCTGCCGCTCGCACTGGAGACAAAGCATGGCTATGCAAACCGAAAGCATGCCGCTCTCGATGTTCATGGGCCACGATTTGCAGGCTCTCGCCCGCAACTGGTGGCTTCTGCTCTTGCGCGGCATCGTCAGCGTCATCTTCGGCGTGATGGCGTTCTTCTGGCCCGGAATTACGCTGCTCGCCCTCACCCTGCTCTACGGCGCCTTCGCGTTCGTGGACGGCGTCCTGTGCCTGACGGCCGCGGTGACCGGCAGCGACAAATCCACCTCGACCGGCTGGCTGGTTCTGGTCGGCATCCTCGGCGTGGCGGTCGGTGTTCTCACCTTCGCGTGGCCCGGCATCACCGCCTTCACCCTGGTCGTCTTGATCGGCGCCTGGGCACTCATGATCGGCATCTTCGAGATCGCCGGTGCGATCCGCCTGCGCAAGGAGATCGAGGACGAGTGGTGGCTGATCCTGTCGGGTGCCATTTCCGTGCTGTTCGGTTTGGCCGTGCTGTTCGCACCGGGCGCCGGCGCGCTGGGCCTGGTCTGGGCGATCGGCGCCTACGCGATCGCCGCCGGTGTCCTGATGGCGGGCTTCGCCCTGCGCCTGCGGCAGCGTCATACCGACGCCGTGCCGACGGCCCGCAAGTGACGACCGCGAAGCGGGACATCCGGACGATTGTCCCGCTTCGCTTCTGCGTCGCAAGTGAAGGGATTGGAGCTGGGATTCACAACCTCGGCGCGAACCACGGACCGTTGAGGCAAACAATCATGGCTTATCTGCGGACACCGCCCAACTCATCGCGTTCTGTCCACAAACGGCGATGTGAAGACTCCGGTCTTGTTGCCAAGCATTTCTCGCCGCATGTTCGCCGCCGTCGGTGGGTGCGGGGCACACCATCGCACGGCTCGGGTGTCACAAAGCGCGCGGGCTGCCCATGAGGACGGGGTGTGAATTGGCGCCGGCCAACTCACGGCGGGGCCTTGTCCTGAATGCAGACACAGACGTTGCTGCTGATTTCGCTGGTCAATTTGTGCTTTGCGTTTGTACGAGAGGGAAAACCTTATGAAGCGTATCGTTGATGCTGGTCCAGCCGCGCAATGCGGTCGCCCGATCTGGGTCCTGGTCGGTGACCGGCTGCGCGCGCGCCGAGCGCGCATGGGTCTGAGCATCGAAAGCGTCGCCGACCAGCTGGGCGTCGAGCCCGGCACGTATGAGCGCTACGAGGACGGCATCGACCAGGCGCCTGCCCTGCTGCTCACCGAGGTTGCGGAAAAGCTTGGCGTTCCCGTCCTCTGGTTCTTCCAGGATGTGATCGCCCAGGACGTGCCGGAAGAGCCCAGTGCTCCCGTTCACACCGACCAGGCACCCGTCTTCCGGGTTGCAACCACCGAGGATCGCGTCCAGGCGATGGCCGAACGCTTCCGCAAGCTCGATTTCGAAGGCCAGCAGCATCTGCTGGGCATCGCTTCGGCGCTCGCCCAAGCCGATAGCGATGCGCGCAGCCAGGCCATGCAATACCGCCCCGCGGAGCGGGCGCTCAAGACGGCCCCGCGCCGGCTGCCGCGCAGCGCCGGGATGCACAACCGCAAAACGAAGTAGACGCCCATCGCAGGCGGAGCGGTCCACGCTCCGGCCTGCGCCCTCCCTCACCGCTCGAGATCGGCAGCCGCAGCCCCGTGCTGAGCGTGGCGAAGCACGGCCTTCGCGGATCCACTCCCCATCCGACCAAGCCCAGCGCTGAGTTGGATGATCGCCGATGCCCGAAGCCATGACCATTCAAGCTCGGAACGCTCTGGCAAGTCGCCGCGGACATGCCATCGGCGCGCCATGTTACAAACAGGTTTGCTGTTGTCGGATATCCGCCGTGTGTTGCCCGCTATATTGACTCCTGGTACACGAAATTGGTGACTCGCGTCGCAGATGTGTGCGCCTTGCAGGCGATGCATGGGTCTTGCAGTTGGGCCTGCATGGTTGCGTCCTTGAGTGCTCGGCTCGCTCGGTCCTGCGTGCGAGCTGAGCTGTAGGGCGTCGTAGGGTGTGCCTAGGTGCACCGCGTTCATCCAAAGTCCCGCGTTCATCCAAAGTTTCACTTGTTTCGGCCGCGTTGGTGGAAGTCTTTCCGGTTGGCTAGCTCGCACGGAAGCAAGCTCCACGGGGGTGGCTCGCATGCCCGCAATCGAATTGCCGAAGTGTGTGGCACCCGCGATCAATTTCAAGGGCGGCACAGGCAAGACCACCGTCGCCATCGCGATAGCCGAAGGACTTTGCCACCTGTTCCAAAAGCGGGTCCTCATCATCGACTGCGACTTCCAGTGCAGCGCTTCCATCGCCCTGCTCGGCAGACGGACGCTGAACGACCTGATTGCGCGGGACGCCACGCTCGATAGCCACCTGCTCAAGCAGATCGACCGGGAGAGCACCGTTCACTTCAGCCAGGCGGCCGTGCCGGCGCGCTATTGCGTGAAAGACGCTGCCGACCTGATGTTCGTCCTGCCCGCCAGCCCCGACATGCCGCGCCGCGAGCGGCAGATCCTGGCGGCCTTCCTCGCCGGCAGCGACATCCACGCGGCCTATGCCAAGGCCTCGGCCCGGATCGCCGAGTTGTACCGGTCGCTGCTGCCGCACTTCGATATCATCCTGATCGACTGCCCGCCGGGCCTGACCCTGTTTTCCGAGGCCGCCATCAAGGCCGCCGACGGGCTCCTCATCCCGACGCTGCCGAGCGAGATATCGCTGGCGGCCATCGACCACCTGCGCCGCGAGATCACCCGCTGCCGGCCGGACCGCGAGCTGGAAGACCTGCTGATCGGCACCGTCATCTCCAAGCTCAAGCCGCGCAGCGGCGGCGAGCACTATCGCCAGCAGATCAAGTCCATCGAGAACCTGCTCGATCGGGCAGCCCCCGGCTTCCGCATCCTGAAGCCCTACCTGCCCTACTGCCGGGAGCTCGAGATGACCACCTGGCGCGACGGCGAGGTGCGCCGGCTGACCTTCGAGGAGCGCTACGGCCAGCTCTGCAGCCTGGTCGAGCAGCTGGTCGACGAGTTCACGATCAGGTGCGGCGCCCACATGTCGCGCCAGTACCTGAACAGCCGGCAGCCGCAGCGAGCGACGGCCACATGACAGAGCCGTTGAATACCAAGCCGCGCATCGTCGCGATCGGAGTTGGTGGTGCCGGCGGCAACGCCGTCAACAACATGATCGCGTCCGGACTGAGCGGCGTGAAGTTCGTCGTCGCCAACACCGACGTGCAGGCGCTCGCCGCTTCGCGGACCGAGCACAGGGTCCAGCTCGGCCACCACCTTACCGATGGCCTCGGCGCTGGCTCCAAGCCCGAGATCGGCGAGGCGGCCGCCGAGGAGGCGCTCGACGAGATCGCCGCGCATATCGCCGACGCGCACATGCTGTTCATCGCCGCCGGCATGGGCGGCGGCACCGGAACGGGCGCCGCCTATGTCGTGGCGCGCAAGGCGCGCGAGTTCGGCATCCTCACCGTGGCCGTGGTCACCAAGCCGTTCCAGTTCGAGGGCATGCAGCGCATGCGCAATGCCGACGCCGGCATCGCCGCCCTGCTGCCATTCGTGGATACGTTGCTGGTCATCCCCAACGAGAACCTGTTCCGTGTCGTCTCCGACAAGACGACGTTTGCCGAGGCGTTCGTGGTCGCCGACCAGGTGCTCTACTCGGGCATCGCCTGCCTGGTCGACCTGATCGTCAAGGAAGGGCTCATCAATCTCGATCTGGCCGATGTCAGCACCATCCTGCGCGGCATGGGCTCGGCCATGATCGGCATGGGCGAAGCCTCCGACGAGCAGCGCGCGATCGTGGCCGCCGAGGAGGCGATCGTGAACCCCCTGCTCGACAACATCACCCTGAAGGGCGCCAAGAGCCTGCTGCTGTCGATCGCCGGCGGGCGCGACCTGACGCTGTGGGAGGTCGACGAGGCGGCAAGCCGCGTGCGCCAGGAGGTCGACCCCGACGCCAATATCATCGTCGGCGCCATCCTCGACGAAAGCCTGGAAGACAGGATTCGCGTGGCGATCGTCGCCTCGGGCATGCCGGGCTCCACCCATGCCGCGGTGCAGGCCGAGCCCGACAATCCAGCGTGGATGCCGCGCTCGCAGCCCGCCTCGGCCGCCGTCGTCGCGCCGTCCGTTTATGGCCGGCGGCTGTCGGACGCGATCGGCGCGGGCGGCCGCAAGGCCCCCAAGCCGCGTGGCCGCGGCCGCAACGCCGCCGGCGTGGTACCCGGAGGGCAGCGCCGCCGAGGTCGCGGTCACGCCCCGGCCGAAGCGAGGCAAGCGGGCAACCGCCAGCGACTGGGGACCGCCGATGGCGGCTGCCGCGCAGTCTGGCGGCCGGCCCGCTCGCCGGCAGCCGCTGGCCATCGAAGGCCCTGCGGTGCTCGAGCCGGCCCCGCCCGAGTTCGGGTGGCCCGAGCAGTGGGCCGGCGCAAGCGAGCAGACCGCAAGCGCGCCGCACAGGCCTATAGAGTCCCTGGAGGCGACCGTCGCACATGCGCGCGAGCCGCAGCCGGCGCCGCGCAAGGCAACATTGTTTGGCCGTCTGTTCGGTCGCGGCGGCGCTTGACGCGATGTCTGAGCGGCGGCCTCGAGCGCGTTGTGAGTTTGAGCGTATCCGTAGCCCTGTTCCGCGTCAGCACGCTGCCACTGGCACAGTGACGTCGGTGCACCACTCGAGCATCAGGATGCCATGACGCAGATCACCGCCACTGCCAACGCAACGCCGGTCGTCCCCCACGCCAATGGAGCGCCGGTCGTCCCGGTGATCCGATACCGCGACCTGCCGGCCGCCATCACCTGGCTCTGCGCGGCATTCGGCTTCGAGAAGCATCGCATCACGACGGACAGCTCAGGCGCGGCCATGTTCGCGCAGCTGACGTTCGGCTCGGCGATGATCATGCTGGGCCCCGTGCGCGAGTCCGCCTTCGACAAGCTTCTCAAGCAGCCTGACGAGATCGGCGGTGCCGAGACGCAGGTCTGCTACTTCTTCGTCGCCGACGCGCACAGCCATTGTGCGCGCGCCAAGGCAGCCGGCGCCGAGGTCGTGTTCGACATCGCCCATCAGGCCAACGGCGGGCGCAGCTACTCGTGCCGCGATCCGGAGGGCCGCCTGTGGAACTTCGGCACCTACGATCCCTGGCAGCGCCAGGCGGTCGCGGACGGGGAGGCGCCACCGGTGCCTGTGCGCAGCCGGCGCGTAGCCCGTGTCGCGCTTGCGGGCGGCTTGCTGGGAGCCCTGGGGATCGCCGTTGTCGCCACCGGCCGCACGGCCTACGTCGCGGAGGTCGGCGCACCCTCGTTCTCGAACATCGAAACGGCCAGCATTTCGTCCACGCCCGAGGCGCCGTTGGCGGAGTCCCCGCAGCAGCCGGACAAGCCTGCCGAGAAGCCGCAGGAGCGCGAGACCACCGAAGTGAACCAGGCGATGATTGCCAAGGCGCTGACGGACCAGTTCAACACCGAGCTGCGCGAGCAGCTCGACGCAGGCCATCAAGGAGCGCGACGCTGCGGAACAGTCTGCGCAGGCGACGCGCGACCAGCTGATGAAGGCCTGGTATCGGAAGATGTGGCCGAGAAGGCGACGAAGAGAGGCGCAACGAGAGCTGGAGAAAGAGCGCGGCATCAAGCCTTAGCACGGCATCATCCGGCCAAGGCAAGTCGTCTGGCGTCGCAATAGGCGGCGCGCGTTATTTCAGCGGCGCTGGCTCGCGATGGAAGCGGTAGTTCAGGCCGAAACGCACGGTGTGGAAATCCGCGTCGAAATCGGCCTTCACCTTTTCGCCGGACGCGGTGCCGTTAGCAAAGAACAACGGGCCTTCCGCCTTGCCGCTCCCCAGGTATTCCGGCAGCGTCACCCAAGAATTTGCTCGTTCTGTAGCCAAAGGGTCACAGCCCCCCAACCTCGGCCGGTCCATTGCGGAGCGCGATGCCTCTCAGGCAGATGCGCGCCTGATCGGCATGCCGATCTATATGACCGATGGGTGCAGATCGGCCAGAGCCGCTGATTTTGTGCTTCGTGTTGCCGAAGCGCCGCGTGGCAAGTAATTCCGCAAATGTCGCTTGAGCCACATTGCCGCCTGTGAATAAGTGGACCTGGAAACGGCAAATCCTTCGACTGCCGTGGGGAATTGGACCGAGAGCGTCGGACCAATTCTGCCTGCGACATGCGATTGAGCATTTCATCTAACACCTTAAGGGGGCCCTGATGCTTACGCGTAGCTCTTCAGCCGAGCCAAGGACGGCCGGCACCGCCAACG
This sequence comes from uncultured Alphaproteobacteria bacterium, assembly GCA_963735125.1. Classification (GTDB taxonomy): domain Bacteria; phylum Pseudomonadota; class Alphaproteobacteria; order Rhizobiales; family Hyphomicrobiaceae; genus AWTP1-13. The sequence goes on along the minus strand of CAVTJY010000004.1, from coordinate 47,035 downwards.
GGGTTCAGCACAGCAACGAAAAGTCGGTAATCGGCAACGATCTCAAGATCATGGGCCAGGGGCTGAAGATCATCGGCCGCGGCGTATTGCAGGTCGACGGCGAGATCGAAGGCGATGTGCAGGCCGCCGAAGTGATCGTCGGCGAGAAGGGCCAGGTGACCGGCATGGTGGCGGGCCGGCAGGTGGTCGTACGCGGCAAGGTGTCCGGCGTGATTTGCGGCCGGACGATCGCCCTGCAGGCCTCCGCCAACGTCGATGGCGACCTGCATCACATGTCGCTGCTGATCGAGCAGGGCGCCATGTTCGACGGCCGCAGCCGCCGCGCCGCCAGCGAGGCCGACCTCAACGCCATCGCCGAAGGCAAGGGCGGGCAGCAAAAAATCGCCTGACCGCCCGGCAATAAGGCGCTGGAATGATTGGTGAGCCCGGATGGGATCGAACCATCGACCCTCTGATTAAAAGTCAGATGCTCTACCGCTGAGCTACGGGCCCACTTGCTTGATGCCGCTGCGTTTTCGCCTGCCGCGTGTCGATGTCGGCAGGCGACGGCATCGGCGGCGATAGATAGGGGATCGCGGCGCCCGGCGCAATCGCCATTCCCGGCGATACGCACGATCTGCCAGGCATGCGGCTGCGCCATGGCCGCCCCTCGCGAGGTCGAAGTGCTGCCGCCGTGCGGGCAGGCTATAAGCACGCGGGTTGGCTTCCCGTTTCGCCAGGACCGCACGTTTCCCAATGCAGAAGACGACCGCCGTCGCGCCCGCCCAGGCGCAGTCGAGGCCGCTTCTGGCCATCGGCCTGCTGTGCACTGCCTGCGCGCTGTTTGCCTGCGGCGACACCACGGCCAAGTATCTTGCCACCGTCGTCGGCGCGCCGATCGGCCAGATCGTGTGGATGCGCTACTTCGGCCAGTTCGTCGGCACGGTGGCGATGCTGGGGCTGATCGCCGTGCCCGCCATGCTGCGCACGACCAAGCTCAAGGCGCAGTTGTTCCGCTCGGTGCTGCTGCTCGATCTCCACGGTGTGCAACTTCTGGGCGCTGCGCTACCTGCGCCTCGACCAGACCACCACCATCAGCTTCCTGACGCCGCATGATGGTCGCCCTGCTGGCGGGACCGTTTCTCGGCGAGTGGATCGGCTGGCGGCGTGCGATCGGCATCGTGGTCGGGTTCAGCGGCATCCTGATCGCCTTCCGGCCGGGCTTCACCGAGTTCCACCCGGCCTTCCTGGTGTCGATGGGCTCGATGCTCGCCTACGCCTTCTTCAGCCTGGTCACGCGCTATCTCGCTCCCTACGACCGGGCCGAGGTGACCCTGTTCTATTCGCTGTTCGCCGGCACGATCCTGGCGGCGCCGTTCGCCTGGGCGCAATGGGTGCCGCCCGATGGCTTCGTCGGCTGGACGCTGATGCTGTCGACCGGCCTCTACTCCGGCCTCGGCCATTACCTGTTCATCGTCGCGCACCGCTACGCGCCGGCCTCGACCCTGATGCCGTTCATCTACATCACGCTGCTCACGCATACGGCTGCCGGCTACGTCGTGTTCGACCAGCTGCCCGATGCATGGACGCATTGCCGGCGCCGCCGTCGTCGTGCTGTCGGGCCTCTACCTGCTGCATCGCGAGCGCGTCACCCTGCGCGCCGCCGCCGTGTCCATGACCGCCGACGCCGCCAAGCAGCGGTGAGGTCCGTCATCCCCGCGCAGGCGGGGATCCATGCAACTATCCAGTTGCGATGGCTTGGTGTCGTGCGGTGCCAGGCCTCCGCGGGCATGACGTTGAGTGCGCCGAGGACCTGTCGCGGAGTCGCAAAGCCTCAGAGACCGCATTGCTTCCAGAGCGCTGCCATCTGGTCGTCGGTGGCGATCAACCCTGCGCGCACGTCACGGCGAATGCGCCGTACGGCTTGCACTTGTTCATCAGTCAGCGAATAGCTCGTGCGGGTCATGCAGTCGCTAAATCTATCATTCACCCTGCCCACGCGAAAGCCGCGCCTTGGTCTCGGTGGCCCAGGCGGCGAAGCGGCCGTCGGCGATGGCCGCGCGCATGGCCGCCATCAGCTCCTGGTAGAAGGCGACGTTGGCCCACGACAGCAGCATGGCGCCGAGAAACTCCTCGGACTTGACGAGGTGATGCAGATAGGCGCGGCTGTAGTCGCGTGCCGCCGGGCAGCTGCTCGCCGCATCGAGCGGGGCCGGATCGTCGGCGAAGCGGGCGTTGCGCAGGTTGACCTTGCCGGCCCAGGTGAAGGCCTGCCCATGCCGGCCCGACCGGGTCGGCATCACGCAGTCGAACATGTCGATGCCGCGGGCGACGCTCTCGATCAGATCGAAGGGCGTGCCGACGCCCATCAGGTAGCGCGGCTTGTCGGCCGGCAGCCGCGGCGTGGTCGTCTCCAGCGTCGCCAGCATCGCCTCCTGCGGTTCGCCCACCGCCAGCCCGCCGATCGCGTAGCCGGGCAGGTCCATCGCCACCAGCGCGTCGGCCGACTGCTGGCGCAACTCCGCATCGATGCCGCCCTGCACGATGCCGAACAGCGCCTGGCCCGGCCCCGCCTGCCCGCGCTCGCGGAATTGCGCGAACGCGGCCGGCAGCGCTCGGCCCAGGCCAGCGAGCGCCGCATGGCCGCCTCGGTCTCCTGCCGCGATGCCGGCAGCGCCACGCACTCGTCGAGTTGCATCTGGATGTCGGAGCCGAGCAGGCATTGGATCTCGACCGCCCGCTCCGGCGTGAGCATGTGCGCGCGACCCGTCGATGTGCGACTGGAAGGCGACGCCCTCGTCGGTGATCTTGCGCAGCTTGGCGAGGCTCATCACCTGGAAGCCGCCGGAGTCGGTCAGGATCGGCCGGTCCCAGCGCATGAACGCATGCAGCCCGCCGAGCCTGGCGATCCGCTCGGCGCCCGGCCGCAGCATCAGGTGGTAGGTGTTGCCGAGGATGATGTCGGCGCCGGCCGCCTTCAGCTGGTCGACGTAGACGGCCTTGACGGTCGCGGCCGTGCCGACCGGCATGAAGGCCGGCGTGCGGATCACGCCGTGCGCCGTGGTGATCTCGCCCAGCCGCGCGCCGCCGTCCGTCTTCGCCAGGCGGAACGAAAACTCGCCACTCATGCTCTGGCCTCCGCCGGATGCAGCAGGCAGGCGTCGCCGAACGAATAGAAGCGATACCCCTGCGCGATGGCATGCGCATAGGCGCGCTGCATCGTCTCGAGGCCGCTGAAGGCCGCCACCAGCATGAACAGCGTCGAGCGCGGCAGATGGAAGTTGGTCAGCAGCAGGTCGACCGCCTTGAAGCGGTAGCCGGGCGTGATGAAGATGTCCGTCTCGCCGGCGAACGGCCGGATGCGACCGTCATCGCCGGCCGCCGTCTCCAGCAGCCGCAGCGAGGTGGTGCCGACCGCGACGATGCGCCCGCCTGCGGCGCGCGCCTTGTTCAAGGCCGCCGCCGTCTCGGGCGAGATCTCCCCCCACTCGGCATGCATGCGGTGCTCGCCCGTGTCGTCCGCCTTGACGGGCAGGAAGGTGCCGGCGCCCACGTGCAGGGTGAGGAAATGCCGGCTGATGCCCGTGGCGTCCAGCGCCGCCAGCAACTCGTCGCGTGAAATGCAGGCCGGCGGTCGGCGCCGCCACCGCGCCCTCGCGGCGGGCGTAGATGGTCTGATAGCGCTCGGCATCCTCGGGCAACAGGTCGCGCTTGCCGGCGATGTAGGGCGGCAGCGGCGGATCGCCGAGCGCCTCGATGGCCTCGTCGAGAAACGGGCCGTGCAGGCTGAAGGCCAGCTCCACCTCGCCCGCCTCGCCGATCTCGCTCACCGTGGCGTCGAGCGTGCCGAGCAGGCACACGCGTCCGTCGTGGCCGAAGCGGATGCGGTCGCCGGCGGCGAGCCGCTTGGCCGGCCGCGCGAACGCGCGCCAGCGGTGCTCATCCACGCGCTTGTGCAGGTTGAAAGAGATGACCGCGCGGGCATCCCCGCGCAGCCGCTCGCCGCTCAGCGCCGCCCGGATCACCTTGGTGTCGTTGAACACCAGCGCGTCGCCCGGCCGCAGCAGCGCCGGCAGGTCGCGCACATGCGATGTCCTCGAGCTCGCTCGCCCGCGCACCACCAGCAGGCGCGCGGCATCGCGCGGGGTTGCGGGCTCCAGCGCGATGCGGTCGTCGGGCAGATCGAAGTCGAACAGGTCGGTGCGCATGTGAGCCTTGGTGCCAGGGCCTTCTGCTAGCGCAAATCGCGGCCGCGCGCATGCCCTCAGAGGCCTTGGCTCGGCCGCCGGAATCGCGCGCGCCACGCATGGCTGCCCGCCTCGGCCGGCATGCCCTGTCGTCAGCCCGGAGGTGCTTTCGTAAGGTGCTGACATAATGCGACAAAACACGGTCCAATAAACTGGGGGTGAGGGCCTTTGGACATTGCTCCATCCCCCCGATTTTGCTATCCATTCCGGGCATGCAGCCGGTACCCATTTTCAGGGCGGCAGGGGGCATCTGACAGCCGTTTCGGCCTGCTCCTCATCAGGTCATCAAGTCGCAACGACAGGCGGGACATCCAGTGGCGGACGACGGGAAATCCGCGCGCGGCGGCGCGGGCGACGACAAGGGACCTGGCGGGCCGACCGATATCCGGCCGGTGTCCATCTCCGACGAGATGAAGCGCAGCTACCTCGATTACGCCATGAGCGTGATCGTCAGCCGGGCACTGCCGGATGCGCGCGACGGCCTGAAGCCGGTGCACCGCCGCATCCTGTACGCCATGCACCGCCTGGGCCTCGACTGGAACAAGAAGCACATGAAGTCGTCCAAGGTCGTGGGCGACACCATGGGCGACTTCCACCCGCACGGCAACCTCGCCATCTACGACGCGCTGGTGCGCATGGCGCAGGACTTCTCCATGCGCGTGCCGCTGATCGACGGCCAGGGCAACTTCGGCTCCATCGACGGCGATCCGCCGGCGGCCGAGCGCTACACGGAAGCGCGGCTGTCCAAGATCGCCCAGTACCTGCTCGACGATCTCGACAAGTCGACGGTCGATTTCCGCGGCAACTACGACGACCGCCTGCAGGAGCCGATCGTGCTGCCGGCCAAGTTCCCCAACCTGCTGGTCAACGGCTCGGGCGGCATCGCCGTCGGCATGGCCACCAACATCCCGCCGCACAACCTGGGCGAGGTGATCGACGCCTGCATCGCCCACCTCGACAACCCCGAGATCGGCATCGACGAGCTGGCGCAGATCGTCAAGGGCCCGGACTTCCCGACCGGCGCGCGCATCCTCGGCCGGGCCGGCATCCTCGCCGCCTACCACAAGGGCCGCGGCTCCATCATGATGCGCGCCAAGGCGCACACCGAGGAGATCCGCAAGGACCGCGAGGCGATCATCGTCACCGCCATCCCCTACCAGGTCAACAAGCGCGTGCTGATCGAGAAGATCGCCGAGCAGGTGCGCGACAAGCGCATCGAGGGCATCTCCGACCTCTGGGACGAATCCAACCGCGTCGGCATGCGCATCGTCATCGAGCTGAAGCGCGATGCGGTGGCCGACGTGGTGCTGAACCAGCTGTGGCGCCACTCCGACCTGCAGACCAGCTTCGGCGCCAACATGCTGGCCATCAACGGCGGCCGGCCCGAGCAGCTGAACCTGAAGGATTTCATCGCCATCTTCACCGCCTTCCGCGAGGAGGTGGTGAGCCGCCGCACCAAGCACCTGCTGGCCAAGTCGCGCGAGCGCGCGCACGTGTTGGTCGGCCTCGCCGTGGCGGTCGCCAACATCGACGAGATGATCCGCCTGATCCGCGCCGCGCCGAGCCCGGCCGACGCGCGCGAGCAGATGATGGCGCGCGACTGGCCGGCCAAGGACATCGGCCCGCTGGTCGAGCTGATCGCCGACCCGCGCCACAAGCTGACCGAGCGGCAACACCATCCGCCTGTCGGAGGAGCAGGCCCGCGCCATCCTCGAGTTGCGCCTGCAGCGCCTGACCGCGCTTGGCCGCGACGAGATCGGCGACGAGTTGAAGAAGCTCGGCGAGGAGATCAGGGAATACCTCGCCATTCTCTCCTCGCGGCTGCGCATCATCGGCCTCATCAAGGACGAGCTGACCGCCATCAAGACCGAGTTCGCCACCCCCCGCCAGACCGAGATCATCGAGATGGAGGGCGAGGTCGAGGACGAGGACCTGATCCAGCGCGAGGACATGGTCGTCACCGTCAGCCACCGCGGCTACATCAAGCGCGTGCCGCTCTCCACCTATCGCGCCCAGCGCCGCGGCGGCAAAGGCCGCGCCGGCATGTCGACGCGCGAGGAGGACGTGGTCACCCAGATCTTCGTCGCCTCCACGCACACGCCGCTGCTGTTCTTCTCCTCGCGCGGCATGGCCTACCGCATGAAGGTGTGGCGCCTGCCGGCCGCCACGCCGCAGTCGGTCGGCAAGGCGCTGGTCAACCTGCTGCCGCTGGCCGAGGGCGAGGTCATCACCTCCATCCTGCCGCTGCCGGAGGACCAGGCGACCTGGGGCTCTCTCCAGCTTGTATTCGCCACCCGTCACGGCAACGTCCGGCGCAACAAGCTCAGCGATTTCGAGACCATCAACCGCAACGGCAAGATCGCCATGAAGCTCGACGACGGCGACAGCATCGTGCGCGTTGCCGTCTGCATGCCGGGACTGCCGGACGGCGAAGCGCCGGACAATGCCGGTGAGAGCGACGGCGATGCGGCGGTCGAGAGCCTCGATACTCCGGAGGCCGACGACACCGAGGCAGGTGCGGTTAAGCACCGGGACAACGTGCTGCTTACCACCGCCAAGGGGCGATGCATCCGCTTCCCCGTGGACTACGTGCGCCTGTTCAAGGGCCGCGGATCTTCGGGCGTGCGCGGCGTGCGCCTCGACGAGGGCGACGAGATCATTTCCATGGCCATCCTGCGTCATGTGGATGCGACGCCCGGCGAGCGCGTCGCCTATCTCAAGCAGGCGCTCGCGGTGCGCCGCGCGGAAGGGCCCGACATCGCCGAGGGAGCACCCGAGATGGATGCCGAGACGCGCGGAGGCTGCCGTGGAGCTGACGCCCGAGCGCTACGCGGAGCTGTCGGCGCACGAGCAGTTCGTGCTCACCGTATCGGAGCGCGGCTTCGGCAAGCGCTCTTCGTCCTACGAGTACCGCATCTCCGGCCGCGGCGGCAAAGGCATCACCGCCATGATCGTCAACGAGCGCAACGGCCGGCTGATCGCCTCCTTCCCGATCGAGGACAGCGACCAGATCATGCTGGTCACGGACGCCGGCAAGCTGATCCGCTGCCCGGTCGACGACGTACGCATCGCCGGCCGCAACACGCAAGGCGTGCGCATCTTCAAGACCGACGAGGCCGAGAAGGTCGTCTCCGTCGAGCGCATCCCCGAGGACGGCAACGGCGTCGCCGACAACGGCAATGGCGAGCGGCGAGGCGAGCGAGCCGCCGGCGAGCGAGTGACCTGTCATCCCGGACGCCGCATCGCGGCGACCCGGGACCCAGCCGCAACTCGCAGGCAAGCCCTGGATCCCGGATATTCGCTGCGCGAATTCCGGGATGACAACGAGAGAACTCCATGTCCATCGAAATCCTGATCGCCTTCGTCGCCGCCTGCATCCTGCTCGGGCTGACGCCCGGGCCGAACATGTCGCTGATCATCGCCAACACGCTGCGCGGCGGACTGGCCTCCGGCTTCGTCACGCTGGCCGGCACCACCACCGGCCTGGCGTTGCTGGTGGGCGCCGCCGCGCTCGGCATGAGTTCGGTGATGGTGTTCATGTCCGAGTGGTTCGACGTGATCCGCTGGCTCGGCGCGCTCTACCTCGTCTTCCTCGGCGCCCGCCAGCTCTGGCAGTTCTGGCAGCGCCGCCGCAATCCCGCCGCCCCGCCGCTGCCTGCGTCCTCGCGCAGCGGCGCCTACATGCAGGGCCTGCTGGTCAGCCTGTCGAACCCCAAGGTGCTGCTGTTCCTCGGCGCCTTCCTGCCGCAGTTCGTCGATCCCGCCGCCGACCCGGTGCGGCAGCTGTGGGTGCTGGCGGTGCTGTTCGTGGCCGTGCTGGCGGCCGTCGACGTCGGCTATACGGTCGCCATCGCCAAGGCCCGGACCACCTTCAACGCGGCCAAGCTGGCCGTGCTCGACGGCGCCGCCGGCGTGCTATTGCTGGCCGGCGGCGTAGCCCTGGCGATGGTCCGCCGCCCGTGATATTCGGGGCAGATAGGCATGGCAGTAGGCAATAGATCGTCGCGGTTGGCGCAATGTCCGACGTTAAGATCGATTAGTCCTACAGGGACTTGGTGTTTGGCAGGAGGGATGAATCTGGCCGAGCCATCTATAGGCGACCTCAAGCTTTCCAAAGGAAGGGGCTTATGGATTGAATCTGTCGCTTGCTACTGCCTACTGCCCACTGCCTACTGCCATCTCATGACCCGCATCGGCTTCACGTCCGGCTCCTTCGACCCCGTCACCAACGGCCATCTCGACGTGATCGCGCGCGCCGCCCGCATGGTCGATGCGCTGGTGGTCGGCATCGGCGTGCACCCCGGCAAGACGCCGCTGTTCTCGCCCGACGAGAAGATCGAGATGCTCAAGGCCGAGGTGGCCCCGATCGCCGCCGAGACCGGCTGCAAAATCGACATCACCACCTTCGACAACCTCACCGTCGATGCCGCCAAGGCCGCCAATGCCACGCTCATCTTCCGCGGCCTGCGCGACGGCACCGACCTCGACTACGAGATGCAGATGGCCGGCATGAACGCCACCATGGCACCCGGCATCGACACCGTATTTCTGCCGGCCAGCCCCGGCGTGCGCCACATCACGGCGACATTGGTGCGCCAGATAGCCCTGATGGGCGGCAACGTGCGGGCCTTCGTCTCGCCGGCCGTCCGCAAGCGGCTGGCCGCCAAGGCGGCGGCCGCAAGGAAGAAGCCGTGAGGCGCGCCAGGTCTCCGAACGCGTCACTCCAACATCGAGGGAGCTCCATGAAGCATCGTCTTGCCGGCCTCGCGCTGCTTGCGCTCGGCCTCCTCTGCACCCTGCCCTTCGTGCCGGCGTCCTCGCAGCAGGCGCCCGACCCCAACAACACCCTCGTCATCGAGCTGAAGACCGGGCGGGTGCTGATCAAGATGCGGCCGGACCTCGCCCCCGGCCACGTCAAGCGCGTGCGCAACCTCGCCAAGGAAGGCTTCTACGACGGCCTTACCTTCCATCGCGTCATCCCGGGCTTCATGGCCCAGACCGGCGATCCGGAAGGCACCGGCGGCGGCGGCTCCAAGTACGTCGACCTGAAGGCCGAATTCTCCAAGGAGCGCTTCGCTCGCGGCAGCGTCGGCGCGGCCCGTACCAACGATCCCGACACCGCCAACAGCCAGTTCTTCATCTGCTACGGCGTGCAGTGCGGCCAGCTGACCGGCAGCTACACGCTGTGGGGCGAAGTCATCGAGGGCATGGAGCACGTCGACAAGATCGCCCCCGGCGAGCCCCCGCGCGTTCCCGACAAGATGCTGAAGGTTTACCTGCTGGCGAACAAGAAATGAGGGAGTAGGGAGTAGGCAATAGGGAGTAGGGAAAATCGGCACTCACTCCGATTCTACTCCCTATTCGCTACTCCCTGCTCTCGAAAAACGGAGTCCACCAATGGCCACCATCAAAGACCCCGAGAACGCGCTGATCATGGAAACGAGCAAAGGCAAGGTCGTCATCGAGCTGCGGCCCGATCTCGCCCCCAAGCACGTCGAGCGCATCAAGCAGCTGGCGCGCGAGGGCTTCTACGACGGCATCGTCTTCCATCGCGTCATCGACGGCTTCATGGCCCAGACCGGCTGCCCGCAAGGCACCGGCACCGGCGGCTCCAAGTACGGCAACCTGCCGGCCGAGTTCAACGCCGAGCCGCACGTGCGCGGCGTGTGCTCGATGGCCCGCTCGCAGAGCCCCAACAGCGCCAACAGCCAGTTCTTCATCTGCTTCGACGACGCGAGCTTCCTCGACAAGCAGTACACGGTCTGGGGCAAGGTCATCGAAGGCATGGACAACGTCGACAAGATCAAGCGGGGCGAGCCGGTGCAGAACCCCGACAAGATCACCTCGCTGAAAGTGGCCGCCGACGTGAAATAGGGCTATATCTCGGCCCGCGAAAACGGATCTACGGGGAACTACGATGCTTGATGCACGCCTGCCTGGAACGCTGATCGATGCCGCCTGGTCGAACAGCACCACCGCCCGCCGTGTCGGACTGGTGGCGGCCGTCGTCGGCGGCGTGTGCCTGCTGACCCTGTCGGCCAAGCTGCAGGTGCCGTTCTATCCGGTGCCGATGACCATGCAGACCCTGGTCGTGCTGATGATCGGCATGGCCTACGGGCGCGTGCTCGGCACGGCCACGGTGGCGGCCTATCTGCTGGCCGGCGCGGCCGGCCTGCCGGTGTTTGCCGGCACGCCCGAGCGCGGCATCGGCCTTGCCTACATGATGGGGTCGACCGGCGGCTACCTGGTGGGCTTCCTGGTCTCCGCCTGGCTGATGGGGGCACTGGCCGAGCGCGGCTGGAGCAATTCGTTCCTGCTCTCCGCCACGGCCATGATCATCGGCCACGCGGTCATCCTGGCTGCGGGCGTCGCCTGGCTGGCGGCGTTGCTCGGCCCGGAGAAGGCCATCGCCGTCGGCCTGGTGCCCTTCCTGGCCACCACGGCTGTGAAGTGCGCGCTGGGTGCGCTCGCCGTCCCGCCGATCTGGCGAACCTTCGGCCGCAAGGCGTAGAGGCAAGCAGTGGGTGCCCGGCTTCAGCCGGGCGCGCACCTCAGCCGCCGAACACCACCTTGTGCATGATCCGCCCCGGCAGAAGCGTGAAGATGCCGGCGATCACCAGGGCGCCGAGGAACAGGCCCAGCATGGCGTCGCGATGCCGGCGCACTTGGTGCGTGTGGGCGTAGTAGAGCGCGCCAGGGAGCGACGACCAGGGTCAGGATCGACAGCAGGTGGATCGGGCTCCACGGCCCCCACAAGCGGATCTCGTGGATCCAGAACGAGCTGATCGCCACGATCAGCATCAGGCCGACCCACACGAAGCCCCGCCCGCGATGCCAGGCCGTGCCCTTCATGCCGGCGAGTTGCACCGCCCCGAGGGCGAACGCCGCCATGGCCGCGAAGGCGTGCAGTTGAATGGCGAGCGAGGCATCGAGCAGCGGAGCAAGCGTCACGACCGTCAATGCCCAGGTGAGAGGCTCAACCTATACCGGCAGCGTACCTTTCACCCGTCATCCCGGAACCCGAGGCCCGGCTCACCGGCCGGGGCGAGACTATCCGGGATCTGCCGCGCGTGTTCTTTCCTTGGCTAGGTCCCGGCTCTGCGCGCTCGCGCATTCTGCGCCAGCCGCTTGGCCGGGATGACGGGCGAGTGCTAGAGCGTTTCAGCATTAGTTGGAATCGGGGGATTCCCAAATCAGGGCGTTCGTGATTCAAGCTGCATGCTGGGAGAGGGGGCCAGCATGCATGGCCAAGCCGTACTCGAACGACCTGAGGGAGCCCGTTGCCGCGGCGATTGCGTCGGGTGACAGCTGCAGGGCGATTGCCGAGCAGTATAAGATCGCGCCATCGACGGTGGTGAAATGGTCGAAGCGGGTGCGTGAAACTGGTAGCGCGGCGCCGGCCAAATTCGGCGGATACCGCAGCTGCACTCTTGAGCCGCATCGCGGCTTCGTCCTGGCGCAGATCGAGGAGGTGCCGCATCTGACGTTGCACAAGCTCAAGGACATGCTGGCCGCGCACGGCATTGCCGTGTCGCACGATACGGTGTGGCGCTTCCTGCGGCGCGAAGGCCGGTCCTTCAAAAAAAACCGCATTCGCCAGTGAGCAGCATCGCCCCGACGTTGCCAGGCGGCGTCGACGCTGGCAGCGGGCCATGCCTCATCTCGATCCGGATTGCCTCGTCTTCATCGACGAGACCTGGATTAAGACCAACATGGCCCCGATCCGCGGCTGGGGCATCAAAGGCGAGCGTCTGAAGGGCTTCGCTCCCCACGGCCGCTGGCGCACGCTCACCTTCCTCGCCGCTCTCAGAGCCAATGCCCTCACCGCACCGTGCGTCGTCGACGGTCCTATCAACGGGACCATCTTCCGGGCCTACGTCGAACAGTTCCTGGTGCCAGTGCTTTGCCCCGGCGACATCGTCATTCTCGACAATCTCGGCAGTCATCGCGCGCAGGCGATACGCGATATGATCCTCGCAGCCGGCGCCAAGCTCGCGTTCCTGCCGCCCTACTCCCCGGACTTCAATCCGATCGAGCAGGTCTTCGCCAAGGTCAAGCATTGGCTCCGTATGGCACAAGCGCGCTCCATCGACGCCATCCACGGCGACGTCGCAACGCTCGTCAGCGCCATCGGTCAAAATGAATGCGCCAACTACTTCCGCCACGCCGCATACGCTTCCACCTAAGTCTGAAGCACTCTAGCTAGGTCGGCCGCCCCACCGGTCAGAACGGGATCTCGTCGTCCATCGGCTTGTCGAAGCCCTTGCCGCCGCCGGACTTGGGCGCGCGCTTGCCGGCATCGCCGTTGCCGTTGCCGCCACCCGAGTAGCCGACCTGATCATCCTCCTGCATGCCGGCACCGGCGCTGGCCCCGCCGCCGCTGCGGCCGTCGAGCATGGTCAGCACGCTGTTGAAGCCCTGCAGCACCACCTCGGTCGAGTAGCGGTCCTGGCCATCCTGGCCCTGCCATTTGCGGGTCTGCAGCGCGCCCTCGATGTACACCTTGGCGCCCTTCTTCAGGTACTGCTCGGCCACCCGGCACAGCCCCTCGTTGAAGATCACCACGGAGTGCCATTCGGTCTTCTCGCGCTTCTCGCCCGAGGTCTTGTCACGCCAGCTGTCGGTTGTAGCCACCCGCAGGTTGGCGATCGGGCGCCCGTCCTGGGTGCGGCGGATCTCCGGGTCCTTGCCGAGGTTGCCGACCAGGATCACTTTATTGACGGAACCGGCCATGGGGGCCTCCTTCTGTTCTGCGTGTTCTATTCGGCGGGGCGCTGGGCCGTTTGATCTGCCTCGGGCGCCGGCTCGCGCCTCTTGCGACTCTGGCCGGCAGGTTAGCCGTTGCGGCGGCCCGGCGCGCGGGCCTCGGGTTGCTTGTCCACGCTTTTGCGGCGGTGCTTATGTTCGCTTTATGTTCCAATATAGATTGCCGCGCAGCTTCGCGCAAGTCCGGCAGCTGACTCCCTCTCGCAGCTGCAAAGCAGCCCCAGGTCACATGCGACTTTAGTAGTAGTAAACAGATCAATGCGCGGGGACCACTGGAGGAGGGCTCTCCATGAACAGCATATCGAGTTGGATTTTCAATCTCATGCTCCTGGGTGCAATCGTCACCTTGGCCGTGCTGATGTATGACAAGCTGAACCCCGGATTTCTGGCCAGCTCGGCCAATGCCATGGTCGCTCTGGTCGCCATCGGTGTGGTGGTGGTTGTGTCGGCGCTCTGGCCGAGATATTAAACGCAGGATTGGAGCGGGAGGCATCGAAGCGATCCCGCTCTGACCATCACCAGCAGGCAGAGCTTCGATGCCCTATTGCCCGCGGGCGAGGTCGGCGGCGGCACCCAGCTCACGCATCATGCGCGGACCAACCGTCGCCGAGGCCGGGCAGTCTGCCGCCTTCAGCCGGTCGTGGATGGCCGGCATGTCGCCCTTGAAGCCCTGCGCCATGGAGCGGCGGGCGACGCCGGTGGCCACCGCACCATTGGCGAAGCGCGAGCGGCACATCAGCCGCGACAGGAAATCGGTGAGGCGCAAGCGGTAGCCTTCCGCCATCGCCGCCTCGCTGCTCCTGGCGAAGTTGAACCACTGCTGCTGATCCGACGAGGACCCCCAGCGCGCGTTCTGCGCCACATCGAGCAGCGGCGACAGACCCTCCGACAGGCGCGCCTTGAGCGGGCTCCCCTCCAACCGTGCGATGACAGCCGACAGCGCCGCCATATCCGCCTCGCTCGGCGGCTGCAGGGCGATCTGCGCCATGTCCGACAGGGCCGAGCCGTCGGCGCTGGGCGGCTGCGCACGCCACACCATGGCGCCGGATAGATCCGCGCCCTGCATGCGCGCGCCCTTCAAGTCGGTGCCGACGAGGCGGCTCATCTGCAGGTTGGCGCCGTCCAGGTCCGCATCGCGCAGCACAGCCCCATCGAGGCTGGCGAGCGAAAGGTTGGCGCCCTGCATCCCGGCGTTGGCCATGTCGGCCATCTGCAGCTTGGCACCCGACAGGTCGGCGCCCTGCAGCGAGGCGAGCAGGAAATTGGCGCCCTGCAGCTGCGCGCCGCCGCTGAGGTTGGCCCGCTCCATCTGCGCACTCGCGAAGTCCGTGCCGATCATCAGGCCGTACGACAGGTCGGCCCCGTCCAGCCGTGCCTCCTCCATGCGCGCGCCGCGCAGGTCGATGCCGGCCATCCGGGCCTCGCTCATGCGCGCCTTGTAGAAGCTGGCCGCGCGGGCGCTGGCGCAACGGGCCGCGCGCCGGTCGTCGGTCAGCAGCAGTTCGTCCAGGCTGGCGCACTGCATCACGACGCCGCGCAGGTCGGCGCCGACCAGGCTCGCGCCATCCAGGTTCGCCCCGGTCAGGTCGGCCTGATGCAGGTCGCTGCGGTCGAGCCTGGCGAAGCGCAGGTCGCGGTTGCGCAGATTGAGGGTCGCCTCGCCGGGGCTGACGTCCTTGTCGACCACCAGGTCCTGGTCGACCACCTGGATGTTGCGGCGGAACATGCCGAGCACGGAATCGCTGTCGCTGCCGACGGTCGCTGGCAATGCATAGCCGAACACATAGCGCCCGCCGCGCTCGATGGCCGACCGCTCCGTCGACGAGGTGACGGCCAGCCGGTCCACCGCCTCGCCCGGGATCGTCACCACGAACATCGAGAAGCAGGCCACCACCACCAGCAGCGCCGCCGTCACCAGCAGCCCCAGCGGGTGATGCACGCTGGTGCGCAGGAAAGCGCGGAAGAAGGAGACCTCCGAGCGCGTCAGGAACACGCCGATGCACACCAGCAGGACGATGTCGGCCAGCACGGCGACGCGATGCACCCAGGTGATGCCGACATCGTGGTAGGGCAGGAACACGATCTGGATGTAGAGCAGCATGGCGAGCGGCAGGACGACCAGCGTCAGCCACGACATGCCGTGCAGGAAGGTGCTGACCACGCGGCTCCGCTCGGGCCCCGCCATCGCCTGCACGAAGAAGAAGTTGTCGAGTTCGAGCCGCAGCGGATGGGTGCGCTGGTCGCTGATCTCGAGCATGCGGATCGAGGCGGCGAACTCCAGCGTCTTGCGCGCCAGCAGCACCAGCTGGCCAACCACGCCCAGATGCAGCAGCACCAGCACGATCGGCGCGAACAGGAAGAAGCGGGTCAGCTCGATGTTGACCTGCAGCACCGGCAGGGTGATGGCCGTGTTCAGCAGCAGGTCCTTGTGGGTGACGCCGGCCACCGTGATCAGCAGATAGGCCAGCAGGCCGACGAAGATCAGCCACGCCGTATTGGCGGTGCCGCTCGAGCGGTTGACCGCCTCCAGCAGGCTATAGGGATTGACGGGCGTCTCGGTGTCGAGCCCGGTCCGGCTGATGTCGTTCATGCGCTACCGCCCCCGACGCTCTTCGCGTCGTTTCCCTGCACGTGACTGCCGTCCCCCCACAAGGCTGGCGCCACAAAGTGGCCCGACCATAGCGGAAAATCTGTGGCGATGGCAGGTGCCGACTGCGCCGTCCCGGCCGCTTTGTTACGCCTTGATCGGCAAGCGAAATCCACTCCGACACGCGAGGATCGCAGCTCACACCTGGGTCGAGTACCCGCCATCCACCGCGATGGCCGTGCCGGTGACGAAGTCGGACGCCTTGCTGGCCAGGAACACGGCGATGCCGGACATGTCCTCGGGCGTGCCCCAGCGCCTCGCCGGCGTGCGCATCAGCACCATCGAGTTGAGGCCGGAAATCTCGCTGCGCGCCGCCCGCGTCAGGTCGGTGTCGATCCAGCCCGGCAGGACGGCGTTGACCTGGATGTTGTCCTTGGCCCAGGCGGTGGCCAGCGACTTGGTGAGCTGCACGGCCCCGCCCTTGGAGGCGCCGTAGGCCGGCGCGAACGGCGCCCCGAAGATCGACAGCATCGAGCCGATGTTGATGATCTTGCCGCCGCCCGCCTGCTGCATCGCCGGGTAGGCCGCCTGGCAGCACACGAACATGCTGGTCAGGTTGATGTCGATCACCTGCTTCCACTCCTCCAGCGCCAGCTCGTGCGCCGGCTTGCGGATATTGATGCCGGCGTTGTTGATCAGGATGTCGAGCCGCCCGAGCTGTCTTGGCCGTATCCGCCACGGCCTTGCGGCAGGACGCCTCGTCGGTGACGTCCACCTCGATCACCGCCGTCTTGACGCCGAGCTTGGCCAGCTCCGCGGCCGCCGCCTCGGACTTTGGCCGATTGCGCCCGGCCACCGCCACCGCCGCGCCGGCCTCGGCCAGCCCGCGCGCCATGCCGAGGCCGATGCCGCCATTGCCGCCCGTCACCAGCGCGACGCGGCCTTTCAGATCGAACAGGGACATGTGCACTCCATTTTCCTGGATCGCTTCCTCGCGCTTCAGGATAGTGATTTTGCCGGCGATGTCAGCCTGTCATGCCGACATGGGCGACGGAGACGGCGGACGGCGGGCGCCTGCCGCGCCGCCGTCCGCCTCGACGCTTCATCCAGGTGCGGAACAGCGGGGCCCACCGCATCCGTCGAGCGGTGGGCCTTGCCGCGTTCAGCGCTCGACTGTGCGGATGCCGGCCGGGCCGCCCGGAACCTTGACGGCGCCGGTCACCTGCAGAACCCTGCCGTCGAAGCTCAGTATCTGCAGCTCCTTGGTCAGCATGGCCTGGAACAGCATGGTCTTGCCGTCGGTGCTCCACGCTACGCCCTGGCCCCAGCCGCCGACCTTGGCCTGCGTGACGTAGCTCAGTTTGGTGCCGTCGATGCGGTACATCTTGACCAGGCCGTGGTCGTTGTAGGCCTGATGGTCCTTCGGCCGCTGCGAGCCGTTCATCACCGTAATGGCGACGAACTCACCGTTCGGCGACATGCTCACCCCTTCCGGTGTCTGCCCGACCGAGATCGTATCGGCGATGCGCGGCGGGTTCTGCTTCAGGTCGACCACGTTGATGACGTCCAGGTCGCCCTGTCCTCCGCCCTGGTTGCCGAATACGGCGACGTCGCCCTTGCTGCTGATCTCCATGCTGTACGGCCGGAAGCCACCCACCATGAACTGCTTGGTGTCTTCGACCTTGGAGCCGTCGATGGACAGCACGGACACCTTGTGATCGCCGTCGCGCGTGACCAGCGCGCGCTTGCCGTCACGCAGGAACGCCACGTGGCTCGGACCGCTCTTCGGATTGCCGAGATCGACTGTACCGGCGGGCGCCAGGGTCTTGCCCGCCACGGTCAGGACCGAAACGGTCCCGCCGGCGCGATTGGCTACCAGAACCAGCTTGCCATCCGGGCTGAACGACACGCCGGACGGGCCAAGCCCGACCTCGATCTTGGCGATCGCCGCGATGGGCGAAGCTTTCAAGTCGATGACCGTGATGATGTTGTCGTCGATGGTCTTGCTCGTATCGGCCGGATCGAGCTTGTTGGCCGCCGACACGACTGCAATGCTCTCATCGGGAGAGATAGCGACGCTCTGCGGAACGCCGACCACCGACGCGCCGGCCTTGACCTCACCGATCACCTGCGGCGGCGACTTGCCGAGATCGATGATGGTGACACTGTCCTGGCCGTCCTTCACGACGACATTCTTGCCGTCGACGTTGACGACCTTGCCGTCGTTGGCGGACACGGCCAGCTGGGCGCTGGCTGCCGACGACAGCAGGGGCGAAACGAAAATTGCCATAGCGAGCACGCTCGCTCGCGCGATGCAGGTCTGCATGGACGATTCTCCCGAACCCGGCTTGTTTTGCATTCGGCCCTGCTGACGGCGCGCCGAGCTTCGCGCCGCGGGCAGGCCGGGTCTTCCTAATTGAAGTCCGGCCGACGACGCAGATTAGCTATCGCCATGCACTGCGGCAAATACTGAATATTGGCCCACTGACGAATTGCTCCGCCCGAGTGCAATCACTCGGGCGCATGACGACAGCCCTTCGGTTCTTGGCATTGCCGCTGATGCACGCGGACGCACAGAGGATCTCCGACAGAGGCCGGAAGACTTCCAAGATGCAAGCGGCAGGTGGATTTCATCCCACCGTGTTCTGGCAATCAGGGGCGTCGAGCGGACCGGATCTGGCCGGCGACGGAATGGGACGCGCTGCCGGTGCGCCAGATCCCACCCGGCAATGTCGCGCAAGCAGCAATTAGCGCCGCGCCAATTCCCGCTCCACCACGGTCGCCAGCAGCGCCGCGCCGTAGGGAGTGGCCTCGTCGTTGAAGTTGTAGGCGGGATTGTGCAGCCCGGCGCTGTCGCCGTTGCCGACCTGGATGTAGGCGCCCGGCACCTTCTCCATCATGAAGCTGAAGTCCTCCGAGCCCATGCTCGGCGGCTTGGCGCGATCGACGTTGGCCTCCCCCACCACGGCGGCCGCCGCGTCCGCCAGCACATCCGTCTCGGCCTCGGCATTGATGAGCGGCGCGAAGATGACGCGGAAGTCGACCTCGGCCTCGGCGCGGAATCCGTCCGCGACGCCCTTGGCGATGCGGCGGATGCCTTCCTCCAGCAGCTGCATGGTGGCGGCCTTGAACGCGCGCGCCGTGCCCGACAGCTTGGCGCTTTCCGGAATGACATTGTAGGCGTCCCCGGCGACGACGCGCGTCACGCTCAGCACCGCGGTGTCAGCGGGCGAGACGTTGCGCGCCACGATCGACTGCAGCGCCGTGATGATGTGAGCCGCCACCAGCACCGGGTCGACGCTCAGCTCCGGGCGGGCGCCATGCGCCCCTCGGCCCGTGATCGTGATGTCGAAGAACGCGCCGCCCGCCGACTGCGGCCCCTTGCCGATCGCAAATGTCCCGACCGCCTGGCCGGGCCGGTTGTGCAGGGCGAACACCTGGTCGCAGGGAAACCGCTCGAACAGCCTGTCCTCGAGCATGGCGAGCGCCCCGCCGACACCTTCCTCGCCCGGCTGGAAGATGAAATGCACGGTGCCCTGGAAGGTGGGCGAGGCGGCCAGATAGCGGGCAGCGCCCAGCAGCATGGTGGTGTGGCCGTCGTGGCCGCAGGCGTGCATCAACCCCGGCTTGCTGCTGCGATACGGCAGGTTGGTCTGCTCCTCCATCGGCAGGCAGTCCATGTCGGCGCGCAGGCCGATCGACTTGCCGCCCGCACCGCGCTTCAGCACGCCGACCACGCCGGTCTTGCCGATGCCGCGGTGCACCTCGATGCCCCACTCGGCGAGCTTGGCCGCGACGATCTCCGCCGTGCGGTGCTCCTCCAGCCCGATCTCCGGGTTGGCATGCAGGTCGCGGCGGATGGCGGTCAGCTCATCGTGAAAGCCGCGGATCGCCTCGAGCGCCGGCATGGGCTTAACCATCGACTTTCACCTTGGCGATGCGCACCACCTCGCCCCACTTGGCGAGCTCCGCCTCCTGATAGCCGCGGAACAACGGGCCGGAGCGCACGTTCACGACGATGCCCTGCTTGACCGCATTGGCTGCGACCTCCGGCTTGCCCATCGCCGCCCGCACTGCCTTGGACAGGGTATCCAGCACCGGCGCCGGCGTCTTGGCCGGCGCGAACAGCGCGAGCCAGGCGTCGGCCTCGCCGCCGACCACGCCCTGATCTTTCAGCAGCGGCACGTCGGGCAGCTGCGGCGCCTTGTTGTCGGAGGCGATGGCAAGTGCCCGCATGTCGCCCGACTGGATCAGCCCCAGCACCGACGGCAGCGTCGAGAAGGCCGCGTCGATGCGCCCGCCGACGATCTCCAAGGCCATCGGCCCGGCGCCGCGGAAGGCGACGTGCGTCATCTGCGTGCCGGTCTTGGCCTTGAACAGCTCCATGGCGAGGTGCGAGGCCGAGCCCGCCCCCGTCGAGCCGTAGTTCAGCTTGTCCGGGTCCTTCTTGGCGAGCGCGATCAGCTCTGCAACGGACGCGGCGGGCAGATCCTTGCGCACCACCAGCGCGTGCTGCAGGTCGGCCAGGCCGGCGATCGGCACGAAGTCGGCGATCGGATCGTAGCCGGGGTCCTTCAGCAGGATGGCGTTGGTGGCGTGCGACTGGTTGGTGCCGAGGATGATCGTGTGGCCGTCCGGCTCGGCCCGCGCCACCTCGCGGCTGCCGAGCGCCGCCGACGCGCCGGGTTTGTTGTCCACCACCACCGTCCAGCCGTTCGCGCTCTGCAGCTCCTGGGCGATGATGCGCGCCAGCGCATCGGTGGAGCCGGCCGGCGGGTATGGCACGACGATGCGGATGGGCTGCGCCGGGAATGTCTGCGCCCAGGCCCACCGTGGGAGCAATGCGGCACTCCCGGCCATGCCGAGCAGCGTCCGGCGTGTGATGGTCATGCTGGCTTTCCTCATGCGTTTCCTCTTGGGTCGCGCGGCCGAACGCCTGCCGCCGCGCCGATCAACCTGCGAGGGTATCGACACGGCACTGGGTTGCAACCTCAAGTTTGCGAATAACTGCTCAGCTGCGGCCGAGCACGCGCGCCAGGATGACCACGATGATGGCGCCGATCGTGGAAATCAGGATCTGCTCGCCGTAGGGAACCTTGCTGGTGTAGACGATCACCGCCTCCGGCAGCTTCAGCAGGCCGAAGCGCACCAGCGTGCCGCCCACGAAGGAGCCGATCAGGCCGACCACCAGGTTGCGCAGCAATCCGCCCCCGCCCAGCAGCAGGCCGGCCAGCCAGCCGGCGATCAGGCCGTTGAGGACCATGATGATGATCGGCGTATGTGGCTGGATCTGCTCGAACGTCGGCATTGGCAATCTCCCCCGGTGTCAAAACCCCACGCCCGACATGCTAGAGCAAATCGGCCCTGCCTGCCCGCACATTCCGCCTGCGCGAACGCCCGTGCGTCATCCTGCGGCCAATGCCGCCGCCGAGGCGACCGCCAGCATCGACAGGCCGCCGATGATGCAGACCAGCCAAACGATTTCCTTGAACTCTTCCCTTGCCGCTTTCCACATCGTCCGTGCTCCAGCACTGAAACTCGCGCTCTCCCTCCCTGGCGTCTGTCCCTGAACGGACGACGCCGCGATTTCCGTTGCTTCGCAGGATGGGGAGCGGGCCCCCGGCCTTCGCGGCCGAGGGCGCGGCAAACACCAGCCGGCTCAATATGATGCAGGCGTAGTATTTGCGCTTCCAGAACTTGGCTCCGGTGTTCTGCCACTTCCAGTAGTAGAAGCTGCAGCCGCCACCGCCGCCCCCGCTGTACACGACGACGGGCGCGTGCCAGCGGTGGAACTTGCGATGCTTCTTGTGGGCCGAAGCCGGCGCCAGCGCGACAGCCATGACCGCAAGACCGGTCAGGCCGCCGAGCAGCAGTTTGCGTGCAGGCGATATACTCATGTGTCTTCTCTCCTTTGCCGTTGCTCCGGCGTGGTGGTCCCCAACGGCGATGGGCCGCCGAGTGAGGGGAAGACAATTCGGGCAAACACGGGCAGCAACACACCCACCCGTCATCCCGGAGGTCGAGGCGGAGCCGAGACCATCCGGGACCTCAATGAACTGGCGAACAAAGGTCCCGGCTCTCGATGATGCCGCGCTCTGCGCGATCATCGAGGCCGGGATGAGGGTGAGAGATGTGGTGTGGACTTATTCCGCGGCGGCCTGACGCGGCGCGGCGAGCCAGCGGTCGAGATCGGCCAGCGCCCGCGCGGAGAGCGCGCGCTTGCGGGCGGCGCCGCGCTCCTTGCCCTTGATCTTGCGGCCCTCTGCGTCATGCGACGGCGTCTCGAGCTCGGGGAACAGGCCGAAGTTGACGTTCATCGGCTGGAAGGACCTTGGCCCATGGCGCGGGCCGTCATCGACCGAGATGTGCCCGCCCGTGATGTGCCCGAGCAGCGCCCCGAACGCCGTGGTCGCCGGCGGCGCGATCCACGCGAGCCCGAGGCGCTCGGCGGCCGCCGCGCGCCCCGCCAGCAGCCCGATCGCCGCGCTCTCCACGTATCCCTCGCAGCCGGTGATCTGGCCCGCGAAGCGCAGGCGCGGCTCCGCCTTCAGGCGCAGGGCACCATCCAGCAGCTTGGGCGAGTTCAGGAAGGTGTTGCGGTGCAGGCCGCCCAGCCGCGCGAACTCGGCATTCTCAAGCCCCGGGATCATGCGCAGCACACGCACCTGCTCGGCGTGCTTTAGTTTCGTCTGGAAGCCGACCATGTTCCACAGCGTGCCCAGCGCATTGTCCTGGCGCAGCTGCACCACCGCATGCAGCCGCTCGCCGGCCTTGCTTGTGCGGGTTCGTCAGCCCGACCGGCTTCATCGGCCCGAAGCGCAGCGTCTCGCGGCCGCGCTCGGCCATCACCTCGATCGGCAGGCAGCCATCGAAGTAGGGCGTGGAGGCCTCCCACTCCTTGAACGAGGTTTTGTCGCCCGCCAGCAGCGCATCGACGAACGCCTCGTACTGCTCGCGGCTCATCGGACAGTTGATGTAGTCGGCGCCGGTGCCGCCCGGCCCCGCCTTGTCGTAGCGCGACTGCCGCCAGGTGATGCTCTCATCGACCGAGTCGAGATGCACGATCGGCGCGATGGCATCGAAGAAGGCCAGCTCCCCTTCCCCGGTCAGCTGCTGGATGGCCGCCGACAGCGCCGGCGAAGTCAGCGGCCCGGTGGCGATGATGACGCTGTCCCATTCGGCCGGCGGCAGCCCCGCCACCTCGCCGCGCTCGATGCTGATCAGTGGATGGCCCTCGAGTTGTCGCGTCACGTCGGCCGAGAACAGGTCGCGGTCGACGGCCAGCGCGCCGCCCGCCGGCAGCTTGTGGCGATCGCCCGCCGCCATGATCAGCGATTGCGCCCGCCGCATCTCCTCGTGCAGCAGGCCGACCGCATTGGTCCCGGCATCATCGGAGCGGAACGAGTTGGAGCACACCAGCTCGGCCAGCCCATCCGTCTTGTGCGCCTCGGTCTGCCGCACGGGCCGCATCTCGTGCAGCACGACCGGCACGCCGGCCTCCGCCACCTGCCAGGCGGCCTCCGACCCGGCCAGTCCTCCGCCGATGATATGGATGGGTGTGTGGGGCATGGCGTGCAGCTTATGTCATTCCCGCGCAGGCGGGAACCCAGTGCTCCGCCCGGCTCATGCCCATTGTCAACATCGCGGCGCGTCCCACGCGCCATCGCCCCGCAGCGTCTCCGCTCGAGGATTTGACGACATTCCAAGGGCCGCGGGGCGACGAGAACCCGCAAAAAAGGTGCTAGCGAATGAGCGGCTCCTCACCGCCCCGCGCAGGATTTTTGGCCTGAGCACCACATTTAATGATCACTGGCGACCGGGCATTGCAGCCCGGCTGTGATGCGGAGCCCCGATACGGCGAGATGCGTTTCCTCGCCGGCGGCCTGCAGCCCACCCTCGCCGTGAGACGCCTCTCGAGTGCGACGACCCCTGGAGTGGAGCGGGATGGGCCAAGTATGCGGGCGTGGCGGCAGGCGGGGATAACCTCGGATGCACATTCCTCAGCGCATGGTGAATGAACACGATCGCGAAGGTGTCTGTACCCTCCGGGTCAGACACCATGGCACGACCTCAACAGCGTCGGCGTGCAGGTGTCAGACCCGGAGGGTCTGACACCAACTCACGGAACGTGCACCACCATGCCGTCGTAGGCCGGCTCGATGTGCGGGGGCAGCTCGCGCTGCAGCGCCGCGTAGTCGAGCTCCGTCGTCATATGCGTGAGGATGGCGCGCTTGGCGCCGACCCGCTCGATCCACTGCAGCGCCTGCTTCAGGCTGAAGTGGCTCGGATGCGGCATGGGCCGCAGCGCGTCGACGATCCACACGTCGAGACCCTGCAGCAGCGGCAGCGACGCCTCCGGCATGCCGCTGATGTCGGGCGAATAGGCGACGTCGCCGAAGCGGAACCCGAGCGAGGTGATGTCGCCGTGCTCCTGCAGGATCGGCATCACCTCGATCGCGCCGCCGGCGCCCTCGATGCGCAGCGGCTCGGGCGGCCGGATCTCGTGCGCCGTCACGATCGCCGGGTAGGTCGAGCCCGGCGGCTGCTCGAAGCAATAGTCGAAGCGCTTGATCAGGCCCTCGCGCGTCGGCGCGTCCAGCTAGACGTCGACCCGCCGCCTCATCATGAAGAAGATGCCAGCGCAGATCGTCGATGCCGTGCGTATGGTCGGCGTGGTCGTGCGTGAACAGCACGCCGTCCAGCGCCTCGACGCGCGCATCGAGCAGCTGCTCGCGGATATCGGGCGGGGTGTCGACCAGCACCGCCGTACGTCCGCCCTTGCCGAACCGCTCGACCAGCAGCGCGCAGCGCCGCCGCCGGTTCTTCGGGTTGGCCGGATCGCACGCGCCCCACACGTTGCCGATGCGCGGCACGCCGCCCGATGAGCCGCAGCCCAGGATCGTGAAGCGCATAGCTCATGCGGCCACCGCCGTGCGCGGCGTCTTGCTGTACAGGCGAAAGAAGTTCTCGGTCGTGGCGCTGCGCCAGCTCCGCCTGCGACACGCCCTTCACCTTGGCCAGCTCCGCCGCCGTGATGGCGACGTAGGCCGGCTCGTTGCTCTTGCCGCGGAACTTGCCGGGCGCCAGGTACGGCGCGTCGGTCTCGACCAGCAGCCGGTCGAGCGGCACGTCGGCGGCGATGTCGCGCAGCGCATCCGACTTCTTGAAGGTGAGGATGCCGGAGAACGACACGTAAAGGCCGAGCGCCAGCCCGCGCCTGGCGAGCTCCGCCCCGCCCGTGTAGCAGTGCAGCACGGCCGGGAACGCGCCCTTGGCGCGTCTCCTCCTCCAGGATGGCAGCCGTGTCCTCGTCGGCATCGCGCGTGTGGATCACGAGCGGCAGCTGCGTCGCCCGCGCCGCGGCGATGTGCTTGCGGAAGCCTTCGGCCTGCGCCGCGGGTCGGGCTGTTGTCGTAGAAGTAGTCGAGCCCCGCCTCGCCGATCGCCACCACCTTGGGGTGCCGCGCCAGCCGCACGATCTCCTCGACCGGAATGTCGAGCTCCTCGTGGGCATTGTGCGGATGCGTGCCGACCGAGCAGTACACGTTGTCGTAGCGCTCGGCGATGCTCAGCAGCTGTCGAACCGCCGGATGCGCGTCGAGATCGTCACCATCAGCCCGACGCCCGCCGCCCCGGCCCGCGCGACCATGCCGTCGAGGTCGGCCGCGAACTCCGGGAAATCGAGATGGCAGTGGTGGTCGACCAGCATGTTCGTAGGGCGTGCCACGGGGTCAGACCCTTGTACACCGACGGTGCACAAGGAGAAGTCGCCTTCCTAGGGTCTGACCCATGTCGCAGACCTTGATGTCGCAACGTCACGCTTTCTTAGCCTTGCCCTTCTTTTCGGGCTTCGGCTTGGGCGCTTCGGCCTCGCCGTCCGCCTCCGGCTCGACGTAGCGCGGGAACACGCCGGCCGGCGGCGGGATCGGCGTGCCCGGCCTTCAGCCGCCCGCCCTCGCCCAGCGCCGCGAATGTGCGCGCGTCGCCGGCTGCCCCAGGCCGTCGAGCAGCTTGTCCGCCGCGCCCGGCATCACCGGCGCGGCCAGGATCGCCACCTGCCGCACCACCTCGGCCGTCACGTAGAGGATCGTCTCCATGCGCTTGGGATCGGTCTTGCGCTTCGCCCACGGCTCCTCGCCGGCGAAGTAGCGGTTGGCGTCCGCCACCACCCCCCACACGGCATCGAGGTACTGCTTGATGCCCTGCCGGTCCATCGCCTCGCGCGCCTTGGCGTAGAGGCCGTCGGCCGCCGCCAGGATCGCCTTGTCGGCCTCGCGTGAACTCGCCCGGCTCGGGGATCTTGCCGTCGCAGTTCTTGGCGATCATCGACAGCGAGCGCTGCGCCAGGTTGCCGAGGTCGTTGGCCAGATCGGCGTTGATGCGGTTGGCGATCGCCTCGTGGCTGTAGTTGCCGTCCTGGCCGAACTTCACCTCGCGCAGGAAGAAGTAGCGCACCTGGTCGACGCCGTAGGCGTGCACGAGGTCGAACGGATCGACGACGTTGCCGACCGACTTCGACATCTTCTCCCCGCGGTTGAACACGAAGCCGTGGCTGAACACGCGCTTGGGCAGCTCGATGCCGGCCGACATCAGGAACGCCGGCCAGTAGACGGCGTGGAAGCGCAGGATGTCCTTGCCGATCACGTGCACGTCGGCCGGCCAGTAGTGCCAGCGCGGCGCGCCCTCGTCGGGAAAGCCGACGCCGGTGATGTAGTTGGTCAGCGCATCGACCCACACGTACATGACGTGGCCTTCCGCGCCCGGCACCGGGAATGCCCCAGTCCAGCGTCGTGCGCGAGATCGACAGATCCTCCAGCCCGCCCTTGACGAAGCTCACCACCTCGTTGCGCCGCTCCGGCGGCAGGATGAAGTCGGGGTTCGCCTCGTAGTGCGCGAGCAGCTTGTCCTGGTAGGCCGACAGCCGGAAGAAGTAGGTCTCCTCCTCCGTCCACTCGACCGGCGTGCCCTGCGGCCCGCGGCGCACGCCGTCGTCGCCGAGGGTCGTCTCGCTCTCGTCGTAGAACGCCTCGTCGCGCACCGAGTACCAGCCGGCGTACTTCTTCAGGAAGATGTCGCCGTTGCGCCCTGGCCATGCGCCGCCAGATCTCCTCCGAGGAGCGGTAGTGGCGCGGCTCGGTGGTGCGGATGAAGTCGTCGTTGGACAGGCCCAGCGCCCGGCCATCTCGCGGAAGCGCTTGGAGTTGCGGTCGGCCAGCTCGCGCGGCGTGATGCCCTCCTTGACGGCCGTCTGCTTCATCTTCAGGCCGTGCTCGTCGGTGCCGGTGAGGAAGTACACGTCCTTGCCGTCGAGCCGCTCGAAGCGCGCGATGGCATCCGTGGCGATGGCCTCGTAGGCGTGGCCGATATGCGGCGGGCCGTTGGGATAGGAGATGGCCGTCGTGATGTAGAATTTCGCTTGCCCGCTCATGGTGGCAGGTTCCGTTCGTTGGCTATGGCAGAAAGGGGCTGAGGGTGTCCGGAGCCGGACGCGCAGCTCAGCACATTCGGCCGCGGAGCCGGCCGGGCGCCACGGGGACAAAGGAACGGAAAGTGGTAGCGTCGAAGGTCATCGTCTCGCGATAGCTGCAACAACGGCGGTCAGGTATCATGGAACGCCCGGAAATACCAGCTGCTGGCCAATTTTGCGCTCCCATACTGTTACGCAATTGAAAACCCGAAGAAGCGCCATGAGTAAAAAGCCCGTTAGCTACAAGATGGACCCCA
Source organism: uncultured Alphaproteobacteria bacterium (assembly GCA_963735125.1). Lineage (GTDB taxonomy): Bacteria > Pseudomonadota > Alphaproteobacteria > Rhizobiales > Hyphomicrobiaceae > AWTP1-13. Next base: position 19,732 of record CAVTJY010000004.1, on the reverse strand, counting down.
AGAAACCGCCCGCCCTAACCAAGGCGCAGAAGGCGGAGCTCGAAGCGCTGAAGGCGGCGTCGGACAGCGCCATCGACTACAGCGACATTCCGGAACTACCCGAGAGCTTCTGGAAGAGCGCGGTTCGTAGCGTGCAATAGGCGAAGCCGTATTGCACCGATCTATCCGCGCAGCGGCGCAATACGCTTCGCTATTGCGCCCTACCTACTACTCCCGCGCCACGGCCTCCAGCCTGGCGATGGCCCCAAGATCAGCGCCTTCTTGTCCAGGTTGAGCTCCTGCGCCTCGGTCTTGTCGCGCAGGAGTTGCTCCCACAGCGCCGCCCAGGCGGCAAGCGGTGCTCCGGGATCAGCCGCTCGGCCAGCGCCCGCTCCTCCGCTCCGCCCTGCCCCTTGGCCCGCACGGAAGCCAGCCGCGCCAGCGTATCGAGCAGCAGGTCGTAGAACGCCTCGAAGCGCTGCTCGTTGGCGTTGACGGCCAGCTGGTCGGACAGCGCATGCGCCGCCGGCCAATCGACCTTCGGCAGCCCCTTCAGCATGGCCTCGATGCGCTCGTGCAGCTCCAGGCCGCCGCTGGCTGCAAGCTGCAGCGCCCGCCGCACGCTGCCCTTGGCGAGCCGCTCCAGCCGCGCCCAGTCCTTGTCGGCCGGCATCTCCTGATCCGCGGCCGCGAGCGCCGCCGACACCGCCCGCTTGAGCGGCTCCGGCGCCAGCGGCGACAGGTCGAGCCGGCGGCTGCGCGAGCGGATGGTGGGGAGCAGCCGGCTCGGCTCCGACGACACCAGCAGGAACAGCGCGCGCGTCGGCGGCTCCTCCAGCGACTTCAACAGCGCGTTGGCCGCGTTGATGTTGAGGTCGTCGGCCGCAGTCGACGATCACGACGCGCCAGGCCCCTTCGCCGGCGGTCAGCCCGAGGAACGATTTCAGCCGCCGCACCTCGTCGACCGGGATGCCGGTCGCGAAACGCTTGGTGCGCGTGTCGTAGGGCCGGCGCAGCACCAGCAGGCCCGGATGCGACAGCGCCGTGACCTGGCGGTCGGCAGTGCTCTCGGCCGCCACCTCCAGGCTCTGCCCGAACGGGATCGCGCTCCTCCGCCCGCGCCAGCACGTGCCGCGCGAGCCGATAGGCCAGCGTCGCCTTGCCGATGCCCTCGCGGCCGGCCAGCAGCCAGGCGTGATGCATGCGCCCGCCCGCCATCGCCTGCGCCATCTCGGCCTCGACCGCCTCGTGGCCGAACAGCGCGCGCGTCTCGCGCGGATGCGGGAACTCGTCGAGGCGGTCGGCCTCCGGCAGCGCCTCGAACTCCTGCACGGCCGGCGCGCGAGCCATCAGCGCGGCCGCGCCAGCATGCGGCGCTCCACCTGCGCCCACACCTCGGCGAAGATGGCGTCCGGGTCGGCCGTGCCGTCGATCACGACGCAGCGATGCGGCTCGGCCGCGGCGATGTCGAGGTAGCCCTCGCGCAGGCGCTCGTGGAACTCGACGTCGCGCTTCTCGAAGGCGTCCGGCGCGCTCGCCCGACAGCGCCTGCGCCAGCCGGCGCGTCGCCACCCGGCCCAACCCGACTTCGGCCGGCACATCGAGGATGAAGGTGAGGTCCGGGAACGTCAGCGTCACCACCATCTGTTCCAGCGTGTTGAACACCTCGAGCGGCAGCCCGCCGGCGTCGCACTGGTACACGCGCGTCGAATCGGAGAAGCGGTCGCAGATCACCCAGCGCCCCACGCCCAGCGCCGGACGGATGGTCTTGTCCAGGTGATCGGCGCGCGCCGCGTAGAACAGCAGCGCCTCCGACAGCGGCGTATGCGAGGCGACGGCGGGGTTCAGGATCAGCTCGCGCATCTGCTCGGCGAACGGCGAGCCGCCCGGCTCGCGCGTCAGCAGCGCGTCGACGCCGCGCGCGCGCAACGCATCGAGCAGCCGCTTGGCCTGGGTGGACTTGCCCGAACCCTCGCCGCCCTCGAACGTGATGAACCTGCCCGATGCCATGCCGCACGCCGGCCCGTGCTAGCTGCGCGAGCCGCCGCAACTCCCGTGTTGCCGATGCCTTACGGGATCCAGCGGGTAGCCAAATGCAGGATGGAGTCAAGCCCGCGCCGCATCACCCCGCCCTTTTCGACGTCCTCGGCCACCACCAGCGGCGCCTCGCTGGTCGCATCGGTGGACGTCGTAATGCGCAGCGTGGCCACCTGCTCGCCCTTCTTGAGCGGCGGCTTCAGCGGCCATTTGTAGATGATCTCGGCCTTGATCTTCTGGTTGGCCGGGAACTTGGGCAGCACCAGGTTGACGTCGCCGTTGCCCATCAGGGGCACGAACATGCGGCTGCCGCCCCATACCCGCGCGTAGCCCACCACCTCGCCGGCGTTGAACAGCTTGACCTCGGAGAAATTCCGGAAGCCCCACTCGAGCAGGCGGCGTCCATCGTCCCGGCGTTCGTCCGCCTCCTTGGCCCCGTTGACGACGGCGATCAGGCGGCGGTTGCCCTGCTTGGCCGAGGCCACGATGCCGTAGCCCGACTCCTTGATGAAGCCGGTCTTCAGGCCGTCGACCCCGTCGACAAGGCCGAGCAGCGGGTTGCGGTTGATGAACTTGTATTTCTTGTACTGGTACTCGCGCAGCCCGAAGGTGGCGTAGTGCTCGGGGTAGGTGCGGATGATGTGCCGCGCCAGGATGGCCAGGTCGCGCACCGTCATCAGGTGATCGGGATGATAGAGGCCGGTCGAGTTGACGAGCACCGACTTCCTGAGGCCGAGCGCGCGCGCCTCGTCCGTCATGCGCCTGGCGAAAGCCGGCTCCGAGCCGCCGAGGTTCTCCGCCACGGCCATCGCCGCGTCGTTGCCCGACTGCACGATGATGCCCTTGATCAGCTCCTCGAGCTTCTCGCGGGTGCCGACCGGCACGAACATGGCCGAGGTGCCGGATGGCGCGCCGCCCTTGCGCCAGGAATTCTCGCTCATCAGGTATTCGTCGGTGAGCTTGGCCTCGCCGTTCTGGAGCGCCTTGAACACCACGGCCAGCAGCATCAGCTTGCTCATGCTGGCCGGCGGCACGGCGACGTCGGCGGCGCGCTGGAACATGATTGCGCCGGTGTCGGCATCCATCAGGATCGCGTGCGGCGACTTCACCACCACATCGCCGCTGGCCTGCGCCAAGGCCGGCCGCGCCTGGGTCATCACCAGGCACGCCACAAGCATCGCGGCTATCAGGGCTGCGATCGGGAACCGGTGCCGTACAATCGGCACGTCGACAGGCATCGGCTTGACCCCACAACGGGCAGGATAAGTCATGTCGGGCGGACTATCGGGTCAGCCGCAGTGGCCGTCAACGGGCCGCCGGTTGTGGTGCCCGTTCGGGGCGCAGACGGCGCGCCATCGGCTAGTGCGTCCAGGAGCCTATGCGGCCGAAGCGAAAATTGTCTGAATAGGACTTGCGCACCGGCTGGCGGGGCTTGGGCTCGGCGAGCCGATAGGGAATGCCGTTGCGCTCGGCGTAGGCCACCGCCTCGTCCTTGCTGTCGAAGCTCAGCTGCAGTTGCTGCTTCATGTCGCGCGAGCTGGTCCAGCCCATCAGCGGGTCGATCTCGCGCGCCATCTCCGGCTCGTACTCCAGAACCCACTCCTTGGTGCGCGCCGGGCCGGACTGCATCGCGGTCCTGGCCGGCTTGTAGATGCGGGCAACCATGTGGGTTTGCGTCCTCTTACGGCTCGATCCGGACCGGCCTTAGCATGGATGCCGCGTTTTAGGCCACCGCGGCCGGCGCAAGGGCTCTCCTGCCGCCCGCCGATCCGGCGAGGCCGGCGCCTGAAGGCCCGTTCCGCAGCCACCTGGACGGCGAGATGCACGACGACGGCCCCGGCGAACGTGCAGGCGACCACCGCCAGCGTCCCTGACACGTACTGCAGCACCGGAAAGTGCAGCAGGTAGACCGGATAGGACAGCTCGCCCAGCCACCGGTCCGCCGTGTTCTCCCGGGTCAGGGCAAACACGAACGGCAGCGCGGCCAGCATCAGCGCGGTGATCGGCACATAGCGGGCCGCCGCCGGCAGGTAGCGGATGCGCGAGCATGGCCGCGATCAATAGGGCCAGGCAGACGCCGCCGAGCCGCCGGGCGACGGCATTCGCCTGCATCGCCCGATAGAAATGGTAGGCGAGGCCGCCGGCGCAGAACACGCCAAGCTCGGCCGGAAAGAACCGGTAGCGCCAGGGATCGTGCGACCCGAACGCCTTGTAGACGATGACCCGCATTCCCAGCCCCAGCAGCACCCCGGCCAGCAGCCGCCACCGGCTGCGCACCAGAAACGGCGCCAGCGCGTAGAACGCCATCTCCACGGGCAGCGACCACGCCGGCGGGATCGGGTGGTAGGGAAACAGAAAGGGCGGCTCGTTCCAGAAATCGGCCGTGAACACCAGGCCCGACTCGGTCGGCCGCACGAACAGCATCACGTCCGAGCCGACCAGAAACACGCTCGAGACCAGCACCAGGGCTCGCGCGTCCCAGGTCAGATCGCCCTGCAGCACCGTGTCGATGAACGTCGGCCGGCCGGCCAGCATCGCCGCAACCAGCGTCAGCAGCACGACCGCCCAGTAGGTCGGCAACAGCCTGAGCGCGCGGTTGAAATAGAAGCTGCCCAGGTCGGCGTATCGCTCGTTGAGCACCAGCGCCATGTAGAAGCCGCTGATCAGGAAGAAGCACTGCACCGCCGCCGCGCCGTCGATCAGCTTGAACCACCCCGTCCACGTCGTGGACGAGCAGCACGGACAGCGCGAGCAGGCAGCGGAGTACCCCCATGGCCGCCACCAAAGCAGACGGAGACCGCAAGCACAATAAGTAGGATTATGTGCGCACTCTGACCTTTCATCGACGCAATCGCCGATTACTGCTGCAGAACGAAGCCATGCCAAAGGCTTAGGGCTATTTCCGCATACTGCGCAAGGGCGTAAGAATGTGGGACCTGACGGGGGTTGGCCGACACGCCAAGGGATGCCAAAACACGGGCGCGACGCGGCCGCAGGGGGCAGACATCCAATGAAGCAACTGCAGACTTTGCTGGGCGACTACCCCCTCACCTCCGCCCTCAAGACGGGCGAGATCGCCTCCGACAGCGTTTCGCTGGCGTTCGCCGACTTCCAGCCCACCAACACCGGCTTCAAGCCGATGGTGCGCGAGGGCCGCTTCGACGTGTCCGAGATGGCCATCGTCACCTACCTGATCGCCAAGGCGCACGGCAAGCCGATGGTGCTGTTGCCGGCCACCGTGCTGGGCCGCTTCCAGCACGACTATGCCCTCTACAATCGCTCGCAGGCCCCGCTGACGCCGGCCGACCTCGCCGGCAAGCGCGTCGGCATCCGCTCGTTCACCACCACCACCGGGGCCTGGATACGCGGCATCCTCGCCAACGACTATCGTGTCGATCTCGACGCGATCCGCTGGGTCACCTTCGAGGAGCCGCACGTCGCCGAATACGTCGACACCACCGAGCGGGCGCCGAAAGGCGCCAAGATCCTCGACATGCTGCTCGCCGGCGAACTCGACGCCGTACTCGGCGAGCGCTCGGATGATCCGCGCTTTGCCACCCTGTTCGCCGATCCCGTCGGCCGAGGCGAAGGCCTGGCACCGCCGCCACGGCATCGTGCCGATCAACCACATGGTCGTAGTCAGCCAGAGGCTGGTCGAGGCAAATCCGGACGCCGTGCGCGAGGTGTTCCGCATGCTCGAGGCGAGCAAGGCAAAGGCCGCCAAACCCACCGGCGATGCGATCGACTTCTGCCCGTTCGGCCTCGACTCGGTGCGCAAGCCGCTGGAGGCGATCACCCAATATGCCGCCCAGCAGCGGCTGATCCCCCGCGCCTATGCCGTCGAGGAGCTGTTCGACGACACCACGCGCCTGCTCAGCTGAGGCAAGCCGGCGCCCCGGCGAACCTCACCACTGCACGCGTTCCACATCCACGAAGTCGACGTGGGAGCCGTCGGTGAAGCTGATCGATCCGTCGGCATCGGCCGAGAACGTCAGCTGGTTGGCGGTCTGCGAGACGATGGTCCCCTGGGTCAGGTTGACCGTCCAGTCGGTGCCCAGCTGCAACGGCCCGCCGCTCTGGTCGAGGCTGATCGTATCGATCCAGCTGCCGGTGCCGCCATTGACGCTGTCGGACCCGTGACCGCTCGCATAGACGAACATTTCATCGCCCAATCCGCCGATCAGCGTGTCGTTGCCGAGCCCGCCGATCAGAATGTCGTTGCCGGTGCCGCCGTCCAGCGTGTTGTTGCCGGCGTTGCCGGTCAGCGTGTTCGCGCCGGTATTGCCCGTGCCATTGATGTTGCCCGACCCCGTCAGAGTCAGGTTCTCCAGGTTGGCGCCCAGCGTGTAGCTGATGCCGCTCTGCACCGTATCGGTGCCCGCATTGGTGCCTTCCGTCACGACATCGCTCGCCGAATCGACCACGTAGGTGTCGTTGCCGGCGCCGCCCGTCATGGCGTCGTTGCCGGCACCGCCGTCGAGCACGTTGTTGCCGGCGTTGCCCAGCAGCGTGTTGTTGCCGCTGTTGCCGGTGGCGTCGATGTTGCCGGTCCCGGTCAGAGTGAGGTTCTCGACGTTGTCGCCCAGTGTGAAGCTGGCGCTGCTCTGCACCAGGTCGGTGCCCTGGCCGGCCGCTTCCGTCACCACGTCGCCCGTCGCATCCACCACGTAGGTGTCGTTGCCGGCGCCGCCGACCATGGTGTCGTTGCCGGCACCACCGCTCAGCGTGTTGTTGCCGGCATTGCCGGTCAGCGTGTTGTCGAGAGCGTTGCCCGTGGCATTGATCGCGCCGGTCCCGGTCAGGGTCAGGTTCTCGACATTGGCGCCCAGCGTATAGGTGACGCCGCTCTGGATCGTATCCGTGCCCTGGCCGGCCGCCTCGGTCACCACATCGGTCGGTCGCGTCGACCACGTAGGTGTCGTCGCCCGCCCCGCCGAGCATGGTGTCGGTGCCGGCGCCGCCGTCGAGCATGTTGTTGCCGGCGTTGCCCGTCAGCGTGTTGGCGCGCGTGTTGCCGGTGGCATTGATATTGTCGGTCCCCGTCAGGGTCAGGTTCTCGAGGTTGGTGCCCAGCGCGTAGCTGATGCTGCTCTGCACCGTATCGGTGCCGCCCGTGGTGGACGTCTCCGTCACCACGTCGCCGACCGAACCCACCACATAGGTGTCGTTGCCGGTGCCGCCCACCATCGTGTCGTCGCCGGCACCGCCGTCCAGGATGTTGGCGCCAGTGTTGCCGGTCAGCGTATTGTTGAGCGCATTGCCGGTGGCGTTGATCGCAGCCGTGCCCGTCAGGGTCAGGTTCTCGACGTTGGCGCCCAGCGTGTAGCTGACGCTGCTCTGCACCAGGTCGGTTCCTTCGCCGGCCAATTCCGTCACCACGTCACCCGCCGCATCGACCACGTAGATATCGTTGCCGGCGCCGCCCAGCATCGTGTCGTTGCCGGTGCCGCCGCTCAGGGTGTTGTTGCCGGCATTGCCGGTCAGCGTGTTGTCGAGCGTGTTGCCCGTCGCATTGATGTTGCCCGTGCCCGGTCAGGGTCAGGTTCTCGACGTTGGCGCCCAGCGTATAGGTCACGCTGCTCTGGATCGTATCCGTGCCCTGGCCGGCAGCCTCGGTCACCACGTCGGTCGTCGCGTCGACCACGTAGGTGTCGTTGCCCGCCCCGCCGAGCATGGTGTCGGTGCCGGCGCCGCCGTCGAGCACGTTGTTGCCGGCGTTGCCCGTCAGCGTGTTGTTGCGCGGTATTGCCGGTGCCGTCGATGTTGCCGGTCCCGGTCAGGGTCAGGTTCTCGAGGTTGGCGCCCAGCGTGTAGGCTGATGCCGCTCTGCACCGTGTCGGTGCCGCCCGTGCTGGACGTCTCCGTCACCACGTCGCCCGACTGAGTCGACCACGTAGATGTCGTTGCCGGTGCCGCCGGCCATCGATGTCGTCGCCGGCGCCGCCGTCGAGGATGTTGGCGCCAGTGTTGCCGGTCAGCGTATTGGTGAGCGTATTGCCGGTCGCATTGATGTTGCCGGTCCCGGTCAGGGTGAGGTTCTCGACCTCGGCGCCCAGCGTATAGGTCACGGCGCTCTGGACGAGATCGGTTCCCTCTCCCGCGACCTCCGTCACCACGTCGCCGGCCGCGTCCACCACGTAGGTGTCGTCGCCCGCGCCGCCGGCCATCGTGTCGTTGCCGGTGCCGCCGCTCAGGACGTTGTTGCCCGCGTTGCCGGTCAGCGTGTTGTTGAGCGTGTTGCCGGTGGCATTGATGTTGCCGGTGCCCGTCAGCGTCAGGTTCTCGACGTTGGTGCCCAGCGTGTAGGTGACGCTGCTCTGCACCGTATCCGTGCCCTGGCTGGCGGCCTCGGTCACCACGTCGGTCGTCGCGTCGACCACGTAGGTGTCGTCGCCCGCGCCGCCGACCATCGTGTCGGTGCCGGCGCCGCCGTCGAGGATGTTGTTACCGGCGTTGCCGGTCAGCGCGTTGGCGAGCGCGTTGCCGGTGCCGTCGATATTGCCGGTCCCCGTCAGGGTCAGGTTCTCGACGTTGTCGCCCAGCGTGTAGCTGACGCTGCTCTGGACCAGGTCGGTGCCCAGTCCTGCAGCCTCCGTCACCACGTCGCCGGCTGAATCCACCACGTAGGTATCGTTGCCGGCACCGCCGGCCATGCTGTCGTTGCCGGCGCCGCCGCTCAACACGTTAGCGCCAGATGTTGCCGGTCAACGTGTTGTTCGAGCGCATTGCCGGTGGCGTTGATCGCACCCGTCCCCGTCAGGGTGAGGTTCTCGACGTTGGCGCCCAGCGTGTAGCGTGACGCCGCTCTGGATCGTATCGGTGCCCTCGCCCGCCTGCTCCGTCACCACGTCGCCGGCCGCATCGACCACATAGGTGTCGTCGCCCGCACCACCCAGCATCGTGTCGTTGCCGGTGCCGCCGCTCAGGACGTTGTTGCCCGCGTTGCCGGTCAGCGTGTTGTTGCCGGTATTGCCCGTGGCGTTGATGTTGCCCGTGCCCGTCAGCGCCAGGTTCTCGACGTTGGTGCCCAGCGTGTAGCTGACGCTGCTCTGCACCGTATCGGTGCCCTGGCTCGTGCCCTCGGTCACCACGTCGGTCGCTGAATCGACCACGTAGGTGTCGTCGCCCGCGCCGCCGACCATCGTGTCGTTGCCCGCGCCGCCGTCGAGGATGTTGTTACCGGCGTTGCCTGTCAGCGCGTTGTTGAGCGCGTTGCCCGTGCCGTCGATGTTGCCGGTCCCCGTCAGGGTCAGGTTCTCGACGTTGGCGCCCAGCGTGAAGCTGACGCTGCTCTGGACGAGATCGGTTCCCTCTCCCGTGAGTTCCGTCACGACATCGCCGGCCGCATCGACCACGTACGTGTCGTTGCCGGCACCGCCGGCCATCGTGTCGTTGCCGGCGCCGCCACTCAGCATGTTGATGCCACTGTTGCCGATCAATGTGTTGTCGAGCGTGTTGCCGGTGGCGTTGATCGCAGCCGTCCCGGTCAGGGTGAGGTTCTCGACCTCGGCGCCCAGCGTGTAGCTGATGCCGCTCTGGACCAGGTCGATGCCCTCTCCCGCCTGCTCCGTCACCACGTCGCCAGCCGCGTCCACCACGTAGGTGTCATCGCCCACGCCGCCCGCCATGCTGTCGTTGCCGGCGCCACCGCTCAGGATGTTGTCGCCGGCGTTGCCGGTCAGCGTGTTGTTGCCGGTATTGCCCGTGGCATTGATGTTGCCGGTGCCCGTGAGGGTCACATTCTCGACGTTGGTGCCCAGCGTGTAGCTGACGCTGCTCTGTACGGTATCCGTGCCGCCCGTGGGGGACAACTCGGTCACCACGTCGCCGGCTGAATCCACCACATAGGTGTCGTTGCCGGACCCGCCGACCATGATGTCGTTGCCGGCGCCGCCGTCGAGCACGTTGTCGCCGGCGTTGCCGGTCAGCGTGTTGTTGAGCGCATTGCCCGTGCCGTCGATGTTCCCCGTGCCCGTCAGGGTCAGGTTCTCGACGTTGTCGCCCAGCGCGAAGCTGACGCCGCTCTGGACGAGGTCGGTTCCCTCTCCGGTGAGTTCCGTCGCCACGTCGCCCGCCGCGTCGACCACGTACGTGTCGTTGCCAGCTCCGCCCAGCATGGTGTCGTCGCCGGCCCCGCCGCTCAGGACGTTGTTGCCGGAGTTGCCGGTCAACGTGTTGTCGAGCGCGTTGCCGGTGGCGTTGATCGCAGCGGTCCCGGTCAGGGTGAGGTTCTCGACCTCGGCGCCCAGCGTGTAGCTGATGCCGCTCTGGACCAGGTCGATGCCCTCTCCCGCCTGCTCCGTCACCACGTCGCCGGCCGCATCGACCACATAGGTGTCGTCGCCGGCGCCGCCCGCCATGCTGTCGTTGCCGGCGCCGCCGCTCAGGATGTTGTCGCCGGCGTTGCCGGTCAGCGTGTTGTTGCCAGCGTATTGCCCGTCGCATTGATGTTGCCGGTGCCCGTGAGGGTCAGGTTCTCGACGTTGGTGCCCAGCGTGTAGCTGACACTGCTCTGTACGGTATCCGTGCCGCCCGTGGTGGACGAACTCGGTCACCACGTCGCCGGCTGCATCCACCACATAGGTATCGTTGCCGGCCCCACCCACCATGATGTCGTCGCCGGCGCCGCCGTCGAGGACGTTGGCACCACTGTTGCCGGTCAGCGTGTTGTCGAGGGCATTGCCCGTGCCGTCGATGTTCCCCGTGCCCGTCAGGGTGAGGTTCTCGACGTTGGCGCCCAGCGTGTAGCTGACGCCGCTCTGGACGAGGTCGGTTCCCTCTCCCGCCAGCTCCGTCACCACGTCGCCAGCCGCATCGACCACATAGGTGTCGTTGCCGGACCCGCCCACCATGGTGTCGTCGCCGGCACCGCCGTCGAGGACGTTGGCGCCACTGTTACCGGTCAGCGTGTTGTCGAGCGCGTTGCCCGTACCGTCGATATTCCCCGTCCCTGTCAAGGTCAGGTTCTCGACCTTGGCGCCCAGCGTGTAGCTGACGCTGCTCTCGATGGTGTCCGTTCCCTCGTTGGCGGATCTCCGTCACCACGTCGCCCGCCGAATCCACCACGAACGTGTCGTCGCCGGTGCCGCCCAGCATGGTGTCTTCGCCGCCACCGCCGCTCAGCGTGTCGTCGCCGTCGCCGCCGCTCAGGGTGTTGTCACCGACGTTGCCGGTCGAGCGTGTTGTCGAGCGTGTTGCCCGTGCCGTCGATATCGCCCGTTCCCGTCAGGATCAGGTTCTCGACGTTGGCGCCCAGCGCGTAGCTGATGCTGCTCTCGACCGTATCGGTGCCTTCGCCGGCGAGTTCGGTCACCGTATCGCCGGGCGCATCGATGATGTAGGTGTCGTTGCCGTCGCCGCCGATCAGCGTGTCGTTGCCCGCCGCGCCATACAAGGTGTCGTCGCCGCCGAGGCCGGATATCACATCCTCTTCCGACGTACCGATCAGCACGTCGTTCCCCGGACGTCCCGACGATCGTGCCCGACTGGTTGGTGACGGCGATGCTGATCACTTCGCTGTAGCTGAGCCCGTCGGCATCGGTCACCGTCACCGTGATGTCGTGCGAGGTGGCCGTCTCGTAGTCGAGATCGGCGCCCGCCTTCACCCGCACCTCGTTGCCGACCACCTCGAAGTATCCGGAGGGATCGGAGGTCAGCGCGTAGCTGAAGGTATCAGCCCGCGTTCGGGTCGACCGCCCCCAAGGTGGCGACCACCGTTCCGGCCGCCGCATTCTCCTGCACCGAGCCGCCCGCGACCGTGATATCGGCCGGCGCTTCGTTCTGGACCACGGCAACGCTGGCCGCTTCGCTGACCGGCACGGCATCCTGGCCCGCTGCCGCCACGCTGCGACTGGCGACTTCGGCGCCCGCGACCGCCAGGGCAACCGCTGCAACCGCGCCGACCTGAAAGTCGGAGGCTCAGGCCGGTCGTGACCTGAACCTGCGTACCGACAACATGCGTATCGACCGGCTCGAACCTGGCGGTGGGACTGGCCGACCCTTGGGCGACGCCTGCATCCGCCCCGAGCGCGCTCACCGTGGCGACCGCCGTGACGTCCTGCGCAATCTCCTGACCCGACAGGCCGACGGCTGCCGCCATTCCCTGCGGCTGCGTTCCCTGCGCCGCGGGCTGGCTGCCGGCGGCTTGGACATGCACCGTGCCGCTCGAGGCGAGGGATGAACTTCCGGCTCTGTTAGCTGCGTCGCCCTGATGCGTATTGGTCAGGTGCGAACTCTTCATGTCGGACCCCGGCTGCTGCTGGGGAGCCGCAGGGTCCACCACCTTCTTCAGCGATTGCAGGAATTCGTCGAGGTCGACGTCGGGGCTCAAAGGCACGCCGAGCTCAGTATTCATGCGATCCCTCCCGCACCAAAGACGGCGCCGGATGATCAGCGCACGTGCAACCTCACCCAAAACGATTAGCGGTTCATCAATGGAATAGGTAAAAGACCAACCAATATATGTCAGAGTTTACAACGGCTTTCTTGGCTATCCTCAAAGACCATTAGTAATTCCCGTCCATACTCGGAGATATTGGTAACGAGTTGGAAATCCGCATGCCCAAGGCCGCAGCATCACACGCCCGCCGCGACGGCCCAGTGCGTTCGCGGCCACACGCCTATCGCGAGGCGTACGAGTATTTCCGGCTGATCGGACGGGACGCGCACAGCTTCTTCCAGCTCCTGGTCAAAACCCTCTTGACCCTGCCGGGCGATGTGGTTGCAGCCTCGATTGTCATCAATCTGCTCGGGCTCGCCCTCCCGCTCGGCATCCTGCAGGTCTACGACCGGGTCATTCCGAACGCGTCCACGGCGACGCTCGCCATGCTCAGCATCGGCATCGGCGTCGCCTTGGTGGTGGAGATAATCCTGCGCATCGTGCGCAGCCGCGTGCTCGCGTGGAGCGCCATGAAGCTGGCCTGGAAGGCCAACGTCGACGCGGCTTGCCGCGTTGCCACCGCTCCCGCCGAGCTGGTCGATGCACAACCCGCCGCGCGGTGGTTTCAGCGTCTGCAGGCGGTCTCGACGCTCTCCGATTTCGGCATGAGCCGCGCGCCGCTCCTCCTCATCGACATGGTGTTCGTCGTCATCTTCATCCCACTGCTGTTCGCGAGCAGCGGCTGGCTCGCCGCGGTGCCCCTCATTGTGTTCTTTTTCTTTGGCCTCGCGGCGCTCGAACGCGGGCGCGACATGCGCAACATTGCGGCCGAGCGCCAGGTGGCGGAGACCAAAGTGCGGGACTTCCTGGTCGAAGCCCTCAACGACATCGTCACCGTCAAGGCGCTGGGCACCGAACAGCAGTTTCAGCGCCGCTTCGAGCGGCTGTCCGAGCAGTCGGCCGGCTGCACGTACCGCATCGTGCGCCTGGTCGACAACTCGCAGAGCTTCGCGGCGCTGGTTTCGACGCTCACGCAGATCGCCACCGCCACCATCGGTGCGATCCTGGCGATCAACGGCCAGATCTCGATCGGCGTCGTCGCCTGCAGCACCATTCTGGCCGGCCGCGTCATCCAGCCGCTGCTGCGCGTGGTATCCGCCTGGAACGAGATCCAGGGCGCCATGGTGGCCGAGGAGGTCGCACGACCGATCCACGACTTGCCGACCAGCGAAGACTTGGTCGTTCCCTCCCGCGACTCCAAGAATCAGCCGGCAATGGTCGTATTCGACGAAGTCTCGTTCGCCTATGCCGGACAGGACCAACCAATCCTCGCCACAGCGCACCTGGCGGTGGCGCCGGGCGAAATCATCGCCATTACGGGCAAGGACAACATCGGCAAATCGACGGTCCGGCGGCTCATGGCCGGTGAGTTGAGCCCCACGTCCGGTCGCGTCCTGATCGACGGACATGACGCCACCGAAGGAGGCGCGCAAGAACGACTGGGTCGCCGTGGTCGACCGCCGCAATGCGGTGGTGCGCGGCTCGGTCATCAACAACCTCTCACTGTTCGGCAATGCAGATCAGCTCGAGGCAGCGCGCGCGGCGGCACGTGCGATCGGCCTGGAAGCCGACATCGAGCTGCTGACGCGCGGCTACGACACGCGCCTCGGGGAATCCGCCAGCGAGGCTTTGCCGGCCGGTCTCCTGCAGCGCATCGCCATTGCCCGGGCCATCGCCAGCAGGCCGCGGCTGCTCATCCTCGATGAAGCCAACAACGTCCTGGACCGCGCGAGCGAGCTCGCGCTCGGCGCCGGACTCGGCACCTTCAGGGACCAGATGACCATTGTCCTGATCACCAACCGGCCGTCGTTCGCGGCCCTCGCGGACCACGTATACACGCTGGCGGATGGCAACTTTTGCGAGCTCGACAAGTCCACCCTGCAGATCAAGCCAGCGGCAGGGAGGCACCATGAGCCGGCTTGACGAGCAGTTCGCACCGGAGCGTACGGCGGCCGATGCCGACGCCAGTGGCGTCCTCGAGCAGCAGCGAAGGCTTGCCGCGGAGTTCGATCCGTCGCGCCGCGAGGTACCTCGCGTGCCTGATCCTCAAGTGCCTGATGCGACCGACCCGTTCGAGCGCATCCTGCATGCAATTCTGGCCAGCGCCGACTGGCGCGGTTCTCGGCACCGCATATCCGAAGCACTGCCGCACCCCGGCCCGATCGTCTCGTTCCGGATGCTGCGCACGGTGCTGGCACGGCTGGACGTGCGCCTGATCCCGAGCGAGCGGCGAGCCTCTGATCTTTCCCCCGACGAGCTTCCCTGCCTGGTTGTGCAGGCGGAGGATGATTGTCGCCTGCTTGTCCGCGCAGCGTCCGGCAAAGTTGAATCCTGCGATCTGACCAGCGCGGCCAAGCACGAAGTCGACCTCGCCTCGGTGCCCGGCGAAGTCTACCTGATCCGGCCCGACAAGACCGACGAGGCTTCGGGCACGCACGCCTTCGGTGGTTTTGTCGGCGAGGCGCTGCGGCGGCTGCGAGGACCGCTCATCCGCATCGCCGCCTATTCGGCCGCGATCAATGCCTTGGGCCTGGCTCTGTCGCTGTACCTGCTGCTGGTCTACGATTTGATCATTGCCACCGGCTCCCTGGATACGCTCGCGTATCTGGCACTGGGCGCGCTCGTCTGCCTGGTCTTCGATTTGCGTCTTCGCCACCGGCGATCCGACGCGATCGCCTATCTCGCGGCGCGCTTCGACGGCGCCGTATCGGCACGCGCGTTCGCGGTCGTGCTCAACCTGCCTCTCTCGCTGACCGAGCGGGCTCCGATCGCCTCCCAGCTGTCGCGCTTCCGCCAGTTCGAGGTCGGCCGCGATCTGTTCGCCGGCAATCTCGCGTCGGCGATTTTCGACCTGCCCTTCACGCTGCTGTTCATCGTCCTGCTGTTCGTGATCGGAGGGTCCCTCGCGTTCGTGCCGATCGGACTGGCGCTGATCATGATCATCGCCTGCACGGTGGCCGCCACGGTCAGCACCGGCCAGCTCAAGCGGCTCAGCGCCAGCAAGCTGCGATCCGACGCCTCGCTGTTCGAGCTGACCGACAAGCTCAAGACCATCAGGAACGCCTCGGCCGAGCGCATGTGCCTGGCGCGCTATGCCGACAGCGTCGCCACCTACCAGCGGGCGCGATTTGACAGCGTGCAGCACGGCTCGCGCGTGCGCACGATCACCAACGGCCTGGTCGCGCTGGCTGGCATCATGACGCTCAGCCTCGGTGCCCTGCGCGTCATGGACGGCGCCATGTCGGCTGGCGCGCTGATCGCTGCCATGATGATCGTCTGGCGCGTGCTCATGCCGATCCAGACCGTTTCGCTCAGTATCGCACGCCTGCGCCAGACGCTCGCCACCGTGCGGCCAGATCAACGATGTGGTCCGCATCGGCACCGACCGCGAGCGCGATGCGCCGCCCAACCTGTCCCGCCGCCTGAGCGGCAACATCCTGGCGTCCGGGTTGTATCTCTCGTTCAGCCCGCAGGCGGAGCCGCAGCTGCGCCGGGTCGACCTCGAGGTGAAAGCGGGCGAGATCGTCGCCATCACCGGCCCGAGCGGCGGCGGCAAGTCCACCCTGCTGAAAGCGCTGTTGGGGCTCTATCCCCAGTACATGGGCACCATCCGCCTGGGCGGCCTCGACCTGCGCCAGTTGAACCCCGCGGAAATTCGCGCGGCCGTCGGTTATGTATCCCAGCAACCGGTCTTCTTCGCTGACAGCCTGGCAGCCAACTTCCGCTATGCGCACCCGAGCGCCAGCGACGCCGACATTCTCGAAGCGCTTGCAGCCGTTGGCCTGTCGCTGCCCCACCCGGCGCTGCCGCAGGGCCTAGCGACCCGCATTGCCAGCACGCGAGCCGACACCTTCTCGCAAGACTTTCTGTGCCGCCTCTCGATCGCGCGTGCCCTGGTCAAGAAGCCCGCCATCCTGCTGCTCGACGCCCCGGGCGACAGCCTCGATCGGCCCGGCGACGTCGCATTCATGGCCCACCTCGATACGCTGCGCGGCAAGACCACGGTCCTGCTCGTTACCCAGCGGCCAAGTCACTTGCGGCTTGCCGATCGCGTCGTCCGGATGCGCTCCGGCATGCTTGCCGCGGACAGCGCCGAGACGGTCAATCCGAACGCCCTGAAGCCGATTACCAGCAAGACGGCCTGAAACCATGAACGCACCCCAAGACATCAAGAGCAGCCGCCCGTCGGAAGCGCCCGAGTGGCTCACCACGCCGATCGAATTCGAGGAGCAGAGGAGCTTCCGCGTCTCGCGCCGGACCATGCACCTGCTGGTCGCGGCCTGCGCGGCTGCCGTGTTGTGGGCCGCCATCGCGCCGATCCGCGAGCTGTCGCTGGCGCGCGGCCAGCTGGTTCCGTCTTCGCAGATCCGCCCCGTCCAGCACCTCGAGGGTGGCATGGTCGAGCAGATCCTGGTCGAACCCGGCGAAATGGTGGAGAAGGGTCAGCCCCTGATGCGCCTGCAGGAGGTGATATCGGATTCCGACCTTTCGGCGCTGCGGCTGCGCGCGCACAACCTCTCGCTCGTGAAGGAAAGGCTCGAGGCTCTGCTCACGGGACGTCCAGCCGACTTCGCCTCCCTCGGCAAGCTCAATCCCATCCTGACGGCGGAGCACCAGCAGGCCTATCAAATGCGGCTCGATCACCGGGCCAAGGAGCGCACTCTGCTGCTGGCGCGCATCGCCCATCGCAAGGCGGAGATCGCCTCGCTGGAGAACGAGATCGCGACGCAAAAGAAGCTCGTGGAAATCCAGCGCCAGCAATTCGACATGCGCCGCACGCTCGCCCTCGACGGCAACATGTCCAAGAAGCAGGTGCTGGATACCGAGACCGCCTACGAGCAGTCGCGCGTGCTGCTGCAGGCGAGCGAAGGCAAGCTGCTGGCGAAGCTGGAAGCCCTGCATGAATCCGACGCGGCGCTGTCGGAGTCCGATGCCCTGGCGCACAAGCAGTGGAGCGAGGAGCTGGCCAAGGCCTCCAGCGAGCTGTCCGAGGTGCAGGAATCCATCAGGAAGCATGCCGACCGCGTCGAGCGGCTGACGATCCGCGCTCCCACGCGCGGCAGCGTGCAGCAGGTTCTGCAGCGGTCTCCCGGAGAAGTCGTGCGGCCTGGCGAGACCATGGCCCGCATCGTCCCGCTCGGCGACGCGCTGCTGGCGGAGGTTCTGGTCAAGCCCGAGGACATCGCCTCCGTCAAGGTCAAGGACAAGGCCGACCTCAAGGTCACCGCCTACGATTTCAGCAAGTACGGCAAGATCAGGGGAGAGGTGGCCTTCATCTCGCCCGGCACCATCGAAGCAGCGACGACAAGCGCGCCTACTACAAGGTCCAGATCACCTTCAACCAGGACCGGTCGGACCGGTTCGCCAAGGAATGGCATCTGCAGCCCGGCATGACCGTCGATGCCGAGATCATCTCCGGCAGCAAGTCGCTGCTGCAGTACATGCTGAAGCCGATCTACCGCGGCATCGATGTCGCCTTCTCGGAGCGCTAGCGGGCTAGCGCCAACCGCCTCTCAGTTGTCGGGCACCTCGATCGCAAGGTGCAGCAGCAGGTAGCTCCACGACTTGCCGTGGCTGTCCAGATTGAGCGAGGTGTTCACGCCGCCCTCCAGCGCCTCGTGCAGGACGAAGTTCAGCCCCTGCAGGTGGTCCAGCTCGTACCGGATGACGTTGCCGCGGATCAGCGCGGGAAATTCGGCCTTCACCCGCTCCGCCGTCAGCTGCTCCTTGACCAGCGCATAGTCGCCCGGATCATAGACCCACACCGACACGCTCGAGGTATTGCCCTTGTCTCCCGCGCGTGCGTGGGCGATCTCGTGCAGCTTGATCGGTTCGGCTCATGCGACCAGCATCCGATGCCTGGTGGCGACTGCCTCCCGCTCGATCAGCGCCGAATGCGTCACCACGCTCGGGCTGATCTGTCCGCGATAGCCGCCGCCTCCGGCCGGGCCGCAGCACAGCAGCAACTCCACCTCCCAAAGCATGGTCTCGGCATCGGCACGGTCCGTCGAGCGCAACGCGGCGTGCACCCTGACATCCTCCGGCTCGGCTTTGCCCTCCGCCCCGGCACCAAGTGCGGTTGCGTGCAGCGAGGCCAGGCCGATGATGTCGATCCTGAGCTTGCCGGCGAGGCCGGCATGGCGATTGAGCCGCTCGAGCAGGATGTCGCGCGCCAGCCTGGCCCGCCGCGCCGCGTTGGGGCCGGCATAGCTGACCCCGGCCTCGCCCAGGAAGCCGCCGTCGAAGCCGACCGTGACCTTGAGAGTGCGCGGCCGCTCGCGACCCGAGGC
Source organism: uncultured Alphaproteobacteria bacterium (assembly GCA_963735125.1). Lineage (GTDB taxonomy): Bacteria > Pseudomonadota > Alphaproteobacteria > Rhizobiales > Hyphomicrobiaceae > AWTP1-13. The sequence continues at coordinate 988 of CAVTJY010000004.1, read as the reverse complement.
GCCCTGCAGGCGCACGCGATCACGGCCCGTTTCCGTAATCTGCACCCGGGAAAAATCGGCCGTGACGTCGGGCGTCAGATAGGCCGATGGATCGTGCACCTCGTACAGCAGCTGCTCCTTGACCGTGCGCCGGTCGACGAGGCCGCCCGTGCCCTCGAGCTTGGTGATGGTGGCATGGCCATCGCCGTCGACCTCGGCCAGCGGAAAGCCGCAGTCGGCCAGCCGCGCCACGTCCTTCACACCCGGGTCGGCGAAGTAGCCGCCGGTCACCTGCATGCCGCATTCGAGCAGGTGGCCGACCAGCGTGCCGCGGCCGAGCCGCTCCCAGTCGTCGAGCGTCCAGCCGAACCGGTGCACGATCGGCGCCAGCGACAGCGAAGGGTCCGACACGCGGCCGGCGATCACCACATCGGCGCCATCGTCGAGAGCGGGCAGCAGCGCGTCGATACCGAGATACACGTTGGCGCCGACGACCGGCAGGCCGACCTCGGCGACGGTCCGGCCGCCATGATCGACCAGCACGGTCTGCGGCCCGATCAACTCCGAGACATCGTCGCCCTCGACGGCCGCGACCTTTAGCCCGGCAAGGCCCAGCTCGCGGGCGATCGATAGGGTGAGATCGGCAGCGGCCGGCACATTGGCCACGCCCATGTTCGTGACGATGCGCGTGCCGTGCGCGCGACACAGGCCCGAGCACGCCGCGCATGCGCTGCGCCAACTGCGGGTTGTAGCCGCGCCGCGAATCGAGCCTGCGGTCACGGTGGCCGAACGCCATCGTGCGCTCGCCGATGGTCTCGAAGATCAGCCAGTCGAGCTCACCGCGCCGCGCCAGGTCGATCGCCGGCTCCAGGCGATCCGAGGAGAAGCCCGCACCACATCCAATGCGCATGTTGCCTACTTCGGCGTTGCCCACGCCGAACCCCTGCCCCGGTAGGCAACCCATATCATCTTCGCAAAGGATTATCCGCCCGCTTGGGAGCGGCGGCGC
>CAVTJY010000003.1:0-75510 GCA_963735125.1 uncultured Alphaproteobacteria bacterium | reverse complement strand
ATGCACCTGTGCAGCAGCTCTGGGGTAGGACGACCATGCTGATGCGCACCGCCAGTGTACGGCGCGTAGGCCCGGTGATCGATCCGGCGCACAGCAGGGGCGACATGGTCGATTGGATTGCGCGTGCACGCGAGCTAGGCATCCGGCTCGAGATGATGCCGGTGGTATTGGCCCAACGTCGCATCATTCCGGGCAGTCTCAGCTACGGGCGGGATGAACGCGACTATGGCTACCTGCAGGTAGTAAAGGCCGCGCTCGACAGGAAGCGGAGGGGCACGACGTGATGAAGCGCCTCGCGATCGAGCACGGCTGGCCGCCGTCGCACATCGACCATCTCTTGCGCGCCAACTTGGCCGAGGAAGGCAAGGCGCGCGAGGCATGGCGGGCTTGGCGACGCACTCGTGTACTGGAGGACGCCGAGTGGCGGGAATTCCGCCTCCTTGCACCGCTTGCGCGCCGGGTGCGCGTGCTGGAACCGGATTGCGAGCTGCTTCCGAGACTGGAGGGCATGGCCAAGTCGCACTGGACGCAGACCCAGCTTACCTTGGCGGAAATCGTGCCCGCCCTTGATGCGCTCAACACGGCCGGCATTCCCTGCCTGCTTTTCAAGGGCGGCGCAGACTACGCCGAGGGCCTCGCGCCAGCCACCCGCCGCATCATGGGCGATGTCGACGTTCTGGTTCGTCCCGATGATGTCGTTGGCGCCACGGATGTGCTCTGTGCATCCGGCTGGGAGTTCAGCAGTGGGGAGTTCCCGCAGTATCTTCGGGTGCTTGCTTCAGTTCGCGCGAGCACCAACTTCCGCCGCGGACGGTTCGGCGATATCGACCTGCATCGGGTGGCGTTCCACTTTTCCAAGCGGGATGCCGAACTCGACGCCGCCCTTTGGGGCCGTGCACGCGAGGTGTTGTTCGTAGGCAAGAAAGTGCTGGTGCCGAGCGGTGAGGACAGCATTCTCATCAGCCTCGCCAGTGGCGTCGGGGGCAACAGCGGCGACTGGGCGATCGATGTCGGTCACAGGATCTCGATGACCAGTTTGGACTGGGATCGAATAGTCGACATGACGGTCCGTCGCGGCCTGGTTCCGACAGCGCTTTCCGGATTGACCTATCTGCGCTCACTTGGTGTGACCGTACCGGAACGGACAATAAGCCGCCTCTCGGCCCTGGATGTTCCTATGGCGGAGTGGCTGAAATATTGGTCCAACGTTCGCGGGTACGGAAGCAGGCGGGGACTTGCGAAGAAGGTGGTGAACGGCATTGCCGATCTCGGCCTTCCAAGGCGAAGCTATGATTATCGCGTCAGGGGGAAAGAGCCCGTTCCGGTCAGACGCCCCAACCTAAGACCCAGACTAAGGGGGGAGCCGGTCGCTGTTGCGGACGCCGCCAACGAGTGGAGGGTCAGCCACAGTTTGCACGTCGGCAAAGCCGGCGGCGCATGCACGATCGCGCTTTGCGTTTCCCCAGCTACCGAATCCCGCCGTGTGTTCTTCGACGTTCGCACGGGCGAACTGACCATTGCCAGACTGCGCGCCCGATCCGGCGGTCGGCGGGAGGGCGAGCATGTGCTGCGATTTAGTTTTCCTCTCCCTCCAAATGACTGCCCTATCGACCTGACGGTTGAATCACGACCGGTCAGGTACGTGGAGGCCGAAGCGGCTTCAAACACTCGCGACGCCTTGGGAGCCGTGCCGTTTCGGCTCGTTGGAGCTTGGTTGCGGTGATTGCAGTGGGCGTCAGGGCAAAGGTCGGTCGCACCGACTGTGCCGACTCTACAGCACGACGATTCTACTTCTGAGTTTGGCCGCACACCTGTCATTCCGAGAATGGCGCCGCTGGCCCGCCACAGTGGGCTGCAATAGCCAAGTACTGTGTGTTTAGTGTGAGGGAAGCCGCAATGCGAGCGTGCGTTGTTGCACTAGTCTTCTCGCTGTTCGCGTTCGCTCATACGCAGCAGATGGGCGCCCAGGCGCAGGGCACGCAACATCCCCTAAAGGGAGACGTCGCGGACCTTGCCGAACAGCTCGTTGCGCAAGCAGAGAAATGGTTCGAGACCCTTGGCGCCCAGGGGAAGATGCCGCGCGTGTTCACTGGAATTACACGTGACGCAAGACAGCTCATCATCGAATTGGACAGCCTGCCGTTCGACCAAGTCAAGCAGCGCGAGTTTCTGATTTGGCTCGGTCAACGATACGATCTTGTCGCCTATGCCTATGCGACGCGCGTCATGAAGCAAGCCGGCGGACGCGATGGTCCCGTGGAGGCTCTGGACATCTATGCCTCGTCTTTCGACAAGGATGTGTTCGCGAATCTTTCGATCACACGACAGCCTGACGGTTCGATCAGGTACGTTCGTGACGTGTACTTTTCTGAGCATGCAAAGGAGCAGACGGACCAGATATTCTTGGGACTGCATCGGCCCTCTCACTCCGCCAGCGTCACAAGCAGCAAAGAGTTCGAAGACGTCTGGGCCACATTGGAGGGCAGGGTCTTCTGGCGCGGCGTCAATAAGCAAGCCAACGAGCCAAGCGGTGATGAAGCCGGCGCGTTGATCACACGCGCCCTCCAGCTGTATGCATCAGGGAACTGTGAAGCAGCTCTTCCTCTCGGCGAGAAGGCTACGGACCTGCTACGCAAGCAGAACCGGGCAATCAGTAGAGATTTGGCCGCGGCTTTAGTTGCGCAGGCTTTGTGTCACAAGAAGCTCGTGCACGTTGCGGACGCTGAGCGCCTCTATCGGCAAGCCATCGATATCTACGAGAAGGTGGCAGGCGCCAACAGCCGCGACTTGGCAATCACGCTCGACAATTTGGCGGCGCTTTATGCCGAGCACGGCCGTCTTTCGGAGGCCGAACAGTTGCGCTTGCGCGCGCTGCAGATTTTCAAGGCGACGCTGGATCCGGCCAGTCCCCATATAGCCACGGCGTTGCAAAATCTGGCCGTGCTCTACCAATACCAAGGACGCGTCCCCGATGCTCAAGACACGTTTCTGGAGGCACTGACGATTGCCGAGAAGGCGTACGGCCCGGGTAGCCGACAGGTCGGCGTGATCAGTGACAATCTGGCGGGCCTTTATCGATCACAGCGGCAATTTGACAAGGCGGAGCCCCTCTACCTGCGTGCAATCTCGATTTTTCGGAAGACACTTGGCCGCGATCATCCTGATTCCGCGCTTGCCTTGCAGAACCACGCAATTCTGTTGAGTGAAACCGGGCGATTTGAGCAAGCCGAGACTGGACTGCAGGAAGCACTCGGCATCAATGAACGGCTCTACGGCGCCAACCACGACACCATAGCGGCGGCGCTCAACACCCTGGTCTTGCACTACATCCAGCAGCAGCGGTGGTCAGACGCTCTTGGCCCCGCACGCCGATCCGCCGCGATCAGCGTGCAGCTTTCCGATCGCAGCAAAGTCCGTGCGCCCTCCGAGGGAGGCCATACGGGTTCAGCGTTTCGGCGGCTGGTGCAGGTGGCCTACGGCGCAGGCACCTCAAGTTCAGAGCTGATGAACGAGGGCTACATTGCTGCCCAGCGCGCCCTGGATACAAATGCCGGGCTAGCCTTGTCGCAATTGGCCGCGCGACACGCGACAGGCGAGGGTGCAGTGGCCGGCCTTCTGCGCGAACGGCAAGACCTGGTCCAGGAACTGGAGGGTCGCGACAAACACTTGATCGCGGCAGTCGCAAAGACGCCTGATCAGCGCGATCGTGTCGGCGAAGATCGCCTGAAGTCGCGCATCGAGGAAATCGCCGGCAGGATCGACGCAATCGATCGGTCGCTGAACAAGCAGGCTCCGGAATACGCCGCGCTCTCGAAGCCCACGCCGATTTCGATTGCGGATACGCAGGCTCTGCTGAAGCCCGACGAAGCGCTCCTGCAATTTATCGACTTGCAAAGTGTCGGCCCAGTGCCGGAAACAGGGTTTGCCTGGCTTGTCACCAAGGAAGGTGCCGAATGGGTGCGCCTTCCTGTTGGTACGCACGGATTGGCGCGTGCAGTTGCGACGCTGCGTTGCGGCCTCGATGCAAAGCGATGGTTGGATGGCGGCGAGGTCCTGTGTGGCGAGTTGCTGAGGCTCGATAAGTCTGATCGCGCGTGGCTGCCATTCGATCTCAATGTTGCTTTTGAACTTTATCAGACGCTGATTGGGCCGTTCGAGGCCAAGATCAATGGGAAGCACCTGCTGGCCGTACCATCCGGCGCACTGACAGGGCTGCCGCTGTCAGTGCTTGTGACTGAGAAGCCCGTTGAAGCCGTACCGCTCACGTTGGATGGATATCGCACTGCAGTTTGGCTCGGCCAGCGTCAGTCGATCACGGTGCTGCCGTCCGTGAGTTCGCTGAAGGCGCTACGGCAGTTTGCCAAGAACAGCGGCGCGACTAAGCCATACCTGGGCATTGGCAATCCACTCCTTGACGGAGCCCAGGACGATTACCAATTTGGCGCCCACTACAAGAAGCAAGCGCAGCTTGCGCGTGACAAGCAACAGTGCCCCAAGGCGGTGACCCAACCCATCGTTGCAAGTGCCAGAGGGCCGCTCACCGACTACGCGAAGCTATTCCGCGGAGGCAACGCCGATATCGAGGCGATCCGGGCATGGTCGCCACTACCCGAGACCGCCGACGAACTGTGCGAGGTCGGTCGCCGCCTGGGCGTACCGGAAAGCGAGATACTGTTGGGAGGCCATGCGACCGAAGCGGCGCTAAAAGGGCTTTCAGACCAGGGCCGTCTGGCAGACTACGGCATCGTGCACTTCGCGACACACGGGGCCTTGACCGGCGACGTGCAAGGTTCCGCGGAACCGGGCCTGATACTGACGCCACCAGATAAGGACATGACTGATCCCAAGGCGCTGGACCGTGATGACGGCTTTCTGACGGCGTCCGAGATCGCCACGCTCAAGCTCGATGCAGACTGGGTAATACTGTCCGCCTGCAACACGGCAGGTGGTAGCGGCGAAACGGCCGAGGCGCTGTCGGGCATGGCCCGCGCCTTCTTCTACGCAGGTGCCCGTGCCCTGCTCGTGTCGCATTGGGAAGTTGGATCGGACGCCGCCGTTAAGCTCGTCACGCGCGCGTTTTCCGAGATAGCATCGACACCGCAAACGAGCCGCTCCGAGGCATTCCGCATCTCGATGCGCGATCTGATCCAGACGGGCACGCTCGCTGAGGCGCATCCGTCGCAATGGGCACCTTTCGTGGTAGTGGGTGAGGGCAGCGCGCGGGTGCACCTAGCAATCAAGCAACCAACGCAACCCGCTCTTACGAGCGCGAAGGGTCCACCGGCAAAGAGTTCAAGGACCAAGGCTCCAAAGCGAGCCAACATTCCGGATTGGCGCACGGAGATCTGGCGGCAATAGTTGCGGCTATCCAAGCCTCGCTGAGATCCCTCTGGCTAGCAGCGGACGAACTCCGTAGGTACAGACAAGTCTGCTTCGGGGAGAAAGCGGACATCCGAGACGCGCTGCCGCCAAGTCCGCTTCTGACTTGGGGCTATCCTGGAAAAGCCCGCAAGGTAACGTCAGATTCGCCCACGCGGACGTCGCCGATGTTGCCGCAAGGATCGCCACGTCACTACCGCAGCGGCACGGGTCTACTGCAATTGCCTTCTCGCGAACTCGTCGATGGTGGTCAATGGCTTGCCGAGCATCTTCCAGGTTTCCTCCGCCTTGAACACTTCCGGATAGCTCAGGACCGCGTCCATGATCCGGGCATTGAAGTCCATCGCTGGCGACATGGCCCCGAGAGCCTTCACCAGCAGCAGAGGTATGTTGAATACGAACCGGCGCGGTCGCGTGTGCTGCGCAAACCGCCGTCCGGCCTCGTCATAGGTCAGCGGCGCCGGACCCTGAATGACGAACTCGCGGTTCGCGGCCTCATCGAGCTGAAACGACCTCGCCACTTGCTTCCCGAAATCCGCCGCGGCGATCCAGTAGTTGGGATGGCGCGCGGTGCCGATCAGCGCGAGAAACCTGCCCGTGCCGTGCCGCTGCGGCAGCGTCTCCATGAAGTTCGATGGATAGAAGATCGTGTAGGGAATGCCCGAGCCCTTGATCTTGGCGATGGCCTTCCGCCATACCTCGATCACCCACCAGCCCTTGGCGTCGCCGTCCTGGATCAGCGCGGAGAGATAGGCGATCCTGCGGACGCCGCAGGCGCGAGCCGCGGCCAGAATATTGTCGAGACCTTCAGCTTCGGCGTGGAAGTCGTCTTTCCTTTCGCCTGGCGCGATGGAAAGGCTCAGATAGACCGCATCCTGCCCCGCGAGACCGCGCTTCAGGCTGTCGGCATCTGCGGCATCCGCCTGCACCAGGTTTGTCTGCGCGGGCAGAACCCGCCTGGCGCGCTCAGGATTGCGAACGAGCGCCGTCACTTCGAAGCCGGCCTTTACGAACTCGGCGACCACGGGGATGCCGAGCATGCCGGTGGCGCCGATCACGGCAATCTTCTTCAGTGCCATGCGTCACCCCCGGGCCTGGCCGCGATCACACCACCAATCGTCGATCGCCATGGCTGTCGCAACGGATTTTGTCGCCATGGACAGAATGGGCTCCGGCGGCATTGGCAGGGTGCGCTGGTTGACGAACCACAAGTCCGTCAGCTCCGTCTTCCGCTCCAGCACGAGGTCGCGGATGATGCGGCCATTCATCTGCGTCATGGCCACGCCGTGGCCCGTGCAGCCGATCGAATAGACCGCTCCCCCGCCGTCCATGGTGCCAATCTGCGGGGTAAAATTCGCCGTCACGGAGAAGGCGCCACCCCAGCGATGCGCGATCCGAATACCGCGCAAGGCGGGAAACGTCTCGCCGATGAACCGCTCCAGGTGCGCCCACGCCTTGGGTGAGGAGTCGTGGTTCATGCCGCCGTTGAACGGCACATGCCCCGGACCGCCGCCGGCCAGAATGCGCCCGTCGCGGGTGAGCCGGTAGAAATGCATGAAGTTGCGGGCGTCTTCGATCGTCTCGCGGCCTTTCCAGCCCAAGGCTTCGAGCTGCTCGGGTGTGAGCGGATCGGTGACGACGACATAGGTGAATGCGGGGGTCTGCTTGGAGCGCATGCCCGGCAGGAGGTGCGTGTAGCCGTTGGTGGCGTAGACGACCTTGTCCGCTGAGACCGTGCCGCCTGCCGTCTTCAGGATATAGCGACCCGATTGGCGCTTCACCGACATCACGCGCGTGTTCTCATAGAGCCGCGCGCCCCTTCCTAATGCGAGCCCGCGCAGGCCTTCGACCCACTTCATCGGGTTCAGGCTGCCGCAGCCTGGCTCCCAGCACCCGCCATGAAATGCGGTAGAGCGGATACGCGCGGCGATCCACTCCGGCGCCACCCACTCGAAGCCGTTGATGCCGAGGCTCTGGAAAAACTCCACCTCCTTGCGGATTCGCCCGGCGTAGGCCTGCGTGGTGGCGACGCGCAAGAACCCGCTGCGCTCGTAGTCGCAATCGATGCCGTTGTCGGCGATCATCCGTTCGAGCGAGTCGATGGCGCCGACCATGTAATCGTGCGCCTCGCGGATCCGCTTGTTGCCGTGCAGCAGCTTCATCAGGCCCACCGACGAGCCGAACAGGGTCATGACGAAGCCGGCGTTGCGGCCGCTGGCGCCGTAGCCCGTCGTCTCCGCCTCGAGGATCGCCACATCGAGGCTCGGCTCCGCGGACTTCAAGTGGTAGGCCGTCGCCAGCCCCGTATAGCCGCCGCCGATCACCGCCACGTCGGCCGTGACATCTCCCTCAACCGCAGGGTTTGCGGCGCGGGTCGGGCGGCTTGCCGACCAGTGGCAGCTGTATGTGCCGCTCGCAGGCACAGTCATTGGGCCACCCCGCGCCTGCGTGACGGGCGCAGCGATTGCCACAGCGACCCGGCGAACGTGGCCGCCTTGTCGAGCGCGGTCGCTGCCGGAACACGGCTGAGGCCGCAGCTGTGGAACGACGTCAGCATCATCCAGGCCATGACCCTGCTGATGGCTCGCGTCGGCGCGCGCGGTCCATCCACTCCGCTCGACGTCTCCGATCGGGCGCGTCCGCTGCTTCACGAGCTCTTCCACCTTCGCAGCGTCTCCATCGGCGACTTTGATCTTGGCGTAGCGGGCTACGGTCGAGAAATCGTGCCGCCACAAAGCGCCAACGAAAGCGATCGGCGTGAACGGCTCTTTGTCCAGGGTAAGCGCGCGCGGGCCGCCTTCGCTCGCCGCTTCCTTCTTGAAATCCTCATGATAGCGGCTCCAGTGCCGGGCGGGCTTCAGGTGGTGCTCGACGTGATAGTCGTCGCCGAGGCTACCGTGCTCCGGCCCCGCGTAGTCGAGTGTGTTGCCGTGCACCGCATGCACATCGTTCGCATCGATCACGCCATGCTGGAAGAAGGCAACCAGGGTGAGGATGTTGCCGCCGAAGAACCGCGAGACGTAGATTAGCACGCCCGCGATCGGATTGATGATCGTGACCGCGATCACGAAGGCATACCAGATCGCGAGGCCGCGCTTGAACTCGCGCAACTGGCGGTCCTTTTTGCGTCGGCGCAAGTAGGGCATGACCGTGAAGCCCGATACCAGCTCCAGACCTTGCCAGAAGGCGTGCCGGGCGAAGTCGAGGAAGCTCTTGCGGTCGTAAGGCATGGTCGACTGGGTGTCGTCGGGGCCGTTCTCTTCGACGTGGTGCACGTAGACATGCTGGATGCGATAGTAGTCGGGCACACGCGCCGACAGCAGCGGCAGCACCTTGTCGAAATAGACCTGGCACGCCTTCAGCGTCCGCCGCGTTGCATCCGAGGCGCCGGGCTTCGGATTGAAGATGCGGTTGTGGATGTTGACGTGGTCGGTGATCTCGTAGGGGAACTGGCTGAGCAGCAAAAGCGCACTGTAGGCCAGCACCACGAAGTAGTTGCTCGTTGACGGGACGATCAGCAGGACGATCAGCGGCAGTATGACGATCGAGTTGCCCACCCAGATGCGCGTGAAGATCGCATCGATGGAGTTGGGCAGCACACTTTCGAACCACCTGTCGATTTTTCGGCTGGCGATCGCGGCGCGAACACCGTCGAAGGTGTCGGGGATCTGGGTGTAGGCCAGGTAGGCGCGCGCGAGAAAGCCGATGCCGAACCAGACCGCGACCTCGCATAGCACGCTCGCGCGGGTCGAGGTAGTTGGGAAAGAACGTGTCGATGGTTTGCGTGAGGCAGGCCAGCCCTATGGAAGCGCTGCTGAGCCAAAACAGGGGGTGCCTCTCCAGCACCGATCTCGGAATGACCAGGGCCGTGATGGCGGCCGGTATGGCGCTGAACCAATAGAAGAACCAGCACACGCCGACGAAGATCATCGACAGCATGCTCGCGATTGCGGTGACGAGGCCCCGCAGCGGATGACGGCGGCCTTTCCGCGCGGCCGACGAGGGCGGAGTAGTCGGAGCGCTCGACAGCGTGCGCGCCGGACGCGTGAGAAGCACTACACATGGCATCTCTCCAGCGCTGAGAAACACGGGGCTCAGGTATTTGTGCGGGCTCAGGCGACGACCGTCATTGCCGGGCGGTTGCGGTAGGCGCTGATCGGCGTCGCCTTGAAGGCTAGCGGCTGCAGGTCGCTCACCACCCGGTCGATGAACGCGCGCGTCTTGTCGACGACCACCTGGCGCTGCTTGTCGAGCGTCACCATGTGATAGCTGTCGTTCAGAATCACCACGTCGACGGAGCCGCCGAGCGTCCTTTGCAGGTAGACGGCGTTGTTGAGGTCGGCATGATCGTCCTCACGCGAATGCACGATCAGCGTCGGCTGCTCGACCTTGCCCAGATCCTTCATCGCCGCCTCGACCATCCAGCGGTGCTCGAGCACCATGGCGGCCGGCGTGCCGGTCGTGCCCACCTCCGGACCGTCGGCAGTCGCCAGGGCCAGCCGGACGAACTCCCGAACGCGCGGGCACTTGATCCCAAGCGACGCGGCGTCGGGAAACTGCATCAGGTTCGCCATCCATTTGTATCGGACCAGGCTGAACAGCTTCATATACCACGGCATCGCCCAGCCGTTGATCCAAAGGGTCGGGGCGAACAACGAGATGCCCTGTACCTTCTCCGGATGCCTGATGGCCAAGTGCAGGCCAATGATGCTGCCAAGGCAGAGGCCGCCCACAATCACCGTGTCGCATTCCTTGCGCAGCTCGATCAGTGCGTCCTCGGCGCTCCGATACCAATCCTTCCAGCCCGTTTTCACGACGTCGGCGCGGCTGCCGCCGTGGCCGGCAAGTTGCGGGCAGTGCACGGTGTAGCCGGCGCGGGCCAGGCCCATCGCCACGTAGCGCACCTCGGCGGGCGTCCCGCACAGGCCGTGGATCAGGAGAACGCCGGTCTTGCCGCCGGCGATTTTGAAAGTGGTGCTTGTTCCGGTCATGGTCCACGAGCCCTGTTTTCAAGGTTGATGGTGGACCGTAGGGCGGTACGGACTTGCTGCGAAGTTCCGCCGGGAACAGGCCGATCGCTGTTGTTCTCGCGGGTGAGGTTCGCCGCTCGGTCGCGAGGCGCCGCGGCCAGGGTCGGCCGCCAGCCTCCGATGCAAGCCACAGCACGCGGGCGACAATCCATCGCGACTTGTATCAAGGGTAACAGCTGGCTGCGGTCGGCCTGACTATCAACAGGGCTGCACAGGCTAACGTCCACGGCACGAAACCGACCGAGGTAAGATCCATGACCACGATAACCAGGCGCGCGATCGCACCGTTGATCATTGGCCTCACGCTGGCCTGCCATCCCGTTCTTGCCGCGTCCAGCCCCACCGGCGTTTGGCTCGATCACACAGGCCGTGGCGCGGTGGAGATTACCGACTGCGGCGGCAAGCTTTGCGGGCACATCGTTTGGCTGAAGGATGCGGCCGACCTTTCGACCTGCGGCCGGCAGGTGATCGGCAACGTCAAGCCGATGACGAGCGGGAAGTGGGATGGCGGCTGGGTCTACGACCCCGAGAAGGACGCCAAGTACGATGTGGAGATCACACAGCAAACCGATCAGAAGCTGAAGGTGATGGGCTATGCGGGTATGAAGTTTCTGAGCGAGACCATGATATGGACGCGCGCTCCGGCCGACCTGCAAAGATGCGGTTCCAACCCATCACTGGCGCCTTTGGAGCCTGTCGTTGCGAAGACCCCTGAAGAGAAGGTTGCTCCGGCAGAGAAGGCTCCTGCGGCAGCAAGCCTGACCCCGCGCCCTGCTGAAATCCCGGCTTCGCCAGAAGCCAAGCCAGCCAGGCGCGACACGGCAGCCTACGACAAGCAGAAAGACTGCACGGTGCGGCTGCCATTCGTCGTGATCACGATACCTTGCGTCGACTGACAATCCATTGCGCGAGCGGCGTCAAGGGCGCGCGGTACTCCGGAGATCACAAGGAGTCGCGTCGGCCACCTCGGCACGACTCATTCAATCGCGTCTTGCGGCGCTACCCGGCGCCTGCTGCAATTGGCGATTGTTCGCTTCGGGGCTTCCGGACACGCTCATTTGTCTGCCTCAAACAGCCCTTTGACGAACTGTCTCTGCATGACGGCCACCACGATCACGGGCGGCAGTAGCGCCAAAATCAACGTCGCCATAACGAGATGCCATTGCGGCTGGAAGTCAGAGGCACGGGCCATGCGCTGAATGCCCATGATGACGGTGTAGTAGGATACATCTTTCGTCATAAGCAGGGGCCACAGATACTGGTTCCAGCCATAGATGAAAGTGATGACAAACAGCGCGGCGATGTTGGTGCGCGATATCGGGATCAGGATGTACCAGAGGAAGCGCCAGGGACCGGCCCCATCAATACGGGCGGCCTCTGCCAATTCGTCAGGCACTGTCATGAAAACCTGGCGGAACAGGAACGTGGCCGTTGCACTTGCGATGAGAGGAAGTGACAGCCCGGTGTAGCTGTCCAGCAGGCCGAAACCCGCGACGACCTCGTAGGTGGGCAGGATGCGCACCTCGACCGGAAGCATCAGGGTCGCAAAGATGACCCAGAATGCCAGCCACCGCAGCGGAAATGCGAAGTACGTGATGGCGAAACCCGAGAGGATCGAAACGCTGATTTTGCCGAAGGTGATGGCGAGCGCGACGATGAAGCTGTTTACCAGCATCGGTCCAATAGGCGGCAGACCATGCGACCGCATGCCCTCGCCGAGCAACTGGCCGTAGTTCTCGAGCAGGTGCGCTCCCGGCCACAGCGGCAGGCCTGTCAAAGTGCGAGACAGATCGTGGGTCGAGGCGACAAACGCCATGTAGACGGGAAACACCATCAGCGCCGCGCCAAAGATCAGCACGGCATGACTGGCGATGACGCTGACGGGTGGGCTCTTCATCACTGGCTCAGTAGTGGATATTGCGCTCGATGTAGCGGAACTGGATGATGGTGAGGGTGCCAACCAGAAGCATCAGGATGACGGACTGCGCGGCCGAGCTGCCGAGGTCGAGCGACTCGAACCCGTCCCGGTAGATCTTGAAGATCAGCGTGGTCGTAGCGTTGCCAGGTCCGCCGCCCGTGGTTGCGTGGATCACCGCAAACGTGTCGCAGAAGGCGTAGACCAGGTTCGTCACGGTCAGGAAGAAGGTCGTCGGCATCAGCAAGGGGAACACGATCCTCCTGAAGCGCACGAAGCCGCCGGCACCGTCGAGAGCCGCGGCTTCCAGAAGCGACTTCGGGATCGTTTGCAGGCCGGCAAGGAAGAACAGGAAGTTGTAGCTCAGCTGCTTCCATGCCGACGCAATGATCACCAGAGTAAGTGCCTGGCCGGAGTTGAGATGATGGTTCCAGTCGACGCCGATCTGCGCCAGTCCGCGCGAAAGGACGCCGATGGTCGGATTGAACAGGAACCACCACAGTACCCCGGCAATAGCAGGGGCCACGGCGTAGGGCCAGATGAGCAGCGACTTGTAGATGGAGGCACCCTTGACGACGCCGTCGGCCAGCACCGCAAAGAGCAGGGCAAAGCCCATCGACAGCGCTGTCGTCGCCGCTGCGAAGAACAGCGTCAGCCCGAAGGCGTAGCCGTAGTCCGGGTCGGCGAGCAGTCGGGCGAAATTGTCGAGGCCGACGAATTCCTCGGAGATCCCGAATGCGTCCTGGCGAAACAGCGAGCTGCGCAACGACTGGATCGAGGGCCAGACGAAGAAGACGAACGTAATCGCAGCTGCGGCGCCAGCAAAAGCACCGGCACCGTGAAGCCAGGGAATATGGCGCGCTTACGCATAGGTCGTGACGTGGTGGCGGGGGCAGCCGCAGATGCGGCTGCCCGTGCGCTTCAGGAGTTGGACTTCTGGAACTGACGCAGCAGTTCGTTGCCGCGCGAGACGGCCGCGTCAAGGGCCTGTTGCGGCGTCTTCTTGCCTTGCAGAGCGTTCTCCACCTCTTCCTCGACGATGGCCCGGATCTGCACGAAGTTGCCGAGGCGCAAACCCTTCGAGTTCTCGGTCGGCGGATTGAGATTGATCTCCTCGCACGGCGACGTCGGTGCCTGGGTTCTTGTCGTAGAAGCCCTGCTTGCGGGTCAGCTCGTAGGCGGCCGTGGTGATCGGCAGGTAGCCGGTCTGCTGGTGCCACCAGGCCTGCACCTCAGGCTGGGAGAGATGCGCGAAGAACTGAGCGACGCCCTTGTAGTCCTCCGGCTTCTGCCCGCGCAGAACCCACAGGCTCGCCCCGCCGATGATCGAGTTCTGCGGCGCCCCTTTCACGTCGGCGTAGTAGGGCAGGAGCGCCATGCCGACATCGACTTTCATGTTGGTGATGATGCCAAGGCGCGCCGCGGCGGATGACACCGTCATCCCGCATTCACCCGAGAAGAACTTCGGCTTCGAACTGTCGCCGCGACCGCCGTAGTCGAAGATCTTCGTCTTCTGCCAATCGACGAGGTTCTGCAGAGTGCTTGACCTGGACAGGCCCGTTCAGTTTCAACTCGGCGTCAAGGCCGGCAAAGCCGTTCTCCTGCGTGGAGATCGGCTGGTTGTGATAGGCGGAGAGGTTCTCGAACTGCATGAACGATGGCCACTCGGTCGTGAAGCCGCATGGCACGCCCGCCGCCTGCAGTTTCTTTGCAAACGCCTCTACGTCCGTGAACGTCTTGGGCGGCGTCTCGGGATCGAGGCCGGCCTTCTTGAAGAGGTCCTTGTTGTAGTAGAGGATCGGCGTCGAGGAATTGAACGGAAAGGACAGCATGTTGCCCTTCACATCCGAGAAATATCCGGACACCGCGGGGAGATAGCTGGATGGGTCGAAGGGGACCCCGCCGTCCTTCATAAGCTCATGCATGGGATAGATGGCGCCTTTGGCCGCCATCATCGTCGCGGTGCCGACCTCGAAGACCTGCACGATGTGCGGTGCCTGCTTGGCGCGGTATGCTGCAATCGCCCCGGTCATGACCTCGGGGTAGGTGCCCTTGTAGACGGCGACGACTTTGAAGTCCTTCTGCGAGTTGTTGAAATCATTTGCGAGCTTTTCCACGCGCTGGCCCATCTCACCGGCCATCGCGTGCCAGAACTGGATTTCGGTTTGAGCAACCGCAGGCGTACCGGCCAGGAGGCCGGCAACGATCGCTGTGCATCTCAATAGGCTGTTCATTTTGCTCTCCCTAGTTTTTAGCTTTGCTGTTTGACTGGTTCAGTTCGTGTTTTGCAGTGAGGAGCGGCGCCAGCTCGCTTTCGCGTATGTCGAGCCCGATACCGGCCCCCTTCGGTACGGCGACCAGACCATTCTCGCCGACTGGACAATCGGCAAATGCCGTGCGCAGCGGATTGAACGAAGCGTCGTACTCGAAGAACGGGAAGCGTCTGCCGGGCCATGTGCGGTCGGGAAGGATCGCAGCGAAGTGGAGAGAGGCGTTGAAATTCACCGCTCCCCCCCAGACATGCGGCGCAACCGGCACATTGAAAGCTTCCGCCAGCGCAGCGATACGCAGCGCCTCGGTCAGACCGCCGCAAAGAGCGATGTCAGGCTGGGCCACGGAGAAAACGCCCGCGCACAGGAAGTCGCGGAAGCCCGCGAGGCCGTAGAGTGACTCGCCGCCTGCCAGCGCAAGGCCCGCCTCGGCCGAAACGCGCTTCCAGCTTGCCGGATCATCGTGGAGCACAGGCTCCTCCAGCCAGATCAGATCGGCGTCAGCAACGCGCCTTGAGAAGTCGAGCGTCTGCGCAATGTCGCCCGCCTCGTTGAAGTCGACCATCAGCCCGATGTCGGCACCGATTCGGGATCGCGTCGCGGCGATGAGCGCCGCATCCGCGCGTGCTCCGATGCCCGCGCGAACCTTGATGTTGCGAAAGCCGCGATCGAGATAGCCACCGATTTCATCGAGATAGTGTGCAAACGGGTTTGGCGTGGGCTTCAGGAACGGCCCGCTGACGTAGCAGGACAGCTTCTCTCGAAGGGCTCCACCGAGCTTGGCGGACAAGGGGAGGCCGTCAGCGCGCGCCGCTGCGTCCCAGGTTGCCATATCGAGGGCGCTGATCGCCATGTGGGTAAGGCCGCGCCGATCATTGGCGATGAAGCGCGCGAGTTTGCGCCAGATCTTTGCGGGATAGCGAATGTCCTCGCCCAGCGCTGCCGGGCCCAGCGTCGTCTGGATCAGTGCTGCGGCCGGTGCCGGGAGCGCCCACGTCTCGCCCCAGCCGATCGCGCCGCCACGGGTCGTGATCCGGACCAGCAGGGTCTCGCGCCGGTCGAAAAAGCGGACCGCATTGCCGATCCTGTCAGGCAGCCTGCAGGACAGTGCAAACAACTCAATGCGGTCGATGGCCGTTTCCAAGAGGCATCCCCGATGGCGCTGGGCGGTGCCGGAACCTAGTCTCTTTTGCAAATCGAAACTAATTGGTTTATTCGAGTGCGAAGCATTGGGAAATCTGATGTATGCGTTTCACAATCGCCCAGCTGGAAGCCTTCTTCTGGACCGCGCAGCTCGGGTCCCTGAGCAAGGCTGCCGGCCATCTGCACATGGCGCAGCCCACAATCTCCCTGCGCTTGCGCGACCTGGAGAGGGCGCTGGGCGTCAGTCTGTTTCAGAAGAGTGGCAGGGGACTTGCCCTGACCTCCGAGGGCATCGCACTGGTCCCGCGCGTTGCCACGTTGCTGGAGGAGGCTGACCGCATCAGGCAGCAAACCGACCCCGCGGCGATCAGTGGCAGCATCCGGGTCGGCTTTGCCGAGGGCTTTGCCGTCACCTGTCTACCGAAGCTGCTCGAGATCGTTCGGCAGGACTTTCCCTTGCTCAAACCCGAGTATGTCGTCGCGATCAGCTACGAGCTCGAGCAGGATCTGGTTGATCGCCATCTGGACCTCGCCGTCCTGGTCAATCCAATCGGGAGACAGGGCATGCGGCTCTTTCCGCTTGGAGTTCAGGATACCGTCTGGGCAGCTTCGGCCGCTTGGGGCTTGGGACCGTCGGTGAGGCCTGTCGACCTCTATCGCTTGCCAGTCGTCAGCAATCCGCCGCGCTCGGCGATGTTTCGCCAGATCAATGACTGGTTTGCGACGGCGGGCCTCGAGCCGCAACGCCTGGACATCTGCAGCAGCGTTGCCATCATCGGCCATCTCGTCTCGTCGGGAGCGGCCCTGGGCGTGCTGCCGGCCAAGATGATGGAGGCGGAGGCGGCAGCGGGCCGTGTGCACATTCTCCGACCCGTTCCCGAAATCAATCATGGACGCGTATATGCGAGCTACGCCGACGCCGGGCTCACGGGACCGGTCAGCGCCATGCTCAAATCGATCCAGAAGACTCTCGAATTCAATGGACTATTTGCAGGTCGATCGAACGAACTGAAAGCCGCGAACCATGGCTGTCGATCGGAAAACCGCCGAGCGCGACATTGTCCGTGAAATGGCGGCCGCTTCGAATGTCGGATTCGGTGAGTTCGCAATCGCCAGCGATCCGGCAACTCTCTCGTACTCCGACAACTTGGTGCAGAAGGGGTCAGGGCGCCAAGGCGGCAGACTTGAGTGCCCCAATCCGCAGCCTCACGAGTGCTTCACGCTCGGTGCGCGGCTTCCCCTTCTGCGCTAATCACACTGACAGGCGATTGTGTCAGGCGCGGGGGCAGCCACGTAGTGCCTTGTCGTAGTGAGAAAAGCGCCGGCCGCTCGCCTCGGGAAGATCGGTCGAGCAACACCGCCTTGCGTGGTTCGATTGGAACTTTGCTGGTTAGACGCCACTTATGTGTACATCCACCATGCTTTCGCCCAACTCTCTCCACAAGACGCAGTGGAACTTGCTCGTCCGCAGGGGGTTGGTGAGCGGCGGGAACCGTTAGCACAGGGGCATAGCCATGCAACAACTTGGCCCACGTCTGGTCCAGTTATGTTTGATCGGTGCCCTTGTGGCAGCTTCGTATCCGACGCCGGCTGGCGCTCAGCTCTTCTGGGATTGGGGCGGCGGAAGCGAAGTGGGCGCCAGCGGCAGAGAGATGGTGCGTTTCAATGCGCCGTTCGAGCCCGGGCACATCGTCGTCAGCTTTGGCGACCGGCGTCTCTATTTCGTCACTGCGCCGGGCGAGGCCATCAGCTATCCGATCGCCATTCCGCGCGAGGAAGACCGCTGGGAGGGCGCGACGACCGTGACCAACAAGCGCGTCAATCCGTCCTGGACGCCAACGCCAACCATGGTCGCCGAGAATCCTCGCTTGCCGCGCTGGGTGCCGGGTGGACACCCGTTGAACCCACTCGGCGTGCGCGCGCTCTATCTGGGCTCCAGTACCTACCGCATCCACGGCACGGATGCGCCTTGGACGATCGGCACGGCCGTCTCGAAGGGCTGCATCCGCATGTATAACCAGGACGTGCTGGACCTCTACCCGCGCGTGACCGTCGGCGCGCCGGTCACGGTCACCTGGGATCGCTTCACGTCGGACGGCGGCTTTGCTTCGGAACGAGCCCCCGCCGCCGCCGCACGCGGCCCGGCGTTGAGAGAGATGCGGCAGACGGATCTCCCGACACGGTTCTGATCCGCTGCGCTCTTGGCGAGGGCGCTTGGAATCCGGCAAGCAAAGCCCGAACGCTGCAGCACCAACGTTGGAGGCGCTCGCCCCGACTGACCTACTCGCGTGTAGGCAGAGCCCGTCTACTTGACGGTTACCTCCTGCCATCCGCTCGTGGCGTCCCAGAACTTGCCCACCACATCGCCCTGCGCCTCTGCCTCCCATTTGATCTGTGAGAGCTTGCCCCTGGCGGTGGGCGGGAGCTGAATGGGAATCTCGAGCTGCGCTTGGACCGTGTTGTGCGAGCCCGGCGCGTATTCCTTCTCGACGATGAAAGGCACTTCCTTCTCGAACAGGATCTCTTCGCGCTTCACGCTGATGGTCTTTCCCGGCGCGGTCTTCTTCCCCTTCTCGTCCTTCTCGTCGGGCAGCGAGTAGGTCAGATCGACAAGCTCTTTGCACCGGACCTTGACGTACAGGCGATGGAAGCTGACGGGTTTGGCTTTGACCGACACGTTCAGAACAATGGTCGACGTACTCCCGCGAACGAGAGAATTGGCGGCATCGAGGGCAAGTATGGCTTGCGCCTGACTCGGAAGCGGTGTGGCAAGCATCGCCGCGGCAAACGCGGCTCCACACCAGGCTGCACGAAATGTCGACATGTCACGAAGCTCCAATAGTGAGACACCAATCAGTCCAGTCCAGCGCATGCATCTGCGAGCCGATGGCCGTCGCTGCGCAGCCATTCTGGTGCCCCCTAAGCGACTTCGCTTCATACGTTTGGGGGAGGAACGCGAATTCGCGTCGAGACCCGGAGGATTGATCGCAATTCGGGGCGAAATCGGACGCACAGCGGCCCAAAGCCCATGTTCTCCAGGTAACAGCTTCGGCCATTGCCGGCAGGGCATGCTGCGCAAAGCGTCAATGATCACCTTGGAGATTCAGACATGAGGATGATATCCGCGAGCCTTGTCGTGCTTGCCCTGTTCGCCGCAGAGCCGGCCTTTGCAGGCTGTGGCAGCCACGGTGGAGGGTACAGTGGTGGGTACAGAGCCCGAACGGTGAAATCCCCGATCGTGGTCAAGAAGGTCGTGCAGAAGCGCGAGCCTCGGTCGAGCGTGCGTACGGCGGCGGCCACCACCGCTGACAAACCCGAGGCTACAGCTCAAGTGGTGAGCTCGACCACCAACGCAGTTGCCGAGACCTCGCCAGCGAAGACCGCTCAGTCGCCAACCATACAGTGCCAGGAATACTCCGCAGCGCTTGGGGAGATGATTACCGTCCCCTGCTCATGAGGCATCTTGGAGGAGGACACGACGCCTTGTCGTGTCCTCCTCCTTTCGTGCGCTGAATGCGGCCATTTCCATTGATCGCATCCCCATGCATCAATCGAATGCCAGTTGTACCTTCATTGCCCGGCGCCGGTCCGAGGCCAGCTCGAAGCCGGAGATTGCGTCTTTCAGAGGAACGGTGCGGGTAAGCAACGGAGCCACGTCGATCTGGCCTGTCCCGATCGCGTCCACCGCCTCTGTGAACTCTTCATGGAATCGGAACGAGCCGCGCAGTGAGACCTCCTTGCTCACGATCATGTTGATGGGTATCGGGAGAGCGCCGCCGCTCAGCCCGACCTGAACGATGGTGCTGCCGGGCTTGACCGCATCGATGGCTGCGATCAGCGCCTCCGCGCTACCGGACGCTTCGAAACCAACGTCGAAGGTTCCCTTGTTCGCCGCGAAGGACTTGAGCTTTTCCGGGCTCGTGGCCGCATTGATCGTCTGGTCGGCACCTATGGTCCGGGCGATCTCGAGAGTTTCATCGACGACGTCGGTTGCAACGACCTCACGCGCTCCCGCATATCGGGCGGCAAGGATCAGAAGGCAACCAATGGGGCCGCAGCCTGTCACCAGAACCCGTTTGTCCTTGACGCCGCCCGACTGGCGCACAGCATGGAGGCAGACCGCGAGTGGTTCCGCGAATGCGGCTTGGCCCAGCGAGACGTGGCCCGCGATTGGCACCGCTTGCGCTTCGTTGCACACCAAGACATCGCGGAATGCACCCTGCACGTGAGGGAAACGCATGGCACTGCCGTAGAAGCGCATGTCGAGACAGTGATTGGCGAGACCAGCCGCACAGTAGTTGCATGCGCCGCACGGCTGGCTGGGATTGACCGCCACCCGATCGCCGGGTCGCACACGTTTGACCGCTTCGCCCACGGCGGTCACCGTTCCAGCGACTTCGTGACCAAGCACCATCGGCTCCTTGAGACGCACGGTGCCGAAACCGCCATGCCGATAGTAGTGCAGGTCGGAACCGCAGATCCCGCCCGCACCGATGCGAACGAGGACGTCCTGCGGACCAAGCGCCGCGGCTTCGGCGCCCTCTTCAACTCGCAGGTCGAGTGGCGCATGAATGACAAGACGGCGCACTGAGGCCTCCTTCTTACCTGGGCGTTAGAGGTTCGATAATGACATTCCAGCTGACCTATTTGGACCTATTGTAGCCTTTTGCCGGGGCGTGCACTCTGGGCGCGAAGCGAGGACCAGCTCATGCCCCGGAAAAAGATCGGCTTTCTCTCCTTTGGACACTGGTCGCCCTCGGCTCGCTCCGAAACGCGATCGGCATCCGATGCGCTTCTGCAGTCCATCGATCTGGCCGTCGCCGCCGAACAGTTGGGCGCCGACGGGGCCTACTTCCGCGTGCACCACTTCGCCCGCCAGCTCGGCTCTCCGTTCCCGCTGCTGGCAGCCGTTGGCGCCAGGACGAGCCGTATCGAGATCGGCACGGCCGTCATCGACATGCGCTACGAGAACCCGATGTACATGGCCGAGGATGCGGGCGCCGCCGACCTCATCGCCGGCGGGCGGCTGCAGCTCGGCATCAGTCGCGGCTCGCCAGAGCAGGTGATCGACGGCTGGCGCTACTTCGGCTACCAGCCGGCCGAGGGCGAGACCGACGCTGACATGGCCCGGCGCCATGCGGAGGTCTTTCTCGACGTGCTGCGCGGCGAGGGCTTCGCCAGGCCCAACCCGCGCCCGATGTTCCCGAACCCGCCAGGCCTCTTGCGCCTCGAGCCGCACTCGGAAGGCCTGCGCGAGCGCATCTGGTGGGGTGCGGCGACCAATGCTACCGCCGAGTGGGCAGCCAAGCTCGGCATGAACCTGCAAAGCTCGACATTGAAGTTCGACGAAAGCGGCAAGCCTTTCCACATCCAGCAGGCCGAGCAGATCCGCGCCTACCGCGCGGCCTGGGCGGCAGCCGGCCATCAGCGCACACCACGCGTCTCGGTCAGCCGCAGCATCTTCGCCATCGTGGATGACCGTGATCGCGCGTACTTCGGCGGCAACCAGGACCAGGACCACTTCGGCTACATCGAGCCCGAAAAGCGGGCGATCTTCGGCCGCAGCTACGCCGACGAACCCGATGCCCTTGTCAAGCAATTGGCCGAGGACGAGGCCATCGCGGAGGCCGACACGCTGCTCTTGACCGTCCCCAACCAGCTCGGCGTCGACTACAACACCCACGTGATCGAGGCGATCTTAGCCCATGTAGCTCCTCCGCTCGGCTGGCGGTAGCTCCGCGGATATTGCCCCTTGCCGGCTGCCGCCTTTTTGCTGCAGCCCGCATGACCGCTATTTCTGCAAAGCGCCAGCACCACGTGTCCGCAGTTGCGCAAAGGCAGACATTCCGGCTGTGTCACACCCGCGAGGGTTCTGACATGAAAATCCCGTTGCGTAGCAATGTTCGGCCCCGGATGAAGGCGTCGAAGCGCTCCTGTTGCTGCATGGCGTTGCCGGCCGAGCTTGAACTCACCCTTGAAGTCGGCGCACCACAGATCGCTGCGAGCCCACGCAACCACCGAGAGTTGCTCGCCTACCGCCAGCCGGAGGTCGTCTTCCGACTGGCGGTAGGACGTTGCAGGATCACCGCAGTCGATCATTGGACCCATCGACGGCAAGGACCTGCGCCTGCTGGTGGGAACGCGAGCCCTTCATGGCATCGGACATTGCTCTGACCTCGCTAGCATTGGAAATCCTGAGAGACGGCGCCGCCGACTCCGTCGCGGCTCTTGGTGAACCGCAACTGCTCGTGGCCCGGAGTGCGCCGTCTACCGTGGCAAGGCTTACTTCTTTGCCTCGGTCATCACCCGGTCCACAATCCGCATGGCTTCGGCCGCAACCGGGACGCCGGCATAGACGCCCACCTGCAGGACGATCTCGATCATCTCGTCGTCGTTGACGCCGTTGTTGATCGCGCCGCGGGTATGCACCTCGAATTCGTGCCACCGTGCCATCGCCGCGAGCATCGCCAGATTGAGCATGCTGCGCGTCTTCCGCTCGAGGCCAGGACGCACCCATACCGTCCCCCAGCAGTTCTCTTCGGTGAACTTGCGGAATTCCTTTTGGAACTTGTTCGGACTGGATCCGGCCTGCTCGGTGTGTTTGGTGCCCAAGACCTCGCCGCGAATTTTCCGGCCAAGCGCATATCTCTCTTCGTAGTCCATGGTGCGGTTCTCCTGCTGGTGGGTTAGGGCGTGGCGCCGACAAGACGCGAAAGGATCATGGTTCCCATAGATGGCCGATGTCAGCAAGGACGGCTTCGGCTGGCGGATCACCGGTCATCGTTGGAGCTGCCTTGACCGCTGACTGGTTCGTGGAGCGGCTGGAAAGAACGCTACTCCTCCTGCAGCGCGATATCGCGTTTGCGCCTGATCATGGGGATCGCCATCAGCACGACGGTGCCGACCGCAGACGGCGCTACGTCCGATGATTAGGCATGGCTGACTCGTCGACGCGTGTCGGCAGCACAAGAGTGATCAGCCAGCACAATGCCAGCATCACGGCCGAGCCGACCAGGCAGCCCGTCATTCCGCCCACCTGGTACAGGAGGCCTGAGAGGAGCGTGCCCATCAGGCGCCCGCCGGCGTTCGCCGCGTAGTAGAATCCCACGTCCTCGGCCGCCTTCTCCGATCCGGCATAGGCCAGGATCAGATAGGAATGGAGCGAGGAGTTGACTGCAAACGCCACGCCGAACAGCGCCAGCCCCGCCACCACGAGCAGATCGGGCCGCAGCACATCGGCGCTGCGCAGCGCGAGCGCGAGGACGACTGGGATTGCGGCCAGTGCCAACGACCAAGCCCTCGCCGCGGGCACTTCACGGCTGAGGCCGTCGGCACTGCGTGAGACGATCCGCGGCGCTGCCGCCTGGACGATGCCATAGGCGATGGTCCAGGTTGCCAGGAAGCCGCCCACCTCCGTGAAGCTCCAGCCGTTCACGTAGAGGAACACCGGCAGCCCGACCACGAACCAGACATCGCGGGCGCCGAACAGAAAGATGCGTGCGGCAGCGAGAAGGTTGACCGCGCGCGACTTGGCGAACAGCTCCTTGACGCTCTGCGAGGCCTTTGCCTTGCCAAGCTCGCGCGGCAACGCGACGAGGCCCAGCACCAGGATCGCGGCGATCAGCGCAGCCAGCAGCCACAACGCGCCGCGAAAGCCAAGCATCTGGAGCAGGAGGCCGCCGACGAAGAAGCCGAGCCCCTTCATGGCATTCTTCGAGCCGGTGAACCACGCGACCCATTTGAAGAGCTGGCTCGAGTCCTTGACGCTCGTCGCCTTGATGGCCGACTTGGAGGCCGTCTTGGTGAAGTCCTTGGCCAGTCCCGCAATGCCCTGCGCCCCAACCGCCCATGCCACTGCGAGTGCGGCCGGCCATGCAGGATCGAGAACCGACAGCAGCGCCAGGCCGGCGATCTGCAGCAGCTGCCCGATGGCCAGCATGCGCGGGATGCCGAAGCGCGTCGCGAGCCAGCCACCTGCAAGGTTGGCGAGGATGCCCGCCGTCTCGTAGAGCACGAACAGGAAGGCCAGCGTGAACGGCGAGTAGCCAAGCTGGAAGAAATGCAGCAGCACGAGCATGCGCAACGCGCCGTCCGTCAGCGTGAAGCCCCAATAGGAGGCCGTGACGATCAGGTAGTTCCGCGTTGCGGGCGCCACCGCGTCACACTCCGCGCTGGATCACGATGTTGGCAAGGTCGACCATGCGGCAAACGTAGCCGATCTCGTTGTCATACCAGGCGTAGACCTTGAGCAGCGTGCCGTCGGTCACCACGGTGCTGGGAGCATCGACGATCGAGCTTCGCGAATCGTTGTTGTAGTCGGCCGACACCAAGGGCCGCGTCTCGTAGCCCAGAATGCCGGCGAGGTTGCTGCATGCCGCCGCCGCGAAGAGCCCGTTCACCTCCGCCTCGGTGGTTGGCCGCTGCAACTCGAACACGCAATCGGTGAGGCTGGCGTTGAGCACGGGAGCCCTTACCGCGTGACCGTTCAGCTTGCCCTGGAGTTCGGGATAGATGAGCGCAATCGCCGTGGCGCTGCCCGTCGTCGTCGGCTGCAGCGACAGCATGGCCGAACGGGCGCGCCGCAGGTCCTTGTGCGGCGCATCGACGACGACGTTGGTGTTGGTCGGATCATGGATCGTCGTGATCTGGCCGTGGCGGATGCCGATGGCCTCGTGCACGACCTTCACAACCGGGGCGAGGCAGTTAGTGGTGCAGGACGCCGCGGTGATCAGCTTGTGCCGCGCCGGCTCGTACAGGTGGTCGTTGACGCCAACCACGATATTGAGTGCGGCGGCATCCTTGATGGGCGCCGTGACGATGACGCGCCTGACGCCGCGCTCGAAATAGGCCTGCAGCTGCTCGGGCTTGAGGAACTTTCCGGTGCACTCCAGGACGATGTCGCAGCCGAGATCGCCCCAGGGCACCTCGCCGGGGGAGGCAGCCGCGGAGAAGCCGATGCGCTTGCCGCCGACCGCGATGCCCGTCTCGCCATCCACCTCAAAGGACGTGCGCCAGCGGCCGTGGATGCTGTCGAATTCCAGGAGATGGGCGGTGACGGCCGCCCCGCCCTTGATCTCGTTGACGTGCACGACATCGAGGCGGTTCGCTGCACGGGGATCACCCTCCGCGCGCGCAACCGCACCAAACGCGGCCCTGAGCGCGAGGCGGCCCATGCGGCCCATGCCATTGATGCCCACCCTCATCGCAGCCTCCTAGAGCAAGATCGTTTCTGATCGAAGCACTTGGCTTCGATCACGGAACGTCTTGCTTTCCAGTTCATGAATTAGAGCAGGATTTCACGCTTCGGCCGCGACGTTGATATTGGAGTGAAGTGACGTCATCCTAAGCGATCCTGCTCTAGACCGAGAACTTGCTGTTGTCGCCGAGTTCATCGAGGCGCGCCTTGAGCGCAATGCGTTCGAGGGTGCCGAAAGGCAGGCTGGCGAAGGCCTCGAGCCGGCGGCGGATCATGCCGTAGAGCTGGTTGAGCAGCACCGTGCGCTCGACCGCCGATCCGGAAAACTTGGCAGGGTCCGGAAAGGGCCAGGTAGCCGTCAGGGCTTTGCCGCCGAGGTCGGGGCAGGTTTCACCATCCGCCGGATCGCACAAGGTAAGCACGAAATCCATGCGCGGTGCATCGGGCCTTGTGAATTCATTCCACGACTTGGAGCGCAGCCGCGACACGTCGTGGCCCATCACTTCGAGACGATCCAGCACCTCCCGCATGGGAGCACGAGCCGGGTCGGATCCTGCCGAATAAGCGTTGAACTTGCCCCTGCCGATCTTTGCCAGGATCGCCTCGGCCATGATCGAGCGGGCGGAATTGCGGGTGCAGATGAAGAGCACATTGAACGCAGGCGCCATGGTCGTCTCCTCGTCGATGTCATCCGGAAGAAGCCTTGCCAGATCGCCGCACAGTTCAGGACGACCAGCGCAGCAGGTTTCGGTCAGGAAGCTCAAGAGCTCGCGCAGACCGACAAAGCGCACGGCGTAGATGATGTGCCGGCCCTGGCGCGTTGAGCGGATGAGGCCCGCCTGCTCGAGCGCCGCGAGGTGAAACGAGAGCGTCGACGGCGCGACCTTGAGGGCCGCTGCCACCTCGCCGGCGGCCATGCCTGAAGCACCTCGCGAGGCCAGGAGCCGCACAAGCTTGAGCCGGGTCTCTTGCGCCAGCACGGCAAAGCCGGCCGCCGCGTCTCTCGCTTCCATATTCGTCGAATAGTCAAAATAAATGACAATGTCATGACAATTCTGGCGCAAGACAGCCCTTGTTCGGCCTTGCCGTGGTCCGCTGCATTTCCCGGGACCCTCAGCGGACGATAGGGTCTGGCGCGACCCAGATTCAAGGGCCTTGCGGCCTCAGACTTAGGCGAACTTCGCTATCGGGACAGCGGATATGCGTTTGCATTGGCTGGCGGCTTTCGCGGGAGGCGCAATGGTGGCGCTGCTCGTCAGCGCGGCCCTGTGGCAGCTCGCGCGGCCGCGCAGCTATGAGGAGTGCATGCTGCAGGAGATGCTCGGCCAGAACGCGCAGATGTACGTCATCGCCAACAGGGCCTGCTCGCGCCGGTTCGGTATCGAGTTCCAGATCAATCTTGCGACCACGTTCAACTGGACGCCCGACGGCGAGGTCGTGCGCGTCTTCGTTGCCGAGCCGAACCGGGAGTATGTGATAACGCGCGCGTTCTTCCGCTTCACCGCCAAGGAATGCGCGCAGGCCAAGGACCGGGACTACGCCGATGAGGTGGCCGGCGTGTCGGAGGACGGCGACACGTTCGTCGTCCGGCCCCCCGATGGCGTCAAGCCGGTCTGCATGATCGGCCGCGTGAGCAAGGCGCGGTTTCGCTAGATCCGCTGTAGTGATCCCACCATCGGGCATCGGACAGACAATCGTTGCGCGCGTGAAACGCAGCACCGGCAAAAAGGCGACCACGCCGCTCTCGATTGCCCAAGAGCCCCGACTCTGAATCTGAATAGGCCGCTCGCAGCACCGAAACGATCAGGCTGGGCCGACCATGCGATATCTGGCGACCGCTCTATTCAAGCTCGGCGTTTGCGTCGGATCTGTTCTGGCATCTGCCAACATCGCGCTCGGTGGCGACTCGACGACGCGTTTCGCGGCCGACGCTGGCAACGCATGGACAGTGTCTGCCACGCCCTACGGCTGGCTGCCTTTCCTGCAAGGCCATCAAACCGTGAAAGGGCGCACGGTCAGCATCGATGCGAACCCGATCGAAGTCCTGGAGCATCTCGATGCCGCTCCCTGGATGAGCTACGTGGAGGCGCGCAGGGGCAGGCTGGCGTTCTACAACGATATCTTCTACGCAAAGCTCGGAGTCGATGCGAGCCGCGCCAGGTCGTTCGATCGATCGTCGATCAATGTTGCGGCCGACGTGCAGTTCGAGCAGGCCATCATCGAGGCCGGCGCGGCGTATGAAATCGGGCGCTGGCGCTCAGGGGGCGGGGTCAAGGATGATGCGCCTGCTCGCTTCACCGCGCTCGACCTGGTGCTGGGCGCGCGCTACTGGCACCAGGACATGTCCGTCAGGCTGGCGCTGACGGCCGTGTTCGACACCAGCGACCTCGACATATCGGGCAGTCGGGCGATCGCGCGTGGCGGCGACGTGGATTGGGTCGATCCGCTGGTCGGCTTCAGGATTCGCCATCAGATGGCGCCAGGCCGGGAGTTGATGTTCCGCGCCGATGTCGGCGGCTTCAATGTGGGCAGCACGTTTTCGTGGAACGTGGCCGCCGCCTATGCGTGGGATGTGGCCGTGCGCGACGGCGTCACCTATTCCGGCATGCTTGGATACCGCGCGCTCAGCGTGGACTATACGGAAGGATCGGGGCGACACAGATACGAGTACGATGTCCTGCAGCACGGGCCGATCGTGGGGCTGGGGGTCAAATTCTAGCCGTCGCCCTGGGCCTTACCGCGAGGCCAGCAGGTATGACGCCCGTCGCCTCACGCGCTTGCGGTCGCGCCGTGAATAGCAGGACAGGATGCCCATCCTGCTCCTTGATATCGCTCAGCAAACTCCACGCAGCCGATGGACGCACGTGCAATCGATCCGTGATCCAATGATCACGCTGACGTGATGGCGCGTTGTCATACCCGCGGCTAATCTCCCGTGCCAAGAGAAGAACAAGAATCTCGCGCTCGATGCATTTCGGCGCCAGACAGAAGCGTCACGAGGAGGAGGACCATCGCATGCAATCCATGACACGTCGCAACGTGGTGCTTTCGGCCGCAGCAGCCGGCGCCGCTTTCGGGCTGAACGGAAGCCTGGAAATCATCTCGCCGGCAGCCGCCCAGGACAAAGTCGATCCCACCGCCCTCAATCCGAAGGCGCTGAAGTTCCACAAGTTCAAGGTGGGCGATATCGAGGTGACGCAGGTGCTGGATGGGACGCTGGTGCGCGACCACAACCCGGCCTTCGTCAAGAACGCCTCGGTCGACGACGTGAAGGCGGCGCTGAAGGCTGCCGGCCTGCCCGACGACAAGGTGCCGAACGCCTATACCATCACCATCGTCAAGGTCGGCGACCGCCAGGTGATGTTCGACTCCGGCAACGGGCTGGCCGCCGGCAATCCGGCATTCGGCCATCTCGCCGCCAACGCGAAGGAGGCCGGCATCGACCTGTCCAAGCTGAGCGCCATCGCCGTCACGCACTTCCATCCCGACCACATCTACGGCCTGTTCACCAAGGAGAACGAGCAGGTCTACGGCAACGTCGAGATCATCATGCCGGAGACGGAGTACAAATACTGGATGGACCCCGGCGTGATCGCGCAGCTGGCCGAGGCGCGCCAGGGCATTGCCAAGCGCGTGCAGGCGTCGATCGGGTCCTGGAAGAACATCAAGCAGGTGGCGGCTGACAAGGATGCCGTGCCCGGCATTCGTACCGTCGCGACGCCGGGGCATACGCCGGGCCACACCAGCTACCTGGTCAGCTCCGGCAGCAACCAGCTGCTCGTGCTGGGCGACGTGACCAACATTCCGGCCATCAACGTGCGCAATCCCGGCTGGCACGTCATGTTCGACCAGGACGCGCCGACGGCGGAGGCCACGCGCCGCAAGACCATGGACCGCATCATCGCCGACAAGATCACGGCGACCGGCTATCACTGGGGCATGCCCGGCGCCGGCACCATCGCCAAGGACGGCAACGGCTACGCGCTCTCGCTGGTCTCGGTGTGAGATCGCAGCAGGTGCCAGAAGTAATTGCGGGTGCCGGATCTCCGGCACCCTTTCTTGTTTCAGATGACGCGCGCCAGGCCGTTGTTGAGCACCACCACGTCGCGCTCCAGCACGCGGGCGCGGAAGGATACGCGCTCGCCGTCGGGCCATAGCTCGGTGCGGATCGTCTCGCCGGGATAGACGGGCGCGGAGAAGCGCACCTGCAGGGCGGCGAGGCGCGCCGGATCGTTGCCGCAGCAGGCGCGGATGATGGCGCGGCCGGCGACGCCATAGGTGCACAGCCCGTGCAGGATGGGCTTGGCGAAGCCGCCGGCGGCAGCGGCCTTCGGATCGGCGTGCAGCGGGTTGCGGTCGCCGGACAGGCGATAGACGAGGGCCGCGTTGGCCGGCACCTTGATGTCGACGTGGCGCGCCGGCGCCGACTCCGGGAGCTGGTGCGGTGCCGGCTGCGGGCCAGCCTTGCCGCCGAAGCCGCCGTCGCCGCGCAGCATGGAGGTCGAGGTCATGGTGGCGATCGGCTCGCCGCTGGCCTTGTCGATGATCTGGCGCTCGGTGAACAGCACGGCACCCTTGCCCGCCCCCTTGTCGAGCAGGTCCAGGTTGCGGGTGCGGCCGATCACGGTGCCGGACGCTGCCAGCGGGCGATGCAGGATGAGTGCCTGCTCGCCGTGCAGCACCTTGCTGTAGTCGGCGGTGGAGGCCGGGCTCTCCAGCCAGTTGCCGGGATAGGCCAGCACCACCGCCATGGTCGGCAGCGCCGCCAGTCCGCGCTCGTAGACGAACTTGAGATCGCCGGGCTCGTCGGGGTCGGACGCGCAGCCCGACGCCCAGCGCATAGAGCATGGTGTCCTTCTCGGTGTAGGCGTGCTCGATGTCGGGGAATTTCCAGGCGAGCAGCTTGTCGGGATCGAGGGCCATGCGCGCGTCCGGCTGTGGTGGGGCACTCCTGTTACCTGCACAAGGCGCGCGGAGCAAACGCAGCCTCGCCCAGAGTCCAAAGCGCGCCGCCCCGTTTGCTTGGTGGGGCTTGCATCACCATCTGACTGCGCAGGTCCGCCATGCAAATTTTTGCGCCCCCGCCCTTGACGACCCGGCAGGCTTTTGCCATCTATGTAAATGTTATAAACATTGACATCGTTCCGAACCCAAAGGAGGAGCAGGCTGCGATGTACGCGGTAGTCACACGCATAGATGACTTCGGCAGGCCGGCATGGATCGCTCTGATGGTGCTCGGCTTCATCGTCTTCTGGCCCGTCGGGCTGGCAATCTTGGCTTACATGCTGTGGAGCGGACGAATGGGATGTGGACGGCCTGGAGATATCGATCAGTGGCGTCAGAAGGCGCATCAATCGGTGGAGCGCGCGGCCGGGCGCTGGGAGCGTAAGCGCGAGCGCTGGGAACAAAAGGTGCAGCATTGGGCAGGCCATCATTGGACCGGCCATCGCGGCCACGGCCTGCGTCCCAGCGGCAACTACGCCTTCGACGAGTATCGCGAGGAGGCGCTGCGTCGCCTCGAGGACGAGGCCACCGAATTCCGCGACTTCCTGGAGCGGCTGCGCGCAGCCAAGGATCGCACCGAGTTCGACGAGTTCATGCGCGACCGGCGCAGTCGGCAGGACGGATCCGGGGGCGGATCGGGCTTCGGGCGGCTCGCCGCAGGACCCGGAGCAGAAGCCGCAGGTCTGACCTCGGGGCGCATTCGAGACACGAAGATGGCGGCCGGTCCTCAGCGACCGGCCGCCATTTTGTTTTGGTGGCTGCGGGCTGACTTCGTAGGGCGCCAATAGGCGAAGCCGTATTGCGCCGATGCACCGTCTCGGTCTGTGGCAGATCGGTGCAATACGGCTGACGCCTCTTGCACCCTACGCTCGATCCTTCAGCGGGTGCGTATGGCGGCGATGACGGCGTCGATCTTGCGGTCCAGGGAGCGGCCGATCTCCTCGATCTCCGGCTGCCCGAGCGTCGCCAGGAACGAGGAGGGGCGATCGAATGCGATCACCGCTCCGTCGGGCCAGCCAGCATCGTACAGGGCCACGCGGAAGGGCACGTAGAAGCTTGCGCGCAGGTCGATGTCGATGATGCGGCTGGCGATCACGGGATTGCCGACGAGATAGAGCGAGCAGCGCTTCTCGCGGCCGGACAGGGATGTGAGACTGCCCTGGTCGGCGCGGGCGATGATCATCAGGCCGTGCGGGCCAGCGGCCTTGCCGATCTCGCGCTCGACCTCGCTCCACTGGGCTTTCCACTCGACGAGATGCTTGGGCACCAGCGGGTCGAGATGTCCAAGTTCGCGTTCGAAGGCGTGGACGAGCTGATCGTAGCTGAGCCCGGTGGCGACGCGCTCGTGCTGGATGGTGCTGCTCTGCGGGGTGGCGCTTTCCGATGTGGTGCGGCTGCTCATGATTGGGCTCGCATCTGCGCGTCTATCGTTGCGCCTTGGGCGCCAGCTTCTCCACGGTGCGGGCGGCGTCGGCGATCACGGCCGCGACCTCGCGCGGATGGGATTCGTAGACGGAGTGGCTGGCGCCCTTGATCTCGGTGGTGCGGCTGTTGGCGCGCGCGTAGTACCAGCGCTCGAGATCGGGGTTGATGATCTGGTCACCGCCCGCAACGATGCCCCAGCTTGGCTTGGTCTTCCAGGCGGCTGCGGTCAGCGGCGTGCTGAACACCTTGGCCGCAGCCAGCACCTGCGAGCGCGCGACGAACTCCGCCCGCTCGCGCGGCAGGTCGGGCGCGAACAGCCTGGGGAAGTCGGCCGGGTTGAGATAGGTGAAGTCGTCGGGCGTCTTCTTGATGGCGCCCTCGGTCTTGGCGAGCACGCTCGGCGTCTTCCTGCCGAGGGCGGCCTCGTCCTCGCCGACGTCGGGGGCGTGCGCGGCCACGTAGACGAGGCCGACCACCTTGGGATGCACGCCGGCCTCGGTGATGATCGAGCCGCCGTAGCTGTGGCCGACCAGCAGGGTGGGGCCGTCCTGCAGGTCGAGAATGCGCCTGGTCGCGGCGACATCGTCGGCAAAGGAGGTTTCGGGCTCCTGCACCATGGTGACGTGGAAGCCGTCCTTGCTCAGGATCTCATAGACCGGCTTCCAGCCCGATGCGTCCACCCAGGCGCCGTGCACCAGCACGATGTTCTTGACGGGATCGGCGCTGGCCGGGGCGGCCATCGCGGCAAGGCAAAGTGCCGCCGCGACGGCCAGGGTGTTGAGGTGCTTCATCGTCGGCCTCCTGCGGTTGGCTGCCTCCGCTGCGCGGGATGGTAGGGAGGGCGTGGCCGCCGCTCCATGCTGCCGATGGTGCAGTGCGCTGTACGATCGGCGAGCCGGCTAATACCTAGGTTTGTCCAGGACGGCCGCGAGGCTGGCCCGCGGGGCGGGCACCGAACGCAGCAGCTCGGCCATCCGCACCAGGTCGGGCAGGGATTTCGCGCCCATCCGCTTCATGACCTGCGAGCGATGCACCTTCACGGTCGAACTCGGCGAGGCCGATGCGGGCGGCCGCCTGCTTGTTCATCAGGCCGGCGGTGACGAGCTGCATCACGTCGCGCTCGCGCTGGCTGAGCGTCTCGAAGCGAGTTGAGCGCCTCGATGGCCTGCCGGTCGGCCGCCAGGCGCGCGCGATCCAGCTCGATGGCGCCGGCGACGGCATCCAGCATCTCCTGCTCGCGAAACGGCTTGGCCAGGAAGTCGAAGGCACCGGCCTTCATGGCTTGCACGGTCATCGGCACGTCGGCGTGACCGGTCATGAAGATGATCGGGATGCGCACGTTGGCCTGGACGAGGCGAGCCTGCAGATCAAGACCGCTGAGGCCGGGCAGGCGAACGTCGAGGACGAAGCAGCTGGGACCGCTGGGCAAGGCCGTGCTCAACAGCTCCATCGCGGTGGAGAACGTCTTGACCTGCAGGCCGACGGATTGCAGCAGGTCGAGGAGCACCTCGCGCAACGCGGCGTCGTCCTCGACGATGGAGACGGAGGCGCGGCTGGCGTTGCCGGTGCGGGATTGCGCAGGCACGATTCTGCGAACGCTGTGGGCGATCGTGCGGCCGCGACGAGCGCCGCAGCAGCGACTGATACTCTCGCATCAACGGATCATCGGCCATGGGTGGCTCGCCTTGGTGACTGCAAGCAGAAGCTTGCGAAGGCATGGCTCATGATGGAGCCCGAAACGGGTGAACATCAGAGCATCGTGGCGCGAGAAAACAACGCGGCCAGCTCACCGAGGTGTAGGACTTCTAAAAATTCATATCAGAGCGGAATGTTGCCCAGGCATCATGCAAGGCTTGATGGCGGGCTCGAACGCGGCGGTTTGATGCCTTGTTTACCAAGGCGTGGAGCGTCGATCGTCTCTCGTCACGTGACGGTGCGGTGGTAGCTCCGCGGCGTGCAGCCGGTGACCTTGCGAAAGGCCGCGGTGAAGGCGCTGGCATCGCTGAAGCCGAGCGACATGCCGATCTCCGTGACGGACAGGCGGTGCGTCTCCAGCAGGGTCTTGGCGCGTTCGATGCGAAGCTGCGTGTGGTAGCGGTGCGGCGAGACGCCGAACGACTGCTTGAAGGTGCGGCAGAAGTGATAGGGGCTGAGGCGCGCCAGTTGCGCGAGCTCGGCAAGCGGAATGGGCTCGCCCAGGTGCTCGTCGATGTAGGCGGTGACGGCGCGCTGCTGCCAGGCTGCCAGGCCGCCGCGGATCTCCGGCTTGCTGCGATCGGCACCGCGATCCAGGTGCGCCAGCTCGTGCACCAGCACGGTCACGAGCAATTCGAGATAGAGGCGGTTCTCGAGGGTCGGCGTCTCGATCAGGCCGCGCAGCTTGAGAATGGTGCCCCAGAGCGTCGCGTCCTCGAAGAACAGGCGCGGGGTGAGCGACATGCCGTTGGCCAGCGCAGGGTAGGCCTGCAGCATGGCCGGGTTGAACAGGAAGAACATGCAGCGCACCGGCGAGCGAGGATCATGCCACTCGTGAAACGAGTGGCCGGCCGGCACCAGGGTCAGCATGCGCGCCAGGTCGCGGCGCCGCGAGCGAGGCAGGCCTTCGAGGCAGGTCTCGCCGTCGCAACGCGCACCACGCTCGTAGGCCACCAGCAGATGGCTGTGGCCACGAAATGCAAATGAGATGCGGCCGGGCTTGGGGGCATGCATCAGCTCGACCCTGATGCCTCGGCATGACACCGTGCTGCGCGTTGCGAGGCCCGCCGGCAGCACCTCGACCGACTGCTGCTCGTGCTCGGCCGGCGCGCGGTTCGATTGCGCGTCTTCCGGGACATGCGGGTTGGACTGTCGCCGGCGTGCACGAAGCGGCGGGCCTGGTCGATCGGAGAGAGGTGGCCCGTCTGAAATTGCTGGCTGGTCTGAAATTGCTGGCGCGCCGCTTTGCTGCTCCGCAGCGGCCGGCTCAGCGTCTGTTGGTGAATAAATTCTGAACACAGCGCGATCTCCTGCTGGGAGCTATC
This sequence comes from uncultured Alphaproteobacteria bacterium, assembly GCA_963735125.1. Taxonomy (GTDB): domain Bacteria; phylum Pseudomonadota; class Alphaproteobacteria; order Rhizobiales; family Hyphomicrobiaceae; genus AWTP1-13. The sequence goes on along the minus strand of CAVTJY010000003.1, from coordinate 41,128 downwards.
GCCTGCGTCATAACCCGGCGGCACGATGCGTCTCTACCGGCCGGAGGTGGGCGAAAACGGTATGGATGGTACGGGCCAGCGATACCTTCGTCTAACGATGGAGGCGAGAAGCCTGACGCGCGCCAGCGGACTGGTGCCTCAGACCTCTCGCCTCATCCGCCGCTGCCGATACTCTCGCTCATGCAAAGACGTGTCGGATCAGGAGCCGGCGTGCGCGCCGACTACCGCTCTTCCTCTTCCAGCTTGGACCAGAAGTCCTTGACGCAGGCGTTCTTGTAGGCGCGCGCGTGGATCTCGCCGCTGCGCGTCGAGCCGGGCATCACGCCCTTGGCGCGCATGTCATCGGTGAAACGCTGGGCCTCGGCGCCGCGCAGGACGCCGTCGCGGTTGATGTCGTAGGCGCTCCATGACTTGTCGCAATCATCTTCCGAGGCCGCCAGGGCCGGAGTGGAATATGCCGCAAACACAATCATGCACGCCGCTGTCACTTTCTTCATTGCTGGGCTTCCTTGGTTTCGGTTTGGAGCTCTCCCCCGACCAATTCAGATAGGCCCATTTTGCCTCGCCGACTTGGACGGTCTTGCCGCCGCTCGGTGCATCTTGCGCAAATCCCTGGGTTGTTGCCTCAACCGCCAAGCCGCGACGGCGCAAGCGTCCAACAAGACGACGTCGGACAATTCCCGCTTAACCAGCGTGCCTATGCGAACCGGCCTTTGGCTCGGCGGACGGACTCGAGCGAAGTGGCGTTGGGGCAGTAGTCCTGCCAGGCAGGATCGTCCGGCCGCTGCGCGAGGTCGTGCTTGCAGGCGTCCTTGTCGTTGCAGCACGCGCATGATCTTTCCAGGTCACGCATCAGACCCCGCGCCACGTGCTCGACATCGGCGCGGGCGATGCCAAGCGCGTGCATCCTCTCATGCAACTGATCCGCCGCGTGCGGGCCGCGCGCCACGAGGTGCTCGAGGTCGTGCACGGACATTCCGAATTCGCCGGCCATGCGCTGCAGCTCGTTGCGATCGATGCCGGCGAGCTCGCTGCGCTGCCACCACTCGCGCAGGCGGGCGAGGAAGTGCTCGGCGGCAGCCGTAAGGACGGTCTTGGATGTCTGCTGACTGCGATCCGGCATGGCGTCCTCCATTGTGGCTGCGAGCAAGGCTCCAGCAGCGGGCCAGAAGCGGCATTGATGCAGATCAAGGGCTCAGGACCGCAGCGGCCGGGCAGGGCGGTCTTTGACGTGCGTCAAAGGTCGCACATGCCGCATGCCGCTATGGTTGCCGCTCTTCGAGGGCGGTGCTGCGATGCGCAAGGGCATGACAGGCGAGTTTCCTGGCGGGCGGCCTGCAGAACACGGCACCGCGCCGGCAACGATTGCCGGCGTGACGGTCGAGCAGGTCGCCTTCGATGCGCCCTGGAACTGGCTGGCGGCCGGCTGGCGCGACCTGTGGACGGTGCCGCGAGTCAGCCTGACCTATGGTGTCGTGTTCGCCGCAATATCGATGGGCCTGACGCTCGGCCTGATGGCAGGCGGCCTCGAATCCGCGGTGCTGGCGCTCGGCGGGGGCTTCCTGCTGATCGGGCCGATCGCGGCGGTCGGCCTCTACGAGATCAGCCGGCGTCTCGAGGGCGGGCAGAGCGCCGGGCTACGCGACGGCCTGCGCGCAGGACTGAACGCACGGGGCCAGCTCGGCTTCTTCGGCGCCATCCTGGCCTTCGTGTATTTCGTGTGGGTGCAGATCGCCTTCCTGCTGTTCATGCTGTTCCTGGGCAGCAAGCCGCTGCCTCCGGCGAGCGAATTCGTGCCGACGCTGCTGTTCACGCCGCACGGGCTTGGCCTGCTCGTGGCCGGGACGATCGTGGGCGGCGCGCTCGCCTTCCTGGTGTTCGCCATCTCGGCCGTGTCGGTGCCGCTGCTGATGACGCGGCCGCTGGATGCGGTGAGCGCGATTGCGGTGAGCCTAGCCGCGGTGATCGCCAACCCGAAGCCGATGGCGCTGTGGGCGGCCCTGATCGCCGGCTTCATGGCGCTCGGCATCGCCACGCTGTTCGTCGGCCTGGTGATCGCGTTTCCGCTGATCGGGCACGCCACCTGGCACGCCTTCCGCGACCTGGTGCGCGAGCCGAACGACAGCTATCTGTGAGGCCGACAAGCTCGGAAGCTGGCGCAGGTGGTATCCGACAGCGCCGCAACAGCCATACTTATGACGCCGATCTGTAGGCGGACGTGGACATTCACGCCACCGACAGAGCGGCAGGGACGAACCTCATGATGTACATCGCGCTGATTGCCGTGATCGGCATCCTGCTGCTTCAATGGACCGGCTCGATTCCGCTGGCGAGCGTCGGTGGGTCGCTGACGATCGGGTTTACGTATCTCGCCGCCGCACTGGCTGTCGGGATCCACGAGGCATGGACGAAGAAGCGGGGTGTGCTTGGCTGGATCGCGAACATCGCTGTCTCGCTCGTCGGCGCTTTTGTGGCCGCCCCCATCGGCGGCATGGTCATTGCAATACTGCTCAGCGATGGGTCGCGGTCGCTGGCGGCCACGGGAGGTCCCCGGTTTTCTGTCGCGCTCGCCGGCGGGATGCTGGTCACGCTGCTGGGAGCGTGGGGCGCGCTGTGGATCGTGAACCGGTGGCGATGAGTTTGTTCAGTGGCGAGCGTGCGGCAGCACTGCTGATTTGGTACGATTGGTCTTCTCCATTTCCTGCTGGACGACGGCCGCTTGTGGACTAGCGGACGAGGCCGCGAAGCCACGCACACGTAGCCTGCGCCCGTTTCACGCAGGCGTGGACGAGCGGCCATCAGGCCGGCATGGCGCAACGCGCGAACCGGGCCGCCAAGACCTGCTCGTCGATCCTGCAGGGCGCGCCAGGCGGCGCCCTCCAGGTCCTCGAACTGGCCGCTGTTGAGGGACCACAGGAAGGCTGCGAGGCCGAGCAGGCCGAGCAGGAGTGCGCAGGGATCAGCCAGGCGAGCGCGGTCATCGGGCTAGTGTCCTGATCGCGAAATTCGTCGCCACGTGCGGCTGAACGTTTTTGAACGAATTTCGCGATCTGAAGGACACTAGGCTGAATCAGATGCCCTAGTGCGATTCAGATCGGAGAAGTCCGCCTCTCTCGACCTTGCCGCACACGTGGTAGCGGACTTCTCGATCATCGCACTAGCTCCAGGCGCATGCTCTTGAGGCGGACGGCGTTGGCGGTGACGGCGATCGAGGAGGCCGACATGGCGATGGCGGCGATCAGCGGCGTCACGAGGCCGGCCATGGCCAGCGGCACGAACACGGCATTGTAGCCGATGGCGATGGCGAAGTTCTGCAGCGCCATGCGGCGGGCGGCGCGGGCGACGGTGAGCGTCTCCAGCAGCGGGGCGAGGCGCTCGCCCTGGAATACGGCGTCGGCGGCCGTCTGCGAGATGTCGGCGGCGCTGGAGGGCGAGAGGGAGGCATGCGCGGCGGCGAGCGCGGGGGCATCGTTGAGGCCGTCGCCGACCATCAGCACCTTGCGGCCTTCGGCTGCGAGCGCCTCGAGGCGGGCGATCTTGGCGGCAGGGGTGGCGGCGGCGATCCAGCGTTGGATGCCGGCGTCGGATGCGGCGGCTTCGACCACGGGCGTGCGGTCGCCGGAGAGCAGCTCGGTGTGGAAGCCGGCCTGGCGCAGGCTGGCGACGACGGCGACCGCATCGGGGCGCAGCCGGTCGGCGAAGGTGAGGGCGACCGGGCCGCCGCGCGCCGGGCGGTACCAGACCGTCGCCGTGTTGCCGGGCGGCACTTCGGCGTCGCACCAGGCGGCCGAGCCCAGTCGTTCGCGGCCTTCGGGACCGTCGCGCTCCAGGCCCGCGCCCGGCACCTCGCGGACGTCGGGACCGGGCTGTCGCACGGTAAGTCCGGCGGCCTCGGCCGCGCGTACCACGGCGCGCGCATAGGGATGCCGGCTGGCGGCGGCCAGGCATGCCGCGCGGGCGAGGAGGTCGTCGCTGATGGGTGCGCCGGTCGACAGCGACGGTTCGCCCAGCGTCAGCGTGCCGGTCTTGTCGAACACGACCGTGTCGATCTCGGCCAGTCGCTCCAGCCCGTCGGGGGCCTTGACGAGCACGCCCTTGCCGAACAGCCGGCTGGCGGCGGCCACCTGTACCGCCGGTACGGCGAGTGCCAGCGCGCAGGGGCAGGTGATGATCAGCACGGCGATGGCCGCCGTCAGGGCCGCCTCCCAGCCGTGGCCGGTGGCGAGCCAGGCCGCGAAGGTGACGAGCCCGAGGATGTGCACGGCCGGTGCATAGAAGCGCGCGGCCTGGTCGGCGAGGCGCACGTAGCGTCCGCGCGCCTGCTCGGCGGCCGCCATCAGGCGTCCGATCTCGGCGAGCAGGGTGTGCTGGTCGGTGGCGGTGGCTTGCGTCACCAGCGATCCCGACAGGTTGACGGTCCCGGCATAGATCAGCGCGCCGGGCGCCACGGTGACCGGCATGGTCTCGCCGGTGATCAGGCTGGCGTCGACCTCGCCGGTGCCCTGCAGCAGGCGGCCGTCGGCAGCGAAGCGCTCGCCGGGCGCGGTCAGGATGCGCATGCCGGGCACCAGCTGACGGACCGGGAGCCGCGCCGTGCCGCCATCCGGCTGCAGGACGGTCGCGGCCGATCCCCGCAAGCCGAGCAGATTGGCCGCGGCACCGGCCGCGCGCGTGCGCATGCGCTGGTCCAGGAAGCGCCCGACCAGCAGGAAGAACAGCAGCGTGACGGCGGCATCGAAGTAGACCTGCTCGCTGCCGCGCATGGTCTGGTACAGGCTCATGAGCGTCGCCAGCGCGACGCCGAGCGAGATCGGTACGTCCATGTTGAGGCGCCCGGCACGCAACGCCTGCGCCGCCGAAGCGAAGAACGGCTGGCCCGCATAGCCGACCACCGGCAGCGCGATCAGCGCCGACAGCCAGTGGAAGATCGCCTGGATCGACGGGCTCATGTCGCCGCCCGCCCCCGACCACACCGACACCGACAGCAGCATGATGTTGGCGGCTGCAAACCCGGCGACGCCGACGCGCCGGAGCAGAGCCTGATCGGGCGCCTTCGCCGACGCCTCGCTGTCATCGGCGATCTCGGCAGCCTTGAAGCCGATCCGGTCCAGCGCCTCGACCAGGTCGACGCTGTTGACGCCGCGCCGCCTGGTGAACCGTGGCAACCCGCCTCGCCGACAGGTTGGCGCGTGCCGAGACGACGCCCGCAACCGCAGTCAGCGCCTGCTCGACCTTGCGCATGCAGCCGCCGCAATGCATGCCTTCGACCGCCAGCGTCGTCGTGGCGAGCCGGGAGGGATCATCGGCGCGTAGGTTGGGTCGAGCGTCAGCGATGACCCAACGCGACGGCCCTTGCATTTCAGCGTTGGGTCTGCGCTTCGCATGGCCTGACTTGAGTCACGGCTTCAGCCATATGCGCCTCCGCGTGCGGTAGATCGGCTCCGCGGCCTCGTGCGCGCGGACGTCGAGCGAGACGAGCCAGTTGCCCTCCGCCAGCGGCGGGATGCGCGCCTCGTATTGTCCCGGGCGGCTCTCGACCAGCTGCACCACGACGTCGTGCCGATTCGTGGAAGGACGCCCCAGCACGCCGGCAACCCGCATGCCGCGCACCGGCCGGCCGTCGGCGTCGCTGAGCACCATGCGCACCTGGCCGTCGCGGCCGACCTGCAGCGCGTCGGTCCACCCCAGGTTGGCCTGCCGCTCGGCCGCGGCGATGCGCTCGTTGTAGTGCAGGCCCTTGCGATAGGGCTCGTTCGCCACCAGCCCGGAATAGGTCGAGACGGCCGAATAGATCATGGCGCCGTTGACGACGAACACGGTGGCGAAGAAGCCGAGGAACACCCACAGCACGTGGCGTCCGCGCAAGCCCTGCTGCTCTTGGCGCGGTCGGCAGGACGGTCGGGCTCATGGGCTCCTCCCAGGTGCATTGCCGGGCATGTGGCCGGGCTTCTGGAATTGCGTGGTGCGCGCCGTCTCCTGGCCGGATGCGAGGTCGCGCACCACCAGCGCAAACGATGTGCCTGGCCCCCTCCAACCTGGCGAGCGCGGCCGGCGGCACCGTCACCAGCACGCGCAGCTCGCGCAGAGCATCGGTGGTCACGCGAATGGCGGCGCCCTCGTCCACGCCGACGATGGCGAGCCTGGCCTGCTCCAGCCCGCGCACGGCGAGAGCGAACTCGCGCGGCTCGTGCAGCTTGTTGAGGATCTTCACCGTATAGCCGTTGCGCACGCCGCCGTCGGACAACAGCACGTAAGGTGGATTGCGATCGTGCAGCACGTTGACCTCGAGCGTGCTGCGATTGAGCCACGCCGCCAGCATGATGCCGCCGACCAGACAGATCAGCCCGGCGTACAGCAGCGTGCGCGTGCGCATGATCTGCAGCGGCGCGGTACCGCCTTTGGCGGCCGCCTCCTGCCCGGCGATGGTGTCGTAGGCGATCAGGCCGCGCGGCCGGCCGACCTTGCCCATGATGTCGTTGCAGGCATCGATGCACAGCGCGCACTGGATGCACTCGAGCTGCGAGCCGTCGCGGATGTCGATGCCGGTCGGGCAGACCGCCACGCAGGCCTTGCAGTCGATGCAGTCGCCGCGCCCCTCCCACGGCTGACCCTTCTTGTGCGGCCCGCGCGGCTCGCCGCGATAGGGCTTGTAGCTGACCAGCAGCGTCTCGTGATCGATCATCGCGCCCTGGATGCGCGGCCAGGGGCACATGTAGATGCAGACCTGCTCGCGGGCGATGCCGCCGAGCACGTAGGTCGTGAGCGTGAAGATGCCGATGAACAGGTAGGCGATGGCGGGCGCCGTGCCCGTCAACAGCTCGCCGGCCAGCGTCGGCGCATCGCGGAAATAGAACACGAAGGCGCCGCCGGTCGCCAAGCCGATGGCGAGCCACGATAGGTGCGTCATGCCCTTCTTGAAGATCTTGACCGGACCCCAGGAGCGCCTTGTCGAGGGCGATGCGCGCGTTGCGGTCGCCCTGCCAGAAGCGCTCCGCCACAACCATGAGATCGGTCCACACCGTCTGCGGGCAGGTGTAGCCGCACCAGACGCGGCCGGCGACCGAGGTCACGAGGAACAGCGACAGCGCCCCCAGCACCAGCAGGCCGGTGACGAAATAGAACTCCTGCGGCCAGATCTCGAGGAAGAAAAAGAAGAAGCGGTTGTTGGCCATGTCGAGCAGCACCGCCTGGTCGGGCAGGTCCGGCCCGCGATGCCAGCGCAGCCACGGCAGCGCGTAGTAGATGCCGAGCGTGACCGCCATCACCAGCCACTTGATGGCGCGGAAGCGGCCATGCGCGAGCTTGGGATAGACCTTCAGGCGGCCGGCATAGAGCGAGCGATCCTCCTTGCGGTTGATCGCCTTGGCGTCGAGGCGCGCCACACCCGGCGCGGCCTCCGCGACGTCGCCGGCCGGAATGATGTACTGGTCCATGTGGCTCATGGGGCGGCTTCTAGTGTCCCGATTCCGAAGTTCGCCCACCTTTGCCGCCAGCGTCCCGAGCGAACTTCGGAATCACAAGGGACACTAGAATCATAGGTTTGCTAGTGTGATTCAGATCGAGAAATTCGCTCCCAACCATGTCGCGAACTCCGGCGAATTTCTCGATCATCACCTAGCGCCCGTCCGTGCAGCAAACGCAGGCGCCGCATCAGGCGGCGCAAGACACCGCGCAGTCTGCCCGCTCGCGGGCGATGGCCGCCTTGATCTTGCGCAAGCGCGCCCTGCTCGCCTTGGACCTGCGACAACACAATGAGCCCACACCCACAGCAGCACATCGCGGCATCTCTTGTCCGACGTTCAACACTGACTGCCTGCGCGCATCGTTGCCAGGAGACGGCCTTCCAAAACGAACCATACGCACGCTGCGAGGTGGGCTGGGTTCCCGCCTCCGCGGGAATGACGCCAGTTGAGAGCACATACCTCCCCACGAACGTCATCCCCGCGAAGGCGGGGACCCATGGCACCAGGCCGCACAAGAAACGGCCGCACGAGCCTGGGCTGGCCCAACGCACGCCTTCATATTCCACCGCGACCTACTTCCCGCCGCCGAGGGTGTGGACGTAGACGGCCAGCGACTTCAGCGTCACGGGATCCAGCCGGCCGGTCCAGGCGGGCATCATGCCGCCGCGCCCGGTCCTGATGCTTTCCACGATCGCCGGCCGGCTGTCGCCGTAGAGCCAGATGGCGTCGGTCAGGTTGGGAGCGCCCTGCTCCTGCTTGCCCTTGCCGTCCGGTCCCGTGGCACGAGGCGCATTGCTCGGCGAAGATGGCCTGGCCCCGCGCCACCGCGGCTTGATCGCCGGCCCTGCCCGACAGCGACAGCACGTACTCGGCCGCGTCGCTGATCTGCTTGTCGTCGAGCAGCTTGTCGATCCCGTAGCGCGGCATCTGCGAGGCGCGCGTTTCCTTCTGGTCGGAGCGGATGCCCGAGCCGATGGTCTTGTGGATGTCGTCGATGCTGCCGCCCCACAGCCAGTCGTCGTCGTTGAGGTTGGGGTAGCCGGCGAAGCCCTGGGCGCCGCGGCCATGGCAGGGCGCGCAGTTGGTCTGGAACGCGGCGGCGCCGCCGGCGATGGCGAAGCGCAACAGGTCGGGATCCGACTTCACCTGGTCGAGCGGTGTCGCCGCCAGCTTGTCGCGGAACTGCGCTTGTGCCGCCTTGCGCCGCGTCGACCTCGCCCGCCACCACCTCGCGCTGACTGTAGCCCAGCACGCCCTTGCGTGTAGCCGGCGAAGTGTCGGCCACGCGGGATAGACGATCCAATAGCCGATGGCCCAGACGATGGTGGCGTAGAAGGTCAACACCCACCACCTGGGCAGCGGCTTGTTCAGCTCCTTGACGCCGTCCCATTCGTGCCCGGTGGTCTCGACCCCGGTGACCTGATCGATCTCGGGCTTGCTCATCGGGGCCTCCGCTCGCTGCCGTCGCCGGCTTGTCGGCAAGATCGAGCGCACGTCGCTGCACCGCCTCGAAGCGCGGCCCGTTCCTGGGCCACAGCGCGTAGGCCAGCACGGCTGCGAACATGCCGATGAACATCAGCAGCGAGGTCACCTGGCTGATCGTCGCGATCGTGTCATAGGTCATGGATGCGGCCCTCATCGTGCAGTTCGGGCCGGAGGCGTCGAAGGTCGCGAAATCGACGAGCGTGCCCAGCACCTGCAGGTAGGCGACCAGCGCGTCGAGCTCGGTCGGCTGGGTGTCGGCCTTGCCGTCGAACTTGGCCACCTTGGCCTTGGGATAGCGGCGCAGCATCTCGCGCGCCGGCCGGCTGTCGGGCACGACCTGGGCCGCCAGGTCGGCCTTCGCCTTGTCGATCATCTCGTCGGTGTAGGGAACGCCGACCAGCTCTCAGCGTCTTCAGCCGGGCGACGATGTCCTCCGTGTCGAGCTTGGTCTCGGCGAGCCAGGGATAGCCCGGCATGATGCTCTCCGGCACGACGGCGCGCGGATTGATCAGGTGCTCGGCCTGCCATTGGTCGGAGTACTTGCCGCCGACGCGGGCGAGGTCCGGCCCGGTGCGCTTGGAGCCCCACTGGAAGGGATGGTCGTACATGCTCTCGGCCGCGAGGCTGTAGTGGCCGTAGCGCTCCACCTCGTCGCGCAGCGTGCGCACCATCTGGCTGTGGCAGCCGTAGCAGCCCTCGCGGATGTAGATGTCGCGGCCGGCCTGCTCGAGCGGCGAGTAGGGCCGCATGCCCTTCACCCTCTCGATCGTGCTCTCGACCCAGAACAGGGGCGCGATCTGCACGATGCCGCCGATCGACACCACCACCAGGATGCCGATCAGCAGCAGGATCGAGTTCTTCTCGAAGACTTCGTGTTTCATGGGATGCCCCCTATTCCGCCGGCGCCAGGCGCAGCTCGGGCGCGGCGGCGATGCGGGGCTGGTCGGCCGCGTCGACGGGCTCGTCGCCGCGCACGGTGCGCCAGACGTTGTAGGCCATGATCAGTGAGCCGAGCACGAACAGCAGCCCGCCGACGGCGCGGATCATGTAGTAGGGCTTCATCGCCTCGACGGTCTCGATGAACGAGTACTGCAGGAAGCCCAGCTTGTCGTAGGCGCGCCACATCAGCCCTGCGTGATGCCCGACACCCACATGGCGGTGATGTAGAGCAGGATGCCGATGGTCGCGGTCCAGAAGTGCCATTCGACCAGGCGGATCGAGTAGAGCCCGCGCCGGCCCCACAGCCACGGCACCAGGCAGTAGATGGCGCCGAACGACACCATGGCGACCCAGCCGAGCGCGCCGGAATGCACGTGCCCGATGGTCCAGTCGGTGTAGTGGGACAGCGAGTTGACCGCCTTGATGCTCATCACCGGCCCCTCGAAGGTCGACATGCCGTAGAAGGCGACCGACACGACGAGCAGGCGCACGACCGGGTCGGTGCGCAGCTTGTCCCAGGCGCCCGACAGCGTCATGAGGCCGTTGATCATGCCGCCCCACGACGGCATCCACAGCATGATCGAGAACGTCATGCCGAGCGTCTGCGCCCAGTCGGGCAGCGCCGTGTAGTGCAGGTGGTGCGGGCCGGCCCAGATGTAGAGGAAGATCAGCGTCCAGAAGTGCACGATGGACAGGCGGTAGGAATAGACCGGCCGCTCCACGCGCTTCGGGATGAAATAGTACATGATGCCGAGGAAGCCGGCGGTCAGGAAGAAGCCCGACCGCGTTGTGGCCGTACCACCATTGCGTCATCGCATCCTGCACGCCCGAGTAGACGATGTAGCTCTTCGGGCTGGTGAGGCTGACGGGGACCGTCGCGTTGTTGACGACGTGCAGCATGGCGATGGTGACGATGAAGGCGAGAAAGAACCAGTTCGCCACGTAGATGTGCGGTTCCTTGCGCTTGGCGAGCGTGCCGAGGAACACGAGCAGATAGACGACCCACACGATGGTCAGCCACAGGTCGGCGTACCACTCGGGCTCGGCGTATTCCTTGCTCTGCGTGATGCCGAGCAGATAGCCGGTGCCGGCAATCGGCGATGAAGAGCTGATAGCCCCACACCACGAACCAGGGCGACCAGCGGCCGGCCAGGCGCGCATGGCAGGTGCGCTGCACCACATAGAGCGACTGGCGAGCAGCACGTTGCCGCCGAAGGCGAAGATCACGGCCGAGGTGTGCAGCGGCCGCAGCCGGCCGAAGCTGGTCCACGGCAGATCGAGGTTGAGCTGCGGAAAGGCGAGCTGCCAGGCGATGACGTCGCCGACCACGAAACCCGCGATGCCCCAGATCACGGCGGCGATGGTCGCGACCTTGATCGGTCCGTCCATGTAGTCATTGGCTCATCGCGCAGCCCATCGCGCTGCCGTGTCGCCGAACGAGCCCTGCAGCACGAAGACGGCGGCCAGCGACGCCGGCCAGCAAGAACAGCAACCCATGGAAGGCCATGCCGGAATCGCGCGATCCGAACAGCAGCGCCAGCCCGAGGCCTGCCCCCATCACGGCGCCGATCAACGCCATGGCGTCGGCAAACGCGGCCCGCTCCTCAACCCCCGGTGCAGCCATTGCGCCTAGCCTCCCTCAACCGGCAAAGTCCATCGATAGCGATTGCGCGCCGCAAAGTGATAGCCCGGGCACTGTCCGGCCGCGTTGATGCAGATCAAGAAAGCGCTGCGGCACTGTGGTTGCTCGGCTATCTCGGCGTGAACTCGTGCGTCTGCACGGTGTGGGCGGAATGCCGAAGCAGGATGCGCGAGCTGCGGTGCTGCAGCAGCGGGTCCGGCGCGCTGACCAGCAGAGCGATGGCGCCGTGCCCGATATGCTCGGACGAGCGCGCCAGCAGCTCCTGCAGCGGCGAGGAGCGCGGCGTACTGGCGCCGCCCTGCCACCTGGCGTGACTGAGCAGCGTCGACAGCAGGTCGCCCGCGGTGGCAACCACCTCCGGGTCGTCGGCCAGCGGCGACAGCGGTTGCAGTTGCCCGGTGAGGTGCGCCCGGCCAGTTTCGCGCTACAGGCATCGGCAGCAGGCGGTCGAACGCCTGGCGCGTTCCGACCAGGCACATGTCCCGCGCCACGAAGTTGTCCGCGAACAGATCGGAGATGGCACTCTCGAGCCGCTCGGGTTCGTGGAAGACACCGATTGCAAGCCGGAACGGGTCAGCGCTCTCTCCCATGTGTTCTCTAGCCTCGGGCGCCGCCGATGACGCTTGGCTGCCGCGCCTGCCCTGACCGGGCCAAGCGTCGATTGCGCATGTGGGACCGAAGATCAAAGGTCGACATCCCCCTGCGCCAGCCCCTCCAGGGCATCAATATCGAGCACGCGCACGCGCGCGCTTTGCGCCAGATCAATGACCCCGAGCTGCCGCAGCTTGGTGAAGGTCCGGCTGACCGTTTCGATGGTCAGGCCGAGGAAATCGCCGATGTCGGCGCGCGTCATCGGCAGGTCGATGACGGTTGCGTCCTGGCCGGTGCGCCGACAGCGCCGAACCGTGGCCAGCAGGAAGGTCGCCACGCGCTCCGCCGCACTGCGCTGCCCCGTCGTGAGCAGCAGGTCATGCGCGGCCGCCAGCTCCTCGGAGATCGCCTCGTACAGCTTCAGGCCGAGCGCCGGGTCCTGCCGCGCGAGGCGCTGCACCGTGTTCCACGGCACCGAGCGAAGCTGGGACCGCTTGGTGGCCTGCGCGTTGCATTGATGGTCGTTGCAGGCGCCGAGGCCGATCAGATCGCCCGGGTAGGCAAAGCCCAGCACCTGCCGGCGGCCGTCCCCCATGACCTTGTAGAGGCACACCGCACCGCCTCGACCCGATAGAGGTTGGATCTGGGGTCGCCCTCCGTGAAGACATGCTCCTTGGCGGCGAGGGAGCGCATGGGTGCGCGCGCAAAGTGCTCATGCAGCGTGCGCGGGGCGGGCGTCTCGCAAGGCTTGGTGTGAGCCAGCGGCAGCAGGATGGAGGAGGGAGAGGACAGCGCCTGTGAGAGCATGGTGGGCTTCCCTGTTCGAGCATCTCGTGGACGCAGGAAACCAGTGCCCGGCCGCAGCCATTCGGCGCTTGTGAAAGAAATTGTAAGAAATTGTAACAGCGGCTTCGCGGGCGCCAGAGACCGTTGCCGCACTTGATGTGCGTCAACGCCCGGTTTGTTGGGCCGGCCCTATGAATTTACCGAGGTCGAACGCCGGAGACACCCATGTACAAGCACCTGCTGATCGCCACGGACGGATCGGAGCTGGCCGGCAAGGCCGTCGCAACCGGACTGCAGCTCGCCAAGACACTCGGCGCGAAGGTTACCGCCGTCACCGTCACCGAAGCCTGGGCGGCGATGGTGCCCGGCGAGGGAGCATTCGTGTTTCCGGTCGATGAGTACGAGAAGGCGGCCGCCCAGAACGCCGCCCGCATCCTGGCCGCCGTCGCCGCTCAGGCGCAGAACGCAGGGCGTAGCGTGCGAAACCGTGCACGTGACGGAGTTCCCTGCCGAAGGCATCATCCTGACGGCCAAGGACAAGGGCTGCGACCTGATCGTCATGGCGTCACATGGACGGCGTGGTCTGTCACGCGTGCTGCTCGGCAGCCAGGCCGTGCGCGTGCTGACGCATTCGACGGTCCCCGTGCTGATCTGCCGCTGAGATCGCGGCTGCAGTGGCGCAGTCCAGAAAGGCGCGCTTGCCGGTCGCTCCGACAAGCCCTCTCGACAGGCGAATATCCGCCAAACCGGCATCGATATCCCATGCGAACAGATGGCGAACGCGAGCGGTCACATCCTCGTCGTCGACGACGAGCCCGAGATTCGAGCGCTTCTGCGCAAGTGCTTCGAGCGCGAAGGCTTTCAGGTCACGGAAGCCTGCAATGGCGCGGAGTTGCGCGCCCGGATCGAGCAGGGCCCCGTCAGCCTCATCACGCTCGATCTGACGCTTGGCGGCGATGACGGCCTGGAGCTTGCGCGCGAGGTGCGCGGGCGCTGCAACGTTCCCATCGTCATGATCACCGGCAAGGGCGACACCATCGACCGCGTCGTCGGTCTGGAGCTGGGAGCCGACGACTACATCGCCAAGCCGTTTCAGCTGCGCGAGGTGCTTGCCCGCGTGCGCGCGGTCCTGCGGCGCTACGGCGCGGCCGAGGCAGCGGTCGCGCCGAGCCCTCGGCGCACGAGCGCTATGCCTTCGACGGCATGGTGCTGGACATCGCGCGCCGGGAGCTGCGCCCGCAGGGCGGCGAGCTGCAGGAGCTGACGACCGCCGAGTTCAACCTGCTCGAGATCTTCGTCAAGCGGCCGCATCGCGTTCTGTCCCGCGACAACATCATGGACCTGCTGAAGGGCCACGATTGGTCGCCGCTCGACCGCTCGATCGATGCGCTGGTGGGACGGCTGCGCAAGAAGATCGAAGCCGACCCCGACCATCCTCGCCTGATCAAGACCGTGCGCGGCATCGGCTACGCCTTCACCGCCGACGCCAAGCGGCTCTAGGCAACCGACCCTGATCTGAGGGTCGGCATCGCGCGACGACCGCACTGGAGGGCGCAGCGCCAGCTCATCGCCCGTGTACGGCTTGCGCAGGATCTCGAGGTCCGGCGCAATCGCCTCGCCGGCCCGTGCCACGTCCTCGGCGAAGCCCGATGTCAGCAAGACGCGCACCGACGGCGCATTCTGCCGCGCCCACCGAGCCAGGTCGAAGCCCGACATGCCGCCCGGCATGACGACGTCGCTGAAAATCAGGTCGACCTTCCGGCCCGAGCTCAGCACCTCGATGGCGCCCGCTGCGTTCTCGGCCTCGATGACGGTGTAGCCGAGATTGCGCACCCGCCGCGCCGATACCCTGCGCACCTCGGCGTTGTCCTCCACCAGCAGGATCGTCTCGCCGGCAAGCGGGGTCGCCGCCCGTTCGCCGCGCGCGGTAGCCATGGCTTCGACCCCGGTCGCCACGCGGGGCAGGTAGAGATTGACCGTCGTGCCCTTGCCGACCTCGCTGTAGACGGTGACGTGGCCCCCCGACTGCTTGACGAAGCCGTAGAGTCACGCTCAGCCCGAGCCCGGTCCCCTTGCCCGGCTCCTTGGTCGTGAAGAACGGCTCGAACACGCGCGCGAGAACCTCGGGGCTCATGCCGACACCCGTGTCGGAGACGGACAGGCGGACGTAGTCGCCGGGCTGCACGCCGACCTCGGTTGCGACGTCGCGCTCGTCCAGCACGACGTTCTTGGTCTCGAGCACCAGCTTGCCACCGGCCGGCATGGCGTCGCGCGCATTGATGGCGAGGTTGAGCACGGCGTTCTCGATCTCGCTCGGGTCCGCCCGCACCGACCACAGCCGCGGCGCCAGCAGCGTGGACGAGCGCGATCGTCTCCCCCAGCGTGCGGCGCAGCAGCTCGGCCATCGACAGCACCTGGTCGTTGAGGTCGAGAACGACGGGCTCGAGCCGGCGGCGGCGCGCGAAGGTCAGCAGCCGATTGGTCAGCCGCGCGCCCATCAGCGCCGCGTCGTTGGCGCGGGCCAGCAGGTCGCGCTGCTCGTCGCTCTCGATTTCCATCTCGAGCAGCTCGAGATTGCCGGTGATGATCGTCAGCAGGTTGTTGAAATCATGGGCGATGCCGCCGGTCAGCTGGCCGATCGCCTCCATGCGCTGCGACTTGCGCAACGCCTGGTCCTGCACGACCTGCTGGCTGATGTCGCGATTGAGGGAGAGGAAGCCGATGAACTGGCCGTCCTGGTCATGCAGCGCGCGTTGCGACCGTTTCGGCCGGGAATGCCTCGCCGGACTTGCGACGAAACCGCGCCGCCCTGAGGCGCAGCGGGCTCCTGCTCCTTCAGCCGCTCGTTGAACTCCTGAGCGCGCTCGAACTCGGCCGGCGTTTCATGGAGGATGGCTACCGGATTTGCCGATCAGCTCCTCCGGCGCGTAGCCGAACACGCGCGCCACGGCCGGGTTGCACAGCGTGATCCTGCCTTGCGGATCGACGACCAGCACGGCGTCGGGGAGATGGTTGAAGATGGCCTGCAGCAGGCCCTGCTCCGCCAGCACGCCCGACGCGCTGCTCCGAAAGATCGTGCAGGATGCCGGTGAAGATATTTCTGCCCTTCGGCCTCGAACTCGCTGACCGACAGGTGAACCGGAAAGATCGCCCCGTTCTTGCGGCGGGCCATCACCTGCCGGCCGATGCCGATGATCTTGCGCTCTCCCGTCTCCAGATGATGGCGAAGGTAGCCGTCATGCCGGCTGCGAAACGGCTCGGGCATCAGCACATTGACGTTGCGGCCGATCAGCTCGTCGCCGGAAAACCCGAACATCTTCTCGACCGCAGCATTGAGGGTGCGGATCAATCCCTGGTGATCGATGATGATGATGGCGCCGACAGCCGTCTGCAGCGCGGCCTGCAGCATCTGCGAGCCGAACGGTGGGCTTGACACTGCTTGGTCTGAGGCCATGACATGCGATCCCTTCGCGGGTCACTCAGGAACTCGGGCCGGCCAATTGTAGGACGACGCGGCGCACGCTGTCGTCTCCCGGCTCGCGCTCGATGGCAAACCCGAGCTCGCGGCACATCTGCAGCATGGTGGAGTTGCCGGCGAGCACAGAGCCATGCAGTTGCTCGAGCTTCTCGGACTTCGCGTAGGTGATGAGGTGCTGCATCAGCCGCCAGCCGAGGCCCAGGCCCTTGAGGTCCGACCTGACCAGGATGGCGTATTCGGCCCGCACGTAGTCGGGGTCGGCCACCAGGCGCACCACGCCCAGCAGCGCGCCGGACGCCTTGGCGATGGCGACGAACGCCATCTCGCGCGCGTAGTCGATCTGCGTCAGCCGTGCCAGGAAGCGGTGCGAGAGCTCGGGCGCCACGGTGAAGAACCGCAGCCGCTGATCGTCGGGCGTCACGTGGGCGAAGAAGTCCGCGTAGAGCTTCTCGTCCTCCGGGCGGATCGGGCGGATGCGTACCTCTCCCACGGGCTCGACTTGCGCATCCACCTCCCATTGCGACGGATAGGGCCGGATCGCCATCGGCACGCGCGGGTCGCTCGCCGGGTCGGCGACCACCACCCGCGCGTCGAGCGCGATGACGCCCTTGTCGTCGGCCAGCAGCGGATTGATGTCGATCTCGCGGATCTGCGGCGTGGTTGGCAACCAGGTAGCTGAGCCGCACCAGCGTCTCGCCGATGCGCTCGATATCGGCGGCGGGCCGGTCGCGATAGCCCTGCAGGAAGCGCCAGACCCGCGTCTGCCGCATCAGGTCGCGCGCCAGATTGAGATCGAGCGGCGGCAGCGCGTGCGCGATATCGCGGGCGACCTCGACGGCCGTGCCGCCGGCGCCGAACATCATGAGCGGCCCGAAGGTGGGATCGACGGACATGCCCAGGATCAGCTCGTGCGCCTCCGGCGCGGCGGATCATCGGCTGCACGGTGAAGCCCTCGATCCTCGGCCTGCGGCATGAGGCGGGCAATGCGCTCGAGCATGTCCTCGGCAGCGCGCCGCGCCTCGTCGGCGCTGCGCAGGCCCAGGCGCACGCCGCCGACATCGGACTTGTGCGAGATGTCGTCGGACAGGATCTTGACCACCGCCGCGCCGTGCTCGGCGATATAGGGCGCCGCTAGCTCGGCCACGGCCTCCGGCGTCCGCGCCACCTGTGTCGGCACGACCGGAATGCCGTAGGCGGCCAGCATGCCTTTCGCCTCCACCTCCGACAGCACCGTGCGCCCGGCCGCCAGCGCCGAGGCGATGATCGCCGCCGCCTTGTCGCTCTCGAGCCCAAGATCAGCCGGCCAGCGACGGCGGCGTGCGCATCAGCTCCTCCTGCGCGCGCGCGTAGCGCACGAGCTGCATGAAACCGTCGATGGCCTCGGCCGGGGTGGCAAAGCTCGCAATGCCGTTGGCGGCGAACAGCCGGCGCGCTGCCTGGCTCGCGCCGTCGCCAAGCCAGTTGGTGATCATCGGCTTGCAGGGCTTGCCGGCGCTCGTGCGCCGCTCCAGTGTCGCCAGCACCTCTTCGGCGACAGCGGTGCTGGATGCCAGCGCCGTCGGGCAGTTCATGACCAGGATCGCGTCCGCCGTGTCGTCCTCCATCAGCGCGTCGAGGGCGCCGGCGTACCGCGCCGGGTCCGCATCGCCGATGATGTCGACCGGATTGCCATGCGACCACGTGGGCGGCAGGATGCGATCCAGCGCGGCGCGCGTCGCCTCGGAGAGCGACGGCGAGGCGGCCGTCGAGATCGCCCAGGCGATCGGCCGCCAGCACGCCGGCGCCGCCGCCGTTGGTGAGGATGGCCAGCCGGTCGCCCGAGAGCTGTGGACGCCGCGCCAGGATCTCGGCGGCGCTGAACAGATCGTCGAGCTCGCGCACGCGCAGCAGCCCAGCCCTGCGGAAAGCGGCCTCGTAGGCGGCATCGGCTCCGGCCAACGCTCCCGTGTGCGATAGGGCCGCCTTGGCGCCCGTCGCGCCGCGTCCGGCCTTGACGACGATGACGGGCTTCGACCGCGCGGCACGGCGCGCCGCCGACAGGAACTTCGGCGCATGCGTGACCGCTTCCATGTACAGCAGGATGGCCCGGCTCTTCGCATCGCCGGCGAGGTAGTCCAGCATGTCGCCGAAATCGACATCGGCCATGTCGCCCAGCGACACCACGTGCGAGAAGCCGATGCTGCGGCCGCACGCCCAGTCGATGATGGCCGTGATCAGCGCACCCGATTGCGACAGGAAGGCGAGGTCACCGGCAAGCGGCGGCCTGTGCGAGAAGCTGGCATTGAGGCCGATGCCGGGCACCATCAGGCCGAGGCAATTGGGACCCTGGATGCGCAGCAGGTGCGGACGCGCCGCCTCCAGCATGGCGCGCTTCAGGTCGTCGCGAATTCCCGCCGTGATGACCACCGCGGCGCGCGTGCCCTTGGCGCCGAGCTCGGCGATCAGCGCCGGGATGGTTGCCGGCGGCGTGACCAGCACGGCCAGATCCGGCGCGGCCGGCAGCGATGCGACCGAGGGGTGGCAGGCATGCCCCTCGATGGCGCCGTACTTCGGATTGACGAGCCAGACCGGCCCCGCAAACCCGCCTCCGAGCAGGTTTCGCGCCGTGATGAGCCCCACGCTGCCGGGCTTGGTGCTGGCACCGATCAGCGCCACCGATCGCGGCCGCAGCAGGAAGTCGAAGTTGCGGATGGTCATGGCGCCTCGCGTTCCTCTCTTGCCAGTCTCCGGCCGGTCGGCTCCGGGCCAAGCGTCGCCATGGCCCGCCGCAGCGTCTCGTCCGGTCCGGCACTTGCATCGAGCGTCGCCCACGCCGGCGACAAGGCGCCGGTGTCCCAGGTCAGCTGCCGGGCAACGAACTCCGGCGTCGCATCCGAGGCGTCATTGCGGCGCGCCGCCACGCGCGCGGCGAGTTCGTCGCCGGCCGCCGTCAGCCACAGGCCGCGGAACGGTACGCCACAGCTCGGATGCCACCGCTTCGATCGCCGAGCGCTCGTCCGGTCTCGCGTGCACCGCATCGACGATGACGGATTGCCCCGCCGCCAGCGCCAGGCGCGCCTTCCGGCACTGCAGGTCGTAGACGCTGCGGGACGCCTCGGCCGAATAGGCCTCGGCCGGCAGCCGCACCGTCTCGGCGACGCCGAATAGGGTCTTGCGTTCCAGGTCGCTGCGCAGGTGCACCGCACCGGGCGCCGGCACCAAGTCCGGCGCCAGCGCGGCGGCCAGCGTGCTCTTGCCCGTGCCGGACAGCCCGCCGACGGCAATAGCTGCGGCGGGCTCGGCGCCAAGTATTCGAGCGCCGCGCGCAGTAGGCCCGCGCGCGCTGCCTGTCTTTCTCCGCCGCGCTCGATCCTCCTGCGCGGCCCGGTCGACGGTCACCATGGCGCGAACGCCGGCGCGCAGCCCGAGAAACAGCGGCAGCGCCTGCAGGCCGTCAGGTCGAGATCGTTTTGCGACCGCCACAGGTAGCGATTGAGCACGACGTTGGCGGCGCGCGCCTGGCCGTAGCGGCGGAGATCCATCAACAGGAACGCCAGGTCGTAGAGGGTATCGATGGTGGCGATCTTCTCGTCGAACTCGATGGCGTCGAACAGCATGGGCCGGCCTTGCCACAGCACGATGTTGGCGAGATGCAGATCGCCGTGGCAGCGCCGCACGCAGCCCACCTCGGCACGGCGATTGAGGATGGTCGAGGCGCGCTCGAGTTGGCTCGTGCGCATGGCGCGAGAAGGCGCCGGCGTCCTGGCCGGCGAACGCGTCGGAGCCGCGCGAGCGCGCTGCAGATCGAGCCGACCAGCTCGGCAAGGTTTCGTCGTTCCGGAGGCCGAGGCGACACTCGGAGCACCACGATGGCTCTCGTACACCGCATCGGCCACGGCCTTGGCCAGGTCCGCGTCGATTCCATCCGCCGCGGCGATGCTGCTCAGCAGCGACGACTGATCGAACCGGCGCATGTGCACCGCCCATTCCACGATATCGCCATCGCCGCCGAACGCGAGCGTCTCCTTGGCCGTGCGGGTGATCGGCACGCAGCCGAGATAGAAGTCCGGAGCGAGCCGTCGGTTGACCTCCACCTCGCGCGCGCACGCCACCCGGCGCCTCTCGAGCGTTGAGAAGTCCATGTAGGGAAAACGCACCGCGCGCTTGATCTTCCAGGCGTCCTCGCCGGCGAGAAACACCAGGTTGCCGTGCGTCTCCAGGCGATCGACTTGCGACACATTGGCGTGGGACGACGGGTCGGCCAGGAACGCGATGACGGCCGCCTGGTCTCCGTCTCGGCGATCCGTCGCTCATTCGTCATGGAGCATCAGGCCCTTGCATGGCTTCTGAACTTTGCGCATTGGCGGTCGAGCCCACAAGCAGGCTTGACCGGCGCGGACTTGATAATCCGCGCGGCAAAAGCTTACAGGACCGTTAGGCCGGATTTGATGACGTTCAATCCATCTCCCGTCACCCTCTACCCAGCGAGCATCGCGCGCGCGAGCAAGGCCACATCGACGATCAGCAGGCCCGCGCACGTGGCCAGCGCCGCCCATGGCATCCAGGTGGGCGCGACGTAGGTCCCGGGCGGTGCCGGCCGCGCCTGTGCCTTGATACGGATCAGCGACAGGTTGACCAGCGCGAACACGACGAGCGTGATGCGCGAGGTGAGGTCGGCGAGATGATGCAGGGGCAGCAGCACGGCGAAGACCAGCACCAGCGCCGTCGTGACGGCCGTGGCATTGACCGGCGTTTGCGTGGCGCTGTTGACCGCGCCGAAGAAGGCCGGCAGCTCGCCTTGCCGGGCGAGGCCGTAGAGCACGCGCGATGCCATGATGATCTGCACGATGATGCCGTTCAGCGTCGCCACGACGGCAATCAGGCTCATGGTGCGCGGCGACGCGCCGGTCAGGCGCTCGAACACCAGCGCAAGCGGCGCCTTGGATTGCGCAAGCTCCTCGCTCGAAACGGCGACCAGGGCCACCCACACGACCAGCACATACAGCAGCGTCGACAGCGCCAGCGTCAGGAAGATGGCGCGGGGCAGGGTGCGCTGCGGGTCGCGCACCTCCTCGGCAATGTTGGCCAGGCTTTCGAAGCCGATGAACGCGAACACCGCCAGCATGACCGTGCCCATCAGGCCGGCCATGACGGCACCGTTGCCAAGCGGCGGCAACGCTTCAGGCAAGCGCGTGACCAGCTCGGGTCCCGATGCCATGCCCGCCAGGATGAGCAGTAGCAGGCCGCCGACCTCGATCACCGTCATGACGCCGGCAAAGATCACGGACTCCTTGATGCCCCATCCGGCAATGGCGCCCATGGCCAGGACCACCACAGCGATCAGGATCGTTTCCGGCCAGGCAACGAAAACACTGATGTATCCGGCGCTGCCGACGCTGATCGCGGCCGCGGAAACGACGGCCACCGCAACCACCAGCAGGCCAACGAACAGCGCCAGCTTGTCGGATTGGAAAGCGTCCCGGACATAGGCCGCCTCGCCTGCGGCAACCGGCATCCGCCCCGCCAGCTCGGCGAATGATGCAGCCGTCAGCGCCATCAGGATGGCCGCCAGCACGAAGCCGATCGGCGCGTACATGCCGGCGCGCGCAGCCGCCGCCCCGATCAGCACATAAATGCCGGCACCGATCGTGACGCCGAGCCCGTATAGCGTCGCCTGGAGCAGCGACAGAGAGCGCTTCAGAGGTACGCCTGGCGCCGATTCGAAGGCAGGCGCCTCCACACGTTGCTCGTTCACGAACTATCTACCCTCCACGCCGTCCGAGTTCCCTCAGATGCTCGAACCACGTGCGTCGCTTCTCGCTGGTCATGCCTTCGATCATTCCGATCAGCGTGTGGCGGCACGGCCTAATGCCGATCAGCGCCAGGTTCTGGGTCAGGCCCTTGAGCGCGTGCGCGCCGAAGTGCCAGCGGTAGACCAGTGCCGGCATGCCCATGGTGACAACGACACGTGCGCTGCGCCCGGTCAAGAGCTTGGTCCAGCCGCGCGTTGCCGACATGCGCATGACAAAGCCCGGGCGGAAGGTCTGCTCGATGAAGCCCTTCAGCAGCGCCGGCATCATGCCGACCCACAGGGGGATGGATGAGCACGAGGTGCTCGGCCCAGCCGTTGGTCTTCTGCGCCGAGGCTATCGCGGCCGGGGTCTCGCCGCTATCCCAGTCCTGCTTGGAGCGCAGGAGCGGAAAGTCGATCTCCGCCACCGCGATGGTCTTGACTTGGTGGCCGGCGGCCATGGCGCCTTCCGCATAGGCATCGGCGAGCGCGTGGCAGAAATGTCCACCTCCGGGCGTGGGGTGACTCTGTATGATGCAAATGCGCGCCATGGCCAACTCATTTATGTCCCAGCGTCGAGGGGCTGCTTTGACGAGCGTCAACACCAGCAGCCGTGGGGGAAATCGTCGAGATGCAGTGGCCCTCTGTGCTGCGCCGCCCATTGCGCAGGTTTGATGCAGATCAAAGGTGGTGCTGCGACTGCTGAAAGAGATGACCAAGTTGCGCTTCACGCGAGCGCGGGGGGCGATCGCCTGCACCTCTGGCCCCATCGCACACTTTCCTGATAGCGCGGCAAGCGTGCGGCGGCCTCGACCATCTGGACAACAGCGGTCATTCTTTCGAGGTCATCCGCCGTTGGTCCGGGCAAGGCTCAGGGAAGAAGACGACGAAATAGACCGGGTGCCCGACATGAAACGCAATCCCGACCTCGAAGTCGCGCTTGAAACCCCCAATGCCGGGACCGTGGCCGGCGCGGGGATCAATGACGATGACGGGTGGCTTCTCGGGATCAACGCAGTCGTCCCAGCACTTGTCGCCAGCCTCGGTGATACGCAGGAGCGCATAGTTCACGGGCCGCTCGAACTGGCGCGCGTCGAGGATCGTCTCGGATTTGAAGCTCAGCAGCGCGGGCAGGCCGGCATGCTCCAGCATGGCATTGGCGCGCTTCCGCAACATCCCCGAGCTTGGCAATGCGCGCCCCGGAAGGTGCGAGAATGAGACCGGTGCGCTGCACGCCGCCTTCCCGCAAGGCCAGAATGGGGTAGGCCATGGCGTCCCTGGGCAGCGCCAGGCGAAGGTCGATGCGTTGCCCCATCGCCATGGGAAAACGCCGGCCGCGCACAGGCTCGACCTCCTTGCCATCGACGGCGACGAGTTCACCCTCGATCTCGCCGGTATCGATCGTGAAACCGGTCGCGGTTGCGCCGTTGATGATCCTCAGGCGGACGCGCGCTCCGCTCTCCACCTTGACAACCTCTGGATCATCCAGCGTGCGATCGTTGGCGAGGTAGGCGTCGTATTCGATGTCGTTGAGATCCATGGCGCCGATGCCACCATGCATACTGCGTCCCGCCGTTGAACGTTTGAGGCGGGCGAGCAGCTCCTCAGCAGGTGTGAAGGAGAAGTCGTGCAACATCACGATAATCTCCTGCTCGTCCTGCTGTGCTGCTGGACGCTCCTCACGATGTGCGGGGCCGCCAGTCAGATTTTGCTCCTGCAGCGTGTGGGCGTGCATCCAGTGCGTGCCGGCCGCACCGATTGGAAAATCGTAGTCTCTCGTCTGCCCAGACTTCAGCATCGGTGCGGGGACTTCAGCCGCGGTGATTTCGCCTACAGGCCGTTTACCGATCGTCGGAAACACGTAGGTCTGCATGGTCGAGCGCCACTGAGCTTTATGCTTGTCGTTGGAGAGCTCCTGCTCCTTCATCTCGAAATATCAGTCGAAGGCAGTTCGGAACGAGACCGAACGTGGAGGTGCGGCAGCCATTTGCTCAGACCGCCTCTGCTCGAACACCACGTCGCGGCCCTCGTTGGCGCCGATCCGGATCTGTGCCGCTTTGCTGCGAGCTTCATCGAGCGACACGCCTGGATAGATACCAAGACCCAATTGCCGCCTACGGTCGCCGATGGCAATCCGAAGCTCCCACTTCTTCGTGCCAGTGTCGGTGACGACCAGACTGAGGCCGCCTCCGTCTGCGTAGATTCCGGGCGCGCTCTACTTCTCTACGGCGAGCGCCTTCAATCGATTTCGGGTTCGAATTCCAGTCATCGCCTGGTCCTCTCAACCCACCATTTTGTGTCTGGAGTCTTCTTCCCCCTTCCCCCCTCCTCCCTCTCTCCACGCACACCCTCCTCCTCTTCCCCCTCTCTCCCCTCCGCACCTCTCCCCACCACTCCACAGCGCCATCTATTATTGATACACCCCGCGCCCGCGTTCCCTCGTTGACCCCCGTTTGCTGCGCCGCTCCCGCCTCCTCCTTGATCGAGGATAGTTGTTTTGCAGGTTGTTTTGCGTGTCGTTGAACACTCCTCCCCGCCAGAAGCATCGCCCCTGCCCATCATGCAGACGCGAACATGCTCGACGCGCCGAATGCGGTCTGCTGCGCCCCGACACGCCCCCGCCGCCCAGTCATTGTCCGTAATGTCGCCGCCGTCACCGCTGCCACACGCATAGCGTGATCACGTTGTTGTCGAGGTCACTGCACCGTTGCGCGCCAAAGCGCACCGCAGGTGATGCGGCGCCTGTGTTCAACGTGATGCTGGTCAGCGCGATGATGTTGCCGCGAACACAGTGTTGGTGCCCAGCGTCGCGCTGCCGACGCCCAATAGACGTTGTTGCCGTTGCTCCGTTATCAGCAGACGCCGAGTTGCTGCCTCGTCAGCGTGCTGCCGATCTGGAACACGAATTGGGCGGCCGGTTGCCCAGGCCGTTGAGCGTCAGCACACCTGTCAGCTGAGCCGACGTCGCAAAGGTGTAGACGGCCGGGGTCAAGGTCATACCACCCAGGTTCTGACCCGTAAGGTTGACCTGCGAGGGAAGCGCCTGCAGGGCGTTATAGGCAGCAGTCAGCTCAGTTTGTGCCTGCGCGGGTACTGCACCACCCGCATATATCGTGCCCGGCGGCAACACGATCCCGGGCGGGAAACCGACGATCGCGGTACCCGGCGAGACGCCGACGCTGCCCGAGATCACGCTGGGGCCGGTGTTGGTCACCGTTGTGCCGGCCAGCACGGCGAAGTCGTCCAGCGTGGGGCCAAGAACCTGCGCCTCGGTGCTGGTTGCAGCGATGCCGAAGCCCAGTGTTGCGCCGAAAACTACCGCAAGTGGCTTGCGCGCTTTTCGCAGCGTCAGGCGTGCGGCCTTTTCCTCAATCCTTCGAGCTTCAGATCTTTTCTTCGCACGGCCACCAGGAGCCACCTCCCGTATCCGATGAGCAGCAATCATTTTCATCGCCACGCTCCCTGGAATATTGCGACGGAGCCTCTTGCCCACAGCACGAAGCCTTCAGTCTGCCGCTTTGGAGCCTCACGGCTAATCAATTCGTTTCCATCACCTGTATACTGAGTGCCTTAATCTCGGCTGGATGCGTCCCCGGATGTGTTTACTGTCCTGGATGCGTCTTTCACGCAACAGAGGACTGCTCGTCCAATGATCTCCATCAGCGGATGTCGGATGACGTTCGCTTCCGCAATCAGCCCGCCGCGCAGGAGCGCGGGCTCAAAGCCGGGCAGTGTCTGTGAGCCGCTCAATTGGAGTCGCGGCCTGCCTGCTTGAGGCGCCGCAAACTTCCCGCCCTTTGGGCATGGGGTTCCGTGCCCCTTACCTGCCGACGATGGGGTCGCTTCCTAATCCAGGTTAGTGTTTTTTGCTACGAGCGCACGCCGTTCTTGCCGGCAAGGATGCGTCGAACAATCTTCACGACCGCCCAATGCTTCTCCGGTGACTGGGCCGTAGCGGCAGCTTCAGTGTGGGCAGTGGCGACGTCGGTCAGCAGGTCGCGCGCCTGCTTTTCGCTGATCACCTTGAGATCGGTCAGCGCCAGAAGCAGCGACTCGCAAATGCCAAGGGCAGCGGTGCCGTCTGCACGCTGCAATCGTGCGTGTTCTGTCATTTTGCGCTCCTTTCCGGCCCAAAAAATAGCGCAACGCGCTCCCGCATGCACTGATCTGCATTGATGTCACGGCGGCGAATAGGCCCCGTTGGAGATTTTGATCAGTCCTTTTCGGTCGACGATGGTGATCGCTCGCAGCCCGGCCCTGAGCAGAAGCCCTTTCCGCTCAAGAGCTTGCACGGCGACGGTAACGGCCGATCCATCTGCACGCCAAGCATGATGCCGAGAAATTTATGGGTGAGTGGCAGCTCTCCCCCATCGAGGCGATCGTCGGCCATCAACAGCCAGCGAGCCAGGCGTGCTTCATTCTTGCTCCGGCCATTGGCCAGCGCGGTCTGCGCGGCCTGAATTAGGAAGGCATGGCCGCAGTGCAGAAGCGACCGGTGCAAGGAAACGCTTTGGTCTATGGCCGAACGAAGCTTGGGCGCGCTGACACGCTGCCCCGACCCTGCGGCCTGAATATAGGTGTCATGCGGCGGGCCGATCGCTGCCCATCACGATCGTCCAGGCCGGTCATCCCTTCCCGGCCGATAAGGCCAACCTCTATGCCGCGCTTGCCGGCCCCATCGGCGACCACCGATGCGAAGCCACGGTCGATGAAGTATACCGCATCGATGCGCTCGTTCTCCGGTCTCCAGCTGGGTGCGGGGAAGCTCAACTGGCACAAGATTGGGCTTGAGAAGCGCAAAGTCGGCGCGCGACAGCCCTGATAATACGCGATTTGCCGCCAAATGTTTTCCGGCATGGCACTCTTCCTCGAAGGGCAAGAGCACAGCCATCTCCCAGCCGTCTGCGCCCGGAAAGTCGGCAGACGATTTCAAGCTACTTCCGCGACGGGTATTGCCTAATCGCCTTCCGCAGGTATACTTTTATACCTCGTCGACACCATCGACGTGGTACTTGTGCACGCCCATCGCTGGCTGGGGCGCCAGCACTTTCGACGAGCGCAAGCGAGCGGAGTAGCGTCTGATCACCTGAGAGGCCAACCCATGCCCAATGCGATGTCCGATAGCGTCTTCACCAAAAAGCTGAATGCATTTGTCCCCTTGTCACACGACGAGCTGCGTGTCTTGCGGATTCGCAGGAGCACTCGAGTCAATGTGCATCGGGGCCAACAGCTCACCCATGAAGGGCAGACCGGGCACAAAGCCTTTTTTCTTCAGGATGGCTGGGCATGCAGCTTACAAGACCCTGCCCAACGGTGGGACGGCAGATCATCTCCTTTCCGATCGCCGGCGATATTGTCGGTTTGCGCAGCGTCCTGTTGCGAACCGCAGATCATTCTTTCTCGGCTTTGACGGATGCCGCGGTCGATTCTCTCCACGGCGCGCACATCATGAGTGCTCAACGATTTCCCCCGTCTGGGTGCCGCGCTCATGTGGGCCTCTTCTCGCGACGAAGCCACGGTCGTTGAACACCTGGTCAACATCGGTCGGCGCAACGCCATCGAGCGCACAGCCCATTTCTTCATGGAGTTGGCCGAGAGGCTCAACCTTGGTCGGGCTCGCCACGCACACCGAGTTCACATGCCCCCTCAGTCAATTCGTTCTCGCCGATGCCTTGGGTCTAACATCCATCCACATCAACTGCATCTTGCGCCAGCTGCGCGAGGACAATTGCTCACCCTACGCCGTCGCACCGTCACCATCCATAACTTGGCGCGCTCCGGAAGCTGTCTGGTTTCCAAGGCGGTTATTTGAACTCACGCGATTGAACCGGCGCTCCGCACGTTTCGCTCCAATTAACCGTCGCGAGCAAAACGCCGGAGCGCTAACCCACGTTAGGGCAATGCCTGACGAGGCGGCCTAGTGTGTAGTGCGGCGGGGTCGCCGAGAGCCCTTGATGGGATGAGGCCGCTACGCAAGGGCTCTCGTATTGCCAGAACGCCCCCGCTATCGATGAAGGTGCCGTCGGTTGCGCATTTTGCGCGCGATGGCACGGCACACATCACGTTTGGAGGGCGGGTCGCATCGCGAGTTTCGAGCATCACCATAGAGCGGAGCGGGTCTAGCCATGGCATTGCACTCATTCTCGACCAGGCCGCTCTATCTCCAACTGCGCGATGCACTGGCCGAGCGCATCGCCACGGGGCAGTGGAAGCCCAGCAAGATTATTCCCAATGAGAATGATCTGGCGCGCGAGTTCGGCGTGAGCGTCGGCACCATGCGCAAGGCGCTCGATCTCCTGGAGGACGAGCACCTGATTACGCGCAGGCAAGGCCGCGGCACATTCGTCAACGACCCGGCCGCCGATGGACTGGTCAATCGCTTCAGCAAGATTTGTGGAACCGACGGCAAACCGCTCGTCGGCCGCGCTGAGACCATCAACCTTGCTGAGGGTAAGGCCAATGAAGCGGAATGCCTGCGACTGCAATTAGGTGAACAAGATCCGGTCTGGCGCATCTCCAGGACCCGGTTCTACGACGACCAGGTGTTCATGCGCGAGGAAGTCTCCCTGCCCGCCAAGCTGTTTTCCAGCATGGATGGTGGGGGTTCCTATCGCATTGTGGTCCTGGCCCAGCAGCACGGCCTGCTGCTTGGTGAGGCGCAAGAGCGGATCTCGATTGGCGCCGCCTCCCGCGAGGCAGCGGAGACCCTGGACGTAGCGCAAGGCCCGCCGGTCATTGTGCTGGATCGCGTCGTTCACACGATCCACGGACGGCCCGCCGAATGGCGGGTTGGACAATGCCGTCTCGCAGGCAACTACTATCTGGCCAACATGTGCTGATGCCGCCCAATCGGGGCCATTGCGGTGCTCCATCCAGATCGCTAGTCCGCTTCGGGTAACACGCACTCACAACTGACGATGTCGCGCGTCTGACGTGGCGGCATGGCCAACGATTGCCCGCTCATCGCCGGCCTCGCTCACGACCGATCCGCTGCCGCTTGTCGCATTGAGCGCTCGCAAGAGCGCTGTTCAATGGCGCCGCCACGAACCTTCCCAGCAAACACAAGCCCAATTCGAGCGCTCAAACCCGCTACCAGAAAATCTTCACGCCGCCGTGCCACCGTAGCTCTGGCCCTCGCTGGAGAACTCTCCATCGAAATAGCCGAACACGGCCCAGCTACCAGTGACGTCGAGCCTCACGCCGCGTTCACCTTGGCGAGATTGCTCGCGCGAACGCGCCAAACGGCGAGAACGCAGCCGCCGGCGACGCCGTGAGGAACGAGTGGACGCTGCGGTCCGGATTGAACTCGTGCAGCCAGGCGACCCGCGCGAAGGGCGTCAGGATCTGGCCGTTGGAGAGCCTTGTGCGGGTATCGACCTGGATGCCAAGCGAGCTCTGTATCGAGTTGACGGACTTGTCGCCGAAGGTCAATCCAAGGATGCCCGGCGCACCCGTCGACGTCACGCTGTTCTCGGTGAAGCCATCGCTCCAGAGATGTGCCAGGTTCAAGCCCGCGAACGGCGTCACCAGGAAGCGGCCGAAGGGGCGCCGCCAGCCGACCTCGACACGCGCGCTGAGCACGCTCACTGGAAAACTCGCCGCTCGTACGCTCATCCACCACCCAATCGATGGAGCGGCGGCTGTCATTGGAATAGTGAGCGTAGTCGACGGTGCCGGCCAGATAGAACGGCCCGAGGCGTCTGACGCCATAGATGCCCGCATGCCCGCCTTCGAGCGTGCCTTTGGTCTTGGTTGCGTGATAACGCTGCGTAGCGGTCAACAACGAGGCGCGACTGGGTGGTTGTAGGGTGACGCGGCCGATTTGAGCAATTTCTTCCTGGTGCTTGATCAAGACCAACCCTGGGTCATCGTCAGAGCGTGCGGGGCAATCCCCGGTCCGGAATCGGCACGCGAGAGTGCTCGCGCCTATGCCGCGATCGCCGCGATCAGCGGCTTGACGCCTATGATGTTCATGACGCGGGTCAGATTGTAGGCGAGCACCGAGAGCGCCATCTCGGTGGCGACCTTCGGCAGCGTTTTCATTTGGAAGTGCGTCGCGCCCATCCTCATCTTCAGCGTGCCGAAGGGGTGCTCGACCGTCTCGCGCCGCTGACGCATCGCCAGCGGGTTCTCGTCGAGCCTCTTCTGCACTGCCTCGAGCACATGCTCGTGCTCCCATCGCGTGATCCGGCGCTCCTTGCCGGTGGTGCATTGATCCTTGATGGCGCAAGTCTGGCACGCGCCCGTCCAATAGCGACGCAGTTGCTGTCCGTGCTCCAGGGCCGTGAAGTGGTATTTGAGATGCTCTCCCGCTGGGCACCGGTAGACGTCCTGCTCGGACAGATAGACAAAGTCCTGCTTGCCGAAGCGGCCTTCCGCCTTCGCGCCCGACGTCATTGGCTTCGGCAGCGTCACCGTGATGCCGGCTTCTTCGCACGCGAGGATCTCTTCGCCGTTGAAGTAGCCACGATCGGCGACGGCTTCGAGTTTGTCCACGTGCAGAACCGCCTTCGCCTGCTTCGCAACATTCGCCAGCTGTGAGCGATCCGAGCCGGTATTCGTTACCTCATGTGTCACGATCAGATGATGTTCGGTGTCGACCGCGACCTGCACGTTGTAGCCAACGACGCCGGAGCCACGCCCGCTCGTCGCCATGGATCGCGAGTCCGGATCGGTCAGCGAGATCTGCTGATCGGGCGAAGCCAGCATCTGCTTCTCATAGGCCGCGAGCTTCGCCATCTCCTCTTTCAACTTAACGAGCTTTTCCTTGAGGCGCGTCGTCTTCAATGCGAGCGTCTCCGATGGCTCGTGACGGTCGGCCGTATCGAGCTGGCTCAGATACCGCGCCACACTTTCTTCGAGCTGCGCGCGTCGGCGATCGATCTTGCCGCGCGTGAAATTCCGATCCCGATTGTTGACCGCCTTGAACTTGCTGCCGTCAATGGCGACGCTCGCTTTCCCAAGCAGACCCATCTCGCGACACAGATCGACGAAGCGCGCGCACACCTTGCGGACCGCCGGACCATTGTCCTTGCGGAAATCGGCAATCACCTTGTCATCGGGGACGAGCCGGCCAAGAAGCCACATCACCTCGAGATTGCGGCCAGCCTCACGCTCGAGCCGTCGGCTCGACTGCACGCGGTTGAGATAGCCGTAGATGTAGAGCTTCAGAAGAACCGAAGGATGATAGGCGGGCCGGCCGGTCGTCGCCGGCGCGACACTGTCAAACCCAAGCGTGGCGAGATCGAGCGCATCAACGAACGCGTCTATTACGCGAACAGGATTGCTCTCGTCGATCCAGTCATCCAGGCATTCGGGCAACAATGTCGATTGCCCGCGATCCGCCCCCACAACAAAGCGCTTCATGAGATTCCCCGCAGACCGCCAGGAGAATCATAACTGACTCGATGTTTTCACGCAGCCAGGGTCAAAAGCTGACTAGGCAGCTGCGCGTCCGCATGTCTGTTCCTCCCGAAAGCAGACATTGTCCGTATCCACGAGGTTGTCCGTTAAGTGCCGGATGCCGACATTTGTGATGTATCGTCACCAAAAAAAAGCAGCTCAAGGTGAGATCGCAAAGGTGGTCCGCGATGCCGCCAGGGTTGTCGAGCGACATTCAGGTTGATACGCGGCGGAAGCCTTCGCTGGCGACGAGCAACTGGCGCGCGTATTCGGTACGGGGCGCACGGGCGGTGAGCCTGCCCGCGTCCATCTCCTCGACGGCTTGGCCGAGCTGCATGACCAACAGGCGTTCGCACATGTGCGCCACCACCGCGAGATTGTGGCTCACCAGCACGTAGGTTAGCCCTCGCTCGATGCGCAACGCCTGAAGAAGGTTCAGGACCTCGGCCTGGATCGAGACGTCAAGCGCCGAGGTTGGCTCATCGAGCAGCAGGATGCCAGGCTCCAGGATGAGCGCCCGGGCAATGGCGACGCGCTGGCGCTGGCCGCCGGACAGCTGGCTCGGATACCGGAAGCGGAACGACTGCGGCAGGCCGACCTCGTCCAGTGCCCGCGTGATGCGCGCGTCGGCGCCGCCGATGCCGTGGATCGAGAGCGGCTCGGCCAGCGCATCGTCGATCGTCTTCTTGGGATGCAGGCTGCCGTAGGGGTCCTGGAACACCATCTGCACGGCAGCATGGAAAGCCTTGTCGCGGCGCTTGGGCTGGGGCGTGCCGCGAATGCCGATCGTTCCACTCCAGTTCTGGTTCAGGCCTGCCAGCACACGCAACACGGTCGATTTTCCAGAGCCGGATTCGCCGACGATCCCGTAGCTTTCGCCATCGCCGACGTGGAACGAGACGTCGCGGACAACATGTGCCTGACCAAAGCGCACATCGAGGTGGTCGACCGCGATTGCCGGTTGAGCGCTCATTTCATCCACTCCGGATCGCGCGTCAGCGTGGCGAGCTTGGCCTTCGGCCGCTCGAGCTCCGGCAGGCAGCCGAGCAGACCGAGCGTGTAGCCGTGGCGTCTCGCCATCGCGGCCGGATCGGTGAGTTCGGCAGCCGGCATGGTCTCCATCGCCTTGCCGGCGTACATCACCATCACGCGATCACAGAACGAGCGCACCAGGTGCAGGTCGTGGCTGATGAAGATGAGGCCCATGCCGCGGCTCGTCACCAAGTCGTCCAGGATCTTCAGAATCTGGAGCTGGACGGTGACATCGAGCGCCGAGGTCGGCTCGTCGGCGATGAGGATGTCGGGCTCGGCGATCAGCATCATGGCGATCATCACGCGCTGGCCCATGCCGCCCGAGACCTCGTGCGGGTAGAGGTCATAGACGCGCGCCGGCTCTCGGATCTGCACCGCCTCGAGCATGCTGAGCGAACGCTCGCGTGCCTCACGCCGGCTCGCCTTATGGTGCACGCGAAAGGCCTCGGCGATCTGATGGCCGACGGTCGCGACGGGATTGAGCGAGAACTTGGGATCCTGCAGCACCATCGACATGCGTCGTCCACGCAGACGCCGCCGCTCGGTGCGGTGCATGCCGAGTAGATCCTGGCCGCGATAGGCCAGGCGGTCGGCGGTGACCACCCCGGGAGGAGGGATCAGATCAAGAATGGCACGCCCCGTCATGGATTTGCCGGAGCCTGACTCCCCGACGATGCCGAGGCGCTCACGGCCGAGCGTGAACGAGAGTCCGCGCACAGCATTGACCGTGCCGGTTGGGGTTTGAAAGTCGACGCGCAGGTTTGCGACATCGAGGAGCGGAGCAGCGTCGCTCATTTGGCATCCATGACGTCGCGCAGGCCGTCGCCCAGCAGGTTGAAGCCGAGCGCGACGATACAGATGGCGATGCCGGGGAACGTCGCGACCCACCATTGATCGAAGATCTGCTCGCGGCCGGCTGAGATCATGGCGCCCCACTCGGGCATGGGTGGCTGGGCGCCGAGGCCGAGGAAACCGAGCCCGGCGGCGGTGAGAATGATCCCAGCCATGTCCAGCGTCGTGCGCACGATCAGCGAGGGCATGCACATGGGCACGACGTGGCGCATGACGATGCGCCAAGAGGAGGCACCCAGCAGACGGGTGGCGGCGATGTAGTCGGCATTGCGGATGACGAGCGCCTCGGCACGTGCGACCCGCGCATAAGGAGGCCAAGCGGTCAGTGCAATGGCGATGATCGCGTTGACGATCCCGGGTCCGAGCGCTGCGACGAACGCGAGCGCGAGCACCAGGCGCGGAAACGCCAGGAAGACATCGGTAAAGCGCATCAACGCGCGATCGACCCAGCCGCCCAGATAGCCGGCGGACGCGCCAATCAACAAACCGATCGGGCCAACCGTGACGACCACCAGCAGCACGATCACCAGCGTCACGCGTGCGCCATGGATGAGGCGGCTGATAGATGTCGCGTCCGAGTGCGTCGGTGCCGAGCCACGCGGTAGCAGAGGGCGGTCGCAGGCGCTGGTCGAGGTTTTGTGCGATGGGGTCGTGGGTGGCAATAAGTGGGGCAAACATGGCGATAGCCAGCAGGGCCAGAACGATCAACAGCCCAATGATGGCGAGCGAATTGCGTCGGAGCGCCAGCCACCGACGCCAGAGTTGACAAAGCCGCGCCTGTCGGCGGGAGGTCGGCGCATCAGACCGCAGATACGCGCTCCATGTGGTCATCGCGTCAGCGCGTCCTCGGGTCGAAGATCCGGCCGATGATGTCAGACAGCAGGTTGACGCCGATAAAAACCGCGCCGACGACCAGCGTGCCACCGAGCACGGCGTTCATGTCCGCATTGAGCAGCGCGCTGGTGATGTAGCGACCGAGGCCAGGCCAGGCAAAGACCGTCTCGGTCAGCACCGATCCTTCGAGCAGGTGGGCGTAGGACAATGCAATGACCGTCACCAGGGGCGTTATGGCGTTGCGGAGGGCATGGCGCCATATAACGCGGCTCTCGGACAGTCCCTTCATGCGCGCCGCAACGATGTACTGCTGCTGCAGCTCCGCGATCATGAAGCTGCGCGTCATGCGGCTGATGTAGGCCATGCTGAAAAGGCCGAGCACGGATGCCGGCAAGATCAGATGCGAGACCGCATTTCGGAAGGCGTCCCACTCGCCCTGCGTTGCGGCATCGAGCAGAATCAAGCCGGTCACCGGCGTGACGAAGTCCTGGTAGGCGATGCCGATGCGGCCCGGGCCGCTGGTCCAGCCGAGCTTGGCGTAGAACAGCAGCAAAGCCATCAGGCCGAGCCAGAAAATCGGGATCGAGTAGCCGAACAGGCCGACGATCCGTGCAAGCTGATCGGGCCAGCGCCCCTGGGCGACGGCACCGGCAACGCCGAGCGGGATGCCGAATGCGACGCCGATCAAGGTGCCGAGCGTGGCGA
This sequence comes from uncultured Alphaproteobacteria bacterium, assembly GCA_963735125.1. Lineage (GTDB taxonomy): Bacteria > Pseudomonadota > Alphaproteobacteria > Rhizobiales > Hyphomicrobiaceae > AWTP1-13. The sequence goes on along the minus strand of CAVTJY010000003.1, from coordinate 6,149 downwards.
GTTCAAGCGTCGCAGGAAAGACGCGGCGGATGTCCTCAGCGACCGGCTTTGCCGTCAGGATCGACTTGCCGAGATCGCCCTGGAACACCTTGCCGACATAGATCGCAAACTGCTGCCACAGCGGCTTGTCGAGCCCCATGGCGACACGCGCGTTCTCGTAGACGTCGGGTCGGGCATTGTCGCCGACGACGGCCAGCACAGGATCAATCGGGATGACGCGGGCGATCAGGAACGTGATCAGCAGCAACCCAAAGATCGTTATGGCGATCGTCGTCAGCTCGCGGCCGAGCACGCGCACCCAACGCAGCAGGCGCGAAGGGCGGACCGGCACTGCGGAAACGGCGGCTGTGAGTCGCGCTCTCCATACGGGGGTCCGCAGGCTTGCGTACTCGAATGCGCCGGCCCCCGCGCCGCCTGCCATGGACCGGTCGACGGCGCGGGGGGCTGCAGTCCTTCAGGTTCTCAGTTTTTCACGATCGGCGCGTAGAAGTTCGTGTCCGAGGTCGGTCCAATAACCCAGCCGCCGACTGTCTTGCGCTGCGCCGAGACCTCGACCTGCTGGAACATGATCACGAACGGAGAGATCTGCTGGTGCTCGCGCTGTAGGTTGCCGTAGGTCTCGGCTCGCTTGACACCGTCACGCTCGAGCACGGCTGCCTGCGTGACCTTGGTCATGTCGGGAATGTCCCAGGCGTTGCGCCAGGCGAGCGTCTTCGACTTGGCGTCCTCGCCATTGTTCTCGTTGATCGCGAACGTCTCGGCATTGGAATGGGGATCGAGGTAGTCCGGCCCCCACTGGCCGATATAGATATCATGCGTGCGGGCACGATACTTTGTCAGTGTCGCCTTGCCATCGCCGGGGATCAGCTCGAGCTTGATCCCGGCCTGCGCCAAGTTGGCCTGGATCGCCTCCGCAATCTCGGTAATGGGCGAAGTGTTAGCGCACGTCCATCGTCACCGAGAATCCGTTCGGGAGGCCAGCCTTGGCGAGCAGTTCCTTGGCTTTCGCCGGGTCGAACTTGTAGGGCTTGTCGTCAATTGCGCCGAGAAAGCCGTTCGGCAGGAAGGCCTGGTGCGGTTTGTACGTACCCGCGAGGATGTTGCGCTCGATCGAGCTATAGTCGACGAGCCACTTCATCGCCTCGCGCACCTCCGGCTTTGCGAAACTCTGGTTCTTGGTGTTGAGGCCGAGGTAGAGGATGTAGCCCTTGTCGCCCTGCACGGTGCCGAGATTTGTGTTCGATTTGATCGCGGCGAGCTGGTCTTTGGATAGATTGCGCGCGATGTCGATGTCGCCCTTCTCGAGCAGCAGCCGCTGGGAGGCCGGCTCGGGCACGTGGCGTACGATGACGCGCTTGTTCTTCGGCGCGCCCTTGTACCAGCTCGCGTTGGCTTCCAGTGCATACTGTTCGTTGGGCCGATAGGCGCGCACGCTGTAGGCCCCGGAGCCGGCCGAGTTGAGTTTCAGCCACTCGTTGCCGAAGTCGCCATCCTTGATGTTGGCCTGGACGAGCTTGGAGTCGACGATGCTCGCGACGCCGGAGGTCAGGCAATTGAGGAAGAACGTCGGCGCGAACGGCTTGGAGACCGTGATCACGACGGTTGACGGGTCAGGTGCTTGCACCTTCTCGAGCACGTTTTCCTTGGTGAAGCCGAACTGTAGCAAGATGAAGCCCGGCGACTTGTTCAGCGTCACCGCGCGCTGGAAAGAGTAGACGACATCAGTCGCGGTCAACGGATTGCCCGAATGGAACTTCACGCCCGGGCGGAGCTTGAACGTGTAGGCGAGGTTGTCCGGACTCACGGTCCAGCTCTCGGCGAGTTCGCCCACGAGCTTATTGCCGTTGGCGACATCGACGCCGATCAGTTTGTCATAGACGTTGGCGCCGACCTCGACACCCGAGAACTCGAACGCCTCAGCGGGATCGAGCGAAATGATGTCGTCGATCTGCTTGGCCATCACGACGGTGTCCTTCGGTGTCTGCGCTTGGGCGCCACCGGCGAGCAACGCCAGCAGGGTCGCGCCCGCAAGCAATTGATATCGGTTCACATTTACCTCCACCATGAGGGCGCGGCACCACCCTTGCGAACGGTGCTCGGCGTCGATGGCAGGATATTGTCTCTGGGGGGGCCGCAGGACAAGCGGATTGGTGGAGGTGGTCAATCGCTGCGCTAGGGGCAGTTATCGATCGCGAGCGCGGGTGTCGCCATTCGAACACATCTGTCGCGCCGTCAGACCTTGGCACCACGACGGACGATGCCGCTCGCCGTTCAGACGGCTGCGAAGCGACATGAGGGGCGCTTGGTGCCGCATTTACTCCGGCGGCGAGCGATGTCATACTCTGACTGGCTGATTGACAGGATCGTCCAGGTTCATGCCGGACACCTCGAACCCCGCCTTCCAATCGTTGAGGTGGCGGTTTACCCATAATCGACCGGCCTCCCGGTCGCGGTGCCGCAAAGCCTGCAGGATGTTGTGATGCGCCTCGATGATGCGGGGTATGCCGCGCGGGTTCTTGGAAATGATGAATGCAGTAACCGGCCTCACCAGCATGCCGGACGGCTCCTTGGCCAACAGCAGGACGCGGTTGTGGGCGGCCTTGCCGATCAGCTTGTGGAACTCCGCATCGAGCTTGCCGACCGCATCGGGGTCACCCTGCACGTGGCGCATCTCGTCGATATTCGCTGCCAGCGCGGCGAAATCTTCCTCAGTGGCATTGTCCATGGCCTGGTCCACGCAGGCCGGCTCGAGCGCGCGTGATGTGTGCCAAAGCTCTCGGAACGTGACCTGCTGCAGCACAAGAGCACGGCTCATGCGCGTCGCCAGTTGATGGTAGTGCGGCACCGCCACGAATAGGCGTCGACTGGCCTCTCGAGTGATTAGACCGGAGTTTTCCAGCAGGCGAATGCCCTCGCGCACAGTCGAGCGGTTGACGCCAAACTGCCTCACCAGCTCCGATTCCGTGCCGATCGGATCGCCCGGCCGCATGCGTCCGCTCAGGATCTTGCGCTCAATCGCTTCCGCTACCAGCTCGTAGGCGGGGCGCGGCTTGATGCGCTCGAAGGGCGAGGTGGCTTGTGTCATCTGTCCCATCTGCGTATCGCCGCTCGGCCGCCGGACTTCCCGGCGGCCGAGATGCAACGCGCACCGCCTACTGGCTTGCGCCCTCGTTCGACAGCACGTCGCCAAACACCTTCCAGCTCTCGCCTTCGAAGCGCGACAGCTGGACCGCCTGGATCGGATAGAAATCCGTCGCGCTGGTGTTGACCTTGATGCCCGGCAGCAGCATCGGATTCTCGAAGCCCTTCAGGCTCGCCGCCTGCTTCATGATGTTTTCGCGCGTGAGGTTGTCGCCGCATTGCTTCAGAACCTGGGCCATGGTGGCGGCCGCCGCATAGCCGTAGACATGGAACGAGCTGCTCTTGTCGCCCTGGGGCATGTACTTGTCCATGAACTTGTTCCACTCGACCATATCGGGCGACGCTTTCCACTGCGTATCCGTCGCATCCTTCAGGTACTGCGCCGTGATGACGCCTTGCGAGGCATCGAGGCCGGCCGGCTTCATGACCGATCCGACGGAGATGGAGACGTTGTTGAGGTAATGCACGGGCTTCCAGCCGATCTCGGCCGACTTCTTGATGGCCTGCGCGGCGAACTTCGGCGTCGTGATATTGAAGAAGACGTTGGCGCCGGAGTTCTTGAGCTGGATCATCTGGCTGTCGACCGTCGGGTCGGCCACCTCGTAGGTCGCGACCTGGACGATCTTGTCGGCATCCTTGCCGAGGCCGGCCTTGAAGCCGTTGAAGTAGTCCTTGCCGTAGTCGTCATTCTGCATCAGCACGCCGATCTTGGCGTCCTTGACGGTGGCGAGGATGTGCTTGGCGTAGATGCCGCCCTCGGTGGCATAGTCGGGCTGCCAGCCCATCGTCCACGGGAATTCCTTCGGGTTGCCCCATTTGGAGGCGCCGGTCGCAACGAACAACTGCGGCACCTTCTTCTGGTTCATGTACTTGTGGATGGCAGAGTTGCTGGGCGTGCCGAGCGTCTGGAAGACCAGCAGCACCTTGTCGTCCTCCACCAGCTTGCGGACCATCTCAACAGCCTTGGGCGGCGTGTAGCCGTCATCGTAGGTGATGAAGGTAACCTTGCGGCCGTTGATGCCGCCATTGTCGTTGACCATCTTGAAATAGGCCTCGATCGTCCTGCCGATCTGGCCGTAGGCGGACGCGTTGCCCGAGTACGGATTGGTGTTGCCGATCTTGATCTCGATGTCGGACGCGCCTTCATCGTAGGTCTTTTGCGCGCTCGCAGGAGAAGCCATCGAGATCGTCGCGCCAATGGCGCCCGCCAGCAGAAGTCGACGCGATGCGTGCATCATCTGAGTTTCCTCCTTGGTTTGCTCCTTCAAAAATTCGTTGCGCCTCTTCGGGAGCGCTTGATCTGTCTCCACAGGCTGCCGATGCCGCCGGCAACACCGGTCGGCATCATGTAGATCAGGATGATCAGCGCGATGCCGTAGATGGTCCACGGCTGCAGCTCCAGCGGGAGATTGACGGTCGCCGAGATCTTCTTGGTCAACGCGTCGGCATATTTCTCGATCGCCTGCACGAACACGCCGCCGATCACAGCCCCCGGCAGGGATGCGATGCCGCCGACCACGGCGCCGACCAGAATCGCGATCGACAGTTCGAAGCGGAAGCTGTCCGGCGAAACAAACTCGAAGATGATCGCGTGCAGGGCGCCGGCGACCCCGGTGAAGAGGGCACTGATGCCGAATGTCACGGCCTTGTAGTGGGAGGAATTGATACCCATGGTGTCAGCCACCAGCGGCTGATCGCGGATGGCCCGCAGTGCTCTGCCGATGCGGCTGTCGAGCAGATTGCGCGCGGCCCAGAACATCACGATCGCCACGGCCAGCACCACCAGGAACATCCACTGGTCGCCGCTGAGCGGCAGTCCGAAGGGCGGATCAGCCTTGAAGATGTTGATGCCCTGCACGCCCTTGGTGAAGGGCTCGAGATGTCGATACTTGAGAATCTGCGGCACGGCGACCGCGAGCGCGAAGGTGGCGAGCGCCAAGTAGTGCCCCTCGAGGCGCAGCGCCGGCAGTCCGAACAGGTAGCCGGCAATGAAGCAGGCCAGCGCCGCCATCGGCAGCGTTGCCCAGAACGGCCAGTCTGCCTGATCGATCAGGATGGCAGCCGTGTAGGCACCCACGGCGAAGAATGCGCCATGGCCGAGCGAGATCTGACCGTTGAAGCCCGTCAAAAGGTTGAGGCCCAGCACCGCGATCGCATAGACGATCATCAGGCTGAGCTGCAGAAAGGCGAAATTGCTGATCAGGCCGGTCTTGCCGCCGACCAGAGGCAGCAGTGCCAGTCCGGCCACCCCGATCCAGATCCACCAGTTGTGGCTGGCCATGCCGAGCTGTTTGCTGACCGTCGTCTCGCTCATTGGGTCGGTCGTGGTTGCCATGCTCAGACCCGCTTGACGCTGACTTGGCCGAACAGGCCGTCGGGCTTCAGTGTCAGGACGACGATGACGATGACCAGTGCAACCGTCAGCTTCTCGCCGTTGCCGATCAGATAAAGTCCCGATGCCTTCTCCAGCAGGTTGCCGAAATAGGCGATCAGGTTCTCGAGCACGCCGACGATGAAGCCGCCGGCGACGGCCCCGCCCGGACTGGAGATGCCGCCCACCAGCGCACTGGCAAATCCGTAGAGCAGGATGCTCGCCATCATGTTGGGCTCCAGATAGACGACCGGCGCCACCATGGTGCCGGCGACGGCTCCAACCACGGCTGCCAGCCCCCAGCCGAGCGCCAGCATCCAGTCGACGCGAACGCCGACCAGGCGTGCCGAAGCCGGGTTCTGCGCGGCGGCCCGCATGGCCAGGCCCAGGGGGGTGAAGCGGAAGAAGGCGTACAGCCCGACCAGCAGCAGGAGCGTGACCAGGATCATGCCGACTTGGTGGGAGCCGAGATATCCCGAGCCGGCGAAAGCCACCTTCGGAAACGGCGAGGGAAACTCCTTGATGGTGAAGCTCCAGATGCCGCCGGCCAGCGAATGAAAGATCGTGAGCAAGCCGATGAACACGACCACCACCGACAGCACCGGAGCGTTGTGCAACGGCTGCAGGACCATCCGCT
>CAVTJY010000002.1:0-26368 GCA_963735125.1 uncultured Alphaproteobacteria bacterium | reverse complement strand
CCAGCCACTACACAGCCGCCATCCCACACGCGGATCTCGCGCCCGGCGGATTAAAAGCCCCGTCATGCGCTCCGGTGGGCCGACGCCGATCGGCGACGGCCTTCTCACGGTTCCGCGGAGGAACAACCGGAAAAGGACTGACCCATGGCGCTTCCCGCCTTCAACATGCGTCAGCTTTTGGAAGCTGGCGTGCACTTCGGCCACCAGACCCACCGCTGGAACCCCGAAGATGGCGCCCTTCATCTTCGGCGCCCGCAACAACATCCACATCATCGATCTGGCGCAGACGGTGCCGCTGCTGCACCAGGCGCTGGTCAAGGTCAGCGACGTGGTGGCCAGCGGCGGCCGCGTGCTGTACGTCGGCACCAAGCGCCAGGCCTCGGAAGGCATCGCCGAGGCCGCCAAGCGCTCGGCCCAGTACTTCATCAATCATCGCTGGCTCGGCGGCACGCTGACCAACTGGAAGACCATCTCGCAGTCGATCCGCCGCCTGAAGCAGCTCGACGAGATGCTGGCCGGCGAGGCCAAGGGCCGCACCAAGAAGGAGGTCCTGCAGCTCACGCGCGACCGCGACAAGCTCAACAAGTCGCTGGGCGGCATCAAGGAGATGGGCGGCCTGCCCGACCTGCTGTTCGTGATCGACACCAACAAGGAGCAGATCGCCATCGCCGAGGCCAAGAAGCTCGGCATCCCGATCGTGGCCATCGTCGACACCAACTGCGATCCCGACGGCATCGACTTCCTGATCCCGGGCAACGATGACGCCGGCCGCGCCATCACGCTCTACTGCGACCTGGTCGCGCGCGCCGCCATCGACGGCATCGAGCGCGGCCAGGCCGGCGCCGGCGTCGATGTCGGAGCCGCCGAGGCGCCGCCCGCCGAGGAGCTGCCGGCGGAGCCGCCAAGGGCGTGTTCAAGGGCATCGACGCGCCGCGCGGCGAGGCCGACGACCTGAAGCGCCTGCCGCACGTCAACGCCAGCTCGAGCAGCGCCTCAACGACGCCGGCGTCTACCACTTCTGGCAGATCGCCGACCTCGACGCCGAGAACATGGAGGCGCTCGACCGCACGCTCAGGCTCAAGGGCCGCATCGCGCGCGACGGTTGGGTGGCGGCGGCCAAGAAGCTGAGCGAGTCGGAGGCGGCCTGAAGCGCGGCTTCACGGCACTCGAGAGCACGAGATGGCGAACTGCCATCGCCTGCGCCGCAGTCGCGACTCGCACGCGATTCCCGAAGATGTAAGGATCAAGCCATGACGACGATCAGCGCCAGCATGGTGAAGGAGCTGCGCGACAAGACCGGCGCCGGCATGATGGACTGCAAGGCGGCGCTCACCGAGACCAACGGCGACATGGAGGAAGCCATCGACTGGCTGCGCAAGAAGGGCCTGTCGAAGGCCGCCAAGAAGGCCGGCCGCGTGGCGGCCGAGGGCCTCATCGGCGTGACGGCGGCGGGCAAGGTCGCAGCCCTCGTCGAGGTCAACTCCGAGACCGACTTCGTCGCCCGCAACGAGCAGTTCCAGGACATGGTGCGCAAATCGCCGCGCTGGCCCCGAAGGCCAAGGGCGATGTCGCCAAGCTGCTGGCCATGCCCTACCCGGGCAGCAAGGATACGGTCGAGACCACGTCAAGGAGACTGGTCGCCACCATCGGCGAGAACATGACCGTGCGCCGCACCGCGAGCTCGAGGTGGGCGACGGCGTCGTCGCCGACTACGTGCACAACAAGGTGGCCGACGGCCTCGGCAAGATCGGCGTGCTGGTGGCGCTGGAGAGCAAGGGCGACAAGGCCGCGCTGGCGGCGCTTCGGCCGGCAGCTCGCCATGCACATCGCCGCGGCCAGCCCGGCGGCCTTGACGGCCGACGAGCTCGACCCGGCGCTGATCGAGCGCGAGCGGGCGGTCTACACCGAGCAGGCCAAGGCCTCCGGCAAGCCCGCCGACATCGTCGCCAAGATGGTGGAAGGCCGCCTGCGCAAGGAGTTCTACCAGCAGGTGGTGCTGATGCAGCAGACCTTCCTCGGCGCCGGCGGCGACGGCAAGGCGACCGTCGAGCAGATGCTGAAGGGCGTCGAGAAGTCGGCCGGCGCACCCGTCAAGATCACCAAGTTCGTGCGCTACGCGCTGGGCGAGGGCATCGAGAAGAAAGAGGACGACTTCGCCGCCGAGGTGGCGGCCGCCGCGGGTCAGCGAAGCACTGAGGGCTTCGAAGGGAGCGAACCGGGGCATGGCCGGTTCGCAGCCCGTTGCCGGGAAGTGTGCGCAGCGCCTACGATGTGCCGCCCTGCGCCGCGCAGCCAGTGCCCAGATCGCGCCAGTGACCAGATCGAGAAGGTGGCCATCACAATGAGCGCCACGGCATCCCCGCTCAAGTATCGGCGCCTGCTGCTGAAGCTGTCGGGCGAGGCGCTGATGGGCAGCCGGGCCTACGGCATCGACGTCGCCGTCGTGCAGCGGCTGGCCGGCGAGATCAAGGATGCCATGGCGGCCGGCGTCGAGGTCGCCGTGGTCGTCGGCGGGGGCAACATCTTCCGCGGGCTGGCCGGCGCCGCCAAGGGCATGGATCGCGCCACCGCCGACTACATGGGCATGCTGGCGACCGTGATGAACGCGCTGGCCCTGCAGAACGGCCTGGAGCAGGTCGACGTGGAGGCCCGCGTCATGTCCGCCATTCCGATGCCCACGGTCTGCGAAGCCTTCGTGCATTCCAAGGCTCTGCATCACCTGGCCGGCAAGCGCGTGGTGATCTTCGCGGCCGGCACCGGCAATCCGTTCTTCACCACCGACACCACGGCGGCGCTGCGGGCCATCGAGATGAACTGCGAGGCGCTGGCCAAGGCGACCCAGGTGGACGGCGTCTATTCCGCCGACCCGAAGAAGGACCCCGCCGCCGTCCGCTACGACCGCCTGACCTACGGCGAGGTGCTGGCGCGGGACCTCAAAGTCATGGACGGCGCCGCCATTGCGCTTGCTCGCGACAACCATCTTCCGGTAATTGTGTTCTCCATCGAAGAACCGGGTAATCTCCTGAAGGTGCTGCGGGGCGAGGCGCTGGCCACCATTATCGAGGGCCGGCCCTGAGTCGACTTCAGGCGCAGGTGTTCCGCGCGCATTGGCCGGCCGCAACGAGTGGAACTTTGGGGGCGGTGCAAAGCGCTCGTATCTCAAGGGAAAAAGCCATGGCCGCCAAGTTCGACCTGAAAGACCTCGAGCGCCGCATGCGCGGCGCCATCGACACCCTGAAGAAGGAGTTCGGCGGGCTGCGCACCGGCCGCGCCAGCACGCATCTGCTCGACGCGGTGGTCGTCAACGTGTACGGCGCGCGCATGCCGATCAACCAGGTCGCCACCGTCTCCACGCCTGACGCGCGCACCATCTCGGTGCAGGTCTGGGACAAGGGCCAGGTCAGCGCGGTCGAGAAGGCCATCCGCGAAGCCAACCTCGGGCTCAACCCGATCGTCGAGGGCGCGCTGCTGCGGCTGCCGATCCCCTCGCTCAATGCCGAGCGTCGGCAGGAACTGGCCAAGGTCGCGCACAAATACGCCGAGCACGCGCGCGTTGCCATGCGCAACGTGCGCCGGGAAGGCATGGACCTGCTCAAGCGCCTCGATAAGGACGGCGACATGAGCGAGGACGAGCATCACAAGAATTCGGCCAAGGTTCAGGAACTCACCGACAAGCTGATCAAGGATATCGATCAGGCGCTGGCCGCGAAGGAAGCCGAGATCAAACAGGTATGAACATCGCACCGGCGCCGGCATCGGCGGCCCTGTCCGGGCGCGCCCGCAACGGACAGCGTCCGCGTCGGTGATACTGCCATGACGCCGGGTCCATGAACGAGCACAACCAATCCCTGGCATGGCAGAGCGCGAGCGTGCCGATGCCGCGTCACATCGCCATCATCATGGATGGCAACGGGCGCTGGGCCGAGCAGCGCGGCCTGCCGCGCTCGGTCGGCCACCGCATGGGCGTGGAGGCCGTGCGGCGCACGGTGCGGGCGGCCATCGAGCTCGGCGTGCAGTACCTGACCATCTACAGCTTCTCGTCCGAGAACTGGTCGCGGCCGGCCAGCGAGATCGACGACCTGATGGGGCTGATGAAGCGGTTCATCCGCCGCGACCTTGCCGAGCTGCACCAGAACGGCGTGTGCATCAGGGTGATCGGCGAGCGCGGCGGGGTCGATGCGGAGCTGCTGCAGCTGATCGACGAGGCCGTGGCGCTGACCTCCGACAATCGCGCGCTCAATCTGATGATCGCCTTCAACTACGGGTCGCGCGCGGAGATCGCCAAGGCCGCGCGCCGGCTCGCCGAACGGGTGCTGGAGGGCACGCTGACGCCGCAGGAGATCACGCCCGAGCTGCTGAACGAAGCGCTCGACACGCAGGGTGTGCCCGATCCCGACCTGCTGATCCGCACGAGCGGCGAGCTGCGCCTGTCCAACTTCCTGCTCTGGCAGGCCGCCTATACCGAGTTCGTGTTCCTCGATGCCTTTTGGCCCGAATTCGGCCGTGAGCTGCTGGAGCGGGCCATCGACGAGTTTCGCAAGCGCGACCGCAGGTTCGGCGGCGTGGTCGCCGGCTCGCAGGGCTGACTGCGGACCCATCAGGATAACGTACCGATGACCCACCACGACCAGAGTCACGCAGAGGCGGATCCGGGCCGTCCGGGCAGGGTCCGCGCTGGGCAGCGATTTCCGGTTGCGGCTGCTTTGGGGTTTCGGCATGGCCGCGGTGGCGGCGGCCTTCGTTTTCACGGGCACCATCTCGTTTTCGGTGCTGGTCATCACCGTGGCGCTGCTGCTGAGCTGGGAATGGTCGCGCCTCGTGCATGGTCCCGGCGCCGACATCGTGCTGGCCGTGCACCTCGCCGCGGCGTTCGCGGCGGCCGTGCTGGCGGCGTTCGGCTATGTCGGGCTCGGCCTGCTGGCGCTCGCGATCGGCGCCATCCTGACCATCGTGCTGAGCCTCGGGCACAACAGCGTCTACGCGGCGATCGGCGTCTTCTATGCCGGCCTGCCGGCGATGGCGATCATCTGGCTGCGCTCGGACGTCGCTTTCGGGCTGCTGGCGGTGGTGTTCCTGATCGTGGTGATCATTGCCGCCGACACGGGGGCCTTCCTGAGCGGCCGTCTGCTGGGCGGGCCCAAGCTGTGGCCGCGCGTCTCCCCGAACAAGACCTGGGCCGGCCTGATCGGTGCGGTGCTGGCGAGTACCGTCGTCGGCGCCTGCTTCTGGCTCGCGGTGCCCGGGGTGTCGCCCCTGCGGCTGGGCGCAACGGCCGCGGTGCTGGGCTTTATCTCCCAGATCGGCGATCTGGCGGAGTCGAGCTCTGAAGCGCCATTTCGGCGTCAAGGACAGCAGCCATCTGATCCCCGGCCATGGCGGCGTCATGGATCGCTTCGATGGCCTGGTCGCGGCGGCCTCGGCCGCGGGCCTGATCGGCATGGCGATCAACGTGCATGCACCGGCGCGCGCGCTGCTGCTCGGATCGTGACGGAGGTAATGACCCGCGTGCCGAAGGCGAGCACCAGTCCGACGGCCGAGGCGGTCGCGAACGGCCTGCACACGCGGACCCCGCAGCGCAAGCGCGTCAGCGTGCTCGGTGCGACGGGCTCGGTTGGGTGCAGCACGCTCGACCTGATCGGCCGCAACCCCGATATGTTCGAAGTCGTAGCGCTGACCGGCAACAGCAATGTCGACGCGCTGGCCGAGCTGGCGGTTCGGCATGGCGCGCGCCTGGCCGTGGTCGGCGACGACAAGCACTACGCAGCGCTGAAGGCGCGTCTGGCCGGCACCGGCATCGAGGTCGGGGCGGGTGCCGCCGCGCTGGCGGAAGCGGCCATGCGTCCCGCCGACTGCGTGGTGGCCGGCATCATCGGCGCCGCCGGCCTGCGGCCGACGTTGGCTGCGGTCTCGCAGGGCCGGCGCGTGGCGCTCGCCAACAAGGAATGCCTGGTGCTGGCCGGGCGCATGTTCATGCAGGCGGTGCGCGATGCCGGCACCGAGCTGTTGCCGGTGGACTCGGAGCACTCCGCGGTGTTCCAGGCGATGGCGGGGTCCGACCCCGCCACCATCGAGCGCATCGTGCTGACCGCCTCGGGCGGGCCGTTCCGCACCTGGAGCCGGGAGCAGCTTGCCCACGCCACGCCGGAGGAGGCGCTGTGCCATCCCAACTGGTCGATGGGGCGCAAGATCACCATCGACTCGGCGACCCTGATGAACAAGGGCCTCGAGCTGATCGAGGCCTATCATCTGTTCCCGGTCGAGCCGGCCCGGCTCGAGGTGGTCGTGCATCCGCAGTCGATCGTGCATGCGCTGGTCGAGTTCTGCGACGGCTCGATGCTGGCGCAGATGGCAAGCCCCGACATGCGCACGCCGATTGCCCTCAGCCTCGCCTGGCCCGCGCGCATGGCCGCACCGACCAAGCGGCTCGACCTGGTGGAGCTGGGACAGCTCAGCTTCGAGCATCCCGACGAAGGCCGCTTCCGAGCGCTGGGCCTGGCCCGCCAGGCCATGCAGCGCGGCGGCATGGCTCCCGCAGTGTTGAGCGCGGCCAACGAAGTAGCTGTGGAGGCCTTCTTGACGCGGCGCATCTCCTTCCTTCAAATCGCCGAACTTGTGGCCGAGACGCTAGATATGGCAGAAGGCCGCAACCTGCTGGCGGAAGTGGATGATTTGGCTGCGGTTATGGCCGTCGATGCGGCGGCACGCGGGTTGGCTCTGAACTTGCTGGAAAGATGGTCGGCAGCGGCGGCGCCATGATTAACGCTGCGCTGTGTGCCGTTAGCGATCTGAACCGGAGGCGGATGGAGATGGAGTTGATACAGGGCTTGACGGGAGGGTTCGGGAAGCTCCTGACCTTCACGCTGCCATTCCTGTTCGTGCTGATCATCGTGGTGTTCGTCCACGAACTCGGCCATTTCCTGGTGGCCCGCTGGTGCGGGGTGAAGGTGAAGGCCTTCTCGATCGGCTTCGGCAAGGAGATCTTCGGCTTCTACGACCGCTACGGGACGCGTTGGCGCTTCGCCTGGGTGCCGCTCGGCGGCTACGTCAAGTTCCTGGACGACGAGAACAGCGCCAGCGTCCCATCCCGGGATGCGCTGGCACGCATGAGCCCGGCCGAGCGCGAAGGAGCGTTCCAAAGCAAGCCACTGGCGGCGCGGGCGGCCATCGTGGCGGCCGGGCCGATCGCCAATTTCCTGCTGGCGATTGCGATCTTTACCGTGTCCTACACGGTCATGGGCATGCACGTGACGGCGCCGCGCGTCGACGAGCTGCTGCCCGACGGGGTGGCGGCCACCTCCGGCTTCCAGGTCGGCGACGTGATCCTCAAGATCGACGGCCAGCCGGTCGATACCTTCAACGACATGCAGCGGGTGGTCAGCGGCAGCGCCGACAAGGAGCTGAGCTTCGAGGTCGATCGCGGCGGCACCCCCGTAACGCTGAAGGCGACGCCGGCGCGGCGCGAGCTGGTCGACCGGTTCGGCAACAAGATGCGGGTCGGCCAGATCGGCATCCGCCGCAACGCCACGCAGCACGAGTGGGAATACCGGCGCTATGGGCCCATCGACGCGTTCGTTCTGGGCGTGAAGGAAACGTCGTTCATCATCACGCGTACCCTGCAGTTCCTGCAGGAGCTGGTGATGGGGCGCGAATCCACCGACCAGCTGCGCGGGCCGATCGGCATCGCCGAGATTTCGGGGCAGGTGGCGACGCTGGGCATCATGCCCCTGCTGAACCTGGTGGCCCTGATTTCCGTGAGCATCGGCCTGATCAATCTGTTCCCGATCCCGCTGCTCGATGGCGGTCATCTTTTGTTCTATGCCATCGAGGCGGTGAGACGGGAGCCTTTGAGCGAGCGGACGCAGGAAATCAGCTTCCGAATCGGCCTCGCCATCGTGCTGATGCTGACCGTGTTCGTGACCAGCAAGGACATCTGGCGGATCTGGCTCGGCGGCGTCGGCTAGGAGGCCGCGCCGCCATCCCCGCCGGAAGGTGAATTGCTCCCTTCGTTCAATGCGTTGGGAGTGATTCGCGCGTGCCGAAAATGGCCGCTGTGCGGCATTGAAATCCAATGTGAACTGGTGCCCCTGTCCAGCCTGCAGAATCAGCCCCGCTGGCGTATTCTTGCCACTTCCAAGGTGGTTGCTGAATCGTTAAACATTTTGCCGGATCGCATTAACGCTTCGGCTCAAAAGTGGCTCGGAAGAGGGTACTGTTGTAGCGTCCCAGCCCGATAGGGCGGGAACAACGGGCGAAATGTGATGGGGCATGCTGTCCGACGCCGGCGGGCAGCGTGTGAGAGGGGGATCGGCGAACCAAGAGGCAGACGGGAAGTATGCCTATCAGTCGGATGTGCAAGTCGGGGGGCTGGCGTTACATCCTCGTTGCGGTGCTGGCGGTTTCTGCGCTGGGCACTGTAACGCCGGTGACGCTGACAGACTCTGCGTTCGCCCAGAGCAGCGTAATTCGCGACATCCGCGTGGCGGGGAACCGCCGCGTCGAGCCTGAGACCGTTCGCTCCTATCTGCGTTTCAGCGTCGGTGACGCATACGACGCGGCCCGGGTCGATCAGTCCATCAAGGCCCTGTTCGCCACCGGCCTGTTCGCCGACGTGCGCATCGATCGCGACGGCGCCGGCGTGCTGATCACGGTGCGTGAGAACCCGGTCATCAACGAGGTGGCCTTCGAGGGCAACAGCGAGGTCGAGAAGGCCGCGCTGCTGAGTGAGGTACAACTCAAGCCGCGCTCGGTGTTCACCCGCGCCCGCGTGCAGTCCGACGTGCAGCGCATTCTCGACGTCTACCGCCGGCAGGGCCGCTTCGCGGCGTCGGTGGAGCCCAAGATCATCGAGCTGGACAGCAACCGCGTGAATCTCGTGTTCGAGATCAACGAGGGCCAGGCCACCAAGGTCAAGGGCATCAATTTCATCGGCAACAAGGCCTTCTCCGACCAGCAGCTGCGCGACATCATCACCACCACGCAGTCCGGCCTGTTCGACTTCCTGAAGGGCACCAACATCTACGATCCGGACCGCTTGGCGCTGGATCGCGAGCTGCTGCGCCAGTACTACCTCAAGAACGGCTATGCGGATGCGCGCGTGGTTTCCGCGGGCGCCGAGCTCGACCGCGACGGCTCCGGCTTCTACATCACCTTCGTGCTCGACGAGGGCGATATATTCAAGTTCGGCAACATCGACATCGAGTCGTCTCTGCCGTCGCTCGACCCGCAGCGCCTGCGCGGCGACCTGCTGACGGTGGCCGGCACGACCTACGATCTGTCGCAGGTCGACAAGACGACCGAGAAGCTGACCCTGATCGTGGCCGAGCAGGGCTATGCGTTCTCCCGCGTGCGGCCTGCGTGCCAACCGCGATGCGAGCGAGCGGATCATCAACGTCTCGTACCTGATCGATGAGGGTCCGCGCATCTACATCGAGCGCATCAACATCATCGGCAACGCGCGCACGCTCGACTACGTCATCCGCCGCGAGTTCCGCCTCGCCGAAGGTGACGCCTACAATCCGTCGATGGTCGACAAGGCCAAGAAGCGCCTGCAGTCGATGGGCTTCTTCAAGACCGTCGACATCAAGCGGCGCCAGGGCTCCGCGCCGGACCGCGTCATCCTCGACGTCGATCTGGTCGAGCAGTCCACGGGTGAGCTGTCGTTCGGTGCCGGCTTCTCGACCAGCGAAGGCATCATCGGCGACGTCAGCATCTCCGAGCGCAACCTGCTGGGCAAAGGCCAGTTCCTGCGCTTGCGACTGGCGGGCTCCGTGGAGCGCCTGCAGGTCGACCTGAGCTTCACCGAGCCGCGCTTCCTCGATCGCAACCTGGCGGCCGGCTTCGACCTGTTCCACAAGACGGTCGATCTGTCCGACAACCAGCAGTTCCGCACGCGCACCAGCGGCGGCTCTGTGCGGCTCGGCTTCCCGCTGACCGAGAACATCTGGATCGTGAACTCCTACACGCTGAGCAACAACGAGATCAGCGACGTCGCAGCCGACGGCCTCGTTCGCGATCAAGGAGGCCCAGGGAGCCTTCTATACGTCGGCCTTGGGCACCACGCTTACGTACGATACGCGCAACCATCCGCGTAACCCGAACCGCGGTGTGTTCTTGTCGGCCGGTGTGGAGTTTGCCGGTCTGGGCGGCGATGTGCAGTACGTCCGCGGGACCAGCGAGGCACGCGTCTACTATCCCATCACCGAGAAGATCACCTTCGTCGGCCGGGCCATCGGTGGACACATCCAGGGCTGGGGTGGCGAGGACGTGCGTCTGCTCGATCTGTTCTACAAGGGCGGCGAGACGATCCGCGGCTTCAATACCTCGGGCTTCGGCCCACGCGACCTGCTGACGGGCGATGCGCTGGGCGGCCAGACGTTCTGGGCGACCACGGCCGAGGTTCGCTTCCCGCTGCCGTTCATCCCCGAAGAGATCGGCATGGGCGGCGCCATCTTCGCCGACGCGGGCTCGCTGTTCGGTGCCGGCGCCGGGGCGAAGGCCCTGAACGCCCAATGCGCCGATCGGCAACCCGGCAGTCGGCAAGGTCTGTCTTGGCCGACTCTTCCGCCATCCGCGCTTCCGTCGGCGCCAGCATCCTCTGGAACTCGCCGCTCGGCCCGCTGCGCCTGGATATCGCCAAGGCCCTGCTCAAGCAGGACTTCGACAAGGAGCAGCTGATCCGCTTCGGCGCATCAACCAAGTTCTAGCCGCCCGCTGGTTGCGGCTAGGTTGCATGCGGACAGAGGGGTCCGGCAGTGCTAGTTTCAGGGCCGCCGACGGCAGCACGCCGCGGCGGCCCTCGGTTTTCATAAGGTAGCTGCATGGAGCATCCCGGCTTCTTCGAAAGAGCCGCGCCCGTCCGCGTGGCGGATCTGGCGGCGAAGATCGGCGCCGAGCTTGCACGCGGTGCCGATCCCGATGCGCTGATCCGGGACGTCAGGCCGCTGGCGGAAGCGGGACGCGACGACCTGTCCTTCGTCGACAACCGCAAGTATCTGCCGCTGCTGGCGTCGACCCAGGCGCTGCGCCTGCCTGGTGGCGCCCCAATTCGCGGCGCGGGTGCCGGCGGGCACGGCGGCGCTTACCCTGGACGCGCCCTATCGGGGTTTCGCCCTGGCGCTGCAGCACTTCTACCCGGATGCGATGCGGCCCAAGGCGGCCATGGCCGGCCCCGGCGAGCCGCCGGTACATCCGACCGCCCGCCTCGAGGAGGACGTGGTTATCGAGCCCGGAGCCGTGATTGGCCGGGAGGCCCAGATCGGCCGCGGGACGCGGGTGGCGGCCGGCGCCGTGGTCGGCTACCGCGTGGCCATCGGCCGTGGCAGCTACATCGGCCCCGGCGCGTCGGTCATGCATGCCCTGGTCGGCGACCGGGTCATCCTGCATGCCGGCGTGCGGATCGGCCAGGACGGGTTCGGCTTCGCCATGAGCGGCAGGGGCCACCTCAAGGTGCCCCAGATCGGGCGGGTGATTATCCAGGACGACGTGGAAATCGGTGCCAACAGCTGCGTGGACCGTGGGGCTCTTAAGGATACGATCATCGGGGAAGGCACGAAAATTGATAATCTCGTCCAGATCGGGCACAACGTGATCATTGGCCGGCATTGCGTTCTGGTCGGCCAGGTCGGTATTTCCGGTTCGACGGAACTGGGCGATTTCGTCGTGATGGGCGGGCAATCCGGCGCGGTCGGTCACATCAAGATCGGGTCGGGCGCGCAGATCGCTGGAACGGCCCATCCAACCCACGACGTAGCGCCTGGCGCCCGCATGGCCGGCACGCCCGCGGTCTCGCTTGCGGACTTCGGGCGGCAGGTGGCGTATCTGAAGCGGGCGATCCGCAGGGGTGGCGCCTCGGATGGCACCTGAAGGGCCGGCGGCATGGACACGGAAGACCGCTCTCGAATGGGCAAGGATATGAGTGAGACTGGCAAAGCCAAGACGGATCTTGCGACGGCGGACATCATGCGCGTGCTGCAGCTGCTGCCGCACCGCTATCCCTTCCTGCTCGTCGACCGCATCTTCGACATGAAAGCCGACGAGAGCGCCGTCGGCGTCAAGAGCGTCACCTTCAACGAGCCGTTCTTCCAGGGCCACTTCCCGAGCTTTCCGATCATGCCGGGCGTGCTGATCGTCGAGGGCATGGCGCAGACGGCCGGCGCGCTGTGCGTCAATAATCTGGCGGGCGCGGGCGAGTACAAGCCGCAGCTCGTCTACTTCATGGGCATCGACCGCGCCAAGTTCCGCAAGCCGGTGGTGCCGGGCGACCAGCTGCATTATCACGTGAAGAAGATCCGCAGCCGCGGCCGGGCCTGGCGGTTTGACGGTCAGGCCAAGGTCAACGGCCAGATCGTGGCCGAGGCCGAGATCAGCGCCATGATCCTGGATCCCGAAGATGCCAAACGGTAACGTCCACCCGACGGCCATCATCGAGGATGGAGCGCGGGTCGGATCGGACGTTCGCATCGGCCCCTACTGCATGGTCGGCCGCGACGTGGTGCTGGGCGACGGGGTCGAGCTGCTGAGCCACGTGGTGGTGGCCGGCCGCACGACCATCGGCGCGCGCACGCGCATCTTTCCGTTCGCCTCGATCGGCCATCAGCCGCAGGACCTCAAGTACAAGGGCGAGCCGTCGACGCTGGCGGTCGGCAGCGACTGCCTGATCCGCGAGGGGGTGACGATGAACCCCGGCACCGAGGGCGGCGGCATGCAGACGGTGGTCGGCGACCGCTGCGTGTTCCTGGCCAGCTCGCATGTCGGCCACGACTGCCGCGTTGGCGACAACGTGATCTTCTCCAACAACGTCATGATTGCCGGCCATGTCACGGTGGGCGACTTCGTCATCATCGGCGGGGGCGCCGCCGTGATCCAGTTCGCGCGTCTGGGAGCGCATTCCTTCATCGGCGGCATGTCGGCCATGGAGAACGACCTGATCCCCTATGGCATGGCGGTCGGCAACCGCGCGCACCTGTCGGGGCTCAACATCGTCGGCCTGCAGCGGCGCGGCTTCTCGCGCGACGACATCCACAGCCTGCGCAAGGCCTACCGCGCGCTGTTCGCCGACGAAGGCACGCTGATGGAGCGCCTCGACGACGTGGAGGAGGAGTTTTCCGCCCACCCGATCGTCAAGGAGATCGTCGCCTTCATCCGCGTCGGCGGCAAGCGCGCGCTGTGCACGCCGCATCCCGACCCGTGACGCGAGCCCCGGGGGACCGACACGGGGATGCGCGCCATGCCTGACACCCTTCCGGTTCCAGCCTCGACGACCCTGCCGGCATTGCGCGGCAGCGGCGTCGGCATCCTGGCGGGCGGAGGGCGGCTGCCGCTGATGGTTGCCGAGAGCGTGGTGGCGCACGGCGGCCGGGTGCATATCCTCGGCATCGAGGGCGAGGCCGATGCGCAGATCGCCCGCTTCCCGCATACCTGGGTGAACATGGGCCAGGTCGGCCGCATGGTGGCGACGCTGCATGCCGAGAACAGCGGGCAGCTCGTCATTGCGGGTGGCGTGCGCCGGCCGGACCTGTGGAAGATCCGGCCCGACATCGGCTTCTTCACCAGCCTGCCGCGCATCGTCGGCCTGATGGCCGGCGGCGATGATTCCGTGCTCACGAGCGTGGTGCGCTTCTTCGAGCAGAAGGGCCTGGCCGTGCGCGGCGCGCACGAGGTGGCGCCCGATCTGCTGGCCGGCGCCGGTGCGATCGGCATCCTGGCGCTGTCCGAGCAGGGCCGCGCCGATGCCCGGCTGGGCTTTGCGGTACGTGCCACCTTGGGTCCGCTCGATGCCGGCCAGGCGGTCGTGGTGGCGCGCGGCGAGGTGGTCGCCATCGAAGGGGCCGAAGGCACCGATGCAATGTTGCAGAGGGTGGCGGGTCTCGCCGGTCGCGGTCGGCCCGGTCTGCGCGATGGCGTTCTGACCAAGGGCCCCAAGCCCGGCCAGGAGCTGCGTGTCGACATGCCGGTGATCGGCCCGCGTACCGTTGCGGCGGCCGTCGCCGCCGGCCTGGCGGGCATCGCGGTCGAGCAAGGAGTGGTGCTGGTCCTCGACAAGGCGGATGCAGTACGCGCCGCCGACGCGGCGGGACTGGCGGTGGAGGGCCTGTCGGGCGCCGGTCCGCGGCTGGTGCTCGGCGGGGCGCCGCCGCGCTCCGGGCAAGTGATCGGCCGCCTGCAGCCGAACCGCCGCGATGCCGTCGACATCGAAAAGGGGCTTGCTGCCGTGACCGGCCTTGCGCCGTACCAGACGGGCGCGTCGGCGGTGGTGGCGCGCGCCTACATCCTGGCCGTGCAGGCGGCCGAGGGCGTGAGCGAGATGCTGCAAAGGGTCGGAGCGCTGCGGCAATGGGGCGTGCGCCGCAGGCATCGCGTCGGCGTGCTGGTGCGCCGCATCGAGGCGGAGGAGGATGCCGGTGCCGTCGAGCGGCTGCTGGCCGAGGCGGCAGGGCAGGGCCTGGCCGGCGTGGCCGTCACCGGCGCGGGCGGGGCTCTGGCGGCGTACGGCGTTGCCGCCCGTGCTGCGGACGCACATGGCCTGTTTCTGGTATCGTGTGGGGAGCCGTACGCGGGGTGAGCGTGACGGGGGTCGGGCGAGTATGAACGAGCATGAAATTCCCGCCGAGGGACAGGACCTGTGCCTGTTCATGGTGGCGGGCGAGCATTCGGGCGACGCGCTGGGCGGCCGGCTGATGGCCGCGCTCAACCAGCAGCGGCGCGGACGCATCCGCTATCTGGGCGTCGGCGGCGAGCACATGGCCGCCGAGGGGCTGGTGTCGCAGTTTCCGATCAGCGATGTGGCGGTGATGGGCATCGGCGCCATCGCGGGGCGGCTTGCCGAGGCTGATGCGCCGGGTATACGGCACGGTCGCCGCTGCCGTCGCGGCCGAGCCCGACGCGATCGTCATCATCGACAGCCCCGAGTTCACGCATCCGATCGCGCGGCGCATCCGCCAGCGGCGGCCGAAGATCCCGATCATCGACTATGTGTCGCCCACCGTGTGGGCGTGGCGGCCGGGCCGCGCCGCCAAGATGCGCGAGTACGTCGATCACGTGCTGGCGCTGCTGCCGTTCGAGCCGGATGCGCATCAGAGATTGCGCGGGCCGGCCTGCACCTACGTCGGCCATCCGCTGATCGAGCGGCGCGAGTGGATCCAGGCGCTGGACCCGGAACCTCTTGCACGACGCCTGCAGCTGCAGGCCGATGCACCGCTGCTGCTGGTGCTGCCGGGCAGCCGCACCTCCGAGGTGCGGCGCCTGATGCGGCCGTTCGGCAGCACGCTGGAGCGGCTGATGGAGCGCGGCCGCAAGTTCACGGTGGCGATGCCTGTGGTCGACTCGGTGCGAGGGCTGGTCGAGGCGGAGCTGCGTCACTGGCCGGTGCGCCCGCACCTGCTGGAAGGCGAGGAGGACAAGTTCCGCTCCTTCAAGCTGGCCTACGCCGCGCTTGCAGCCTCCGGAACCGTGACGCTGGAGCTGGCGTTGTTCGGCACACCGATGGTGGTGGCCTACAAGGTGGAGCCCGTCATGGCGCCGGTGCTGCGCAGACTGATCACGTCCAAGACCTCGGTGCTGCCCAATCTGGTGCTGGGCGAGCAGGCCATCCCCGAGTTCCACCAGGAGAATTGCACGGGCGCGCGCATCGCCAACGCGCTGGCGCCGCTGCTTGACGAAGGCAGCCCCGAGCGGGACAAGCAGATCGCCGCGCTGGCGCGCGTGCCGGAGCGCATGCTGCTGAAGAGCGGCACGCCGAGCCAGGCCGCCGCGCACGTCGTGCTGAGCTATGCCGAGAACGGACGGGGCTGGCCGCGTCCGCTCGACATGTCGAACATTGGAAGCTGAACGATCCGGCTGCAGAATGCCGGCGAGGGCCGATCGTCGAGCCGCCGAGGAATGGGCAATGTGTCCGACGTCGGATACATTGCTTCATGTGCGAGTTGAGAATTGAGGCAGATACCGGGGAGGTAGCCTATGGATTTCCTGCGACCCTATACCCAGCAACTCCTGAGCCTGCTGCGCATCATGTCGGGCTTGCTGCTGCTGCAGCACGGCACGACCAAGTATCTGAACTTCCCGTGCACCGCCGATGAACAACGCCTCGCCGATGACCATGGGCGGCTTCGCCGGCATCCTCGAGCTGGTCGGCGGCGTGCTGCTCATCATCGGCCTGTTCACGCGATGCACCGCCTTCGTGCTGTCCGGCATGTGCGCGGTGGCCTACTTCTGGGGCCATGCGGGGCGCGGGTTCTTCCCGCTGCTGAACGGCGGCGAGCTGGCCGCGCTCTACGCCTTCGTGTTCCTCTACCTGGCGGCCGCCGGCGGCGGCGCCTGGAGCGTCGACCGTTCGGTGCGCGGCGAGGCGGACTGAAGCTCACTTCACCCGTCATCCCGGAAGTCGAGAGCGCCGCCGAGACCTGTCCGGGTCTGGCTAGATCTGCGATAGTCTCGTCCCGGATCGCGATGCAAGCATCGTCTCCGGGAATGCGGGTACTGTGTGACATGCATCTTGATTCCATTATAATGGAATATAAGATGCACATATGAGCATCGCTGAAGCCGATATCGATGGCCGCATCGCCCCGCGCATTCGCGAGTTGCGTGCTGAGCGGGGCATGACGCTGGACGGCCTCGCCGAGGCGGCCGACGTCAGCCGGGCCATGCTGTCGCGCATCGAGCGCGGGGAATCGAGCCCCACCGCGCATCTGCTGGGCAAGATCTGCAACGGCCTGGGCGTCACGCTGTCGGCGCTGTTCGCCGCCACCGAGGCGCCGGCGAGCCCGCTGGCGCGCCGCGACGACCAGCCGACTTGGCGCGACCCGGCCAGCCGATACCTGCGCCGCAACGTGTCTCCCGCGGGCACCGGCTCGCTCGTCGACATCACCGAGATCGAGTTTCCTGCCGGCGCCAGCGTCGCCTTCGATAGCCCGCGGCTGGCCGGCAAGGACCAACACGTCTGGGTGCTGAGCGGTACGCTGGAGATGGAGCTCGGCGGCGAATTGTTCCGGCTGGAGACGGGCGACTGCCTGTTCAGGCGCCTCGACCGGCCGGTGCTGTTCCGCAATCCGACCAGGCGCGCGACGCGGTATGTGGTGATCGTCGGCCATGGAGGGGCAAGGTCATGAGTGCGCACGCGGCGGCCGATGTTTCGATTGCAATCCGCACGCTCGATGCCGCCGAGGCGCAAGCGCGGCTCGGGGAGCTGGCCGACATCCTGGTCGATGCGGTGGCGCATGGCGCATCGGTCAATTTCATGGCGGGTTTCGCACGCGAGGGGGCGCTGTTCTTCTGGCGCAACCAGCTGCCGGGCCTCGCGGCGGACGAGAAGCGGCTGTTCGTCGGCGACGACGGGCGGCGGCTGGTGGCGACGGCGCTGCTGATGTTCGCGCAGCAGCCGAACCAGCCGCATCGTGCCGAGATCGGCAAGATGCTGGTGCTCGCCGCCGCACGCCGGCAGGGGCTCGGCCGGCGCCTGCTGGCCGCGGCCGAGCAGACCGCTCGTGAGCAAGGCCGTACGCTGCTGATGCTCGACACGGAAAGCGGCAGCGCCGGTGATTTGCTCTATCGCAGCTGCGGCTGGACCGAGTTCGGCCGCGTGCCCGGTCACGCCTTCAAGCCGGACGGCCACCTCGCCGAGACGACGTTCTTCTTCAAGCAGCTGGCGTAAGGCAGAGGCGCTCTCAGCAGCGGTTGGGTGTCAGACGGCGAACGCATCATCCACCCGTCATCCCGGACATCCGAGACGCAGTGCGCACGGCATCACGATCCGGGACCTGTCGCACGTCTCCCGTCGCCGCAGATCCCGGATGGCCTCTGCTGCGCCATCGGCCTCCGGGATGACGGGTGTGGATACGATGCGTCATCACCCGCGGCGATCGACGGGGATGTAGGGGCGCTCGGTGGCGCCGATGTAGAGCTGACGCGGACGGCCGATCTTCTGCTCGGGGTCCTCGATCATCTCCTTCCACTGCGCCACCCAGCCGACGGTGCGCGCCACCGCGAACAGCGCGGTGAACATCGACATCGGGAAGCCCATCGCGCGCAGCGTGATGCCGGAATAGAAGTCGATGTTGGGATAGAGCTTCTTTTCGACGAAGTAGTCGTCCTGCAGGGCGATGCGCTCCAGCTCCATCGCCACCTTGAGGATGTTCTGGTCCTTGACGCCCAGCGAGTCGAGCACCTCGTGGCAGGTCTCGGCCATCACCTTGGCGCGCGGATCGTAGTTCTTGTAGACGCGATGGCCGAAGCCCATCAGGCGGAACTCGGAGGTCTTGTCCTTGGCCTTCTTGACGTACTCCGGCACGCGGTCGACGGTGCCGATCTCCTCCAGCATCTTGAGGGCTGCCTCGTTGGCGCCGCCGTGCGCGGGGCCCCACAGGCAGGCGATGCCGGCGGCGATGCAGGCGAACGGGTTGGCGCCCGACGAGCCGGCAAGGCGCACGGTGGAGGTCGACGCGTTCTGCTCATGGTCGGCGTGCAGGATGAGAATACGGTCGAGCGCGCGCGAGACGATCGGGTTCACCACGTATGGCTCGCACGGCACCGCGAAGCACATCTGCAGGAAGTTGGAGGTGTAGTCGAGGTCGTTGCGCGGATAGATGAAGGGCTGGCCGATCGAATACTTGTAGGCCATCGCCGCGATGGTCGGCATCTTGGCGATCAGGCGATGGCTGGCGATGACGCGCTGTTGCGGATCGCTGATGTCGGTGGAGTCGTGGTAGAAGGCCGACAGCGCGCCGACCGAGCCGCACATGATGGCCATCGGGTGCGCGTCGCGGCGGAAGCCCGTGTAGAAGCGGGTCATCTGCTCGTGCACCATGGTGTGGCGCGTGATGGTGTTGTCGAAATTCTCGAACTGACTCTGGGTCGGCAGCTCGCCGTTCAGCAGCAGGTAGCAGACCTCGAGGAAGTTGGACTGCTTCGCCAGTTGTTCGATGGGATAGCCGCGGTAGAGCAGGATGCCCTTGTCGCCGTCGATGTAGGTGATGCGGGACGAGCAGTTGGCCGTCGACGTGAAGCCCGGATCGTAGGTGAAGCAGCCGGTGTCGCGGTACAGCCTGCTGACGTCGATGACGTCCGGACCGATGGTTCCCGATCGCACCGGCATCTGGGTCTGCCGGTTGCTGCCCAGCGTTAGTTTGGCAATCTTGGGGTCGTCTGCCGTGTCTCTTGCGTTCATGGGATCGGTCCTTGGATCAGCACGCGCTGCCCGGCGGAGCGTCGGGCTGGGTTCGCCCTCCCGGAGGGGCGTCACCCGCACTACGTAGTATACATTTTGCAGTGCGAAAAGCTATGCAAAGGGTGAGGTCAATGTCCCTGATGTAGGGTGCGGGAGTGATCTCGTACAGGCTCTTCGCAGCCCGGTGCCACAGAGTTGAGAATGCCTTTGCTGGCTTCGTATCGGCCTACTCGACCGGCGATGTCAGGAAGGCAACGATGGCGTTCAGTACCTGCTCCCGGCCAAAGTCGTACGTGAGGATGTGATTGCCTTGATTGCACAGGACCAGGCTCGCCGGCGGACAGGCGTCGCAGAAGCGACGGGTGACTGAAAACGAGGCAACCGTGTCTTTCTCGGAGGCCAGGACCAGGGTCGGCACGGCGAGGTCGGGGCCAGGTTCCGGGCCATCCTGGCAAGCTCCTCCAGCCGCAGGAACGCCCGCAGGGAGACGAGATAGGAGCCGGTCTCGTACTCCCGGTAGGCGGCCGGATCGAACATCTGCGCCTTCTTGTATTTGGGGATCACGGGAACGATCCAGCGCACGACTTTCGCGCCCGCCTCGAAGATCCCTTCGCTATCCGCGGCGAGGTTGAAGTAGGGGGCAATCAACACCAGCCGGCTGACCTGGTGGCGGGCCGCGCCGATCACCGCCAGCGCGCCGCCCATGGAGGTGCCGACCAGCAGGGGCGGCTTGCCGCTGACGGCCGTCTCGTTGCGGATCAGGTCGCCCAGCCAAGCGTCGTAGTCGGCTGGTGACCAGCGCCCGCGCGTGAAGGCAAACGATGTGCTCGTCTGTTCGGGGACAGCCGGGACGACGACGCGAAAGCCGCGCGCGGCCAGCAGCTCGGCGAGCGAGCGCAAGTCCCGCGGCGTGCCGCCGAAACCGTGCAGGAGAATTGCCGACGGCAACGCGCTGGCATCGCCGCCCTGGCCGGCAGGATCTGGCTGGAGCGCAGCCAGGGTTCTTTCCTGGAGGACGCGGCGTATTCGTAGCAGGCGTAGCAGGAAGATCGCGGCGTTGGCCGCGATCAGGAGCAGCAATCCGAAAGCCAGTACGCCGACCCATCCCTCAAGCACGGCGCGTGGTCTCCCGTGTCGATCAGCCAGGGGCGTTTGCCATCCTGCTACTTGGCCTGGTCGCGAATGCGCGCCAGCGCTTCCTCGCGGCCGAGCACGACCATCACGTCGAACACGGGCGGGGAGACGCTGCGGCCGGTCAGGGCGGCGCGCAGGGGCTGGGCGACCTTGCCGAGCTTCAGCCCGCTTTCCTCGGCGAATGCCTTTACGGCCGTCTCCAGGGCCGGCACGGTCCACTCCACCGCCTCCAGCCGCGGCGCAAGCTTGGCCAGGATGGCGCGGGCGTCCGCATCGAGCAGCTTGGCGGCCTTGTCGTCGAGGGCCAGCGGGCGCTCGGCGATCAGGTAGGCGGCGCCGTCGACCAGCTCCTGCAGGGTCTTGGCGCGCTCCTTGAGCGAGGGCAGGGCCGCGGCGAGGCGGTCCCAGCCGGCCTTCTCGAAGCGGGCGACCAATGCCGGTCCGTCCGGGGCCTCGGGCAGGAACTCGCGGATGCGGCGCAAGCAGCTCGGCGTTGTCGGCGGTCTTGATGTAGTGGCTGTTGACGTCGCCCAGCTTGGCGAAGTCGAGCCGGCCCGGCGCCTTGTTGATGTCGCCGATGTCGAACCACTCGATCATCTGCGCGGTGGAGAAGATCTCGTCGTCGCCGTGGCTCCAGCCGAGGCGGGCGAGGTAGTTGCGCAGGCCGGCCGGCAGGTAGCCCATGGCGCGATAGGCCTCGACGGCCGGCGCGCCGTGCCGCTTGGACAGCTTGGCGCCGTCGGGGCCGTGGATCAGCGGGATGTGCGCGAACACCGGCACCTCCCAGCCCATGGCCTTGTAGATCTGCACCTGCCGGGCCGCATTGGTCAGATGGTCGACGCCGCGGATGACGTGCGTGATGCCCATGTCGTGGTCGTCCACCACCACGGCGTGGTTGTAGACGGGGTTGCCGTCGCTGCGCAGGATGATCATGTCGTCGAGGTCGGCGTTCTGCCAGACCACGCGGCCCTGCACGGCGTCCTCGATGACGGTCTCGCCGTCGAGCGGGGCCTTGAGGCGGACCACCGGCTTGACGCCGGGCGGCGCATCCTTCGGATCGCGGTCACGCCACAGGCCGTTGTAGAGGCGCGACTTGCCGGCGGCGCGCGCCTTCTCGCGCATCTCCTCCAGCTCCTGCGGGCTGGCGTAGCAGTGGTAGGCCTTGCCCTCGGCGAGCAGCTGCAAGGCCACCTCGCGATGGCGGTCGGCGCGGGGAAACTGGTAGATGGGCTCGCCGTCCCAGTCGAGCTCCAGCCACTTGAGGCCGTTGAGGATGGCGGCGATGGCGGGCTCGGTGGAGCGCTCGCGGTCGGTATCCTCGATGCGCAGCAGGAACTTGCCGCCGGTGTGGCGCGCATAGAGCCAGTTGAACAGCGCCGTGCGCGCCCCGCCGATGTGCAGGTAGCCGGTGGGCGAGGGCGCAAAGCGCGTGACGACGGGCTTGGTCATGGTGCTTTAGCCTGGTAGGCTAGGCCGCGCGGTTGGGCATGTAACATGGGTTGTGTCCCCGAACGAGCGCGGCCGACCGAAATTGACGTTGGTCGGTCATCTGGATAAACCACAGATCATGACAAAGAAGGCAATTGCTTGCGACGAGCCAGCTCTCGGTCGCGCAAGATGGATCCGTAAACCGGTCGCGACGCAGCGCCTCGGGAGACGCCGGGCGCGGGGCCGGTAGCAATCTCGGATGGTGACGCCAGATGCAGCGCGACCGACTTGACAGCCTTTCGACAGGCCGTGATGAGCGGCGTAGACGGCGTGGGCAATGGTCGTCAGGCGGAGAACAGCATGAGCACAGACGACACGACGACTGCCGAGCGCGAGCCGGGGCGCGACTTCATCCGCGACATCGTGCAGGCCGATCTGGACGCGGGCCGGCACAAGACGGTGGTCACGCGCTTTCCGCCGGAGCCGAACGGCTATCTGCACATCGGCCATGCCAAGTCGATCTGCCTCAACTTCGGCGTCGCCCAGGAGTTCGGCGGGCGCTGCCACCTGCGCTTCGACGACACCAACCCGACCAAGGAGGAGCAGGAGTACATCGACGCCATCGAGGCCGACGTGCGCTGGCTGGGCTTCGACTGGGGCAAGCACCTCTATCACGCGTCGCGACTACTTCGAGCAGCTCTACGACTGGGCCGAGCACCTGATCAAGGCCGGCAAGGCCTACGTCGACGACCAGAGCCAGGAGGAGATGCGCGTCAAGCGCGGCACGCTGACCGAGCCCGGCAAGAACAGCCCGTTCCGCGAGCGCAGCGTCGAGGAGAACCTCGACCTGTTCCGCCGCATGCGGGCGGGCGAGTTCCCGAACGGCGCGCGCGTGCTGCGCGCCAAGATCGACATGGCGCGCCGGCAACATCAACCTGCGCGATCCGGTGCTGTACCGCATCCTGCATGCCACGCATCCGCGCACGGGCACGGCGTGGAACATCTATCCGAGCTACGACTACGCGCACGGCCAGTCGGATGCCATCGAGGGCATCACGCATTCGATCTGCACGCTGGAGTTCGAGGACCACCGGCCGCTGTACGACTGGTTCCTGGAGAACCTGCCCGTGCCGTCGCGGCCGCGCCAGTACGAGTTCGCGCGCCTGAACCTCACCTACACGGTGCTGTCCAAGCGCGTGCTGACCGAGCTGGTGCGCGGCGGGCACGTGTCGGGCTGGGACGATCCGCGCATGCCGACGCTGGCCGGCCTGCGCCGCCGCGGCGTGCCGCCGGAGGCGCTGCGCGATTTCGTCAAGCGCATCGGCGTCGCCAAGGCCAACAGCGTGGTCGACGCGGGCGTGCTCGACTTCTCGATACGCGAGGTGCTGAACAAGCGCGCGCTCCGGCGCATGGCGGTGCTGCGGCCGCTGAAGGTGGTGATCGAGAACTAGCCGGAGGGCAAGATCGAGGAGCTGGAGGCCGCCAACCATCCCGACGACCCGGCCGCCGGCACGCGCAAGATCCGCTTCGGCCGCGAGATCTGGGTCGAGCGCGACGACTTCATGGAGAACGCGCCGAAGAAGTTCTACCGCCTCACGCCCGGCAAGGAGGTGCGCCTGCGCTACGCCTATTTCGTCACCTGCAGGAGGCGATCAAGAACGCCAAGGGCGAGGTGGTGGAGCTGCGCTGCACCTACGATCCGGCCACCAAGGGCGGCAACTCGCCGGACGGCCGCAAGGTGCAGGCGACCCTGCACTGGGTGTCGGCGGCCGACGCGGTGCCGGCCGAGGTGCGGCTCTACAACCCGCTGTTCGCGCAAGCCCGATCCCGACGCCGGCAACTTCGCGGCCGACCTCAACCCGAATTCGCTGGAGGTGCTGAGCGGCGCGATGCTCGAGCCGGCGCTGGCGGCGGACAATGCGCCGGAGCCGCGTGCAGTTCGAGCGGCAGGGCTATTTCTGCCGCGATGCCGACAGCAAGCCCGGCAAGCCGGTGTTCAACCGCACGGTCGGCCTGCGCGACACCTGGGCCAAGGTGTCGGCGGGCGGGAAGGGGTAGCGACGCGCTAGCAATAGCGCCATGCAAATTTGGGTCGTGCCAACTCGTTCAACGTGAGGCCTGCTGCCAGCATCGCCCGGAGCCGAGGTGGGGGCGAGGCTACACGCCCACGTCGAGCGCGGAATTCCTCGAGATCAATCCGATCGGCATCCCGGCGGTGATCGACGATGGGGTGGTGCTGCGCGAGTCAAATGCATCGTGGGCCTGGTGGTCAACCGGTGGTTCAGCCTGAACTTCGAGCGTCCTTGGCGGTGCTGCGGCGGACTTTGGCGTCGGCGCGCTGCAGCACCGCTGGATCGAGCCGGGTGCCGAGGCCCGGGCCCTTGGGCACGGTGATCATGCCGTTGGTGACGGGCGGCAGCTCGGTGACGAAGCGGTGATACCAGCCGTAGTAGAACGCGCGCACCATCTCCTGCACCCAGCAATTGCGCGTGTTGAGCGCCAGGTGCGTCGACACGGTGAGCGCCACCGGTCCGGTGCAGTCGTGGAAGGCGACCGGCGTCTGGTAGGGCTCGGCCATGGTGGCGATCTTCTTGGCCTCCGAGACGCCGCCGCACCAGGTGACGTCCATGATCACCATCGACAGGGCCTCCAGCTCGAGCAGGTAGCGGAAGTCGGCACGGCCGCCGCGCGTCTCGCCGACGGCGATGGGTGAGCGCGTCGCGCGCGCCACCTCGCCGATCGAGGCCATGTGCTCCATGAACACCGGGTCCTCCACCCACATGGGCGCGTAGTCCTCCAGCGCCTGGGCGATCTTGATGGCCTGCGGCCGGCTCCACAGCGAGTGCAGCTCGTAGGCGACATCCATCTTGTCGCCGCAGGCCTTGCGGATCTTTTCGAACGGCAGCAGGCCCTTCTTCAGATCGGCGGGCGAGATCCAGTAGCCTTGCGAGGCTTCGGCCGCGTAATCGAGCGGCCAGATCTTCATGGCGTCGATGCCCTGCTCGAGCAGCGAGAGCGCCAGCTCGTCGGCGCGATTGAGGAACGCGTCGAGGTCCTCGTACTGGCCCTTCTTGGCATCGAGGCCGAAGTTGTCCGTGCCCTGCGTCGGCCTGGTCTGCACGTAGGAATAGCCGGCGCAGGTGTTGTAGACCTTGATCTGCTCGCGCACGCGCCCGCCGAGCAGATCGCACAGCGGCAGGTTGGCGGCCTGGCCCAGGATGTCCCACAGCGCGATGTCGATGGCCGAGCGGCCGCGCATCTCGGCGCTGGCGGAGGAGAAGCCGACGTAGCCGGTCAGCGCGCCCTGGATGCCCTCGACGTTGCGCGGGTCGCGGCCCAGCAGGGCGGTGGCGATGATGCCGTGGATGTGCGCCTCGGCGGCTTCGGGGCCGTAGAAGGTCTCGCCGAGCCCGACCAGTCCTTCGTCGGTATGCACCTGTACCCACAGCAGGTTCGGGAACTCGTCGACCCGGATGGTCTCGATGGCTGTGACCTTCATGGCGCTCCCCTCCTGCTGCCCGCTGTGTGTCCAGCGGTTCGATGAGGGCCATTATGGCGGCTGCGGCCGATCCGGCAATGCGCTTGGATTGGAGGCCATCATCTCGCTCCAACGTCATGAGTGGGTCCCGGCCTAGCCCCGCTCGCGCGCTTCGCTTGCGCGCGGCGCCGGGATGACGTTGCAAGATCACTTGGCAGAACGTTAGGCGCGTTGCAGCGCCAGCACGGTCCAGCCGGCGTGGCGGCGGGCGGAGAGCAGGCGGAAGCCGGCGGCGTGGTAGCGCGCGCGCACCTGGTGCGCCTGGTGGTTCAGGAGGCCGGACAGCACGGCGATGCCGCCGGGGCGCAGCGCGCGGCGCATGGCCGGCGCCAGGGCGATCAGCGGGCGGGGCAGGATGTTGGCCACGATCAGATCGAACGATTGCGGCCGGCGCAGCAGCGGATGCGCGAAGCCCGCAGCCGTCACCACGCGCACGCGCGCGGCGACGCGGTTGAGGCGCACGTTGTCCCTGGCGATGCCGGTGGCGATCGGATCGTTGTCGCTGGCGATGACGCGAGCATGCGGCAGCGCGCGCGCTGTGGCGATGGCGAGGATGGCGGTGCCGCAGCCGAGATCGAGCACGCGCGCGAAGCGGCGACGTCGGGTCAATGCGTCGATCGTCTCGAGACAGCCGGACGTGGTGGCGTTGTGGCCGGTGCCGAAGGCTTCGCCGGCTTCGATCTCGATGGCAGACGGTCGCAGGCCGACGCGGACGCGGTCGTGGCTGCCGTGTACGATGAAGCGGCCGGCGAGGATCGGCGGCAGCGCAGCCTGCGAGATGGCAACCCAGTTGGCGTCAGGGACCGTCTCGACCGTGGCGCTGCCGATGCGCGCGCCGAGATGGGCGAGCGCGCGATCGATGACGCACGCAGACGGCTCGTGCTCGTAATAGGCTTCGACGATGAAAGCCGGCGGCTCGTGCTCGAACAGCGTCACCGCCAGCGGCTCCGGCTCGATCACCTCGCCCAGCAATCCCGACACGGATCGTCCGGCATCGAGATCGGCGGCACCTATGCGGAGCTTGAACAGCAGCCTCAACCTTCAAACGCAAAACCGCGCGGGTGGCCCCACGCGGCTGTGCACTACTACAGAGCGATCAAACTAGACCA
>CAVTJY010000001.1:0-16609 GCA_963735125.1 uncultured Alphaproteobacteria bacterium | reverse complement strand
CGGCACGGCTCACGCTTTGGCAATATCAACGGGCGGCGACGGCGAGGCTGTTCCGCGAGTTACAGCGCCGATGCAGGTCGCCCATGAACGGCGCCTGTGCAGTGCATCAGCCGAGCACCGCTGCTTTTTTCTTGACGCTGCCGCGAACTTGCCGACTTTTTCCGCTTAGTACGCGTCGGATCATTGCCGGTCGCGCGCACTCTCGATACGGTGCGCGAAGTTTTCAGGGGAAGAACCTCTTAGTCCCTAAAGTTGGGGAACGCAGTCTCCGAGCTGACACGACAGTTGTAGTAGGACTCGGCTCCGTGCCAACGGCACCGAACGAGCAGTTTATTGTGGAGAGAACGCAATGCAGATGAAGAAGATTCTGGTGGGAGCAACGGGAGCCCTGCTGCTGACCGGTGCTTTGGCCACCACCGCAGCCGCCCAGGACGGGCGCTGCAAGGGCGACAAGATCACGGCGGCCGGCAAGGCCACCTTCTGGGGCGACAAGCGCGCCCAGCGGCTGGCCATCGACAACTGGCAGCGCGAAGTGCGCCAGAAGTACGGCGAGCAGTTCATGGACTTCACCAAGGCACGCCAGGGTCGCGTCGACTGCAGTGAAGCCGGCATCGGCGCCATCGGCAGCCGCATGAAGCGCTGCAATGTGGCCGGCTTCCCCTGCCACGTGGCTGCAGCGGCCGACGACGACGAGGCCGACAAGGATTGGGATGACAAGGATCGCCGGGTCTACGCCATTCAGCGTCGGCTGGTGCGGGCGGGCTTTTTGGAGCGCGACGACGTGGACGGCGAGCTCGGACCGAAGACGACGCAGGCCGTGCGCCGCTTCCAGCGCGAGAACGACCTGAAAGTGAGCGGCCAGGTCGACGACCGCACCTGGGACGCGCTGCGCGCCTACAAGCGCAAGGGCTGATCCCGGCGGTTACCGTTTGGGTGGGAGTGCAGGGTGGGCCCGTCGCAACCGCGGCGGGCCCTTTTTGCGGCCGTGCCGCGACGGATGTTGCGTCGCCCACCGTTCATGCGGACCAGAGGGGACGACGACAATTCCGAAGCGAAGCGCATCGATGCCTGCACGGAGACGCCCTCGCATGACCGCCCAACAATTTTGCTAGTGACCATGGAGATCGAGATGTCAGTCAGACTTGCCGTGATGGGTGCTGCCGCGCTGGTCGGCGTGATGGCAATTGCACCGGCGACGGCCAGCGCCGGCTGCCGCGGCTATGTGCAGGCCTCGGCCGAGGGCACCTTCAAGCTGCCGACCGAACTGCTCTCACGCGCACGCTGGCGCAGCGAGGTGAGCGACCGCTATTCTTCGGGCTACGTGTTCTGGAGCAAGGCCGAGGACAAGACCACGCGCTGCCACAAGGAAGGCCCGGGCGACAAGTGGCGCTGCGTTGCACGCGCGCGTCCGTGCGATTGAGGGTTTGCTCACGCTTTGGCAGTATCAACGGCGGCAGCGGCGGGGCTGTTCCCCGTGGCACAGCGGGGCGATCCGGGCCATGAAGCGACTTGCGAAATGGCACCGGCCAAGAGGGGCGCCGCTGTTTTTTGCTCCGCTGCCGCGAACTTGCCGACTTTTTCCGGTTAGTACGCGCCGGATCATTGCCGGTTGCGCGCACTCTCGATACGGTGCGCGAAGTTTTCAGGGGAAGAACCTCTTAGTCCCTAAGACGCTGGGGAACACAGTCTCCGATCTGACACGACAGTTGTAGTAGGACTCGGCGCGTGCCAACGGCACCGAACGAGCCGTATATTGTGGAGAGAACGCAATGCAGATGAAGAAGATTTTGGTGGGAGCAACGGGAGCGCTGCTGCTGACCGGTGCCCTGGCCACCACCGCGGCCGCCCAGGACGGGCGCTGCAAGGGCGACAAGATCACGGCGGCCGGCAAGGCCACCTTCTGGGGCGACAAGCGCGCCCAGCGGCTGGCCATCGACAACTGGCAGCGCGAGGTGCGCCAGAAGTACGGCGAGCAGTTCATGGACTTCACCAAGGCACGCCAGGGTCGCGTCGACTGCAGCGAGGCCGGCATCGGCGCCATCGGCAGCCGCATGAAGCGCTGCAACGTCGCCGGCTTCCCCTGCCACGTGGCTGCAGCGGCCGACGACGACGAGGCCGACAAGGATTGGGATGACAAGGATCGCCGGGTCTATGCCATCCAGCGCCGGCTGGTGCGGGCGGGCTTCTTGGAGCGTGACGACGTGGACGGCGAGCTCGGACCGAAGACGACGCAGGCCGTGCGCCGCTTCCAGCGCGAGAACGACCTGAAAGTGAGCTGGCCAGGTCGACGACCGCACCTGGGACGCGCTGCGCGCCTACAAGCGCAAGGGCTGATCCCGGCGGTTACCGTTTGGGTGGGAGTGCAGGGTGGGCCCGTCGCAACCGCGGCGGGCCCTTTTTTGCGGCCGGCCGCTGTCAACCGGCCGTGCGGCGACGGATGTTGCGTCGCCCACCGTTCATGCGGACCAGAGGGGACGACGACAATTCCGAAGCGAAGCGCATCGATGCCCGCGCGGACACGCCCTCGCATGCTCGCCACCGACAATTGCTAGTGACCATGGAGATCGAGATGTCAGTCAGACTTGCCGTGATGGGTGCTGCCGCGCTGGTCGGCGTGATGGCAATTGCACCGGCGACGGCCAGCGCCGGCTGCCGCGGCTATGTGCAGGCCTCGGCCGAGGGCACCTTCAAGCTGCCGACCGAGCTGCTCTCACGCGCCCGCTGGCGCAGCGAGGTCAGCGACCGCTATTCTTCGGGCTACGTGTTCTGGAGCAAGGCGGAGGACAAGACCACGCGCTGCCACAAGGAAGGCCCGGGCGACAAGTGGCGCTGCGTGGCACGCGCGCGTCCGTGCGATTGATCCGTCACCCGTCATGCCGGGCATGCTTCCAGCATGACCCGGAAGCCGAGCGTTGGGCCGAGGCTATCCGGGACCCTCGCTGGGATGAGGTCCCGGCTCTCGACGAGATTGCGCTTTGCGCGCCTCGTCGAGGCCGGGATGACGGGTGGACGGCAGGTCAGAATTTGAAGTGGAAATAGCCGGGGCCGTCGGCGCCGTAGCGGTTGTTGCGGTGCTCCCAGAAGTCGACGGTCTCCTGGCGCAGGGTGTTGCGGCAGCTCATGCGGCACTCGATCCAGGTGCCGCCGGGCAGGCCAACTTCCAGGCGGCCCTTCGCACTGACGCGCACGGGGCCGGTGATGGTTTTCACGCTGTAGAACGAATCGGCCTTCACGTAGCCGATGATGCGGCCCCGGCGGGGCTGGGCGTCGGCGGCAGCGGAGAACAGGCCGACAGCGACGGCTGCCGTCAGCAGGGCGATGAGCGCGCGTGCAGGTTTCAGCATTGCGATGATCCCTCTTCGGCCGGAGTGCCCGTCCGGCGATTCCCCTTTTAGGCGCAGCATACAGCAATTGTGCAACGAAATCCAAAACGCGCTGTGCATCGGAATCGTGGCCGGGCTCAGGCGATGCGGCCGCCGAGCTCGTCCTCGACGTGGATGCGAATGATCTCCTCGAAGCTGGCGTCCGGCTTGAAGCCGAGGTCGAGCGCCCGCTGGGCGGCGAACTTGCGTGGCCAGCCGGCCACGATCTTCTCGATGAACGGATCGGGCTCGCGGCGGATGCGGGCCACCACCTTGTCGCCGGCCACTTTCTTGAGCGCGGCGATCTGTTCGCCGACGGTGACGGCGAGGCCCGGCAGGGTGACGGCGCGACGCGCGCCGAGGCGGGCCGTGTCGATGGTGGCCGCGTGCCGCATGAACTCGACGGCCGCGCGCGGCGAGGCGTGCCAGTGCATGACGCTGTCGGATACGGGCAGGACGGCCTCGGCGCCGGCCAGCGGCTCGCGCATGATGTTGGAGAAGAAGCCGGACGCCGCCTTGTTCGGCTTGCCGGGGCGCACGCAGATGGTGGGCAGGCGCAGGCTGACGCCGTCGACGAAGCCTTTGCGGCTGTAGTCGGACACCAGCAGCTCGCCGATCGACTTCTGCGTGCCGTAGGAGGTGAGCGGCTGGTGGAAGAACTCGTCGCCGATCGCCTCGGGGAACGGCGCGCCGAACACGGCGATCGAGCTGGCGAAGACGAGGCGCGGCACGTAGCCGGCGGCGCGCACGGCCTCCAGCACGTTGCGCGTGCCGTCCATGTTGATGCGGTAGCCCTTGTCGAAGTCCTGCTCGGCTTCGCCGGACACGATGGCCGCGAGGTGGAAGATGACCTCGGGCTTGTCGGCGATCAGCTTGGCCGCCTCGCCGGCTGCCGGGAGATCGCCCGTTTTGATCTCGACCGGCATCTTGGCGCCAGCCGGCACGGCACCGGCCACCACGTCGTACAGGGTGAGCTTGCTGATGGCCTTGCCGCCCAGCTCGCCGTCGCGCGCCAGCCGTTCCGCCACTTTGCGGCCGATCATGCCGGCGCCGCCGATGATGAGAACTTTCATGTGCGTCCCCATGTCTTCTCCTTTCTCCCCATCTCCCTTCGGGGGAGAGGACGTGAGGCCATGACTTACGGGCGCGCTACCACCCAGGTCGTTGCACGCCGTTCGCACCGCGGCCGTAAGTCATTCGGCCGAACTGGTGAGGGGCTATTCCCTTTTGAAGGCCCCCTCATCCGCCCCTTCGGACACCTTCTCCCCAAGGGGAGAAGGGCCGCAAGTGCGTTTCTACCCTAGCGTCACGCCGCAGGCCTTGGTCCAGCCGAGGCCTTCGACGGTGCCGCGGCGGGGCCGGTACTCGCAGCCGACGTAGCCGGTGTAGCCGCTGGCGTCGATCTCCTTGAGCAGCCAGGCGTAGTTGAGATCGCCCGCGTCGGGCTCGCCGCGATCGGGCGGGTTGGCGATCTGGTAGTGGCGCGTGATGGCCGCGTATTCCTTGAGCGCGACGGCCACGTCGCCGTCCTCCACCTGGCGGTGGTAGAGATCGAACTGCAGGCCGAGATTGGGCTCGCCCACCTCGTAGATGATGGCGCGGGCGTCGGCGAGCTTGTTCAGGAAATAGCCTGGGATGTCGCGGCGATTGATCGGCTCGATCACGAGGTCGACGCCGGACTTGGCCGCCGTGCGCGCGGCCTTCCTGAGGTTGGCGACGAACGTCTCGCGCCGCGCGCCCTGATGCACGAGGCCCGCCATGACATGGATCAGCTTGCAGCCGGCGGCTTCCGCGTAGCTGAGTGCGAGTGCCAGGTCAGCCTCGAAGTCCGCCTCGCGGCCCGCCAGCGCCGAGCGTCCGCGCTCGCCAGCGGCTGCGTTGCCGGCCGGCGTATTGAAGAGAGCCGCTGCGAGGTTGTTGGCCTTGAGACGAGCGGCGACCTCGGCGGCCGATGCCTCGTAAGGATTGCCGGCCTCGATGGCCTTGAAGCCGGCCTTGGCCGCCGCCTCGAAGCGATCGAGGAACGGCAGCTCGGTGAACAGGAAGGTGAGATTGGCGCAGAAGCGGAGCATGGCTAGTCCGTGTCCTTTCGATCCTGCTTGATCCAGCGCAGATACTG
This sequence comes from uncultured Alphaproteobacteria bacterium, assembly GCA_963735125.1. GTDB lineage: Bacteria > Pseudomonadota > Alphaproteobacteria > Rhizobiales > Hyphomicrobiaceae > AWTP1-13. The sequence continues at coordinate 11,128 of CAVTJY010000001.1, read as the reverse complement.
CTCGTGGTCGCGCTCGCCGGCCGCCTCGCGGTCCAGGTCGCTCGCGGAAGAAGGCAGCTCGCCCTCATTGGGGTACTCGGCCCACGCCAGCACGTCCCTGTAGTCGAGCTTCGCGACGTTCAGCGTTGTGGTCGAGGGCTGAAAGTCCCTTGCCTTCATCACAGAGCTTGATGATCGCCAGCTGAACACGGTAGCCCAATTCGGCGCTCGCCAGCACGTCGAGGATTTGCCCCGGATCACTGCCGGGGAACACGGCCTCGATTTTCCGCAGCGTCGTCTCCTTGGTCCAGTGCGGGCGCTTCTCCGCCTCCCGTTCTTCCCCCAATTCCAGCCTGCGCCGGGCCGCAGGATCGCTCTCCAGCATCTGCCTGACCACAGGTTGGGCGTCTGGTGGCATTGCTTGGACTATTCGTTCGAGCGCGGGCGAGAGTGGCTTGGTCATTGGCTGGCTCTCAGATGCTTGCTCCGGCGTTTGTCGCTGCCCCTCACCCCGGCCCTCTCGTCATGGCGAAGCCATGCTCCGCATGGACGTAAGAACGGGGAGAGGGAGATGCTACAGAGTAAAGCCGCCGTCGGGCTGGATGCATGAGCCGGTCATGTAGTCGGACTCGTCGGAGGCGAGGTAGACGGCGACGTGCGCCATCTCCTCGGCGCGGCCGAGGCGGCCCATCGGCTGGCGCTCGATGAACATCTTGCGCGCCTTGTCTTCGCCGCCGACCTGCTTGCCGAGCGCCTTGATGCGGTCACCCAGCGACGGCGTCTCGATGGTGCCGGGGCAGATGCAGTTGCAGCGGATGCCCTTGCCGATGAAGTCCATGGCCACGGACCGGGACAGGCCGACGACGGCGGCCTTGGTCGCCGAGTAGACGTAGCGGTTGGGGGCGGTCTTGTTGGCGCCGACCGTGGAGGCGATGTTGATGATCGAGCCCTTGCCCTTGGCCAGCATGCCGGGCAGGAAGGCCTGAATCGTGCGGTGCATCGACTTGACGTTCAGGTCGAAGGAAAAATCCCAGTCTTCCTCCGTGCAGTCGAGCACCGTGCCGTGATGCACGAAGCCCGCGGCGTTGAACAGCACGTCGACCGGGCCGAACCGCTTGGCCATCGCCTGCACCGCCGCCGTGTCGCGCGCGTCGAGCTTGGCCACTTCGGCGACGCCCTCCTCCTTCAGCCCCGCGAGCAGCGCCTCGTTGAGGTCGGTGGCGATCACCTTGGCGCCCTCGCGCGCCAGTGCGATGGCCGTGGCGCGGCCGATGCCGGCGCCGGCCGCCGTGCAGAACGCAATCTTACCCTCGACTCGCTTGGCCATTCGTCTCCCCGACATGCTCGTGTGTCGGCGCCCTATGACGCCGTTTCATGCCAATTGAACGTGTCGCCGACGCAGGGTCAAGCCAATCCGGCGCAGGGCTCCCGCGCTGATGTGGGCTTGACCTACACTATCAGTCAGGGGTGGGCAGATCGCCGGGCTCGCCCGCGTGGGGCTTGGCGTCCTCGGACGTCAGGTAGACCGCCAGCCCGAGCGCCAGCGCTGTCGCCAGGGTGGCAAATATCCATTGATAGGCGAGCGGCGAATAGTCCGAGCCGGTGATCGGAAAGAGCGGCGGAATGAGCCCGGTCAGCATCGGCAGCAGGGCAGCGCCGGCCAATTGCGCCATGTTGCCGGTGGTGGCGCCGCGACCGGCCAGATGGTCGGGGAAATGGCTGCGGATGTGCGCCAGCAGAACGCTGCCGTAGGCGGACGACGCGCTCAGCACCAGCAGCGCGGCCAGCGCACCGGTCAGCGACAGGGGCACCGTGGCGAGCACGATCAGCATCGACAGCGACAGCGACGCGGTGCCGACCACCACCCACTTGCGCGTGTTGAAGATGCGGTCGAGCGGGCCAACGCACAGGCCGCCGACCGTCTGGCACGCGGCCATGGCCAGCAGCACATAGCCGCGCTGGATCGGCCCCAGGCCATACACGTCGTGCAGGTAGGGACCCGCCCACAGCACCAGCACGGTGGCAAACGCGGCGTAGGCAACCGCGAACAGGGCGAGCACCCGCAGCAGCCCAGGGGTCGCCAGCACGAGGCGGACGCCCTCCAGAGCCCTTGACCGGCTCGGCTCGGCTTGGACGACCGGCCCAGGCGGGCGGTCGCGCACGATCAGAAGGAACAGCACGCCGACCAGCGCGGCGATCGCACCCATGATGACGAACGTGACACGCCAGCCGATCGTCTCGGTGGCGATCGCCAGCGGCAATCCGGCGAGCAGCAGGCCGAACTGGCTCAGCGCGAACAGCCAGCTCAGCACGGTGGCCCACGACGGACGCGGATACCAGCGCGATATGAGGACGACGCCGGCCATGAAGCTGCCGGCGCAGCCGAGGCCGACGACGAAGCGGGCCAGCGCCAACTCGGCACCCGATTGGGCGGCGGCGTGCAGCAACGCTCCCGCCGTCATCAATACGGACAGGACGCCGACGGTGACGCGAGGGCCGATGCGGTCGAAGGCGATGCCGACCGGGATCTGGACCAGCAGCAGGGCGGCGAAGAAGCAGCCGTTGGCAAAGCCCAGCGCTTCCGACGACAGCGACAGGTCGCGAATGAGTTCGGGCCCGATCACCGAATTGGAGGAGCGGAAGAACTGCGACAGGATCGCTGTCGCAGCCAACATCGCCAACAGGATGGTCGCTTCCCTGCGTGCGGTACCCAAATCCGTACGCACGCCCGAAACCCCGTCGTTCACTATGGTTCGCCCCGAATTATCCAACGTGTCGGCAATACATCACTCGCGGCTGATTACCATAGTCTTACTCAGCTCACAGCGCGTGCCGGCAAATCGACGGTGAATAGGCATTTGCAGATCTTGTCGCAGCCGACGCGAACTGCGGAAGCACGCGTGTTGCGAATTGGCCTGACCGATTCGAACCGGCCGAATGTGTCGAGCAAGGCTCGGTGCGCCTCCCTCACCGTGAGGGTTGACTCTGCACAGAAATTCCAACGCGGATGGCAGTCGACGCTTGGCCGTGCGGCCCCCCTGCCACCGTGCAGTTGCGCGACCGCCAGACGAGGGCAAGGCCCAATCCCGCCCCACCAGTTTATGCCAGGCACACGATAGAACCGGGCCAAGATGCGGTCTCGGTCATGCTCGACGATGCCCGGCATCCAGTTTAGCGGGCGGGCAAGCCGGGCGGCGGCCTTCGTGTGCTGGAGGCCTGCTCGAAGGCGTACGCTAGACGCAGGAGCTTGTGCTCGCTCCAGGCGCGGCCGGTGAAAGTCATGCCGAGCGGATAGTCGGGCGTGTCCTTGCCGTCGATCTCCGAAATGAATCCTGCGGGGACCATGACGCTGGGGTAACCTGCCTTGGCGGCAATCGATGCTCCCGCGCTGCCCGGGAACAGCACGGCGTCGAGCTTGTGCTGGTCCATGTAGGCATCCATGCCCCGCGTCTTGGCGGCGAGCAGGTCCATGGCGCGCGCCGACTTGTACTCGAGCTCGCTTAGATCGCCCCGCGTATTGCTGGCGGCGAGCAACAGGTCCTGGCCGAATCGCAGTGCTTTGTCGGCGTTCGCCTCGTTGAACGCCACGATGTCGGCGATGGTCTTCATCTCGGTGTTGGTCGCCCAATCCCTCAAATAGAGGTTGAGACCATGCTTCAGTTCGTAGAGGAAAACGATCCACTGCATCGCCGGATTGCCCTTGTTGCGGCTCAGCGGATTGCGGTTGAGTACAGCCATGGTTGTGCCAGGTCCCGCAATCCAGCCGGCCGTCGGCATGTTGGCGCGCACGATGACGGCGCCCAGAGCCTCTAGCACCTGGATCGCATTGGCGATCACCTTGGCCCAGTTGGGTGGCAGCTTGCCGTAGTAGCAATCGTTCAGCGGGTCGGCGGGATCGCTCGGCAAGCCAATGCGCGCACCCTTTAAGGCATCGAGCGACAGGTCGGCAGTGTAATCGACCGGTCGTTGCTGGTACTGCGTCGCCGGGTCGAGCGGGTCCCCGGCCGCCAGCACGTTCAGGAATATCGCTGCATCGCGCACCGTTCGCGTCATGGCCCTGCGGTGTCCTGGCTGTGTGAGATCGGCAGAATGCCGGCACGGCTGATCAACCCAACGGTCGGCTTCACTGTGACGAGACCATTTTGGCTGGCGGGGAACAGCAGCGAGCCCGAGGTCTCGCTACCGATCGAGGCGGCGCACAGCCCGGCCGCCACCGCAACCGCAGAACCCGAACTCGAGCCGCCCGGCGACACGATCGGGATGTCACGATCGTCCATCAGAGTCGGCGCATAAGGGTTCTTCACTTGGCCACCAAGCGAGGAGTATCCCGCAGGGCATGTCGATCGCGAGCATGTTGGCGAACTCCGTCAGGTTCGCCTTGCCCAGGATCACCGCACCTGCGTCTCGCAACAGTCATCCTGGTGCGCGCGCTCGCGCGCGGCGCCGGGATGACGATGTTTCGTCTGTGATCTACGCGGCGGCTTCGGGCGGGAGTGGCGCCGGAGCCGGGCGGCCGGCGAGGAAATGCTTGCGCAGGTCCACACTGGCGCGGCGGCCGATGCTGCGGCGGCTGCGCTCCATCCATTTCTCGGTCTCGCTGCGGCCGGCGCCGTGCAGGTAGGTCAACAGCTCGATGTCGGGCTTGCCCTTGCTGTCGGGGGCCAGCGAGCTGGTGAAGCGGCCGGCATCGATCAGGTGAAAGCGGTGCCGCGCCAGGCGAGTGTCGGCGGCACTGCTGAATCGCGACCAGCGCGAGGACAGCGAGCGCACGGCCTCGATCACCTCGATGTCGCGGAGCATGGGCTGGGCGAAGGTGAGCTGGTTGATGCGGGCGGTGATATCGCGTGCGCTGGTCGGCACGCCCTTGCTCTCCAGCGGGTTGAGCTTGACGATCAGCGTGTCGGCGACCGGGCTCTCGCGGGCCAGCGTCAGCAGGTCGGGGTTGGCCGAGAAGCCGCCGTCCCAGTAAGCCTGCCCGTCGATGGTCACGGCGTGATGGATGGTTGGCAGGCAGGCAGAGGCGAGCACCGACTCGACTGCGATCTCGCGGCGCCGGAACAGCCGGGGCCGGCCGGTTGAGACGTCGGTTGCCGCGATCAGCAGCTCGGGCCCCGGCGTGGTGCGCAGCAATTCGAAGTCGATGTGCGCTAAGAGTAGCTTGCGGAAGGGATCGAAGCCCAGTGGATTGAAGTCATAGGGCGAAAAGAGCGTCGCCATCTGCGCCATCGCGTTCGAGCGGCTGATGCCGGCGAGCAGCGGGTTGAGACGCACCAGGTCGGGCAGGCCAGCCTTGGCGACCGCCTCCCACACCGCCCGCAGCTTGGTACGTGCACCGGCGCGACCTGACTTCGGCAAGGCCGGCGGCGACGGCCACCGCATTGACGGCACCGGCGCTGGTGGCGCTGATCCAGCCGAACTCGAGCGTCTCGTCCTCGAGCAGGCGATCGAGCACACCCCAGGTGAACGCGCCATGCGCTCCGCCGCCTTCGAGCGCCAGGTTCAGGCGTTGCTGCCGACTGAAGAGCCCCAAGAGAATTGCGCCCCTTTGCGGATCACAGGGCGCGCATCATTGCAGCAGTGCACGGGGCAGCACAACCGGCACGCCGTCGATCGTGGCAAGCTTCGCATCGATGCGATAGACGGCGGCAAGGTGCTCAACCGTCAGCACATCTTGCGGCGTGCCGGAGGCCACCACGCGGCCCTCGTGCATGAGTACGATCCTGTGACAGAAGCGCGCGGCGAGCGACAGGTCGTGCAGCGCGACGATCACCGTGCGCCCCTCGGTCGCGAGCCTGGCGAAGTGCTCGAACAGCGCCAGCTGGTGCGCCGGGTCGAGACCGGACGCGGGCTCGTCGGCGAGCAGGGCGGCAGGGCTCCTGCGCGAGCGCACGCGCGACCAGCACGCGGGCGCGTTCGCCGCCCGACATCTCGATCACCGGGCGTGGCGCGAGATGGGTCACGTCCATGGCACGGAGCGCCTCCGCGATGGCGCGCGCGTCGGTCGCGCTCTCGCCCGCGCCCGGCGGCTGGTGCGGCAGGCGACCGAGCGCGACCACGGCGCGTGCCGTCAGCGCCCAGTGGACGATACGGTCCTGCGGCAGGTAGGCGAGCGAGCGCGCGAACGGCTGCCGGCCCCACTCGGACAGGGGACGCCCGTCGGCACGGACCGTTCCCGCGACCGGCGCCAGCAGGCCCGCGAGCGCGCGCAGCAGGGTGGACTTGCCGGCGCCGTTGGGGCCGATGATGGCGGTCACCTCGGCGGGGTGTGCGGCGAAATCGACGCCGCTGAGAACATGTCTCCCCTTGAGGTCGACGCCGAGCCCTTGCGCCTCGATTCTCACGGGGCCAGCTCCGAACGCGTCTTCAGCACCAGCCACACGAAGAACGGTGCGCCGAGCAACGCCGTCAGCACGCCGATGCGCAGCTCCACCCATGGCTGCACCAGGCGCAGCGCCACGTCGGCGGTGAGCAGCATGATGGCCCCGCCCAACATACTCGCCGGCAGCAGCAGGCCAGGCCGATGCCCGGTGAAGGGTCGCAGGGCATGCGGCACAATCAGGCCGACGAAGCCGATGATGCCGGTCACCGCCGTCGCCGCCCCGACGCTGAGCGCGGTGCCCGCCACCACCATCGTCCGCGTGCGGCCGATGTCGATGCCGAGGCTGCGGGCGGCATCCTCACCCAACGTAAGGGCATCGAGCGCGCGGCCGAGCAGCAGCAGCAGGGCGATGCCGACCAGCATGAAGGGGGCGGCGAGCCACACCTGCGGCAGGCTGCGGTCGGCCAGCGAGCCCATCAGCCAGAACACCATCTCCACCGTCGCGAACGGGTTATGCGACACGTTGAGCGCCAGCGAAACGAGCGCAGTCGCGATGCTCGATACGGCGAGGCCGGCCAGGATCAGCGTCACCGGCCCGCCGTGATTGCCGGCGAGCGCCACCACCGCCAGCATCGCCACCGCCGCACCGAGCAGCGCGCCCAGCGGCAAGGTCAGCGCCACCGCCGCACTCAGCCCGAGGTGGATGGTCAGCACAGCGCCCAGCGCCGCGCCGCCGGACACGCCGACCAGACTCGGCTCGGCCAGCGGATTGCGCAGATAGCCCTGCAGCGCCGCGCCCGCAAGCCCCAGCGAGGCGCCGACCAGGGCGCCAAGCACCGCCCTCGGCAAACGGATCTCGCGGAAGATCAGCGCGCCGGCCTCGCCCGGCAGGCCGCGTCCAAGCCCGACCGGGCCGATCGCCAGCGACAGCAGGAACGCCAGCACCGCCGCGACGCCCAACCCACCGAGCAGCAGAAACGCATTCGGCTCCGCAGTTGCGCGCAACACCTTCATCGCGCCCGCGCCTCGACACTAGCGTGATGATCGAGAAATTCGCCGTAGGTCGCGGCATGGTTCTGAGCGAATTGCTCGATCTGAATCACGCTAGCAGCTCCATGATTCCTGGTGTCCCTTTGATTCCGAAGTTCGCTCGCCACACTAGTGTTCCGGTTCCGACATTTGCTTCCCCTTGCAGCGCCGGTTGAGAGCAAATGTCGGAACCATAAGGAACACTAGCAACTGTATGTTTCTAGTGTAGCTTTTGCATCTGACGTTTGGCGACGAACCTAGCCGCCAGCGGGGACCAAACGTCAGATGCGCTACACTAGCCGCCAGGTTTGGCGAACTTCGGAATCGGGACACCAGCCCGCATCGCCGCCAGCTTCTCCACCGCCTCGACGATGTGCGGCGTCCCGCACAGCCAGTACCGCCAGGGCACTTCGATGGACGCATGCTCACGGCGCAGGATGGCGATGGCCGGATGCCGCAGATTGTCGGCCAGTACGGTGCGATACTGGCCGGGCGCACTCGACAGCACCAGCAGATCGGGCGGATCGGCCAGCAGCAGCTCGAGCGGCACCTGGCCTCCGCGCGTCAGACGATAGCCGGTCGCCGCATTGCGGAACCCGGCCGCCGCCAGCGCCGCGTCAGCGAGACTGCCGGGGCCCGACACCGAGCCGCCGATCTGGTAGATCACCGCTGCCGGCTCCCGCCCTTCCTCGCGCCGGCCGACTGCCGCCAGCCGCCGGTCGAAATCCGCGATCAGCGCCTCACCCTTGGCCGGCTCGCCCACCGCCTGCGCCACCGTCCGCACGGCTTCGCGCACGCCCGCGAGTTCCTGCGGCTGCTGCACGATCACCACGCGCCGCCCGAGCCGCTGCAGCAGGTCCACGGTGCCGCGCACACCGAACGGCCCCGCCAGGATCAAGTCGGGATCCAGCCGCAGCACGTCCTCGGCGCCGCCGTGTGTAATGGGAATGCCGCGCGCCTGCTCCGGGATGGCCGACAAGTTCGCCTGCGCAGCCATAAACGTGACCGCCGCGATTCGCTCGCGCGGCACCAGCTCGACCAGCAGCTGGTCGGTGCACAAATCGAGCGAGACGATGCGGCGCGGCGGCATCGGCCGCCTGCGCCGTTGCCGAGCAGAAGGCGGCGGCCGTCAGGCCGAGGATGGCAAGAGACCGCCGCAGCATCAGATGATGAGTTCCTATTTTACCCAGCCTCCGCCAAAGCCCTCCGGACCGCCCATGGTGAACTTGAGTCCGGCAAAGGCTGCCATGCCCGGAGTATTATACCCGTAAGTCTCCTCGTAGTGATCGTTGAGGATATTTTCCACACGGCCGAACACCTCCACGCCCTTCTGCAGCTTGTAGGAGGCGGACGCGTTTATCAGCCAATAGTCGTCGAGCGCAACGCGATGAACTTGTGAAGTTGGGGGGGCCTTCGAACGCGCTGTCCTGCATTCGACCGTTGTAGATCGCGGCGACATTGAACGTGCCGCGGCCCTTATCGAACAGATACGTCAGGTCCGCACGACCGGCGTGCCGCGGACGCCGCACCTCTTGAGCACCATTAGGCTCGCTGGCGTCAAGGTAGGTATAGCTGGCGCCCGCGTACAGCCACGGCACGAGCTGGGTGCGCAGCGCCACCTCCAAGCCCTCACGCTTGCTCTCACCGGCCTGTTGATCAGCGAACTGCCGGTGTTATTGAACGCGATCTCGTTCGTCAGGTTGGTGCGGAAGTAGGTGAGGTCCAGGAAAGCGCGGTTCCGTATCAAGGTGAACTCGATGCCGGCGTCCCAACCCCGCGACTCCTCAGGCTGCAGATTGGGGTTGCCGATAAAGTCGCCAAGCACCGATCCGAACTGCTCGAACATACCGGGCAGCGCCACTCCGGTGCCGATGCTGGCGTGTGGCCGCAGCCCGACGCTCTTCAGCATAAGCGACGCCGAGGCGCGCCACGTCGTGAAGTCGCGAAACTTGTCGTTGTCGTCGTGCCGCAAGGCACCCGTGATCGACAGGCTGTCGAAGAACTCCCCGCGATACTCACCCACCGTACCCACTCGGCTGCGATTGCGCTCCAACCCGTCAGGGCCGAAATCACCAGGCGTAGCGGGGCCGGGCGTGAAGCTTTCCAGCTCCCTCTCCACCAGCCCGCTCAATGAATGCTTGGCCGACATGAAACCCGGCGTGGCAAACCGATAGGTACCCAAATATCCGAACTTGTTGAGTTCGCTAAAATTGTCGCTGAACCCAAACGTTGATTGCGTCTTCTGATCGAACGTACTGCGGCTGGTTCGGAGGACATGCGTGTATGCTCCGCCCAACGTGTCCCAGGTCAGTTTCACCCCGCCGAGAAACAGGTTGGTGTCGGCGGTATTGGGTGCATCCACTGCGACCTCGAGAGGGCCACCGCCGGGAAGCACGCCATCCTTGTCGGCATGCACAAACTTGCTGACGTTGCGCACGCTGAAGTCCAGCACCATGCCCGGCATGACCGTAACGCCACCCTTGAGCGCCAGGGTGGTCTGGCGCGCCGGGTCCTCCTCCGAACCGCTTCTGGCGATGTTGAAATACTGCGAGCGACGCTCCTGTGCGCTGGCCGCGAACCACGCCTTGTCGTTGCCGCCGGATACACGGGCCGCAACGTCGCTCGTGCCATACGCCCCGCCCTCGATGCGCGCCGAGGCGGTGAACGGTCCCTTGCCACCCTTGGTGAGGATGTTGATCACGCCGCCGATGGCCTTGGAGCCGTACAGCCCGCTTTGCGGGCCGCGAATGACCTCGATGCGCTCGATGTCCTCGGCCGACAGATCCGAGAAATCGAACTCCCCGTCGCTCGTGCCGTTGGCCTCGATGCCGTCGATCAGAACGAGCGTGTGGTTGCCCTCGGCACCACGAATGCGCACCTGCGTCTTGCTTCCGTAGCCGCCGCTGCGGTTGACCGCAACACCGGGCAGGCTGCGCAGAGCATCGCCGGCGTGCCGGATCTGCTGGGCGCGCAACTGCTCGCCGGTGACGACCGTGACGGCCGATCCGATCTTGTCCAGCGGAACGCCGCCGAGATCGTCGGACGATGGCTGCTGGCTGGGCTCGGTTGCGGTCGACTGCGCCGGCCCGGCCTTCGGCGGCGTGGCCCGCTTCGCCTCCAAGGTCGCACCCTGCACGGTCACCTCGGGCAAGCTCATCCCGGTTGGGCCAATGCTTCGCTGCCAAGCGGCAAACCGGCAGCCAACGCGATAGACAGAACGCAACAACTCGACTTACGCGACAACAAACGCATGACGCCACCCCAGGGTTACTGGAGCGAGGCCTCACGGGACAAATACGCGGGGACTGATGATTGGCCGGCGAGCAACGGCGCGCACCCGTGCGGGTGCACGTGACCTCGGCTAACCGGATGCTTGGCTGAAAATACCCCCTGCGGACATGACCTGCGCGACTCCTCGCTCGGAACACACGAGCCGTCGCCACTACGGTTGTCCGTTCAGCCGCACGCCCCGCGCGGATGATGGGCAACTCGTGCCGGCAGGTCTCCTGGCTTGCGGCTCGAACGCGTCGCTCCCGCCTTCCCGCCCCGATGTTCCGGGGCAGTGGCACTTGGGGCGACGCTCGCCGCTTACAGTTGCGGGGGCAGCCGCGGCTTGGAGAGAAACCCTCTCCACCCGCGTTCCCTTTTCACCCGCCGCGACCCGACTGGGGTTACGGCGAGACCGTCACGCAGCCGCAGCGAAGCAAGCCACGCCTGTGCTTGTCAACAGGCTGATTACATCCGCGTATCGATTGTGCGCCTGCGATGTCCGAACAGTCACGCACGTCCATCCTTCCGACG